>JBEHXV010000019.1:0-99993 GCA_048498515.1 Bacteroidota bacterium | reverse complement strand
GGGCACGCTCGACCACATGCTCGTCACCGACCTCTCGAACACCGGCTGCCGGAGAGATCGTCCACGTACTATTTGACAACGATGCAGTGCGCAATTCAACGCTTATGAAGCCCTATAAAGAAACTTTGTGCGCTCTGATAAGCAGTGGCAGCGTACAGCCTGTAAACAAAGGAGGTGTAAAAGAATAATAACCTAGATGGCCCCGCACTGATTTATTTTTCAAGGAAAAAGTAAACCCCAAATTTCCCGCCCTTGTGTACACACCAGCTTAATCTCAACCTTCGTTCTTCTTTCTTTATAAGCTGGACTATCCTTTCAAACACACGCAGAAGAACTAATCTATTAACTTAAAAAACTAACGAATGAGAAAAATAAACTACCTCATTGGGCTGTTCCTTTTGGTCGGTTCGATGAGCAAGGCACAACAACAACGAACCGTGATCATACAACAGTTTACGGTAACTACAAATGGCGTTACAGATACGGTCGATGCCATGCCGCTTGTGATCGACAACAGCGGTAACGTAACCGTTGCCAGTAACAAAAAGCTTAGTCCTACGCAGTACGATGCTACTATAGCTGAGCAATTGTCCAGCGGCGTATCAAGCTGGATCAATTCTTACAGCTCGCCAACCAACCAAAAGGCGTTTGTTGTAGCGAGCTGTCAGGATAACTCAGGCAACACCTTTGTGACTGGCGGTGTGCGAAACAGCGCCGGTAACGGACTGGATATATTTGTGATCGGTTATGACAATAACGGTACACAGATTATGTCGGGTTCCTACAACGGGCCAAGCAGCTTAACCGATGTGGGCACCGCAATTTGCGTAGACAACAATGGGATTGTTTACGTTACAGGTGCCAGCGATGGCCTATTTTCCGGTGTTACGGACTATGCGACGATTGCCTTTGACGCTTCCAGCGGCACCCAGCTTTGGGCATCCCGTTACAACTACAGCAACATGATGGATGTGCCAACTGGTATTAGTTATGACGCCTCGGCACATTCGGTATATGTCACAGGTGCCAGCGGATCTTCATTGCTGGATTTCGATATTGCAACGGTGCGCTACATGGCAGGCCCGGCGGGCGGCGCACAAATTGCAGATCACCGGGATGTATACACAGGTGCAGGGTTCGACAAGCCTTTCGGCATGGTTACAGATGCTTCGGGAAATATGTACATCGTAGGTACTACTTATAACGGCACCACAAGCAACTACGATATGCAGGTTCAAAAGCTTGACACCTCGCTGGTAACGATCTGGTCGCAGAGCTATGATGGTTTTGGTTACGATGATGCGGGTATTGGCATTGCACTTGACAGCCAGGGCAATGTTATTGTGACAGGTGCATCCAAAAAAGCCAACGGGCAGGAAGAGCTTTTTGTGCTCAAATACAGCCCGGCCGGTGGTATTACCCGCCGTTACTATGAGCGCCGCAACAACGTCGCAAGTGTTGGGATGCGGGTTAAGATCGCAGCCAATGACGATATTTTTATCGGTGGGCAGATCGGAACGGGAGCCTCACAGGACGTTGTGGTTATGGTGCTTGACAGTACCTGTAAGCAAGTGGGAAGAAAAGTATTTAATGCTTCTTATAACCTGCAGGACAAGTTTATGGACTTAGCGGTAACCAGCAACAATATTTACTTATCCGCTAGAAGCTACAATGGCTCAACAGACGACAACCTGCTAATCACCTACACCTACAAGAACTTCGTTTATACGCCAAAGACCGATACAGTCACTTATTCAAAGTTCACGTCCAACAATGTTATCATTGCCTTTCATAAATCGGCTATGAAAATGTCGGCTGTCAATGACAGGAATTTGATCTATGGCAATTTGAACACCTTTGTGGCCGACAGCACCTGCGATAAAATCTCACAGGTACTTGACCCAGACGGACGGAACTTTATCAGCGCCCGGAACTTCATTGCTCGTAAGACGGTAATGTTAACAGAAAGCGATTCAATTTCGGACGGCAGGCTCGGGAACAAGGTTCAGATACCACCGTTTTACACTTCATTGCTGATCGACATTCCAAACACTCTTGACGAGGTGGCAACGGCTAACGCTATTCAATCCATTTTCGGCGATGTTTCCTACAGTCAACTTAATGATCTGTATGAAATAGATTGGGTTCCGGGCGATCCGCATTATGCCGCAGATCAAACCAGTCTGCATCCTAACAGTATCTATACAGGCGCGCACATTAACTGTGAGCCAGCCTGGGACAGAACGAAAGGGCTTGATTTTGTAAAGGCAGGCGTATTTGATTCGGGCGTGGACCCGGGCCATGAGGACTTAACCACTTTTGCGGACTTTGACTATGGGCCTAGCGGTTACGGCATTGGTGATCCCCAAGGGCACGGAACCCGTGTTGCCAGTGTAATCGGCGCACATTCAAACAATGGATTGGGTGTAACGGGTGTTGCTGGCGGCGATAACAGCACTCAAAACGGGGTGAAACTGTACAATATGAAAGTAGGTGATGCGCAGCTTTTCCCTTGGACCAACATCAAACAGGCTTTGATCGAAGGCGCATCCGGCACCAATGTAACTAATGGAAAAGGACTGCATATCATCAATTGCTGTTTCGGTACGCCACAAACAAATAACCCTGAAATGCTGGCGGCGGCTAATTACATTAATGGCAACAGTGTTTCGTTCGTATGTTCACGCGGCAATAAAACTCCTGCTAATCCAATATCAGTTGGCGGCCCTAATGTTCCGGCAACCTTAAAACCAAAAATCACTATGAATGTAGGGGCCAGCGGAAACGATGGGCATTATCATAAAGCAGGTGTTAACGGTAGCAGTTTTTTCACTTCTATGGATAGCCTTGGGGTAGACTTTGTGGCTCCGGGAGATAAGGATAATGTTTATACAGCAACGCACTACCAAGGCCCCAATCCGCCGTGGATTATGGGGCAGGTGTCCTCTATTAGCGATTACACCTTCTTTTCAGGCACATCAGCTTCTGCTCCGCACGTATCGGGTGTAATCGCCTTAATGATGAGCTACCGCAATGCCAACTATTCCACCTGGGACAACTTGGCTCACGAGGATTGTGAAGCCCTCATAAAGCGATCTTCAACAGATTTAACGAGCGCTACTTATGGTGAGGCTGTTGGATATGATCATAATACGGGGTGGGGTTTGATAAACGCCGATTCGGCGCTGTCCTGTTTAGAACCACAATACAAGATCAGGCACATTGACGGCTCGCACTACAACACCAGTGTTTCGACTCAAACAGCTATCATTGCTTCAAACGTTAATCTCAGCTGGAACACTATAGCCTCAAATATGCCACCTCCGGGCGTTTATCAAACCGATATTATTGAGGTACAAAAAGCATATACTTACAACTATAGCAGTGAAACTTACATAGATGCTTGGCCGCTCTATGGGCCCTCGTCGGGGTATATTAACGTAGCCGGTATTAACTCGGCAGTTGATGCCAGCGAACCTAGAAACGTAGAGATTGTAAGCGCGACCTTAACCAATGCTGTGACCAAGACCTATGTCTACAAGCTGAAACAGAATGTACAAACCGGCGCTATGGTTAATACTTTTGTGCCAAACACTCCCAATAACATCAATAGTGCTTTTACACTGTACACCATTGGTGACCCTAATGTCGGCATAAGTGCGAACGAGCCGGAAGTGAGCTATTTTAACCTTTATCCTAATCCATCGAACGGAAATTTTACGCTTGGCTTTTCTTCTAAAAAAGAAGCGGAAGGTAAAATCGTTATAACCGATCTGATGGGTAAGGTAGTATATGCCAGGGATCAGAATGTTAAAAACGGCCTCAACCGCCTGAATTTAAACATTACTGGATTGTCGAGAGGTATTTATTTAGTATCTTTAAGCATAGAAGATAACAAAGCCCTTGTTAAAAAATTGGTAATCGAATAGAACCTATAGGCCGGAGGCTTTGCTTCCGGCCTTATTTCACATTTATACATGAAAAACTACTGCAAAGGCTTGATATTTGGCGCCTTGATTTTGCTGGCCGCTTGTAAAAAAGATCCTCCTATAACCATTGGACAACTTAACCCACCGGGTGAGCAATTCATTTGCGAAGACACTACTGTGAACCGAGGCCCATTGCCGCCTGATCCAGTATGGGGATGGGATTTTGCCACGTTCTTTGGGAATAAGTCGGTTTGGCGGGCCGCCTATGATCCGGTGGATATAAACATAATTTATTACCTCACCGCAGAGAACGTATCTACGATTCGCAGTTTATGGCGATACAATAGAGTCACAGGTGAAAAGATGTTGTTAGACAACAAGGTAATGACAACAATTAGCATAAACAAAAGAGGTTGGCTAACGTATGAAAAAATGGATAGGAATATCTATGTGATAAAGTCAAATGGTGATAGTTTAAAGAAAATTACGACAAACGGAAATTCATTAAACCCTGTTTGGACGGATGATGGAAATTTCATCTATTATGTAAATGATAACAACGTTGCCAATCCGATTTTTAAGGCTACTCGGGAGGGGGTTATTGTCGATACGCTTCACAATATCCAGTCTGCTATATTTCCTTGCAAAGAATTTATATATCATCTTAAACTTGAAAATAATGTGTTTTCAGTAATTCAAAGAAATTTGAATAATGGAAGCGAGAGAGTGATTCATCACTTAGGGTGTTCTGACTTTTATACTGACAGTGACAATACAAAACTCTATACATTAGCCGATAACGGGTTGTACGAAACTGATCTGAATACACTTATAACAACTAAAATTGTCGAAACTAATCCTACCAGCTTAAGCTATCGCTCCGGGATTAAACGATCTCCGATTAATGGCCGGTTCATTGGCATACAGGACAGTGTTTTTGTTATAAATGCCTCAACATTGGGAAGCCATGCCCGTATTATTGAAATTAAGCCAGACGGGCTTTGTTATCGTAAAATTTGGGTTCCATAACCCTTGTTTCAACTGTTCCGCATTGAAATTCAATTACTCCCTAATTGCTCCGCATTGTTCGGTAACTAATCCGCAATGTTTGTCAACTAATCCATAATACAGGCTAGACAGCATCAATACCTCCCGGGTATGAGCTGTATCGTCCTGAAAAAAGTTGACAGTGTTTGTTATTAATCCTGATATTGGTTTACACTGCTTCAACGCTTCCCATTTATGAACCAATTAGTCCCCGATAACAGTATTAACGGGTGCAATTGCTTCCTTTCCTATATCAATTAATGTAACATTTAGGGCAATTAGTCCCAGGTGAGTATTTTGTCTATTTCAATATATCCCCCGAGTTCAGAAAAAAGCCTCACCACATTTTCAATCAATCCGGTATTTGCTTTAATACTTCCACATTTTGCAACAACTTAAAAGTTCCTTGCATTCTTCAACTTCTTATAGTTTATGGAATGGCTTCAACTGCTCCAAAGTAATTTTGATAATTCAAAAAAAATTATTACAGTAAAGAGTGAAGTAAAATGAAACAAAAAAAAGAAAAACATGAAAACCAATTAGAAGCAGAAAGTAGGCAACAAAACTCAACAGATGAAGAAGCAGATGAAACACAATGCTCAATCAGAACACTTGTTGAAGTTATTGTGGCCGCAGAAGCTGAGTATGAAAGATTAAATAAAAATGATAGTAACTTTAAAATTGCAGCTTAATGAATCCAGAAACAGTATTAAGTGAAAAATTCGGTACATACCGAAAAAAAATTATTCCGGTGGTCAACACCAAGCTTGCTGTAAAAATGACAAGGGTATCAAGTGAAAAGCAGCTAAAGACTGAATCCATAGGAATACAGAATGAAGCTATCGACAACTATGCCGAAAAACATGGTTATAACATAGTTGCAGCTTTTGGTGATACACATGAGAGTGCAAAAACAGATCAGCGCAAAGAGTTCAAGCGCATGATTGAGTTTTGCAAGCGCAACAAAGGAAAGATCAGCACCATTCTAGTTTATAAAATGACTAGGTTTAGCCGTACCGGTGGAAATGCTATGTCATTGGCAGATGAACTGCGCATTAAATATGGTATACATATTATTGCAGTGACTGAACCAACCGACACCACTAATGCAAATGGAGTTCTATTCCAAGAAATGCAGTTGTTGTTTGCAAAGTGGGATAATGTGCAGCGACAAGCTGTTACACAGCCAGGAATGATAAAAAAGTATAAGGATGGTGTTTGGTTAAGTAATCCACCCCAAGGGTATCAGATCATTAAAGGGGATGGAATACGGCGGATAGTCATAAATGAAGTGGGAAGAAAAATAAAGAAAGCATGGGTATGGAAAGAAATGGGTTACAACAATGAAGAGATTTTAAAAAAGCTGGGAGAAATTGGACTGCCAATGTATAAGCAACAGCTGTTTAAGATTTTCAATAACCCATTTTATTGCGGTTTAATCAGGCATGGTTTATTAGATGGTGAAGTGGTACAGGGTAAGCACGAGCCAATGATCTCAATAGAAACATTCTTAAAAATCCATCAGATTAGCCAACAGTCTACCCGCAGGGGAATACCACACAAGGAAGAAAATGATAACCTACCTCTAAAGGTGTTTGTGAAGTGTGCCGACTGTGGGGAGCCTTACACGGGGTACGAAGTAAAGAAAAAAAGACTTTTCTATTATAAATGCCGCAGGATTGGGTGTAAATGCAATGTAAGTGCTAAAGCTTTACATAGCACCTTTAAATCAAAAGTATCGCGCTATGCTGTTAAAAAGGAACACCTGGACAAAATAGTCCAAACCTTAGAAAAGGAGTATTCTGTTGGTCAAAAGGAAAATTTGAAACTAACAGAACAACTCAATGCGCGAATGGATGAATTGAAAAAAAGCGCCGAAAAGTTGCAGGACAAATACTACCTGAAAGAAGAAATGACCAAGGAAGTATTTGACCGCCTCTCTACAAAACTGGTGACTGAACAGGGGGAAATAATGAAAAAATTGGAAGCTATACCAAAAGGCATTTCGAACCTTACTGAAAAACTGCACCGGGCGATAAATTGGTGCTGTAATGTACCTACACTGTGGGAGTTAGCACCAGTTCTTGAAAAAGAAGTGCTCCAAAAATTGATGTTTCCGAATGGTTTGGCTTATGATAAGAAAAACAGCTCATTTCGAACCGACCGCGTAAATGAAATTTTCGAGCAAAGTTCCTGTATATCAAAGGAATTGGATGAAAATGAAAAAGGACCGATTACTACTCAAAGTAATCGGTCCCTTCTTGCGGAGAAAGAGGGATTCGAACCCCCGGAACCTCGCGGTTCAACAGTTTTCAAGACTGCCGCAATCGACCACTCTGCCATTTCTCCGGGGGCGAAATTACTACTTTTTTTTATTCTGCAACGAATATTTTCAACTTTTTTTGCCTAACTTTATAGAAATTTACATCCCTGTCATAATCATGTAAATTCATATCATGAAACGCTTATTATCAGCCCTTTTCATTTTTGCCTGTGGTTCATTATTATCAAATGTAACAGCGTATTTCAACTATGCGGTCTTTAGTACGCCTAGTTCCAGGCCTTTCCTGGAAACGTATTTAACCGTATCGGGCAATACCGTTAAATACCTGCCGGTAGCCGGTGGTTACCAGGCCAGCGTTAATATTTCGTGGAAAATACTAAAAGGTACCGAAGTGATCAAAGCCTCAGCTTATAATTTAATGAGCCCGGTTGCTGCCGATTCGCTTCACATGCCCTCTTTTATTGATAATCAGCGCTTTTCGCTTGAAAATGGGGAATATACGCTTGAACTGGTGATTACCGATAATGCCTTCCCGGATAAAAAAATGAACCATGCCGAAAAGCTGAACATCTCTTTTAAACGCGAAAAAAGGATCTATAACTCTGATATTGAGATCCTTGATTCGTATAGCAAATCAACGGCTTCTTCCACCTTATCAAAGAACGGTTACGACCTGATCCCATATTCCATCAATTATTTCCCAAAAAAACAAAATACCATTAAGTTCTACATGGAGGCCTATAATACGGATACGGTGCTTGGTAAGAACTCAAAATTTGTGTATTCCTATTATATTGAGAATAATGAGAACCTTTTAAAGCAGCATGGTTTGTCGGGTTTTCAAAAACAAAGCTCCCGTCCTGCCAACGCCTTATTAGGACAGCTGGATATCAGCAAATTACCTTCGGGAAATTATAACCTGGTGATCGAAATAAGGGATTCACTGAACAAGGTGCAGTCCCAGAAAAAATGGTTCTTCCAACGCCAGAGCGACGCTAAAGAAAACCTGGATGAAACCATTACGGTGAATGTAAGAACGATAGAAGATTTTTTTAACCTATATCAAAGCAAGGATAGTTTAAAACAGTTCATTGAATGCCTTTGGCCGCGCTCAACCACAAAGGAAAGAGAATGGCAGCAAACACAGATCAAGAACAAGGATGTCAGCATGATGAGAAGCTACATGGTAGATTACTGGAAAACGGAATCGGGCGACAGCCTCGATCCTTTAAAAAACTGGATAACTTATTATAAATCGGTACTGGAGGCCAATGCCCTGCTAAAATGCGGGAAACAAAAAGGTTATTACACCGACAGGGGCAGGGTTTATTTGCAGTATGGTAAACCCGACCAGAGAACACAGGTAAACAGCGATCCCAACGCGTACCCTTATGAGATCTGGCAGTATTACCGCATTTACGATAAAGCTACCGGAAGGTTCTTTACCAACAAAAAATTTGTGTTTGCTAATTTTAATATAGCCGACGATTGCTACAAACTCATTCACAGTGATGTAAAAGGGGAGCTGTACGATGAAAAATGGCAATACCGCTTAGTGAGCAGGACTCAGATGAATACAGATATTGACAACGATAAACCGGTAAAAACATACGGTAACAATTTCGACGACCTTTATAATAACCCCCGTTAATATATGGAGTTGGATAAGGTAGCAGTTGTTATTTTAAACTGGAATGGCAAATCGTTTTTAGAAAAATTTCTACCTGCTGTTATTACTTATTCCTCATCCGCAAAAATATATGTCGCCGATAATTTATCTACCGACGATAGTGTTGCTTTTTTAAGGTCGCAGTTCCCTTCCGTATCCGTTATCATCAATCCGTCGAACGAAGGCTTTGCCAAAGGATATAACACAGCTCTGAAGCAAATTGAAGCAGAATATTATGTGTTGCTTAATTCGGATGTGGAAGTAACGGAGAACTGGCTGGAACCGGTGATGCGCTTAATGTACGCCGATGCAACTATTGCCGCTTGCCAACCTAAGATTCTTGATTACAGGGAACGGAACAAATTTGAATATGCCGGTGCTTCGGGTGGTTTTATCGATAAGTATGGTTATCCCTTTTGTCGTGGCCGGATTTTTAATGCGTTGGAGGAAGACCAGCAACAGTACGATACTGCCATGGAAGTATTTTGGGCTACAGGCGCCTGCATGTTTGTGAAAGCGGATGCTTTTTGGAAAGTGGGAGGTTTTGACGAAGATTATTTCGCGCACATGGAAGAGATTGATGTGTGCTGGCGCATGAAGAACCTTGGTTACAAAGTGTATATTGAACCAAAAGCAGTTGTGTATCACGTTGGAGGCGGCACCCTGGACAAACTGAGCCCTAAAAAAACCTATTTGAATTTCAGGAACAACCTGGTAACCTTCACCAAAAATTCTTCTTCCACTTTTTTGCTGCTCAAAATTTTATACCGCATGGTGCTGGATGGCATAGCGGCTTTTAAGTTTTTGTTTGAAGGAAGCGGCTCGCACTTTATGGCGGTGCTGAAAGCACACGGGTATTTTTATGCCAACCTTGGTAAAACCATTAAAAAACGAAAAGTCATGCGCAAAATGCCGGGCTTTAAGGATGCCACCACCGGTGTGTATGAAAAGAACATAGTGTACCTGCATTTTATAAAAGGGATCAAATGTTTCAGTGAATTGGGTTAGAGTTCTACTTCATGCAGAACTTGGTTCAGCATGACTATAGAGAATATTAAAACGTATTCTTCATCCTTTTTTGCGGATCGAACTCCTTTTTATTTCTTTTGCAAATAAGGCCTGCTACATCCCTTGCCTGTATAAGCGAGATGGGAATACCACCACCGGCGCGGCCCCAATGGCTGGCATAATAAAAATTTTTCAGGCCCGGCAATTCAAATTTTACAGGCGAAGAAGCAACCATGTCTTTCCCCGGTAGCCAGCCTTGCGCACTGCCCTGCCAGTTGTTGGTATAGCGCAATACCGTAGCCGGTGTGGCAAAATCAACCACTTCAATATCGTCTTTTATGCCCGGGAATTTCACATTGAGTAATTCAATCAGGGCATCGGTAAATTTCTTTTTTTCCTGGCGGTATTTCACGCGTTCGTTCTTGCGCAGGTCTATCCAGTATTGCCCGTTGGTGGTGTAAAAACTGCAGGCCATCACGGTTTTTCCTTCGGGTGCTAATGTAGGATCGTAATTATAAAAATGCGCTTCCAAACGGTCCCACGATTTTCCGCAAGGCGATTCGAGTTTTACTTCGGTTGGAAAGCGTGAGAAGTGGGGGTATTCCTTATACGATTTTTTTAAGCCAAACGACACCAGCAGGATAGAGTAGTAGAGGTCAAGAATTTTTCCATCGCGCAATTTTAAAATGGTATCGTTCACGTATTTCCCATCCAGGTATTCAAATACCGATTTATACCAATCGGCGGTTGACAGAACAATGTCGCTTTTATGGATCACATCGTTTCGTACCAGTAAGCCCTTAGCTTCATTGTTTTCGGTGAGTATTTTTTTTACAGGCGTGTTGTAATGGATCTTTCCGCCCATGGCAATGTAATTATCGGCAATGCGCTGTGCCCAGCTCAGCGAGCCGCCAATGGGGTAACCGGCGCAGCGTTGGTCGAAAAACGCCATTGGAAAATTAATCACCATCATTTTTATTTCTTCGCCATCGAACAGCAGTTCGAAACTTTCCTTTAAAAAAGGGCTTTTAAATTTACGGGCAATATCAAAGTTGCTGATTTTTTTTTGCTTGCTGACGTATGCCAAAAATTTAAGGTATTTGGCCATTTTAATGCTCCTGATAATAGAGGGAATCAGCGGGAGCTTGTACATCACCGGAGGTAATTCAAATTGCTGCAGGTTGCGAATGTCCTGTACCACTTCATGGATCACCTTACTGTCTTCGGGGGACAAGTCGAGCATGTAGTCCCTTAGTCTATCGAGGTTGGTGTAGAGCTTAAATGTTTTGCAGCCGTATTTATCGGCATTATGTTTCAGGTCAATATGCAGCCTGATGTCGTGGTTATGAAAAGGGACTGTGTCGAGGTCAATTAATTCGGACCACATTTTATAAAAACCGCTCTGACTTTTTTTATCGGAACCCAGGATCCAGTGTATGGAACCATCAATGGTGTATTCGCCATTTTGCCAGCTGGTGCAGAGGCCGCCGGGTATGGAGTGCTTTTCGAAGATCTGTGTCTCAAAACCATTCATTTGCAGGTAGCTGCCCGCGCACAATCCCGAAATACCCGCCCCTATGATGTTGATTTTAACCTTTTCCTGCACACTCAAATGTACACAAACTTTTTTTCAAAAAAAATGAGTATGATCGCTCATACTCATTCTGTAAAAATTATTTAAATAACTATTAGTTCATAAGGTCGGTATTATTCATCCCTAAACCGTTTGACGGGGATGATTTTTCCTTGTGCTTTTTGATCTGTGATTTTAATGCCTCGCAGGCAAGGTCGATCGATTCTTCGAAAGAGGCCGATTGTTTTTTAGAGAACAGTTCCTGGCCTTTTGCAAGGATCTTTATCTCGGCTACCTTATTCTCGCTGTTCGACGATTTATCGAGCCTCATAATTACTTCCCCGTTTATCAACCCGTCGTGAAAGGTTTTTAATTTATTCATTTTATCGTTTGCAAAAGCAATTAATTTTTTGTCGGCATCAAAATGCACTGATTGAATGTTAGTTGTCATAATTACTCCTTTTTTGTTTTAGTTAATAATTCTGTGGTTTTTATGAGTCGCCACGAGGGTGGGCTTGCTTGTACGATTTTTTTAATTTTTCGATGGTATTGTGTGTGTATACCTGGGTGGCGCTTAAATTGGCATGGCCCAAAAGGTCTTTTACCGCGTTAATATCGGCGCCGTTGTTTAACAAATGAGTGGCAAAGGTGTGTCGTAAAACATGCGGGCTTTTCTTTTGTATGGTTGTAATTTGCGAAAGGTATTTCTTTACGATCGTGTAAACAGCCTGTTCGGTCAATGTATTTCCTTTTTCGCTTACCAACAACATAGGATTCTGCAAGTTTAGTTCCTTTTTTACTCTTAAATAGGACTCAAGGTTACGTTTTAAGTCAAGAGAAATTGGAATAATGCGTTCTTTATTGCGTTTTCCTAAAACCTTTACTGTAGAGCCAAACAGGTCGGTATCCGACTCCTTGAGATGCGTGAGCTCCGAGCGTCTTATACCGGTTTGATACAGCAGGTCCATGATGAGTTTATCCCTTTGTCCTTTAAAACCTTCATCAAATTCAACGCCAGTAAAAAGGGCTTCCATTTGGTGCTCATCCACAAATACGGGCAAGCGTTTGGGGGTTTTTGGCCCCGCTATTTTGGACATGGGATTTACCGAAATAACCTGTTGTTTTTGAAGGAATTTAAAAAATGATTTCAGGGAGGAGAGCTTTCGGTTTACGCTCCGGGCGGCCATTTTATGTTTCAGGAGCTCAGCTATCCAGCGCCTTACTTGCTGGTAGTTGATCTCGGTAGCCGCTAATGGTTCTTGGCCGGGATTAATAAAGGAAAAGAATTGTTCCAGGTCGTTTTTATAAGATACCAGGGTGTGAGCCGAATACTTTTTTTCGTATTGCAGGTAATCAAAAAAATCCTGTATGGATGTATCCAACATAAAAAACCTAAGTGAATAACGAATTTACTTTAAAAAACTCGTAACCCACTTAGGTTAATATATAATTTTTGTAAAAAGAAAGGGCTTATTCGGCAGCGCCTAATTGCATTTTTTGCTTGTAAACCGCTTTAATTTTAGTTTGTCTTTTGGTTATTGACGGTTTTTCGAAATTTTTACGTACACGCAATTGTTTTACAACACCTGTTTTTTCAAATTTCTTTTTGAACTTTTTTAAAGCTTTTTCGATGCTTTCACCTTCTTTTACTGCTACTACTAACATTTGATATTTTTAAGTTTTTAATTTTTTTGTTAAGGACGGCAAATATATGGGCAAATCTGTTAAAAACAAAATTTTTCAACATTTATTTGTGTACTTTAGCGTTATAAAACCGCTTTTATCATGAATTTTATTCGAATAACTACCCTTCTGGCTGTTTTAACGCTGGCTTCCTGTAAAAAGAACCGTATGTGCCAATGCACCAGCACCCAGGGGACATACGATGCCGGTGAGATTGAAATGAACAAAAGCCAGGCAAAAAAGTACTGTAAGGACCTATCTTCCGGAGAAACTACCTGTAAACTGAAAGATTAGGCTTATACTAAATTTTTTCACTCCGAGACTTTTTTTGATTTAAATTAATGCATTTAAGTCCTGAAGGGACTTAGTATATCGAAATTTCCAGGATCTTTATCAATTTATTTAAACCAACCGCTGTACATGAGGTAGTTATTGGCAATACGGTCAATTTCGCCGCTGATGAGTTCCTGTGAGATGTCTTTTACTTTTTTTGCCGGTACACCGGCATAAATGCAACCGCTTGGTACAATAGTGCCTTCGGTTACAACAGCACCGGCCGCTATAATGGTATTACTGCCTATTTCGCAGTTATCCATCACAATGGCGCCCATGCCTATTAGTACATTGTCGTGCACGGTGCAGCCATGTACAATGGCATTGTGGCCAATTGATACGTTGTTGCCCAGGCTAACGGTTGTTTTTTGGTAAGTGCAGTGAATGACGGCGCCATCCTGTATGTTTACCTTATTGCCAATGCGAATAGAATTGACATCGCCCCGTACTACAGCATTGAACCAAAAACTGCAGTCGTCGCCGGCTACAATATCACCCACCAGGGTTGCGTTTGGCGCAATAAAACAATTGTTTCCCAATTTGGGCTCAACTCCGTTTACAGGTAAAATAACTGGCATAAATTATTTGGATGAAATAACCTTTGTTCTTAAAGCGGTGGCTTTTGAATCCACTTCTTTCAGGGCATCAATTGTAAACACTTTGTCTGTTTTGGCATCCAGTGTTTTTTTCAAATCGCTCAGGTCGGCAATAATGTATTTCGAATCTTCGGAGATCTTAGACGCTTCCAGTAACTCAACCAGGTATCTTAAAGATTCTTTTTGCGCGAAGATCTCTTTTACCACAGCTTCGCTTTTTGTTTCCTTAGCGGTATTGCAGGCTGTATAAATACCTTCAATCCAGGCGCCGGCAACAATTAACGAAGAGGTGCCTGGGCGGCCATTGGCTTTTAAATAGCTGTCGGCGTTTCTGAATGATTGTGAAATAATATCGAGTGTCGAATCCCTGTTCTCTTTATTGGCTTCCATGCGGTCAACCATTTTTTCATCAAAGGCGTTGCTTACGCCAAGGCTTTTGGCGAGCATGTTCACGCATTTTAAAAAGAGCATGGATTCCTGCGTTTGTTCAAAAACGCCTGTTACGTTTAAATCGGAGCCATACACCCCAAGGTTCAGGGCTTTGCTGCTTTCTAACGAATATTTATTAACGTCGTCAGGGTTATTCAATACCTGCGCGTTGTATTCGGCCTGTGCCTGTTGTGTTAAATTAATGATCTCTGTTCTTCCGGGAATGGCATTGAATACGTTTTGTGCCGAGATCTTTTGCGAGTCGAGCGCTATGTCCTCCGTATTATCCGCTACGATGTCATCAGTTTCTTCTGCTTTATTCCCACAGGCAGAAACTAAAACGCTAACTGTTAAAATTAAAAATGATGTTTTAATGTATGTCAAATGTCTGGTCATAGGGTTTGGTAAATATACCCTTATTCGGTATAAAAATCAATTTTTTGATATTATTTTTTAACACCATTTTTATAGGTAATCCGGCTGATCTCTTTCCCGGTTTTATCATAAAAGATCCAATCGCCGTTGGCAACGCTTTGTTTTTTTCCTTTTCGTTTGTCGTTCATAATCTTATAACTGTTTACCGACTGCACCTTGTTATTGATATAATAGGAAGTTGATTTACCTGACAAATGTCCGTCCTTAAAGTGCTGTTCTTTCATAAGGCCACCTGTTTCGTAATAATACAACCAGGTACCTGTTTGCTTACCTTTGCTGTAATAGCCGTCGCTGTCAATAAAATTCCCTTTCTCAAAATAGGCTGTCCAGCGGCCGTGCTTAATGCCACTTACATAAGAGCCTTTTTCTCTTGGTTGTCCTGTTTCGTACCAGTATTCCCAGTAACCCTGTTTTTTTCCTTTCTCATTGTATTCGCCTTTATAGTTTTGCTTGCCGTTATTATACCAGCCTTCCCATAAACCGTTCAGGGTCCCATCCTTAAAGCCTCCCTGGTCCTTCAGTTGCCCATCGTTATACCAGCTTTGCCATTGGCCGTTCTCTTTACCGCTCACGTAAGGTCCTTCCTGCAGCTTTTTACCGTTCTCGTACCAGGTTGTCCAATTGCCGGTTTTCAGATCGTTTTCAAAATTGCCCAGTTTCCATTTTTCGGTAGTAGGGTAAAAATATTCCCAGGTTCCGGTTTGCTTATCGTCCAAAAAATACCCTTCCGATTCCTTTTTTCCGTTACTGTAGTAGTAAGTCCATTTATCGTTTCGCAGGCCGTCCTTTAAAGTGCCTTCCATTTCTTTTTCGCCTTTTTCGGTATAAAATTTCCACATCCCGTTTTTCCTGCCGCTTACAAAAGGCCCTTCGCTTTTTACTTTATGGTTTTTGTAGTAGGATGAATAGTAACCATTTAAAGTGCCTTTTTCATAAACCGCTTCATAGTCCAGTTCCCCGTTTGAATGGAAGTAACGCCATAGGCCATCCATTAAGCCATCCTTGTAAGCACCCTGCGCTCTTATAATACCATTATCGTATTGGGCCGTTAATGTTCCATTGCCATTGGCTATAACGGGTTTTCCCCTTTCATCGTTCATCGTTAGTAAGTATTGAAGCGAAGAATCCCTTACAACAACACCGTCTGTTTTTTGATGAAAGACCTTATATTCTTTTTCATATTTCACCACGCCATTCTCATAGTATTCGATATTTACACCACAGGGTTTGCCTTTGCAAAAATTTAAAATGGCTGCCGGTTTCCCACTTTTATAGAAGGTTTTTACTTCGCCTTCCTTAAGGTCGTTCTCAAATTTACCAATGCTTTCAGGCTGGCCATTCTCAAAATAATACTCCCAGCTGCCCTGCTTTTTGCCATTGACAAAGCTTTCGCGGCTTTTTACCGCTTTATTTTCATAATAGGAAGTCCAGGTGCTATCGGCCAGGTTATTTTTAAATACGGTTTCCTGCGCCAGCTCTCCCGTTTTAAAATAGTAGCGGTTATGGCCATCCTTTTTCCCTCTGAAATAGCTTTCGGAGGCTTTCAGGACCTTATTCTCATAATAAAAATACCAGGTGCTATCTTCTTTTCCATTATAAAATGAGCCTTTTCGCGAAATGTTGCCGTTCTTGTAATATTCCACATGGCGTCCGTGAGGCATGCCTTTTACAATGTTACTTTCCGATTTTAATTTGGTTTGTTCGTTGTCATAATATTCTTTTTTAGGTTGCGCTAAAGCAGAAAAACTTAAACAGATAAATGAGATTAATAAGAATGTGTAATACTTCATAGCCATAAAATTAAGCTTATAACGGCTATTGCTAAGCGGGATACAGGATAATTGTAAACAATAAAGCGTTTAATAATGTTAAAACACCGCGCTGTTTTCCGGCACGTAGTTTTAAGGTAATGCAGGGATCATGAACTTATTTCGACTCTTAAATACATGGCTTGATAAGCGCGCTGTAAAGCTCGAGAATGGCCGTTTTGGCATACTTGCCATGTACAATGCCATACAAAGCTGTGTAGGCGCTATTGCCGTCATGAAAATACTGCAAAACACCCGGGGTATGTTTTTAATGGCTGTTGCCACGGCACTCACCATTGCCAGCAATTCGGTATTTATTGTGCAGGGGAGTATGAAATGGTGCCTTATCCTGTTTTACCTTAGCATAGTGGTAAATGCCATTATTATTTTTGTATGATTTAGGTGGTTTCGAGTCCCGATTTATCGGAATCAATCACCCTTCAAATTAATAAAGGATAAATTTGTCCGAATTAAAAATTAAGTGTACATTTGTTCCGTAAAAGAACAACTATGTTTTCAAAAGCGTGCGAATATGGGATCAGGGCCAGCATTTACATTGCCAACCAATCGCAGCACGACAAGCGGGTAAGTTTAAAAGACATTGCCAAAGAAATAAGCTCGCCGGAAGCCTTTACGGCTAAAATCCTGCAACAACTTTCGAGGAATAACATCATCAATTCGGTAAAAGGGCCAAGTGGCGGTTTTGAAATTGAGAAAAAACGGATCAGTAAGGTAAAGCTGAGCCACATTGTTTTGGCTATTGATGGCGATTCCATTTACAAAGGCTGTGGCCTGGGCTTAAAAGAATGTTCCGAAAAAAATCCGTGCCCGGTTCACAACCAGTTTAAATCCATCAGGAGCAATATTATCTCCATGTTGGAAAACACAAACCTTTCAGAACTATCCATGGGTTTAAAAGACGGGTTAACATTTTTGAAGGTCTAAAAAAATTTGAAATAATAAAGGATAAAAAGGTCTTAATATACTTAATTATAAACAATCAAAAAACAGAAATCATGAACACAGTAAATTTAAACACCGGTATAAGGAAATTCGAAAAAAGACAATCAGTTGCTTTTACTAACACGTTTAACAAATGGTTTACAAGGCAGGCCAGTAAATTTGAAGAAACACGTTTTGGCATGATGGCCATGTACATTATTATACAAAGCTGCATTGCCTCCATTGCCGCCATGTATATTTTACAAAACGATGCCCACATTCTTTTCCTATGCAGCACAGCGGCACTGGCCATGGCAAGCAACGCGGTTTTTATTGCACAGGCAAGCGCAAAATTATGCCTCGCTCTGTTTTACTTAAGTGTGCTGGTAAATGTTTTATTCATTCTTCTCAACATTTAGTTGAGAAGGATCGCTGTTGGTGATAATACCAACAGTGGCTGAGGAAAATAAACTTTACAATAAACAGGACAAATATAGCCGGTACTGGTAGAAGGGTACTACTCGCCTTTAAACTCAGGCTTGCGTTTCTCTAAAAAGGCTTTCACACCTTCGTTGTAATCGTAGCTATTGGCGGCAACCACCTGTTCACGGCCTTCGGCCTGCAATTGCTTGTCGTAAGTGTTGAACATACTTTCGTTAAGCAAACGCTTGGTTAAACCCATTGCCTTTGTTGGCATGTTAGCCAGGTTAGTAGCAAGTTTCATAGCATCAGCCATAAAGGTCTCGTCGGTAAACACTTTGTAGATCATGCCCATTTGTTGGGCTTCGGCAGCGGTTACTTTATCGCCGGTCATCATGAGGGCCGCTGCCTGCTGAAAGCCAACCAGGCGCGGAAGGAAGAACGTACCGCCACTGTCGGGGATCAAACCAATTTTACTGAATGCCTGAATGAAAGAGGCGGATGCTGTTGCGGTAACAATATCGCAAGCCAAAGCAATGTTTGCTCCTGCACCTGCAGCTACCCCATTTACCGCGGCGATAATTGGTTTTTCTATTTTGCGCAGGCGTAAAATAATAGGGTTATAATGCTCGTCCACTATTCTCGAAATGCCCGGGCCGTTAGGATCAATGGCTTCTGCCAGGTCCTGACCCGCGCAAAAGGCTTTACCTGTTCCTGTCAATAAAATGGCCCTTACTGCCGGATCGGCTTCGGCTTTATCTAAAGCGGCGTGCAACTGCAAAGCCATGTCGCGGTTAAAACTGTTGAATTTATCGGCACGGTTTAAGGTAATGACCATTACCTTGTCCTGGATTTCGGAAAGAATGAAGCTCATCGTATTTTATTTAGTATAGACCAATTTTATTTTAATAAATAAACTATGTGTCTATGTGTTTTAAAAATTATTAAAACCTAAAAATGGGATTTATTTTTTGGAAAACGAAATTTTAAATACCGTTCCTTTGGCATCGCTGTTTAAGCTGTAAGTTCCGTCAATCTGTTCAATGAGGCCACCCAGTATGTCCATACCGATGGAGTTTTTAGGAATTACATTTTTATCAAAGCCGTTGCCGTTATCCTTAATGGTAAGGAATACCTGGTTGTTGTTCTCAAGCAGTGAAATTTCTATGAGGCCTTCTTTTTTATTGGTAAAGGCATGTTTATACGCGTTGGTAATCAACTCATTTACAATTAAGCCCAAAGGAATAGCCGCGGCAATGTTAATGTGCACATCGGTAATGCCTTTGGTAATTTTAATGTGTTCGCTCGATTTATAAGAGGCGGAAATGTGGTCGATGAGTTGGTTGAGGTATTCCTTAAAGTTTAACTGCGAATAGGATTTGGCTTTGTAAATGAGCTCATGTACGGCGGCAATAGAATCGATACGGTTACGGCATTCCATAAATAATTGCTTATGGTAATCGTCGTTTGATTTTTGCGACTGCAGGTTTAAGAGGCTTGCTACAATGCTTAAATTATTTTTTACGCGGTGGTTCACTTCCTGCAATAAAACAGTTTGCTCATTCAACGCTACTTCAAGCGCCTGCATGGCTTTGCGCTTGTTATAGGATTCAATGGTGAGCGACAGCATTTGAGCGGCAACCAAACCGTATTTTTGTTCCTGCAGGGTCCATTCCCTTGGGGCACCCACATTCTCAAAACAAATCACCCCAATCATTTCCCCTTCAATGCGCACCGGAATATCCATGAGCGATTGAATGTCGTGCGGCTTTAAATAAAAATCGTAAAGCTCTGCCGTAATGGTTTCGTTGAAAGCGTCGCGGGTTAAAATAATTTTTTCGGTTTCGAACAATTTAAAATAAAAAGGCATGGCAATGCGTGGCAAAGCCGATTGTGGCACCAATTTATTGACTCTGGCATCAAAATTCCCAACACATTGTATCTCTGTTTTATGCTCATCAAAGATCCAGGCATTCACCCGGGTCGACTGCATGGCACGGGAAGAGGACTCGAGAATCTCGTAAATGGCTTTTTCTATTTCACCATCTCTTATTTTTCGTGACCTGGAAAGGTTCTCAATGGTAAGACTTTTTTTAATGATGTCCTTCCGGATAATATTTTGCTGGGTATTATCCCTCAAATAAAAAATGTAAAGTGTTTCTTTTGTTTCTTCATCCTCATGGCACAAAATGCGGAAAGCGATGTTGATGTATCTTTTTGTTTTATGCTTAAAATTTTCGGTGCCATAAAACTCGCCATATTTCAATACCTTTTGTAAGGTATCGCTTAATAAAAATTCAGGATTAATGAATAGCCAGGCAAAGCCTTTTTCAAGAATTTCTTCGTCTGTATAGCCTAACAAGGCATTGTTATATTCGGTTTGAAAAACAATTTCTGCCTTGCTGTTTAAAACAAACACATGTTCCAAAAAATTATTGACAACATTGCTGAAAGCAGAATTACTTATCATAAAAAATAATTTAAGCTAAGATAATACTAATTTCGTAATATAAAAACAGGCTTTGGTCGGTAAATTAATTGAAAAGGCAAGGTTAAATGCACTTAAAATAATCAAAGGGTTCCAGGCAATCCTGGCATTGGTATAAAGCCTTGCAGGCCGTGCTGCCAAACTGTGAAATAAGCTTTGTGTTTTTTGATTTGCATCGTGGGCAGGCTACAACCGAATGTTTACCGGTGAGCCAGTTCTTGTCTTCCGTACTGTGTTCGGGTGGTGCAATGCCATATTTCCTTAATTTCTCTTTTGCTTCGGGGGTGATCCAGTCGGTAGTCCAGGGTGGAGAGAATACGGTGTTGATATGAATGGAAGTAAATTCATTTTCGGACAATTTTTTCCGCACATCGTCTTCAATCTGTTTCATAGCCGGGCAGCCGGAGTAGGTGGGAGTGATCTTGAGTTCAATGGAGTCTTCGCTCAAAACATGAATATCCCTGATGACACCAAGTTCAATGATGCTGATGACCGGAATTTCGGGATCAGGAATTTCTGAAAGAAGTGAAAGGATATGTTCTTTTGTTTTCATTGTTTAACCGCGAAGAGGCAACGTTTTTATGCAGAGGGCGCTAAGCTATTATAAAATGAAGATGGCTGCCAGTATCATAATTACAATAATAACAATGTATTGCCACACGTCAACAAAATAAGGGGATACTTTTTTCCAGGATTCCTTAAAGCTCATCTTACCATTTTGCATCGGGGTACATCCTTGGCAACGCCTGCATTTCAGCTAAAATATAAGCTAAGTGCTCGGTATGAATCCCCTTACGGCTTCCTGTTTGCATGAATACATTCTCAGGCTTTGTGAGGGTTGATTTTGTCAAAAGCTCATTCATGTGTTTTTCCCATTTGGTTTTTACGCCATTCAGGTCAACGGCAATGCCTTCTTTTATCAGGATCTCATCCACCTCATTCATTTCAAACAATTCGCCTGTGTATTGCCATAATTCATTCACGGCGTTTTGCGCTTTGATATGGCTTTCTTCAGTGCCGTCGCCAAAACGTTCAACCCATGATGAGGTATGGCGCAAATGATATGTTACTTCCTTAATTGATTTTTGGGCAATGCCGGCTAAGGTTGCATCTTTGCTTTTTGCCAGCTCCTGGTAAAAATAAAAATCAAAGCAATCCATCATGGCCTGGCGCACAATGGTACGAGCATAATCGCCGTTGGGTTGTTCGGTAATTTGCGCGTTATAAAACTGGCGGTCGTTGCGAAAATAAGCAAGGTCATCTTCCGATCTTCCTTTACCTTCAACCTGTGCGGCATATTCCAGTAAGGATTTGGCGGCCCCTGTAATATCCAAGGCAATATTGGTCAGTGCAAGGTCCTCTTCCAAAAAAGGTCCGTGTCCTGTCCACTCGCTTAAGCGTTGTCCTAAAATTAAATTGGTATCTCCCAGGCGGAGTGTATAATTAAATAATGCTTCTTGTAAGGTCATTGAAAAATTGAAGGTTTAGAAAATTAAAATGCTACATATGTCCTATAGCATCCGGAATCTGGTAAAACGTAGGATGGCGGTACACTTTATCGTTTGATGGTTCAAAGAACGGTCCTATATCTTCGGGACTGCTGGCTACGATAGCGTTGGATGGAACCGCCCAGATAGAAACGCCTTCGCCACGGCGGGTATAAAGATCTCTTGCATTTTGCAAAGCCATTTCCTTATCAAAGGCGTGTAAACTTCCGCAGTGCACAAAAGGCTGACCTGCTTTTTTTTGTAAAAATATTTCCCAAACCGGGCCTTGATTATCGCTCATTTTTTAATCCTGCTTATTATTTTAGTGTTTAATATTTTAGTATTTCTGGTTTCATGTTTCTGGTTTCAGGTTGTTGAACAAGAAACCTCAAACGTCTAAACTGCTTCGTATACTTCCGAACGTTTTCTGGCATAAGCCTGTGCGGCTGCCCTTACCCATTCTCCGTCTTTGTGTGCTTTGTTACGTGCTGCCAAACGCTCTTTGTTACAAGGGCCGTTTCCACTAATCACGTTCTTAAATTCCACCCAGTTTGGTTCGCTGTAATCATAACCTTTTTTCTCTTCATTCCATTTCAGGTTCGGGTCAGGAACGGTTAAGCCAAGGTATTCAACCTGCGGAACCGATTGGTTCACAAATTTCTGGCGAAGCTGGTCGTTTGTTTCGCGTTTAATACGCCATTTAATGGCATTTTCGCTGTTCGGCGATTCTGCATCAGGCGGGCCAAACATCATCATGGTTGGATACCACCAGCGGTTCAGGGCATCCTGTGCCATCGCTTTTTGATCGGCAGTACCAAATGCCAAATGAGTCATAATCTCAAAACCCTGGCGCTGGTGAAAGCTTTCTTCTTTGCAAATGCGCACCATGGCGCGGGCATATGGCCCGTATGAGGTACGTTGCAGCATGACCTGGTTCATAATGGCGGCGCCATCAACCAGCCAGCCCACCGCGCCAATATCTGCCCAGGTAAGGGTTGGGTAATTAAAAATAGAAGAATATTTTGCTTTGCCGGTATGTAAATTATTTAATAATTCATCGCGGCTAATGCCAAGCGTTTCGGCAGCGGTGTATAAATAAAGGCCATGTCCGCCCTCATCCTGCACTTTGGCCAATAACACTACTTTTGAGCGCAGGCTCGGAGCGCGGGTAATCCAGTTCCCTTCAGGCAACATTCCCACAATTTCGGAGTGGGCGTGCTGTGATATCTGGCGAATCAAATGTTTGCGGTAATTATCCGGCATCCAGTCCTTTGGCTCCACCATTTCGTTTTTGGCTAATTTGCCTTCAAACACATCTTCAAACGTTGTTTGTTCCATCAGTTTGTCTTTGTTTTTACAATTAACAAATATAGTGATTTAGCCCTGTTCTTCAAAGCGTTTTACAGCCATTTTTGTATAAAAAATCAGAAGCATTTCGCCGCTTCCTTTGAATATTGTTTTTTATATCTATTTTTGCACCTTAACATAAAAAAAATGGCACGATTTCATACCTTAAAAGTAAAAGACATCCGCAGGGAAACAGCCGATGCGGTTTCTATTGCTTTTGATATTCCTTTGGCAGTTCAACACGAATTTCAATTCAAACAAGGCCAGTATATAACTATTAAATTAAATGTGAATGGCGAAGAGCTGCGCCGTTCATACAGTATTTGCACCAGCCCTTACAGCGAAAAAGAATTGCGGGTAGCGGTGAAAGAGGTAAAAGACGGCCGCGCCTCTAGCTTAATGAACCGTAATTGGAAAGTGGGTGATACGGTTGAAGTAATGACCCCTATGGGAAATTTCCATTCGGTATTATCGGGCAATAACAAAAAGCATTATGTGTTGTTTGCCGGCGGAAGCGGTATCACGCCTATGATGAGCATTTTGAAAAGCGTATTATACATCGAAAAACAAAGCAACATTACATTGGTATATGCCAACAGGGATGAGGAAGCGACCATTTTTGCCGCCGAAATCGCTAAAATAGCAAACGATCATGCCGATCGTTTGAAAGTAGTGAATGTATATGATGCACCAAAAACACAGGTTGCTGAGCTTCAAAAAGGCTTATTAACGGTTGACCGTGTGAAGGAGATTGCCACTGCTTACAACGTTTCCAATGCGGATGAATATTTTATTTGTGGTCCCGGCCCGATGATGGAAAACATTAAACAGGCGCTGGAAGGAATGACGGTGTCCAAAGAAAAAATTCACATTGAGTATTTTAGCGCGGTAGCCGATGCGGTTGCAAAAGCCGAGAATACCGGAGCTGTTGTTGGCGGTTCGGTAAACAGTTCGGTAACAGTGATCCAGTACGGTATTGAAACACAGATGAACTTAAAAACGGAAGGCTTAAGCATTTTGGATGCGGCTATTGATGCCGGCGTTGATGCTCCATTCAGCTGCAAAGGTGCCGTGTGCTGTACCTGCCGTGCCAAGGTATTGGAAGGTAAAGTAAAAATGGATGCCAACTTTGCATTAACGGATGCAGAAGTGGAAGACGGTTATGTATTAACCTGCCAGGCACATCCGCTCACCGAAAAAGTTGTGATCGATTTTGACGCGATTTAATTTTTGTATGAGCTCATTTAATTATAAAACCTTCGCCAATAGCGGAGGTTTTTTTATATAAGGTATAACAACAGTAAGTTTTTGAACGATGAAATGGTACGATTTTTTTTCAAACTTTTATGACAGATCTTTAGAGAAGCTCTATGCAGAAAGCCGTAGAAAAGCAACTGAGTTTCTGGACCTGCGTGATGGAAAAACTGTTTTGGATGTTGCCTGCGGTACAGGTGCAAACTTTAAACATATTAAAAAGAAGAATGCAAATGTTGTGTTATATGGCACTGATTTTTCGGAAGGAATGTTAAAAAAAGCTCAGGCAGGCATTGAAAAATACAAGTGGGAAAATATAAACCTGTTTCAGTCCGACGTGCGCGACCTGAACCCGGGATTCATTGAAAAAACAACTCACCAAAAAATAACGTTCGACCGCATCATTTGTGTATTAGGCTTATCTGTTATTCCCGACTGGGAAAAAGTGCTGGATAACTTAATTGGCTTATTAAATGAGAACGGTAAAATAGTGATCGTAGATGTGTTTGCCGAAAAAAGGGATTTTAATACCTGGCTGGTCGAAAAAATTGCGCGGGCCGATCTCGACAGAAAGATCTGGCAAACACTGAGCAAAAAAACAAAAGATTTTAAGATGGAATATTTACCTGTGAAAACGAGTAAAGTAGGAGGCAGGCTGTTTGCGGCTGTTGGCAGTAAGTTATAATCATACTATTTATTATGAAACGCTTTTCAATTTTCAGATCTATATTATGTACCGGTCTTTTCTTCGGTGTTATTTTAAGTATCCTCGTTATTATAACAATCAACCTTCCAGTAAGCGGTGATAAAAGAGACTCACTCATTCTGGTTATTGTACTGGTGTCTGTGCTTTTATCGCAGCTGATGATAAGCATTGAACATTCAAATGAGAAATTTTTAAGGGTATTTCTGTCTTCTTTTATCACCTTTTGTTTTTTTCCCTTTTCGTTTCTTATTTATTTTATGAACCGAATCGAATCAGGATCATCCTGGGCCAGTTTGTTTGGAATGGGTGCCCTGATCTGTGGATTGCTCAGCTTTTTTGTATTGTTCCTCAGGCAGAATAGCAGGCAACATGATGCATCCGTTGTGTTCAGGGAAGCCCAATCGGCCGATATCAAGCAAATACAAATCGTAAGGCATTTAGTGAAAGAAAATACCTTGTCCGACCCGGCATTGGTGCCTGACAGTGATTGCGAAAACTACATCAATGTGCGCGGCAAAGGTTGGGTATGTGAAATAAACGGAACAATTGTTGGTTTTGCCATTGCCGACCTGAAAGACCATAACATTTGGGCGCTGTTCATTGATCCCGAATTTGAAAAGCAAGGAATTGGAAAGACATTGCATGACAGGATGCTCGACTGGTACTTTACGCAAACACAGCGAACCGTTTGGCTGGGAACGGCACCAGGTACAAGGGCCGAAGGATTTTACCGAAAAGCCGGCTGGAAAGATGTGGGGATGCATGGTAAAGAAGTGAAATTTGAAATGAGTTTTGAGGATTGGAAACAATTAAAGACAGAAGGATAAACCATGTTACGTTTAAATAAGATACATCATATTGCCATCATTTGTTCGGATTACGAACGGTCAAAAAATTTTTATGTTACTATTTTGGGCATGAAGATCATCAACGAAACTTATCGCAAGGAAAGGGATTCTTATAAGCTCGACCTTTCCCTAAATGGCAATTATGTCATTGAGCTGTTCTCTTTTCCAAATCCGCCTAAGCGCGTGTCGCGCCCCGAAGCTCTTGGCCTAAGACACCTGGCTTTTGAGGTAGATGATGTGCAGGAAATAATTGATGCTTTAAACAAAAAGAACATACCTGCTGAACCAATTCGCATTGATGAACATACCGGCAAAAAATTCACCTTTATTTCCGATCCGGATGAATTGCCGATTGAGTTTTATGAGAGGTAGCTTTTTGTTACCGGACGACTTCGAGTGCCTCAGTCACCGGTGGTTGAGGTTCTCGAAACCATCTTGTGCAAATTCCTACTGGCAACTCAATAACTTGCTCAACAAATAATTTCCTTCCACCATAAATTGTTCCTTGTCTTTTTTAGAACAAATGATGATCTCGTTAGGGCAGGTTTTATTAATGTTCAGTTCGTAATGAACAATGGAGTGGGTTTTTGTTTCCAGCGCGGCCACTACCAATACTTCCTGCGAAGTGAGCCCTTTGTTCTTCTTTAATTCAAAATCCCAGTTCTGCACTTCGGTTAAGGTTAAGTAAGGGAATTTTTTATTGGGATAGTTGGTTACCGATGAAGTAAAGTATTTACAATTATAAACCGAATCGAGTTTATGGATCACAAATTTTTCGGTAATGGTGAGGCGTTTTTTCTTGGCCGTGATCTTTTGCCCGGTGCTGGTAATGATTTCCTGGCTTGCTTCATCTACATGACATTGGTAATACACCAGGGAGTCACCACTTTTTAATGCTGCAATTTGCGTTTTTTGTAAATGCGCAGGGAAACTAAAACTTTGTGAAAAAAGAACATGAACACATAATAAATTAATTATCAGTAAGGCGCCTTTCATTAGTTTGAGGTAACGGTTATTTGTTTGGAGAGGTCGATGGCTTTTTGTTTTACCGTGTCCACGTTGCTTCCTATTTTGTCATAGGTCAATACAACCGCCATGCGTCTGTAAGGCCTTGTGGTAGGTTTGTTAAATACACGTACATCAGTCAGTGTATTCTCAAGCACTTTTTCAATGCCATTGTACGTTGGGTTTTTTCCGTCCTGTGTAGCCAGTATTACCGCCGATGCGCCGTGTCGTTCCAATGTGATCTCGGGAATTGGTAAACCTAAAATGGCGCGGGCGTGCAATTCAAATTCACTGTAGTTTTGTGTACCAGCAAGGGTTACCATGCCTGTGTCGTGCGGACGGGGCGATAACTCGGAAAAATAGATCCCTTTATCGGTCAGGAAAAATTCAACACCCCATAACCCGGCGCCGCTTAATGCCTTGGTTACTTTTGCTGCCATGTCCTGCGCGTCTTTTATATCTACATCGCTCACGGCACATGGCTGCCAGCTTTCCTGGTAATCGCCGCGTTCCTGGCGGTGGCCAATAGGCGGGCAAAACAAGGTGTTTCCGTTTTTTTGTGTTACGGTCAGCAAGGTAATTTCCGAATGGAACTTAATGAACTCTTCAACGATCACCTCTTTGTAATCGCCGCGGGAGCCTTCCATGGCATAGTTCCACGATTTCTCCACATCCTGTTCCGTTTTTATAACGCTCTGGCCCTTGCCACTGCTGCTCATGAGTGGTTTTACCACGCATGGGATGCCAATTTCGGCAACCGCTTTTTTAAAATCTTCAAGTGTTGTAGCGTATAAATATTTTGCGGTTTTTAATCCCAGTTCTTTGGAGGCCAGGTCGCGAATGGCTTTTCGGTTCATCGTAAAATTAGCGGCTTTGGCACTTGGCACTACCGTGCAACCTTGTTTTTCATAATCATAAAAACGTTCGGTACGAATGGCTTCAATTTCAGGAACAATGAGGTCGGGTTTATGTTTGGCAACTATCTTGTCCAATGCATCTCCATCCAGCATGTTGATAACCTCATACGCGTGCGCTACCTGCATGGCAGGCGCGTGTTCGTATGAGTCAACGGCAATCACATACTGCCCCAAACGTTGAAGGGCAATCACTAATTCTTTTCCTAATTCTCCGGAACCTAATAATAAAACTTTTTTCTGCATGGTACGCTTAACGTTGCTTGATGAATTTTGTATTGTAAATAATGGAATGTTGTTGTTTCAGCTTTAAAAAATAAACGCCCTCAGCTAAAGTGCTGATGTTTAATTTCGAAGTTGCTTCAGTAGTTGTTACCTGGTCAATGGTTTGAGACAGGATCGTTTTTCCCAGCACATCTATCACTTCTATTTGTAATGGAGCGGGATTTTCTAATTGGTAGGAAATGTTCAGGTCGTTCCCCGCGGGATTAGGGAATACCAATACATTATTCTCTTCAGCAAGGTTGCGGATGTTTGTTGTTACCGGGCTATTAATATTAATGTCGTCAATAAACAAGTTGTTGCCGCCACCGCTGGTAAACATAAACTTGAATTGCACAGGATTTGCACCCCAGTTGTTGGTGAGGTTAATGTTATCCTGTCTCCACTCTGTCGATCCCGGTGTGGGAATGTGACTTGATGGATAATACGTTGCAGTTGTTTTTAAAACGGAGGTGGCAAGTTTTGAATAACGAAGCGTCCATGTTTTGCCACAGTTTGCAGAGCTGTATACCTGGAGTTTATCATAGCTGCTCGCGTCTTTCGATGAGAAGTGCAGCTTAAAGCTCAGGGTAACTGTTGGCGCGCTCAGGCTATAAGCGGGCGAGATCAGTTCATCAATAGCAGGTGCAATGTTAGCACTGTTCATAATACCAATGCATTTGCTTCCGCTATAATTCGTTGCAGTGATGGATTGCCATTTCGTAGCATCATTATCTCTGTTTATCACAAGCCAATCGTTATTAAAATTGGCAGTGTTCTCAAAGCTATCGGTAAATGGCACAGTGTAATTTGGATTGATGGTGTTATTTAAAACGTACACTTTATTGGTAAAGGTCTTTGTTTTAGAAGCCGAAGCACTATTAATTGTCAACCCTACATTATAAATACCTGGCGTATTGTATTTCACATAAACAATGCTATCGCTTAGGCTTGTGGCACTCTGACCAAAAAAATTCCATGCCCTTGAGGTTTCGCTACCCCCGTACGACACGTCTGTAATCTTTACAGAATCGCCTGCACAGATAAGGGCATTGCTGTATGGAAAAATATCGGGAGTAGCGGTGCAGGTAACCGGGTAGGTGTAAGGATCGCTGGTTCCTGTTGCCAATAAATTGGCAGGTTTCCATAAATTATTACGGCCTGATACGGATGAATTGATGGCCGCTGTCATTCTTGCAACTTGCCCAATGGTAAACATGTTCAAACAATTCCCATTGGTATAATCCATGTAATTGGTAAACATCTCTCCATTTCCGTCTCCGCCACAGGTATTAAAAGGTTTGTGGGGAAATGAAGGGCAACCGTAATTATCCTGTTCTGCCGGCGGGGTATCCGAAACAAAATCATCGCCGCAATTGGAATCGCCCCAAATGTGGCGCAGGTTAAACCAATGTCCCAGTTCATGAATGAGATAACGTCCGTGAAAATTTCCCCAGCTGCTGTTTGTAGCAGCTGTGCCAATGTTGCTGATGAGGTCGCCCCTGATGTTAATTCCGTCGAGTGTGGCAGGGCCTCCAGGAAATGTAGCATAGCCACCGCCATTGCAGGTTGTGCTTCCTGAGTAATGCATGGATTCGACAAGCCATATGTTTAAATACTTGTTGCTTGGCCAATATGATAAAGTTTTGATGGCGTCTTCATCTACCGAACAGGTGCTGGTTGTACTGTAAATCCGGTCGATGCCATTTGTGCAATTGCCCGAAGGATCAATGGTAGCCAAGCGGAACTCAACGCTAAAGGGAGCTGCCAGGGTTTTAAAGGCGGCAGGGGTAAGGCTTGTATCTGCTTGTTGTCTTGGAAACTCTTTGTTAAGGATCATGACCTGGTCCATGATCTGCGCGTCGGAAATGTTTCCCGATCCTCCGGTATGGATCACATGAAACACAACCGGGATAATGTAAGTTGCCGTATTGGTTCTTTGCAGGTTGTTATGATCCAGGAATTGTTTCGTTTCCTCCTCCAGTATGGCCTGGTTGGTTTTAAATTGAGCATTGTTGTTTAAAAGCGCATCATATTTTAAATGACTTGAGCAGTTGAATGGAGCCTGTGCCCATTGGTTAAGCGCCGCCAAACAACTAATAATGATAAAAAGTTTTTTTTTCATAAGTTTAAAATCTTAAGGTTAAGGTGGTTGGTAACCTATCTTTCAACACACCAAAATAAAGCCCGTAACCTGCGGCTAATCCAATAGTGCCCCCTATCAAAGCTTGTATGCGCCGCCGGCTTCTCGATACCCTTTCGTAACCAAGAATGTAAGCATCGTGATCAATATAATTGGGGTTACTAATGGTGCTGTGCCTGATCCTTACTTTAGGAAGACCCGTCAATGCCATGTAGCCATAAGGAAATACCGGGGCGAAGAAAAGCCCAACGCCCCCGCTGGCGAGGCCTACAACGCCCGCGCCAATTAAGGCACCGCGCGCCCTGAAACCTTTTCGCGCGTCACGTTCGCCGTAGATATAATATTCCATTTCATCGCGCGTAAAATAATTTCCTTTCAGGGTGTCTTGTGTATAAAAATAATCGGTAAAGCCGGTCGAATATTTCACTGCGTAGATCTCATCGTATTCATAATGCAGTTTTTCGGTAGTTTTTGCAGGGTTTATAATAGTTACCGCACCAAGAAGCGTATCAATTACTTTTTCTACAACAACATTACCATTCATCAGCATGATCGTATCCTTATATTGGGCTTTGGCAGAGCAGGCCAGCAACATAAACAAAAAGGGGAGGGTGAGTTTTTTCAGCATCATAATATAATGACAAGTTTACAAATAATACCAAACATATGCTATTGGTAAGCACGCTAATAGCACAATTGGTTTAAATAATAGGGCGAATTGTTTATAATTTCAAATGTTAAATTTTTGTAGATTGTTTGTAATAAATGTAGTTTAGTGAAAACTAAACAAACACAAACTCCTCATGAAAAACATCTTATTCATTGCCTTAACGGCAACAGCCTTGTTTTTATCGACAGGCTGTAAAAAGAAAAAATCGGAAGATCCCGATCCTTGTGCCAATACGGTATGCTTAAATGGTGGTACCTGTAATGATGGTAGCTGTAATTGTCCTCCCGGTTATACCGGTGCCGATTGCGGTACACACATTGATCCTTGCGCCGGCACAACCTGCCTTAACGGAGGCACCTGTGTTACCGGTACCTGTACATGCGCTACAGGATACACGGGAGTTGATTGCGGAACCCAGATCACACCAACCAAAGTTACCATTACAGGAATTAAGGTTACCAAATTCCCTCCAATGGACGGATCGACTACCTGGGATCCTATAACCAATACAAACCCTGATTTTTACGCGGTTATTAAACAAGGAAGCAATACCATTATCACCAGCGGATCCATTAACAATGTGGCGGCAGGAACCACCAATGTCATGCCTGGTGTTACACCCTACGATGTAACCGACCTGGTAACCCAGCTGAACATTGAATTGCTGGATCAGGATACGCCTCCTATTGACGCGGATGATACCATGGGAAATATTAATTTCTCTATTTACAACAGTACAAACCATTTCCCTACCACTTTAGTGGTTGATAATGGAACATTAACCTTTGAGTTAACGTTATCGTATACGTACTAAAATTTTAAGTTAAGGTGTAAGAAAGCATCTGCCTGTTGGGTAGGTGCTTTTTTATTTTATATCATTATTCTACAACAGAACCTTTTATGATTAAGGTATTCAAATGACGGTAACTTATTAAGTAAAGTAGTTAATGAAACTTAAAGGCAACCGACTTGACACTGGTAACCGGATTTTTCTTGTTTGTTTTTTGTTTCAGCATTTCCTGTGCTTCGGGTAATTCAAACACTTCTTTTAAATTACGGATCTTGCCAATGGGAACATCATATTTCAGGCAATCATCAAACAACTGTTGAAACGGAAGATGTTTTATTTTTTCCTGCAACAAGGCAAATAATGCTTCCCTGTTAATGACCCTTTGCTGGTTGCTACTGTACCTTATATCTGTTGAAATATCAAGCTTCAGTATATCGCACAAATGCTGGAACTGTTTATCATTACCAATGGCAAAAGTTACCAGGTCGCCGTTTTGTGTTTCAAATAATTCGCCGTAAGGGGCAATATTGGGGTGCAGCGAACCCTGGGCAATTGGCAGGTGATGGGCAATTAACCAATTGGTGGCCTGGTTGGCCAATGAGGCAATGGCAGCGTCGAGCAATGAAACCGAAACGTAAGAGCCTTTTTGGGTTTTATATTTTTGAATAAGCGCCAGCAGGATGGCTTCCTTTAGCTGATGTCCGGCTAAAAGATCGATCAGGGCTACCGGCATTTTCAAAGGCTTCGCGTTTTTTTCGCCGTTCATGAACATAAAACCGCTTTCGGCCTGTAAGATCAGGTCGTAGGCAGAGCGCGGACTGTTAGTGCCAAAACCATTAATACCGGCATAAATGAGCTGAGGGTTATGTTTTTGCAAGGTGGCGTAATCCACTTTCAATTTTACATCGTCGCCCGTTTTGTAGTTCGTAATCAGTATATCCGCTATTTTAATAAGGGTATAAAATTTCTCGAGGTCGTGCTTATCGGTGAGGTCTAAAAAAATAACTTCTTTGCCGGTATTCACGCTCCAGTAATAGGCGCTGGTATTTTCTTCGGCAGGTTCCGATTTTAATTTCCAGCTCCTGGTCACATCGCCTTTTGTTTTCGGGTTTTCTATTTTAATAACGGTAGCTCCGAGTTCCGCAAAAAATAAGCCCACAGAAGGCCCGGCAAGCACACCGGCCAGCTCTACCACGATCATATTATTAAAGGAGTCTTTCATGCAAACGTAATCATGCGTGGTGAATTTAACTATTTCATTCGATAAGCAATGGCCTCTGCCTGAAATAATTAATGTCTGATTTATGTCATTTATTGAAGATATCTTACATATGTAAGAAAATGTTAAATTTGGAAAATAATCCCCAATCAAAACTTGTCATATGAACTACAGCATTCTTTCAGCAAAAGCGCGAGTTGGTGCAAAGAAGCCCAAGGCTTTTTTTACCGTTCTGCTATTCGTATTTGCAGGCCTGGCCCTGCAAGCAAACAACCTGGTAATTGGCACACCTACAGTTAGCGGTGCCAACCTTCAGGTTACCATTTCGTGGGATAACAGCTGGAACACCAATATAGGCCCCAACAACCGCGATGCGGTTTGGATTTTTGTAAAACGCCAGACCTGCGCAACAACCTTGTGGGACCATGCGCCCTTGAGCACCGTTTCGGGGAACCACTCTATTACCGGCTCGGTTCTGCAGGTAGATGCTGTAACCGATGGCATGGGGGTGTTTATCCGTCGTTCGGCTGTTGGTAATGGAAATATCACCACCGAAACCATTACACTGGCTTTGCAAACTGCAGCCAACGCGGCTGATAATTTCCAGGTGTTTGGTATAGAAATGGTGTATGTACCACAGGGCAATTTTATTATCGGCGATGGTTCGTCGACTTACACTTTTAACGGAACTACCATTACAGCAGCCATACAGGCTTCGGGCATTGGCGCGGCTAACGCTTACCAGGCCAGTTCTTATGGATCAGCCGGATCGCTACCGGGAACTTATCCTCATGGTTATGATGGTTTTTATTGCATGAAATATGAGATCAGCCAGGAACAATACGCTTCATTTTTAAATTCACTGAGTTTTACTCAGCAGGCTACACGTACCAATTCTTCTCCCGCTTCAGCTGTAGGAACCTATCCAATGCAAACGGCTCCGCCAAATAATGCAAGGAACGGGATCCGTATTAAAACAACCGGTGCTGCCATGATAACGCCCGCGGTTTATGGCTGCGACCTGAATGCCAATGGTACTTTTGATGAGGCTGCCGACGGAAATAATTTAGCTTGCAACTGGCTGTCGTGGGCCGATCTGATGGCTTACCTCGATTGGTCGGGTTTAAGGCCAATGACAGAGTTTGAATATGAAAAAGCCTGCAGGGGACCTGCGCCTGTTGTTGCCGGTGAATATGCCTGGGGAATAACCACCATTTTACAGGCACAATCTACAGCCTTAACAAACAGTGGTCAGGGTTCCGAAGTTTCAACAGCAGCAGGGAATGGACTATGTGCCTACGGAGCAGCCAATCAAACTACTTTTGGTCCATTGCGTTGCGGTTTCGCGGCCGGTGCGGCTACTACCCGCTACCAGGCCGGTGCAACCTACTATGGGATTATGGAAATGACCGGTAATGTAGCTGAGCAATGTATAGGAGGATATAATGGTTATAATTACACCACTTTTACAACTGTCAACGGTGATGGGACTTTAAGCGGAACCGGTGCAGGCAACACTGCCGGCTGGCCAACTACAGGTGGTGGCAACGGCGGTGGCGGAGTAGCACGTGGTGGCCATTTTGCTACAGTAGCCCCAGCCGAACTTCGTTTAAGCGACCGCAACTGGATGACCCAGAACTTTAATCAAACAAGGAACTCTGCTGTTGGAGGCAGAGGAGTTAGAACTTATTAATTACAAATAATTATATAGGTTGTACAAGAACTTCTGTATAGGTATTTTCCTGCTCTTTATTTCAACAGCCAGGGCACAATTTGTTGGAGGGAATAACGATGGCTTTGCTTTTGGAAAAGTGAGTCAATCGGTTTGCGCTTCCACTACACCTGATTATGTGTTTCGTGGCGGAAATAATGATGGTGCCTCTTCAGGCACAATTACCCAGTCGGTTTGTACGGTAGTAACAACAGGTTTTGTTTTCCAGGGCGGAAATAACGATGGTTTTGCTTCCGGAACAGTGACGCAATCAACCTGCTCTCTTGTAACGAGCGATTTTGTTTTTCAGGGTGGAAATAATGATGGCTTTGGAAGTGGAAGCATTACTCAGTCGACCTGTACAATTTTAAACCCGGGGTTTGTTTACCAGGGCGGAAATAATGATGGCTTTGGTTTTGGAACAATAACGCAATCAACCTGTACGATCTTAAATCCCGACTTTATATATTATGGCGGCATTAACGATGGCTTTGGAAGCGGAAGCATTACACAATCAACCTGCGCCATTTTAACCACCCCTTTTATTTATTACGGAGGTATCAAAGATGGCTTTGGTTTTGGCGTTGCACAGCAAACGGTTTGTCCTAATATAACGCCGCTTCCCATCACACTCTTATATTTCACGGCTGAGTGCAACGATAAGAATATGGTGTTTAATTGGGCTACAGCTACCGAAAGCAACAACCATTATTTCACCGTTGAAAAAAGTGAAGATGCAACTAACTGGCTTGCATTAACAACCATTACCGGTGCAGGCAACTCAGCACAAAAAAAGGAATACAGTTATACAACCAGCCAGTTTAAACAATTAACCTATTTCAGGTTAAGGCAAACCGATTATAGCGGCTTGAGTAAAACCTCGGATATTATTTCTTCCGACTGCAGCCATAATAACGGAGATATACTCGTGTATCCTAATCCAACCAGCGATAAGATTTATATCCAGCTCTCAAATAACATCAAAATAAAAGAAATGATGGTTGTCAGCACACTGGGAGAGGTTGTTTTAGATCGTTCATTGGATCATGAGAGGTTAATTGAATTGAGTTTAGCAGAGTTAAAGAACGGCGTATATTTTATTAAGCTCCTGGATGAAGAAGGGCAGTTGCAGGAGCATAAGATTATATTGATAAAGTAAATGGTGAATTTGTCGCGTCGTGACGAGCTGACAAAAAATTAATCAAATTTTAAAACTGCGCCTGCACCGGTTTATTGTTTAAGATCAGTTCTATTTTTTCTGTAACTTCATTTGTTAACAATGGCAGAACTTCCAGGGCTTTTAAATTTTCGAGTAATTGTTCTTTTTTGGAGGCACCTAAAATAGCGGTGCTTACCTGTGGATTTTTGACCACCCAGGCAATGGATAATTTTGATAAAGATGTTCCCAGCTCCGCAGCCAGCTTTGCCAGCTCTTTTGTTTTGTCCAGTTTTGAGGCTTCACCCAGTGCACGTTCTTTCAACCAATCCATTCCTTCAATATGCAAACGGTTATCATGTGGAATGCCATTATTGTATTTACCACTCAAAAGCCCTGATGCCAGAGGGCTCCAGGTTGTGGTACCCAAACCAAAATCACGGAACAACAATAAATAATCTTTTTCCATTTTGGTACGTTCAAACATGTTGTATTGAGGTTGTTCCATGGTTGGTCCAATGAGGTGATGCCTTTCAGCAAAAACAAATGCGGCCATGATCTCATCGTTTGCCCACTCGCTGGTACCCCAGTATAAAATTTTGCCTTGTTGTATCAGGGTGTTCATTGCCCACACGGTTTCTTCTATAGGCGTGTTTTTATCAGGGCGGTGGCAAAAGAAAAGGTCGATGTAATCTACCTGCAAACGCTTTAAGGCGGCATGGCAACCTTCTATAATATGTTTGCGCGATAAACCCGTTTGGTTAGGTTTTTTATCTTCATAGCCAAAATACACTTTGCTTGATAGGCAGTAGGAACTCCTGGCCCAGTTCTTTTTTTTAAGGATAGAACCCATTACTTCTTCCGATTTACCGGCTGCGTAGATCTCGGCATTGTCAAAAAAATTAACGCCATGCTCATATGCAATGCTCAGTAATTCATCGGCAATGTTATTCTCAATTTGTTTTCCAAAAGTGATCCATGAACCAAATGATAATGCGCTTACCTGTAATCCCGATTTTCCTAATCTCCTGTATTCCATGTGCTGTTTTTTTAATTATTGCAAGGTAGCTGAGTTTTAAGATTATTCCCCAACATGTGAAAAATAATCGACAAGAATTAAATTAAGTTATTGATTGTCAATAGTTAATATTCTCGCAGCCATTTTGCATTAGCGGTATGGAGCATTAACCCATAAAAACATACTGGACATGAAACATATAATTATAGCAGGAGCGCTTTCCATTTTCGCAGCGGCCTGTTCCGACTCAAAAACAGAAACGATTGAAGCGGCACGACAATCCGCTATCGACTCAATGCAAAACATTTCCGACATACAACTGGTACGACAAAGAACGATCGATTCCATGAACCTGATCAATTCTCAAATGCCTATTACGGTTGATCCTATTGAAACCGGTGCAGTTCCTGTTCAATCTAACAACACACCTGTAAAGTCGCATCATCACGCGACAGGAGTAACGTCTACAACGCCAAAAACAGAAACGCCGGTTTCAACCAATAACGGTACGGTGGTCAATAGCGGAGCTGTTGTAAGCAATACGGGTGCAGTAAGCACGGCTACCACTGAAGAAGAAAAGAAAAAGATGAGTGGTAAAACAAAAGGCGCTTTAATTGGCGCGGGAGCGGGCGCTGTAATTGGTGCCATTGGAGGAGCTATCCTTAATAAGGATAATCCTGGACAAGGAGCAGCTATTGGCGGAGCCATTGGTGGCGCAGTTGGTTCGGGTGTTGGTTATGGTGCAGGAGCCGCTAAGGATAAGAAAGCAACGAGCACTAATACGACATCAAGTTCTACAACTACGACAAATCCATAAGTATAAATTTTAAAATACATAAAACCATGAAACAGTTAATAGTCATAGGAGCTTTATCAATCATGATGGCTTCCTGTAATAAATCGAGAACCGCTGAGTTGGAAAGGGCAAAGCAAGCTACTATAGACTCAATGAACAATGTAGCCGCTTTACAGGCCAAACAAAGAACCATCGATTCCATGGCAGCGGCCGACAACCATCGTCGGTATGCCAATTCGGGCTCGTCGCAAAATGGCGGAAGTGAAACGACTGTTGAAAAGAAAGGAATGTCGAATAAAACAAAAGGTGCTTTAATTGGAACCGGTGCAGGCGTAGTAGCAGGCGCGGTTGCCGGCGCATTAATCAACAAAGATGATCCGGCTAAAGGTGCTGCCATTGGCGGCGCGGTAGGTGGCGCAGTTGGTTCGGGTGTTGGCTATGGTGCAGGAGCCGCGAAGGATAAAAAGAAAACAACTACTAAGAAAAAATAAACTGAACAAAATAAAAAAGGCTTATCGTTTTGATAAGCCTTTTTTATTTTGTTAGGCTATGTTGTAGAATAATGTAGGATTTTTATATTCCGCGCGTCATTGCGAACGAAGTGAAGCAATCTCAAATCCAGCTTTGTATGAGATTGCTTCTTTCCATTTTGCTCATTCCGCAAAACTCTTCGCAATGAAGAAAATAATCCTACATTATTCTAATACACGATATTTTGTTATAACAACCTAATTAATTTCTTCTTACTTTTTTCCTTGGATGAAAAAAGTAAGCAAAAAAATCAAGTCAAAACGATCCCTTCCCGCTCTTTGAATTTATAAGATTCGCAGCTGAAAAACACTGAAGGTTTTTCAGGCTCATCTAATAACTACAAATTCACAGCTCACCGGATCCGCGTTTTGACAGGCCTACGCGCTGCTCCGAAAAAAAACTTAATTGTTATATAATGTATTTAAAAAACAAAGAAAAACAATCTTTAAGAGGCTATTTTACCAACACCTTAGGCTCGAGCATATCCAGCATGGCATAACGCACGCCTTCGCGTCCAAGCCCGCTTTCTTTTACACCGCCATAGGGCATCTGGTCGTAACGAAGGGTAGGAACATGGTTGTGAATGACGCCGCCAACCTCAATTTCTTTAAAGCAACGGTCGAGCTCGGAAACGGCGTTGGTGAAAACCCCGCATTGCAAACCAAATTTTGTATCATTGGCCAGGTCAATGGCTTCTTCAATGGTAGTGTATGAATTGATGCAGATCACAGGGCCAAACACTTCTTCGGCATACACTTTCATGCTGTTGTTGCAGTTTAGTAAAATAGTTGGTTCCACATGGCTTCCATTCCGTTTCCCTCCGCAAAGCAGTTGGGCGCCTTGTTCTAAAGCTTCATTGATCCATGTTTCTACACGCCTGGCGTTCTCTTCATCAATCATGTTCGATACATCGGTTTCCTTTTCCAATGGATTGCCGTATTTTAAGTTCAGCGTTTGTTTTTTTAATTCTTTACTAAAGCTTTTGTAAACGGAACCATGCACAATAAAGCGCTGCGCGTGTATGCAAATTTGTCCACTATAGGAAAAGGCTCCCATGAGTGATTTGGTAAGAGCGTCTTTCATGTCGGCACTCTCTGTAATAATGGTAGCGGCATTTCCTCCCAGTTCCAATACTACTTTCTTTTTACCACTTTGTGTTTTCATTTTCCAGCCTATGGCCGGTGAGCCGGTAAAACTCAGTAATTTAAAACGTTCATCGGTCACCAATAAATTCCCCGTTTCCCTGTCCATAGGTAAAATGGAAACAGCGCCTTTTGGCAAGTTTGTACGGTCGATAATTTTTGCCAGCTCCAGGCATGATAAAGGTGTACGGCTTGCCGGTTTTAAAATAATAGGGCAGCCGCAGGCAATGGCCGGCGCAATTTTATGCACGGCTAGGTTCATGGGAAAGTTAAAGGGGGCAATGCCTGCAATTAAGCCTATGGGGAAATAATTCACCAGGCCTTCTTTGCCTTCGCCATTGGTTGTCCAGTCGAGCGAGATATATTCTTTTGGTGCTCGCTTACTTTCCTCGGCCGCAATTAAAAATGTTTGTACAGAGCGGTCAATTTCGGCGAGCGCATATTTCATGGGCTTTGCCGATTCGAGGCACAATATTTTTGCCAGATGTTCTTTATTGGCCAGGAGTTCATCCGAGATCTGTTTTAATATAGTATAGCGTTTTAAGGAAGAAAGGTTTTTAAGTTCTTCTTTAACTGCTAATGCCTTGTTGATGGATTGTTCCAAAATAACTTTGTCGGCCAGGTAAGTAGTGGCGAAAATGCTTCCGTCGAATGGATTTTTTACTTCCAGTTTTTTATCAGAAGTTGTGAATTCTCCGGCTGAATATATCGAATAGGGCTTCAAGTTACTTTATATTAAATTTTTTTTGTGCTGATACAACTGCCTGATGCAATTTCCTTTCCAGTAGTTTTTTGGGAGGCAGAGCAGTTAAGTATTCTGCTACTTTTATATTACTTTTTTCAAGCTGAAGTAATTCAATGCGCTCTTCTGATTTTTCTGCACAAAGAATTAATCCAATTGGCGGATTCTCTCCCTCACGCATCTCATGTTTTTCCAGCCATCTTAAATAAAGTTCCATCTGTCCTTTATAGGAGGCTTTAAATTTCCCAAGCTTTAAATCAATAGCGATCAGCCTTTTTAAGCCTCTGTGATAAAATAAAAGATCGATCCGAAAATCTTCTGAATCAATGATGATCCGCTTTTGCCTGGCAATAAAAGCAAAATCAGAACCCAATTCAACGATAAACTGCTGGAGAGAGTTCAGGATGCAGCTTTCAAGGTCTTTTTCGCTGTAAGCATCTTTCAGGCCTAAAAAATCCAGCAAATAAGGATCCTTAAAAACAAGATCAGCGTTTGCGATCATTGTATTTGAAGAATGTTTTTTAAGTTCTTGTTGGATAACTGTTTTAGGCTTTCTTGAAATAGCGGTTCTCTGAAACAGCATGCCATTAATGCGCTCACGTAACTGCCTTACGCCCCATTTTTCAATGAATGCTATTTGTTCGTAAAACCGGCGTTCTACATCATCTTTTATTGTGAGAAATTCAATGATATGACTCCAGCTGAATTGTTGCGACAGTGTCGCAACTTTTTGGTTTGTTGTGTAGTACCTTGCAAATACAAGCATTCTGGTTAATGCAGATTTTGTATATCCCTGGCCATATTCTTCTGTCAATTGTTGCGACAGTGTCGCAACAATTTGGCTTCCGTATTCTGCACGCTTATTTTTTAATATTTCTTCCTGTATCCGTTTGCCTATATGCCAGTTAAGGATTACTAAATTACTATTGATGTTATAGGCAACCTGTACCTTTGTTTTGTCAATTAAGGATTTTACATCCTTAAATAAGCCGGGCTTTGTAATCTTTGGTTTGTTGATTTTAGATGTTCTCTTTATGACATTAACCTTCTTCATCAATTAATTGAATAATTATTTTTTTGTCAGGGCCTTAAATACATCTTCCAGTTTTTGTTCCTCCCTGTTTAAGGTGAGTACTGTAATATCATTCTTTACGGCATAATTGAACAGCTCTTTGCGGACATCATATTCCACGCCGGCAACAATTTTCCAAATGTGGACTTCTGCTAACACCGCTTCTTCAACGCCTTTTATTTTCAGCAGCACCTCGCGTTTGATATCCTTGTCAAACTCAACCGTAATAAGTTGTTTGGTGGTATTTTGTTGCAGGGTTTGTGTTTGATCGTTGGCTACAATTTCGCCTTTGTTGATGATGATCACCCGGTCGCATACGGCTTCCACTTCCTGCATGATGTGTGTGCTCAGCATCACTGTTTTTTCTTTGCCTAATTTAATAATCAGGTTTCGTATTTCTTCGAGCTGGTTGGGATCAAGGCCTGTGGTAGGTTCATCCATAATTAACACTTTTGGGTCGTGTATCATGGCTTGTGCTAAACCAACGCGCTGGCGGTAGCCTTTTGACAGGGCGCCTATTTTTTTATTCTGTTCTACCTGCAGGCCTGTCATTTCTATCATTTGCTTTACACGCTCCCTGGTGTTTTTAATCTTGTAAAGATTGCCTGTAAATTCCAGGAACTCTTTCACATACATGTCGAGGTACAAAGGGTTATGCTCCGGCAGGTAGCCAATTTGGCGACGCACCTCAATGCTTTGGTCGGCGATATCAAAACCGCATACTTTCACGCTGCCTTCGGTAGGAGGAATGTAAGTGGTAATGATCTTCATCATGGTGCTTTTACCAGCGCCATTTGGCCCCAGGAAACCAACAATTTCTTTTTCGCCAACATTAAACGATACATTGTTCAGCGCTTTTTGGGTACCGTATAATTTGCTGATCGCGTTTACTTCAATAGACATAGGATAAGAATAGATTCTCTCTCAAAAATAGCCATTTTTTTGTGATAATTCCTAATGGAACGCAGATGACGCGAATGATTATGATTTGTTATGATTTTGGCTGCCAAATGTATAGAACGCAGATAACAACATATAGTCCGCCACCCTGTCACGACGCGTCGTGATAGCATGACGTTAAATCATAGTAGATCTTAAGCAATCTGCGTCATCTGCGTTCTATCGGCATTTATTCTTATCTTTGCCCTATGACAGGTTTAGTGGTGAAATCTACAGGTAGCTGGTACGCCGTTCGTATTGAGAACGGGGAGGTGATTGAATGCCGTTTAAAAGGCAAGATCAGGCTCGATGACCGTAAAACTACCAACCCGGTGGCCGTTGGCGATATTGTTGATGTTGCCCGGGACAAGGATGGCAGTAACCAGATCACCAATATTCAGCCGCGTAAAAATTATATTATCCGCAAATCCATTAACCTTTCAAAACAAGCGCACATTATTGCGAGCAATCTCGACCAGGCTATTTTAATTGCCACGCTGGTAGCACCAAGAACCTCCATGGGCTTCATCGACCGTTTTTTATTAACGGCCGAAGCTTATGATATTCCGGCGAAAATTATTTTCAATAAAAAGGATGTGCTGGATGAAGAGATGCTGGAACTGCAAAAGGATATGATGAAATTGTATACCGATATTGGTTACGATTGTTTTGCAGTGAGTTCCTTCGATAAAACTGATATTGAATTTGTAAAGACCTTATTGAAAGACAAAAAGACCCTGATTGCCGGGCATAGCGGAGTAGGGAAGTCGACCTTTGTGAATGCCATTGAGCCAAATCTTGATCTGAAAACTGCTGATATTTCGGCGGCGCATTTAAAAGGAACGCATACCACCACCTTTGCCGAGCTGTTCCCTTTATCCTTTGGTGGTGATATCATTGACTCGCCGGGAATTAAAGAACTTGGATTGGTGGAAATGAAAAAAGAAGAAGTGGGCCATTATTTTCCTGAGATCCGTGAGCGCATGCACGATTGCAAATTCAATAACTGCCTGCACGTCAATGAGCCGCACTGCGCTATTTTAGAAGCGGTGAAACATGCCGAAATTTCTTTGGAACGCTACGAAAGTTACCTGGGCATTTTAAACGGCGAGGAAATGGACTGGCACGAGTGGGAGATCAGGTAGAATTTATTTTCTCAAAAGCAATTTATCAATTTGATCTTTTCCTTCGCTTTTAAGTACTCCATTTTTAATTTTTACTTTGAAATTTACTTTGTTTCCAATATATATGGTCATGCAGTATTCATCGCTTAAATTATACTCGTTGATTACCTCCTCTTGTGTAATTGGATTTTTATGTCCTAATGAAACACGAAAATGATTTTTATCAGGGTTTGAATTGAATAACTTTTTATTTAATGGAATAATCATATTATTCTTATCGACAAAAGGATACTCAATTGTTTTAGTATTTGAATAGGTTACCTTAATGTTAGGATGTGCCCGGCGAACAATTGAATCTGTTGTTAAATAAAATAAGGAGTCCCCAATTGCCCGGCACTTGGTTTGACAAAAAACCAAATTTGCATCGATGTTGAAGAGCGTGTCGTTTATACTTTTGATAGACCCTGTATATTCATCATACGTTGAACCGGATCGAACTAACAGGATTGTACTGTCATTATTTATCTTTAAGTCCCATTTATAATGGTATTTGTTATACTTACCAAAATACAAGGTTTGACCGGTAAGGAAAAAAGGAATAATTACTAATAATACACCAAGTTTCCTCATGATTGCAGTACTTGAAATTAAGGGCAACTGATATTATTTAACAATGATCCGCAAAGCCGATTCACCGGTCACTTTAAAAGCAGTTCTGCGGTTCTTTTGATGGGCCGCTTCAAACTCTTCGCTCTTAGGAACCATTTTGGCAATTTCCTCATCGCTTACCAAAGGTTTGGTTTCGCCGTAACCCTGGGCTTTTACACGGTCTTTCGAAATGCCTTTACTAATCATGTAATCCACGCAGGATTGCGCGCGGCCCTGCGATAATTTCATGTTGTATTTATCGCTACCACGCGTATCGGTGTGTGAGTTAATCTCAATTTGCAAGTTATCGTTCAGTACCATCAGGTCCACAATCTTATCAAGAATCTCCATTGACTTAGGACGTAAGCTGGCTTTATTAAAGTCATATTCAATCCCTTCAATCACCACATCACCGGCCGGAATTTTACGCAGGATAAAATCTTTTTCCAAATGTGTGGTTTCGGTCAGACCTTTGGTTACCGCACTTCCCGCATCGGCAAAATAGCCTTTCTTTTGCGCCTTTAAAAAGTATTCCATGTTCTCACGCAATGGCGAAGAATAAAAACCTTTATCATCTGTAATTAAATATAAAGGCTCCACATCGTTATGCACATCCTTAATGGTTACCAGGGCGCTTGGGATCGGGTCACCGGTTTCATCATCCGTTACATAACCGCTGATATCGAACGTGATGGGTTCATTTTCAAATTCATAGATGTCGTAACAATTACCGCCGGGACAGTCTTCGCGGTCGCTGGCAAAATAACCTTTGGTTTGCACCCTGTCTAAAATTAAATACGCGTCATCCTTACTGGAGTTGATGGGCCTTCCTAAATTTTTTGCCAGTGAGTATAACGAGTCGTCCACGTTTAATGAACTTTTAAACACGTCCAGTCCGCCAATACCTGTGTGTCCGTTTGAACTGAAGAACAGGGTATTTGAAATGGTGTGGTAAAACGGTGTTACTTCATCGCCCGGTGTGTTAATGGCATCACCTAAATTTTTTGCTTCGCCGGTTAAACCGTTCTCATCAATGTTGCACATGTAAATGTCAAAGCCGCCTTTGCCGCCTGGCTTGTTCGATGAGAAGAATAATTTGGTTCCGTCGAACGATACATAAGGTTGTTGCGCTTTGTAGCCCGATTTGTTCACGGTTTCACTTAATTTATAGGCTTCGTAAAACAAGCCGTCTTTCATTTTGGCCATGTAAATGAAGGATTCAGTACGGTTGGCATCGCTCCAGCGGGTAAAGAACATGATGTCATCCGACGATACAACCGAGGCGCCTTCGTGTAATCCGGTATTTACCGGCCTTCCAAAATTCACCGGCTTCATCCAGCCTGTATCTTTCAGTTCGGTATAGTACAAATCGCACAGGTACCTTGAGTCCTGCTTTTCAGGGTCAAGGATCACGCCACCACGGCGGGCACTGGTAAATAATAATTTGGTGGGGCTGCCAAAATACATGGGCGCAAAGTTGGCAGTGCCCACATTAAACACCACGGTATCCATTTTCTTCACAAGGATCATTTGCTTGTAGCTGTTCGTATCTAAAGCAAAATAGCAGGAGCTGATATTTTTTTGAATGGCTTTCTTTAAAGTATCGTTTGTAACGCTGCTCATTAAGGCTTCCAGCTTTTGCATGGCATCCTTGTAATTGCGTACGTTCATTAAAGAAATGGCATAGTAATACGCGTCGCCGGGATACGAACCGTTATCCACCACTTTTTTATAATTAATTACCGCGTTCTGGTAATCAAAATTCAACTGATAGGCGTGTGCCAACTGGTGCGTTACATAATCGGCTTTGGTAACTTCTTTGGCCGCTTTTGGGACGGTTTTCTTTACCGAATCTTGTTTAAAGTCTTTCGACTTGATGTTGACCAATTGTACTTCGTAAGGCAGGATCAATTCGCTGAGCACGGTCGTATCATCCAGTACTTTGGTGTAATAATCAATAGCGGTGGGATAATCCTTTCGCGCATAGGCCGCGTCGGCGTATTTAAGCCATACTTTTTTCGATTGCCCAAATACGTTAACAGCTGCAAGAAGAATTGTTGCTAATAGTAATTTTCTCATAACGTTTTATAGTCTTGGGCAGTGACGAACCTCTTTTGATTTTGATTTTTTGGCTAAATAAGTAAATGAAATTTCGAAGGCGCCACGGTATTTCGATACGTCGCTTAGCGTTGATATGTTCGCGTCGTAAGCGATCTTGGCAATGTAATTGTTTTTACGGGCGCCTATGTATATCACGCTCGCGTCCTTCACACGGTAGTTGAGGCCTGCCAGTAAATAAAATTCACTTTCTTTAAAAAAGTAGCCCGCGTCAACCGAATACAATTGTTCTGTCGCATTCTTTTGCATCATAATGAGCACTTTTGGCAACACATAAAATAATTCGGTCACGTTGATCCTTACACCCGCATGGGCATAGTGCCTGATGGGTAATTTATTTTGTGTTTGATAAAATGTTTCGGTAGGGTTGGTTAAGTTAAATACAGAGTAACCCAGGAAAGGATTAAGCCTGCTTTGTTGTTTGGAATTGAAATACATGAAACCCGCGTTGACCTGAGGGGTAACAAATGACTGGCGGTTGAACGATTCGCCCGATGCCAGCGACTGGTCGAAGCCGCCGCCATTAGCCGTTGAATATTGGTTATCGTAAGTATACAAGCCGGCTTCCATGCGTTTTTGTGTGGCGCCTGCCTGTAAGCCAAAAGAAATGTTGTTGTATTTGTTCTTATCCAATGGTACGGCGTACGATACGGATGCCAGGCCCTGCAATACATTATAATTACCAACGCCGGCCCTCATGTTCATAATTTGTACACCATAGCCCCATTTGCCTTTTGGCGCGTCAAGACTTATGAGTGCCGTATTGTAAGGTTTAAATGCCACCGATCGCCATTGGTTCCTGTATTGCGCGTGCACACGCAGGTTGGCATCCACCACACCGGTTAAGGCAGGATTTAAGAACATAGGCGCGGCATCATACATCGATAAATGAAAATCCTGCGCGGTACTAACACTGCTTATGGAAAGCAATGCAAAACAGTAGATGATTAATTTCTTTTTCATGTTATCTCAATAGCGTGACGTCGCCCGTTTTTTTAATTTTTTTATCGTTGAGCATTTCTACTTCCACCACCCACACAAACACGCCTATTGGCTGCTCGGTTCCGTTAAAGGTTCCGTTCCAGCCCTCCAGCTGGTCATTCGTCTCAAAGATCAATTGCCCCCAGTTGTTGTAAACCCTCACGTTAATGGATTTAAATGGCCCGCCTCTTACAAAGAAAAGATCATTTTGTCCATCACCGTTTGGTGTAAAGGCAGTTGGCACATCGGGCAACAATACTACCGAAATGTCTTTTCTTACCGTATCAATACAGCCATTCAGATCTTTCACAACAAGCAGCACGCTAAAATCACCTTGTCCGTTGTAGGAGTGACTTGGATTTTGAAGGTTGGATGCCGTTGAATCGCCAAAAGCCCAATACCAGTTGGTTAAGGCAGCCGGCCCAGTCGACAGATCAGTAAAGTTGGCTACTTCGAGGGCTTCAACCGGGTTAGGGTTGATGCTGAAATTAGCGTCAGGACCCGAAATAACAGTGACCACTTTTTGTATGGTATCTTTACAACCAAAAGAAGAAGTAGCTACCAGGGTTACTGTATAATTGGTTGCCGTGCTAAACGGATGCTGCGGATTTTGGATAGTGGCGTATTGCGAATCGCCAAAATTCCAGTTCCATGCCACCACACTTCCCGAGATGGATTTTGTAGAGTCGACAAACTGTGTAGCGTTTCCAACACAAGGTGTATTTTGATAGAACTGCGCCTGTGGTAAGAAATAAACTTCAATGGTTTTGCGAATGGTATCGTTACAACCATTGGCACTGTAAGCAACATGCGCTATGGTATAAGTTCCCGGGTTCACATAAGCATGATTCGGATTTTGTGTAGTGGATGTGCCCAGGTCGCCAAAGTCCCAATACCAGCCCGTTATTGGTCCGGCAGAAGAAGTGGAAATATCTGTGAACGTGGCTGTTTTTTGCGCGCACACATTATTCGTGTTAAAGTCGGATACCGGTGATGGCTTAAAGTTAAGCTTAATGGTATCCTTAACTGCCGCGCAACCTTTGTTATTAATTGAGGTCAACACCAGTTTTACAAATCCTGTTGATACGTCCAGTGGCGACGGCTGATAGTAAGTCGTTAATAAAGAATCATCCGGAGTAAAATAACCTGTACCTAATGAGCTCCATGCACCGGTTGTGGTTAAGCCTACAACGTTACCGTTCAGTAACACCTGTTGGTTATCGCACACCGTGTTATCAGGCCCGGCTACTACCAATGGCGCTTTGGCTATTACCACCAATACGGTATCCGTTTCGGGTAAGCAGTTTCCGCCGGTAGAGGTGAGTACCAGGTTCACATGCCCCGCCAGGGTATCGGCCTGCCCAAGGGTATAAATAGTGCTTAAGTTGCTAGTATTGGCAAAGGTACCATTGCCTAAGGTTGACCAAACGCCCGAGCTGGCACCGCCGCTCACAGCCCCGCTGATGCCATAAAAAATATTGCTTGAACAAATGGTATCGTTAATGCCCGCGTTCACATTTGGTTTTGGCGTTACATTAATTACCAGGCTGTCGTTCTCTGCTTTACAAGTTCCGTTATTGGTTGATGTTAATTTGATAACAATGTTACCCTGTGCCACATCGGCCGGGCTTAACTGGTAAACAGTATTTAAGGAAGAGGTAGAAGGTGAAAACAATCCAGAGCCGTTTGGCGACGACCACACACCTGTTGTAGCGCCTATGCTTACCGAACCGTTGATGGCTACTGTTGCATTGTTGGCGCAAACCGATACATCTGGTCCTACATCAACCAAAGGCGATCCTGTGAAAACGATCATCACCGTATCCCTTTCCTGGTTACAGTTGGCATTATTGGTTGAGCCTAATACCAGTTTTACAAATCCTGCAGTAAGTTCCGCGGCGCTTGGTGTATACGTTGCGCTAAGCACGGAGTTGGCCGGAGCAAATGTTCCTGTACCATTGAGCCATACGCCTGTTGTGGTTGGACCGCCTACTAAACCCGAAAGAACCGTTGTAGCGTTATTCTTACAGGCTGTTAAGTCGGCACCCGCGTTCACTACTGGCGCAGCGCTAAAAGTAATCATCACGCTGTCTTTTTCGGTATTACAACTTCCGTTATTGGATGAGTTTAAGGTTAAGGTTACAAAACCCGCGGCAATTTCGGAAGCGCTTGGTGTGTAAATGGAATTTAAACCTGTGTTATCCGGGTTATACGTTCCGGCGCCTCCGCTCCATACACCTGTGCTTGTAGGTCCGCTCACGTTGCCTGATAGTGCTATGGCAGCATTGTTGGCGCAGGCAGTCATGTCAATGCCGGCATTTACCAATGGCGCGTTTGTAAAGTTAATGATGACACTGTCTTTTTCAAGATTGCAACTACCATTATTGGTTGACGTAAGTGTTAAGGTAACCGAACCCGCAGCTACTTCGGCAGCGCTTGGCGTGTAGGTTGCATTTAAAACAGCATTGCCCGGATTAAACGTTCCGTTACCGCCACTCCAGGAACCGGTATTGGTTGGGCCTGTAACCAAACCTGCCAGCGAGGTAGTAATGTTATTTTTACACGCGTACAAATCAACGCCGGCATTTACCACCGGGCCATTTGTAAACGTAATGAGGATGGTATCCTTTGCCTGGTTGCAGGTTCCGTTATTGGTTGAAGTTAAAACCAAGGTAGCAGAACCGGCAGAAAGCTCGGAAGCACTTGGCGTATAAGTAGCATTTAAAACAGCGTTGCCAGGGTTATAAGAACCCGAGCCACCGCTCCAGATACCCGTAGTGGTAGGGCCCGATACAGTACCCCCAAGCGCGGTTCCAAGGTTGTTGTTGCAGGCAATGAGGTCGGTACCTGCGTTCACTAATGGCGCGTTGGTGAAGGTAATGAGCACACTGTCTTTTTCCTGGTTACAATTTAAATTATTGGTTGAGCTTAAGGTCAGGTAAACCGAGCCCGCCGCAATTTCGGAAGGACTTGGCGTATAAATGGAATTTAACGACGCGTTATTAGGATTAAATGATCCGCTTCCACCGCCCCATACACCGGTTGTTGTTGGTCCGCCTATGTTGCCCGAAATAACGGTTGCAGGGTTGTTGGCACAGGAGAACAGCGCGGCACCCGCATCAACAGATGGAGCGGTAGTAAAGGTAATGTACACACTGTCTTTTTCAAGGTTACAATTGCCATTGTTGGTAGAGGTTAGAACTAAGGTTACAGAACCGGCTGCAAGATCAGCTACGCTTGGTGTGTAACTGGTACTTAAAACAGAATTGCCCGGATTGAAAGTACCCGAACCACCCGACCAGGTGCCTGTAGTAGTTGGTCCGCTCACGGTACCGGTTAAAATCGTTACGGCATTATTGGCGCAAGGATACAAATCGGAACCGGCGCTAACTACCGGCGCGTTGGTAAAATTAATCAAGACATTATCCACTACCTGGTTGCAATTACCATTATTGCTCGATGTTAAGGTAAGTGTTACCGTGCCTGCCGAAAGCTCGGAAGGAGTTGGGGTGTAGGTAGCATTTAAGGCCGCCGTGCTTGGGCTGTAAGTTCCCGCACCGCCACTCCATACACCGGTAGTGGTTGGTCCGTTCACCAAACCGGAGAGGACAGCACCCGCGTTATTTTTACAGGCCGAAAGATCGGTACCCGCGTTTACATTAGGCGCGTTGGTAAAATTAATCAGTACGGTATCTCTTGTTATATTACAATTCCCGTTATTGGTTGAGTTTAACACCAGTTTCACAAAACCTGCTGTAATTTCGGCAGCAGTTGGGGTGTACAATGAATTTAAAACGGTGTTGTTTGGTGAGAAAGTTCCTGTACCGCCAGCCCACATACCGGTAGTGGTTGGGCCACCAACGGTTCCCGAAAGAAGCGTGGTTGGGTTATTAACACAAGAGTTGAGGTCGAAACCGGCATTCACGGCAGGGGCGTTGGTGAAGGTAACAAGGATACTGTCTTTTACCTGCTTGCAATTGCCATTATTGGTTGATGCCAATATCAGGTAAACAGAGCCCGCTGTAATATCGTTTGTTCCCGGCGTATAAGTTTGGGTTAATGCCGTACCGCCCGGAGCCAGTGCTCCCGCGCCACCCGACCAGATACCTGTTGTAGCACCCGCGCTTACCGAACCGCTAATGGCCACCGTAGAATTATTGGCACATACCGAAACATCGGAGCCAACGGTTACCGATGGAGATGGCGTAAAATGGATCGTTAAACTATCTCTCCGGTTAGGACAGCCATTGAGGCTCCCGGTTGATGTTAAGCGGATCTTTATACTATCCAATGTTAAATCGCCTGGCGATGGAACATAGGTTGTATTCAAAGCACCCGGGTTTCCAAAAGAACCCGTACCGGAAGTTGACCAGTTGGCACCAGCTGCCAGTTGCAACGATCCCGATAAAGGAATAGAGGCCACGTTGTTCTTGCATAAGGTAATGCCATTTCCGGCATCCACTACCGGCGATTTAAATACATTCACAATCATGGTATCCCTTACAGGTACACAGTTGCCCGTTGATGATAAAACAAATCTGATCTGCGGCTGATTAAGGTCATTGGCACTTAAGGTATAAGTGGTGTTAAAGCCTGTGGGATTTCCAATGGTGCCGGTTCCGTTTGTGGTCCATATGCCGGTAATGGCGCCGCCTTCCACGCTACCGCTTAAAGCTACGGTTGGTGTTGCAGTACAGATGTTTTGATCGGGCCCTGCTTTGGTATATACTTTTCGTAAGAAGGATGACATATAGTGGTATAAACAACCTTCACCACCATTACCGTTTATAACGCCCAGTGCAAAAATACTGTCGGTTGGATGCGTGTTTTTAATTAGGTTTGCAGAGCCTAATGGAATATTTGTAGTGGAGAAAGGACCAATCTGCGCACCTTTCCAGGCATTACCCGTTCCCGGTACAAATGAGAAACTGGAAGCAGGTATGAGTGTATTATTTCCATTCAGTACAAAGTTTCCTTCACTTCCGCTTCGGCATAAAATGTTCAGGTAAAAATCCTGCGTGGTGCTGGTATTACGGCTAAACGATACCTGGCTCGAACCGGCACAGTTAATGGGAGGCAAAAGCGCTTCTCCCAACTCACAACCAAAACCTGAAGCATGTAACAAATACACATTTTTATCGGCCTGAACATAAGTGAGTGGTTGGGCAGTTTTATAAAAATACGTATCTCCTTTGTTTAATAAAACAGTACTGGTAACACCATCATTGATATTTACCTGGGTGAAATTTTCGGTAGCTACAATGTAAGCGCCCTCATATTGGTTGGCAAACATATACCCCTTATTGACAATGTATTCTTTACCAACAATATCAACCGGTACAATCTGGTCGCCCATTAAATCATAGCAACCCGCTACACCGCCAACCGAGTCGTCAGAAACGGTGACGGAAATGGGTTTGTTGGAAACCACAACCGTTCCGCTGAGGTTTTGCCCGGGAACAGATTCCAGGTGCGTTGCATTTTCAATGTTATATGATTGTCCGTAACTGAGCGCCACCGAGTACGTAACATTTGCCGCATGGCCAATCACATTACAGCGCGGGGTTATCCACACCACCGTATTATAATCGGTGGCAACAATGGTGATTTGCGATTTTGGTTGGGGCGAGTAAGGGCCGTTGTTTCCATTGGTTTGAAAAGGACAAACGAATTCCGTACCCAAACCGTTTTGTCCCATCAGGGAATAGGTCTCGGGATTATAGGGCACAGGCGTAATAAAATCCCAAACTACGGTAATAGGATAATCGGATGTGATTTTTAATCCACGGTTCTTCACCCTGTCGGCAGGAATATTTTCGAGGGAATCTACAATACGGTCAAGGAATTTTGAAAATAAGGTATTTGGAGGCACCGTAAATGTGGTGTCATAGGTATTGGCGGGCTGGCGCACACGAACTGTAGTTGTATGATTGAATGTAGCGATCCTTAACGCTAAAGGTGTTTTGCCATTATGGCCTTGCGTTATCCAGGGCGCTGCAAACCAAAACACGGTATCTATCTGCGATAGCACCGGCTGGCTGAATGTAATCAGCAAGATCAACAGTAGTTTATTTAGACCCTTCTTCATTTTGTTTTTTTAATTTCGATTTAATACTATTATCAATATCGTTTAGTTCCTGCTCGTCGGCATCCAGTTTTTTCTTGGTTTTAATAAACTGGTAGATCAGCACAATTTCATGTGAGCCGCTAGTATAGGTTCTTATTTTAGTGGTAGGAATATCGTAGGAGTAGCCAATGGTTAATTTATCTTTAATGGTTATGCCCGCTAAGGCGCTGGCCGATTCATGCATCCGGAAAGAACCGCCGATCCAGAATAAGTTTTTATAGAAACCGCGCAAGCTCAATTCGGGTTGTGCCGGTGTTGGATTACTGAATTTAATAAGGGCCGATGGCTGTAGTGACACTTTTTTGGAAACGGTAAATTTATAACCTGCCGTTGCATAAATGTGCGGGTTCAGATTGCTCTGCGAATCTTTCCAGGTAATTTTATTTCCAAGATACTGGTAGCCCGATATGCCCACAAATAATTTATCACTGTAAAAATACAAGCCGCCGTTGGAGTCGAACACGTTGTTGGATAATAAATTTCCGGTCAGCAAGTCGTCGCCGCTATCGGCCACTTTAGCATCGTATAATTTAATGCGGTATTGCACCATGCCCACCGAAACGCCAAAACCCAGCTTGTAGGTTTTATTGAGCTTAACATGATAGGCAAAGGTTAAGTAACCCGAAGTTCTGCTTAATAAACCCGTATTGTCGGAACTGATTAAAGCGCCTACCGCTGTTTTTTTGCCCTTACCAAAAGCACTGTGAATGCTGGCACCATAGTTTTTAGGTGCATCCTGGAAACCAACCCACTGGTTGCGGTAATTTAAATTAATGACCGCGTGTTGTTTCGATCCGGCCACAGCAGGATTGTAAGCATAATCGTTCAGTAAATAATTGGTAGTAAGCGGGAGCTGCTGACCCACACCAATTTTATGAAGTAAACATATACTTATAAATAGTATGATTATATAATGGCTTCTTTTCATGTTATCTTACAAGTAATATTCCTCCTTTAAAAGGTTCGGTAATGTTCGGATCATTCAAATTCAATACGTAATAATAGGTCCCAACCGGAAGTTTCTGACCGTTATACGTTCCATCCCACGGGTTGGTGTATGCTCCCACAGAGTTGTATATGTTTTCACCCCAGCGCGTGTAAATATTTATCTCGGCATTAGGATAAAGGATACTAAGAAAATCAAGCTTCCATACATCATTCTTACCATCACCGTTTGGTGAAATGGCATTTGGGATCAGGGTCGAAATTTCGTTGGTTACATTGTTGATCTTAATGGCAACCCTTGCCGTATCCGAACAACCGTAGCCATCGCTCACAATCTGGGTCACCACGTATGTTCCATTGGTATAATAAACGGTTGATGGGTTTTGCAGCGTAGAACCAAAGCCATTATCCAGATCCCAGTTCCAGGTAGAGGCGTAACTCGATGTATCTACAAAATTAACCGTAGTTCCTACGTTTAAACCCGGCGAAAGGGAATATGAAAAACCAGCCGACGGACGCGGTGTTAAGTTAACTTGTTTGATAACGGTGTCTTTACAGTTATGGAAAGAGGTTGCTACTAACTGGATATTATAAAGCCCCGAACCCGGATATAACTGCGTTGGGTTTTGAATGTTACTTTGTCCTGGTCCGCCAAAATCCCAGAACCATTGGTTCACTGTTTCAGGCGAATTGATAGTGGTACTGTCGGAGAAAATGAGCGTTAATAAATTACCATTACAAATACGTCGTATACCAAAATCGGCATTCGGTAAAGGATAGATCACCGGGTTTTGCCGGATGGTATCATAACAACCATAGGTATTTCTAACTACCAGTTGTGTGCTAAAAGTACCGGAAGTGCTGTAAGTATGCACAGGACTTTGGGCCAGGCTTGTTCCGCCATCGCCAAATGTCCAGCTCCACAGGTCAATGGTTCCAATACCAGGTAAGGAGTAATCGGTAAAGGCGGTTGAGGTATGCAGGCAGGAATTAATAAAGTTGAAATTGGCAAATGGTTTTGGTACGAAAGAGATCTTAATAAGATCGCCCACCGCGTTACAATTCACATTGTTTGTAGAGGTAAGCGTTAGGTTCACAAAACCTGCCGCGATCTCCGAAGCGCTTGGTGTATAGGTTGCGTTTAAAACCGAGTTGCTTGGATTAAAACTACCAAGGCCACCTGTCCAAACCCCGGTTGACGTTGGCCCCGTAACTAAACCCGAAAGCACGGTTACAGCGCTGTTTTTACAGGAGAACAGGTCAGCACCCGCGTTGGTAAGCGGTGGGTTGGTAAAATTGATTTGAACCGTATCGTTGGATGAATTGCAATTTCCGTTATTGGTTGAGGTAAGCACAAGCTTTACAAAACCGGTGGCAATCTCAGTACTTGTTGGTGTATAGGTTGAGGTTAAGATCGTATTACCCGGGTTAAAACTTCCGGCTCCGCCCGACCAAAGCCCCGTAGTTGTTGGACCCGACACGTTGCCGGCAAGTACCGTTACCGCGTTGTTCTTGCAGGAATAGAGATCGAAGCCCGCGTTCACCGTTGGTGCATTTGTAAAGTTCACCAATACATAATCCTCTACCTGATTGCAGTTCCCATTGTTGGTAGATGTTAAAGTTAAGCTTACCACACCGGCAGCGATCTCAGCGGCGCTTGGTGTATAGGTTGCATTCAGCACAGCGCCACTTGGCGTAAAGGTACCGGTTCCACCGCTCCACATTCCTGTTAAGGTTGGTCCCGAAACCAAACCGTTCAATACTGCTGAAGCATTGTTTTTGCAGGCATACAAATCGGCACCCGCGTTAACCGATGGAGGAATGGTAAAGGCAATCAGTACATTATCCGTTACCTGGTTGCAATTGCCATTGGTGGTTGAGGTGAGGGTGAGGTTCACATAACCCGCGGCAATTTCAGCGGCAGTAGGTATATAAGTCGCGTTCAGGTCGGTATTGTTAGGATTGTAAGTTCCGGCGCCACCGCTCCAGATGCCGGTAGTAGAACCTGCAGAAACAGTTCCCGACAGAAGTGTGGATGCATTGTTTTTACAGGATGATAAATTTGGACCGGCATTTACTACCGGTGCATTTGTAAAAATAATTTTAACCGTATCTTTTACCTGTGTGCAATTTCCGTTGTTGGATGAGCTCAATACAAGGTTTACAAAACCGGCGGTGAGCTCGGAAGAAGTTGGCGTGTAAGTGGCGTTTAAAACCGAGTTGCTGGGGTTAAACGAACCGGCACCATTGCTCCAGATGCCATTGGTAGTACCACCGCTCACGGAACCCGACAATACAGTAACAATATTGTTTTTACAGATGGAAAGATCCAGCCCTGCATTTACAACCGGCGATGGTGTATAGTTAATGAGCACATTATCCTCAACCTGGGTACAGTTTCCGTTATTGGTTGATGTTAAGGTGAGGCTCACCACACCGGCGCTTATATCGGCAGCGCTTGGCGTATAAGTTGGGTTTAAAACCGAATTGGATGGCGTGAACGTTCCGGTACCACCGCTCCAGATCCCTGTTGAAGTTGGCCCCGATACAACTCCCGACAGAACGGCTGAAGGATTGTTGATACAGGCATTAAGGTTTGTTCCGGCATTAACGCTTGGCGGCGTTGTGAAAGCAATAAGCATAATGTCACTCACCTGGTTGCAATTGCCATTATTGCTTGATGTTAAGGTAAGATTTACCGAACCAGCCGCAAGTTCCGCTGCACTTGGCATATAAGTCGCGTTAAGGTCGGTATTGTTTGGGGTGAATGTTCCTGTACCCCCGCTCCATATCCCGGTTGTGGTAGCGCCGCTCACTGTTCCCGAAAGAACAGAGGCAGGATTGTTTTTACAGATGGATAAATTAACGCCGGCGTTCACTGCCGGTGATGGTGTGAAAAAGATCACTACATTATCGTTTACCGAATTACAATTTCCGTTATTACTGGAGGTTAATGTTAAGGTTACCGAACCTGCCGCAAGCTCTGTTGAATTGGGTGTATAGGTCGCGTTTAAAACCGAGTTGCTTGGATTAAATACACCTGCGCCGCCGCTCCAAACGCCTGTTGTGGAAGCGCCGCTTACCGTACCTGAAAGGATGCTGGCCGCATTGTTCTTGCAGGTAGAAATGTCAATACCAGCATTGGCAACAGCAGGATCCGTAAAATTAATCACCATCACATCGCTCACCTGGTTGCAGTTGGCATTGTTGGTTGAACTTAAGGTTAAGGTAATGGTACCCGCTGCCATTTCAGCCGCAGTAGGCATATAAGCGGCGTTTAAAGTTGTATTGTTAGGCGTAAAGGTTCCTGTACCGCCGCTCCAAATGCCTGTGGTAGTAGTTCCCGAAACGGCACCCGACAAAAGCGTGGAAGCGTTGTTTTTGCATGAAGACAGATCGGAACCGGCGCTCACCGAAGGCGGATTGGTGAAGATGATAAGCACATTATCGTTTACCTGGTTACAGTTGTTATTGTTGGTTGAAGTCAATACCAGGTTTACTGAACCGGCTGTAAGCTCTGAGGCGCTTGGGGTGTATGTTGCATTGAGCGCCGCGTTGTTAGGCGTAAAGGTTCCTGTACCGCCGCTCCACACACCGGTGGTGGTAGGGCCTGAAACAAGGCCCGATAAAGCGGTGCCAATGTTGTTCTTGCAAATGTATTTATCCGCTCCCGCGTTTACCGAAGGAGAATTGGTAAATACCAGGGTGATGCTGTCTTTAGCTGCCAGGCAACTACCGTTATTGGTGGAGCTTAAATATAATTTTACCTGGCCTGCCGAAACATCAGCCGGGCTTGGAAAATAGTTGGTTGATAACTGGATGTTGCTTGGGTTAAAACTTCCCGAACCACTGCTGCTCCACCTGCCGGTGGTGGTTGAGCCGCTAATGGTACCATTTAAAGATACAGTAGGATTGTTGGCGCATACCGACATGCTGGCCACACCGGCCTCGGCCCTTGGCGGTTTGGTAATAGTTATCTTCATGGTATCCTTTTCCGCCGCGCAAATACCATTTGATGTAGAGGTGAGTATCAATTTAACGGTTCCGGCTGTTGTATCGGCCGAGCTTGGATTATAAGTACCCGTTAAAACCGTACTGCCCGGCACAAAGGTTCCGGTTCCCAACGATGTCCAGTTTCCGGTAGTTGAGCCGCCCGCAACCGAACCATTTAATAATACGGCGCTGTTGTTACCGCACACAACCTGGTCAACCGAAGCATTTACCAAAGGCGATTGTTTCACCGAAAGAACCAACGTGTCTTTTAAAACAGGGCAGGGACCTGAGGCCGTTAAGAATAATTTTACCGGTTTTAAAGTTGTATCCAACTGGCTTGGCGTGTAGGTATTGCTTAAAGCCGTAAAACCACCATTAAATGTACCATAACCATTGGTCGACCATGTGCCGGCAATGTTACCACCGCCTACCTGGGCGTTTAGCGCCAGGCTTCCGTTGGCGCAAATGGTAGCGCTGGCACCAGCTTCAATAGAAGGGTATGAAACAAACTCCGATACATACGCATAAGCGCTACCGTTGGCGTTCGATCCGTTTAAAATTCCCATTCCAAACACATCGCCTGTATTGGTCACCACATTATGCGACCCCACGGTAATACTTGAAGGCACAGTAACCCTGGCGCTTTTAATATTTCCCGACGAGCCCGGAACAACGGTAAACGCGGATGCGGGAATTAAAGAAGCGTTTCCATTCAATGCAAAACTCCCTTCAAAACCCGTTCGTGTAAACAAGTTCAGTACCATCGGATCGGAAGAGGCCCTGGTGAATGCCGTGGTAAATGTTCCCGCGCAAAAGAAAGGAGGTAGCTGGGCGCCGCTTAAGCGGCATCCAAAACCCGATACATGAAGCGTATAAACCGGTTTATTGGATTTTACATAGGTTATGGGTTGTGTGGCCGTATACACAAAAGTTTCCCCGAAGTTCGACACATGGGTGGTCGTTGTTCCGTCGTTAATGGTAATTTGTGTGTTGTTTTGAGTGGCCAGTACAAATATTTTTTCGGTGGATGCCGTACCCCTGTTAACAATATAGTCGGTACCAATGTAATCGGAAGTGGTGATTTGGTCGCCAACTGAACTTAAGCATCCCGACTCATTAAGCCCGCTTGATTGAATGGTAACGGCAATTGGTTTATTGGCCGAAATAATGGAACCTCCAAGGCTTGTCACAGCCGAGCGGGTAGTGTCCTGGCAGGAATACGTTTGCCCTTGCTGCAATAAAACGGTATAGGTTGCATTAGCGGAATGACCTATGATATTGGTTTTGGGTGTAATTAAAACCGTAGTATTATTTTTAGAAGCCACTATTTCGATGGATGAAAACGATTTAGGGCTGGTTGCGGGCGCCTGGTCCCAGAATTCCTGCATGGGAACATAAAAATCAACACCTAAGGCTTTGGGCCCTTTTAAGGAATAGTATTCCTTATTGGCAGTAGCGCGTATGGAATATAAGACCGATATTTTTTGAGTGGACGAAATGTATAAACCACGATTAAGTACGGCATCCGGCGTATTATTCTCAATGTTGGCAATAAAACTGGTTAAATTAACTGAATCGATTGAGTTTGCCGGGATTGTTTTGGTGATCTGCGTCCAGCCTACGTTTGCGGGTTGCGACACCTTTACGGTAGCCGCTTGTGCATAGGTATTAAAATAAAGGTAAACAGGCCTGTCGCCAAGACCTTGTGAAATATCGGGAGCAACAAACCAAAAAGACGTATCAATCTGTGCTTTGCCATCGATTAATAACCCAAAAAACAATAAAACAGCTAGCGTAAACTTCTTAACCATATCTTTTCAAAGATAGAACTTAATTATTATTCGACGGACAAAAATGAGGCCAGATGTTAAAAAAATACAATTTTTTTTAATAAAACTTAATTGGAAACTTGTAAGACAAAAAAAGTTTCCTTAGTTTTGTGCCCGAATTTAAAATGGAGCCACAAGAAAAAATATTAAAAACGTCGTTGGAGCTTTTTTTCAAGTACGGAATCAAGCGTGTAACAATGGATGATATTGCCAAGGAGCTTGGCATGTCAAAAAAAACGATCTACCAGTTCTATAAGGAAAAAGACGACCTGGTAAACCAGTTGTGTGAAATTGAAATGGGGAAGCATGAAAAAAAGTTTGAAGAAGTGTATTCTCAATCGGTAGATCCGATCCATGAGATCATGCTCATTTCAAATAACCTGAAAGCGATGATGCAGAACGTAAACCCCGTGTTTTTTATGGATTTGCAGAAATTTCATCCCAAAGCCTTTTTGCAGATCCAGAAATTTAAGGAGAACTGTGCTTATAAGGACATTGTAAGGAATATTAAAAAAGGAAAAGAAGCCGGTTATTACAGGCCCGAGGTTGATGAGGATTTTGTAGCCCGCTACCGCATGGCGCAAATGGATAACCTGATGTTTGGTAACTCTTTTTCTTTTGAAAAGATCAGCTTCACCAGGTCCCACGAGCTTATCCTCGACATGTTTGTTTACGGGATCTGCACCATTAAAGGACATAAACTCATTAACGATTACAAGAAAATTAAAGAACAAGAATAAACCTACCATTATGATTAAATTTAACAGATACGCTTTACTGCTGGCCTTGTCGGTAATGCTGTATAAAACCGAAGCACAGGAGGCAAATGCCAATAGCTTTAGCCTGCAACAGGCTATTGATTATGCATATAAAAACAGTCCCAACTACCTTAACGCGCAAAACGATGTATTAATGGCAAAATACAAGCGTAAAGAAGTGATTGGAATGGCCATGCCGCAAATTGGTACCAGCGTGGACATGAAAAACTTTTTAAAAGTACCTACAAGTGTCTTGTCAAACTTCGTATCGCCGGCGGTTTATAAAACCCTTGCTGATAACCATATGGCGCCCCACGATGCTTTATTGGAATCGCCGGAAGGTTACGATCCCATTGCTGCTCAATTCGGTACCACTTTCCAGGCACAAGGAACCCTTTCGGGTAATTTACTGGTATTCAGCGCCGATTACCTCATTGGTTTAAAAGCCACCAAGGAAATGATCGCTTTAATGAACATCAGTGTGGTGAGATCAAAAACCGAAACCGTAGCCCAGGTATCCAAAGCGTATTATGGAGTTTTGGTAAATAAGGAAAGGATCAAATTGCTGGATGCCAACATGACCAAGCTTGAAAAACTGCTAAAGGATACCAAAGCATTTAATCAGCAGGGATTTGTAGAACAGATTGATGTGGACAGGTTGGAGGTATCGTTCAACAACTTAACGACAGAAAAGCAACGCATCGAACGCTTAATCAGCCTGAGCGAAAACGTCTTAAAGTTCCAAATGGGTTATACCGGTAAAGACAACCTGGTATTGACCGATTCGCTTGTTGTGAAAGATAATACGGATATCGACGCATCAAAGATCGATGTAGGCAGAAGAGCGGAATACCAGTTGCTTCAAAAACAACAAAGCCTTAACACCATTAATGTAAAAAGGCTGAAATTTGGCTACCTGCCAACCCTGGTGGCTTATGGAAGCTTTGGGTACTCAAGCATGAGAAACGACCTTAAATATTTTGACAGGTCTAATATATGGTACCCCACAGCTGTGATTGGCGGAACATTCTCGCTCAGTATTTTCGACGGCTTGCAACGCCACTATAAAATACAGCAGGCTAAGCTCGAATTGAAAAAAGGAGAAAACAGCATGAAGAACCTTCAACTGGCCATTGAGCTCGAAGGCACTTCAGCGGCTATCAATTATAATAATGCGGTGTCGTCTTTACAAATTCAAAAACGCAACATGGAGCTGGCACAAAATGTATATAACGTAACGCAAAAAAAATACGAGCAGGGTGTGGGTCCAAACCAGGAAGTAGTAAATGCCCAGGCATCGTTAAAAGAATCGCAAACCAATTATTTCAATGCTGTTTACGATATGTTGATCTATAAGATTGATTATTTAAAAGCAACCGGCGCATTAGTAAACTAAAACTTAATATCAAAAAATTAAAATACATCCATTATGAAAAATAAATTCTTATACATCGTCATTGCCTCAGTACTATTTGCCTGCGGTACACCTGATAAAAAAGCGGAGCTTGAGAAACTCAGAAAACAAAGAACGGAGCTGGAAGGAAAGATTACCGCGCTGGAAGAAGAGCTCAGCAAAACCGACACTACTAAAAAAGAAAAAATAACCGAGGTGGTGGCTATGGAATTAAAACCTCAAACCTTTAAAACATACATTGAGGTACAGGGAAAAGTTGACGCGGATGAGAACGTGTCACTGTCATCTGAAATGCCGGGAACAGTAACCAGGATCAGTGTGAAAGTGGGCGATGAGGTTCGTAAAGGACAGGTATTGGCCGAAACCGACGCGCGCGCCATCCAGCAACAAATTGCCGATTTACAAACAAGCCTCGATCTGGCAAAGCAAATTTACGATAAGCAAAAGAACCTCTGGGATCAAAAGATCGGAACAGAGATCCAATTCTTACAAAGTAAAAACACCAAAGAAAGCCTTGAAAATAAAATGGCTACCATGCAGGAACAAGTACGTATGAGCAAGATCATTTCGCCGATTGACGGAACTGTGGACGCGGTTAATATAAAACTGGGACAAGCGGTAGCTCCCGGACTTCCTGCCATCAACGTCATCAATTTCTCGAACCTGAAAGTAAAAGCCGATGTGGCTGAGTCTTACGCGTCACGTGTTAAAGTAGGTAATGAAGCACTCATCTTGTTCCCTGACACACGCGACTCTGTAGCATCAAAGGTAAATTATTCGTCACGCGCTATCTCTAACCTGTCGCGTACCTTTAATGTAGAGGTATTGCTCGATAACAAAAAAGAGTACCATCCCAACATGGTTGCCAAAGTTCGCATCAACGATTACCAATCGGCAAGCCCTCAGATTGTATTGCCTGTAAAATACATTCAGCGTGGCGCTACCGAAAACTTTGTGATGGTAGCGGAGAATGGTAAAGCAGTGAAAAAAGCTGTGACTACCAGCCACGAATACAATGGCATGGCCGAAGTAACATCGGGCTTAAAAGAGAACGACCTGTTAATCACAGCCGGTTACGACCTGGTGAACGACGGTGATAAAGTTGAGGTTAAAAAATAATTATTAAACGATCTTGCTATGATTGATAAATTTAAAGAATTCAAGCTCTCGAGCTGGGCTATAGATAATAAGATAACTATTTATCTTGCCACCATATTCATTTGTATTATAGGTGTAGCCGCCTATAATTCCCTCCCTAAAGAGAATTTCCCGGATATTACCGTTCCAACCATTTATATCAATACCATTAATGGTGGTAACTCTCCAACCAATATCGAAAACACCATTACCAAGCCTATTGAAAAACGACTGAAAGCCATTTCCGGTATCAAAAAATTCAATAGCACCTCCTTGCAGGATGTATCGGTTATCGTTGTTGAGTTTCATACCAACGTAAAGGTTGAAGTGGCAAAACAAAAAGTAAAAGATGCGGTGGATGAAGCCCGTGCCGATTTGCCGCAAACCCTAACACGTGAACCAATGATAAAGGAAATTGCCTTTTCCGAAATTCCTATCATGTATGTTAACGTAGCAGGTAACTACGACCTAAGAGAACTGAAAAAACATGCCGAAGACCTGCAGGACAGGATCGAAGGCCTGAAAGAGATCAACGAGGTGAAACTGGTTGGAGCATTGGACAGGGAAATCCAGGTGAACCTTGATATGTACAAAATGCAGGCGGCCCAGTTAACTTTAACCGATGTGCAAAGAGCCATTGCTTCAGAAAACTTATCCTTAACGGGAGGTAACGTGCCTATTAATGGGATGAAACCAACATTAAGCATTAAGAGCGAGTTCAAAGATCCTGCTGAGATCGGGAATATTGTTGTAACCTCTGCATCGGGCGCCAAACTATTCATTAAAGATGTGGCTGAGGTGGTTGACTCTTTTAAAGAAAAAGAAAGTTACTCGAGCTCCAAAGGAAAAAATGTAATCACATTGAACATCATCAAACGTTCAGGCGAAAATTTAATTGACGCTTCTGATAAGATCTACAAGATCATTGATGAGATGAAGGAGAAAGAGTTTCCTAAAGGATTGGAAGTAACTGTGAGTGGCGATCAAAGCCAAAAAACAAAAGTAACCCTGCATGACCTTATCAATACCATTATCATTGGTTTCATCCTGGTAACCATTGTGTTAATGTTCTTCATGGGGGTAACCAATGCCTTGTTCGTAGCCTTATCGGTTCCATTATCCATGTTCATTGCCTTTATGGTGATGCCAAGCATAGGCTTTACCTTTAACATGATCGTCTTGTTCGCTTTCTTGCTCGCCCTGGGTATTGTGGTGGATGATGCCATTGTGGTAATTGAGAACACGCACCGCTTGTTCGACAACGGTAAACGCGATATTAAAACAGCGGCCAAGATGGCGGCCGGTGAAGTGTTCCTTCCGGTATTAAGCGGAACCATTACCACCCTGGCGCCCTTCATTCCATTGGCCTTCTGGCCGGGTATCATTGGTAAGTTCATGTACTTTTTACCCGTAACGCTCATCATTGCCTTATTAGCGTCTTTATTTGTGGCTTATGTCATCAACCCGGTGTTCGCGGTTGATTTTATGAAAACACATGAAGAGGAATCGAAAGAACATGGACGCATTACTAAAAAAGCAAGATTGCAGCTTATCATTTATGCTGTAGTTGCTTTGATCTCTTATGTGTCAGGACATGTGGGCATCGGTAATTTCACCGTGTTCCTTGGAATTTTCCTGCTATTTAACCGACTGGTGTTATACAAAGCCATTGAATACTGGCAATTTAAGGCATGGCCAGCTTTCCAGGACAGGTACACGCGTTTGCTTAAATGGTTCCTCAAAAAACCATGGAGACCTTTGTTATATGTCGTTATATTATTCATTGTATCATTTGTGTTCTTTGTGGCACGTGGGCCTAAAGTGGTATTCTTCCCTAATGGCGACCCGAATAATATTTATGTATACGTTAAATTGCCTACTGGTACCGACCCCGCCATTACCAATAACTTAATGCGCAAGATAGAGGCGAAAATGAACACGGTTATCGGTGAGAATAATCCCATTGTAGAATCTGTTATTACCAACGTAACTATTGGTACAACCGATCCGCGCGATGCCGATCAGAACTCGTACCCTAACCGCGGTAAAGTAGCGGTTAACTTTGTGGAATTTGAAAAACGCCATGGCGCTTCCACATCCGAGTACCTTGAAAAATTACAGGCAATGGATTGGGATTTGCCAGGCGCTGAGATTACTGTGAATAAAGAACAAAGCGGTCCGCCAACAGCCAAACCAATTAACATTGAGGTAACCGGCGATGATTTTGACGACCTGGTAAGCAACTCCCTGGCATTGAAAAAATACCTTGACTCATCGAAAGTAGAAGGCGTTGAAAGTTTGAAATCGGATTTCGAGAACAACAAACCTGAGATTGTTTTTGATATCGACAGGGAAAGGGCAAACCGCGAAGGCTTGTCAACTTACTCGCTGGCTATGGAAATTCGTGGTGCCGTATATGGTATCGAAGCTTCCAAGTTCAGGGATGTGGATGATGAGTACCCTATCCAGTTGCGTTACAAATTCGATCAGCGTATCGACATTGAAACACTGCGTAATTTAAAAATTACTTACCGTGATATGAACATGGGTGGACAGGTGCGTTCGGTACCTTTATCTTCGGTGTGTGATGTGCGTTATGATAATACCTACGCCGGTATCAAGCGCAAAAACAATAAGCGTGTCATTACGTTATCGTCGGATGTAAAACAAGGTTTTAACCCGAACGAAGTAGTTGCCAAATTGCAAAAAGTGGCGGATAATTATAAACCACATGGCGATGTAACCGTTAAGTTCACCGGTCAGCAGGAAGACCAGGCAGAAACCATGAACTTTTTGGGCAACGCCATGAAGATTGCCGTAGGCTTAATGTTGCTTGTATTGGTAACGCTGTTTAACTCTCTTGGAAAGCCGCTTATTATCATATCCGAGATCCTGTTCAGTATCATTGGTGTTTTACTTGGTACAGCCATTTTCAAAATGGACATGAGTATCGTTATGACGGGAGTGGGTGTTATCGCCCTTGGTGGTATCGTGGTTCGTAATGGGATCTTGCTGGTTGAGTTTGCCGAGTTTGCCAGGGCAGGAGGCATGAGTCTGTACGATGCAACGGTTGAGGCAGGCCGTACACGTATGACGCCGGTAATTTTAACAGCCATTGCCGCTATCCTGGGATTAATTCCATTGGCAGTAGGATTGAACATCGATTTCGAAACCCTGTTCACGCATCTTAACCCGCACATTTTCTTCGGCGGCGATAGCGTAGTGTTCTGGGGCCCTTTAAGCTGGACCATGATCTTCGGTTTATTGTTCGCAACCATCTTAACCTTATTATTGATCCCTGCGATGTATTTATTGACAGAAAGGTTGAAACGTAAATCGATAGTGATTCTTGAACACTTTGAGTTACCAAAAGCGGCCATGTATGTGCCTTTCCTCATTCTGGTGTTAAGGATCGTGTTGAAAGCTCAGCGCAAGCAATTGGATTATGGCGACCTGGACAGGTAATATAAATTCCGAATGTTTCATAAAACGGCCCACTTAAGTGGGCCGTTTTTATTAAAGTAGGGTCATTTCGAGTAGTCCTGACGGTAGGAAGGACGTATCGAGAAGTGACCAGAGTAGAAGTTCTCGATACGCTCCATTCCGTTACGCTACTCGAACTGACAAACGCAATAAATGTTATTTGTCTCTTATATTGCCTGTTTTAACATTGTAAATTAATCATTGGGCGTTAAAAATTAGTATTTTTGATCCACCAAAAAGGACCTCAAATGAAACGAATCTTTACCTTAATCCTATCCCTCGGTTTATTCACTAATAGCTTTTCGCAATCCGATGATTGTTCAACTGCTACATCCGTCACCTCAGGTACAACCTGCTCATCGCCGGTAGTTGGCACCACGGCAGGCGCTACGCAAAGCATGCCCGGTTGTTCGGGTACCGCCGATGATGATGTGTGGTATAAATTTACCGCCACAGCTGCATCGCATTCCCTTGCAGTGACAGGCTCATCCAATTTCTCGCCGGTGTTCGAGGTCTTTTCGGGCTCCTGCGGTTCACTGGTTTCTTTAGTTTGTAACGATGATGCCTCTTATGGACAAACGGGAGCTACACACCTTCTTGGTTTAACACCCGGAAACGTTTATTATTTCAGAGTGTATCATTATTACTCAGGTTCCGGCTCAGGTACGTTTACCGTATGCCTTACCGAAGGTGTTGCGCCGGTTAATGACGATTGCTTGAATGCCATTGCCATTACATCTTCTGTTGTTTGTACACCGGTAGCAGGCACCTCCGCCTGGGCATCGCAAAGCATGAGTGGCTGCACGGGTAATGCCGATGATGATGTGTGGTATAAATTTACAGCAACTTCAGTTTCGCATTCGTTAGCGGTGACAGGCTCATCCAACTATTCGCCGGTGTTCGAGGTTTTTTCGGGAAGCTGCGGTTCTTTAACCTCTCTTGATTGTAATGATAATGCGTTTTCAGGTGGCACAGGCTCCTCGCATCTCAGCAATTTAACACCGGGTAATGTGTATTATTTCAGAGTCTATAATTATTATGCGGGCTCCGGTTCCGACACCTTCACCATATGTCTTACCGAAGGTACGCCACCGGTTAATGATGATTGCAATAATGCCATTGCCATTACCTCTTCCTCAGGAGCATGCAATCCTGTTGTAGGAACTTCCGAGTGGGCATCGTCAAGCCTGGCCGATTGTGCGGGCAATGCCGATGATGAAGTTTGGTACAAATTTACAGCCACAGCCGTTTCTCATTCCTTAGCCGTTATTGGCTCATCCAATTATTCCCCGGCATTCGAGGTCTTTTCAGGAAGCTGTGGCTCCTTAACGTCTATTGATTGCAACAGCAGTGCCTCTACCGCTGGTACAGGCTCATCGCACTTAACCGGGCTTACTATTGGTGCCACTTATTATTTCAGGGTTTACCATTATTATGCAGGTTCAGGATCGAATACTTTTACCATTTGTTTAACCGATGCTCCTGCGCCGGTTAATGATGATTGCAGCGGAGCAATCACGGTTACAGCATCGGCTGTATGCACATCACCGCTTATTGGTACTTCGGGTTTTGCCAACGAAAGTATGCCGGGTTGTGCGGGTTTTGCCGACGATGATGTGTGGTACAAATTTACAGCCGCTACTGCTTCCTATTCGCTTGAAGTACAAGGTTCTTCGGCATACGACGCGGTGGTGGAAATTTTTTCAGGAAGCAGCTGCGGTTCCTTAACCTCTTTAAGTTGTAACGATAATGGCGGAACAGGCGGTGTTGAGCAAATTCACCTGGGAAGCCTTACCATTGGCGCTACTTACTATTTCAGGGTGTATCATTATTCTTTTGGTTCTGCCAGCAGCACCTTTAGTATTTGTCTTACCACCGCTGCCCAGCAGCCAACCAACGATGATTGTTCGGGAGCAACCACAGTGGCTGTGACGCCAAATTGCAATACCAGCCCGGTGGTGGTCAATTCTTTTGGCGCTACTCAATCCATGTCGGGCTGCACAGGTACGCCCGATGATGATGTGTGGTGCAGCTTTGTGGCAACCAATGCCAATCAAAACATCGAGGTTACCGGCGATGTGACCGCCGACGCGGTAGTGCAATTACTGGGTGGCACCTGCGGTTTATTAATACCATTGGAGTGTATTGATAATTCGGGCATGGGACAAACAGAAACAATATATGCTTCGGGGCTTACAGTAGGGCAAACTTATTATGTTCGCCTTTACGATTACTATGCCAACGGCGGCAAAACATTTACCATATCGGTTATTACCAGGGAAATTTCGGCATCGTCATCGGCTGCCGCTGTTTGCCTGGGACATTCAGTTACCTTAAGCGCTACCGGAACGCCAACCCTTAGCTGGAGCAATGGTGTAAGCAACGGCGTAGCTTTTACGCCAACTGTAACTAATACTTACACGGTATCAGGAACCGGTACAGGTGGTTGTGTGAATACAGCTACCGTGGACGTTGTTGTGGCAACGCCTCAAATGCCTGAAATATGCATGGTGACGGTGGATACGCTCAATGTAAATAATGTCATCTATTGGGAAAAGGCCAATTACAATAACATTGATAGTATGATCATCCACCGCGAAGTAGTAGCAAATACTTATCAGCGAATTGGCGCGGTCGATGATCTTGCATTTAGCCGCTTTATAGATACGGCAAGACATACGGGTTTCAGGAACGGTGATCCGAACATTCGCAGTTACCGCTACAAATTGCAGATTCGCGATACCTGTGGAAATTACAGTGCCCTGAGCCTTTACCACACAAGTTTATTCCTGAATAATACAGGTAGTACTTTCAACTGGAATTTTTATGATATAGAAACGCAAACCAGCCCGGTGGTTAATTACGAATTGTACAGGGACGATTTTAATTCAGGAGCCTTTAACCTGATAGGTACTGTTCAGTCCACGCTTGGTGTGAGCACTTACAGTTTAACGGATCCTAATTACGCAACGTTTGCCGGAACAGCCCGTTGGGGGGTAACTGCCGATGGCTTTGCCTGTAACCCAAGCTTCAGGACAGCCAATCCAAGCAACCCCATGACAACCGTTTACAAATCAAAAGCCAACGTCAAGAATAATTTTACCATTCCTGATCCTCCTCCCGATCCTGATCCTCAGGCAGTGCACGAACTGAACCTGGATGCTTATATCCGGCTCATGCCTAACCCCGCGCAGGATGTCATTACAATAAACAGTGCCTTTGCATTGCAACGTGTTGCCATTTACAACAGCCTGGGTGCTTTGGTTCAGCAGGCGGTATTGACTAAGGAAATAAGCTCATCCATTGATGTTCATAGTTTAAGCAACGGCATGTACAGCGTGGAAATTGTAAGCGAAAAGGGCCGCATCGTTAAGAAATTGCTCATTCATAAATAAAAATGAGGCAGAATAAAAAAACCGTTTATATTTGTTTAAAATTTTTTAAAAATGAATAAATTACTTTTTGCTACAAGCATCTCTTTATCTGCGATCTTATGGTCGTGCGGCGACAAGCCAGCCGAAGAAACCGTTGAAACAGCTGTTGTTGAAACGCCTAAAGACACAACTCCTGTAACGGTAAATGAAGACACCAAATTTAAATTTGATTTCGCCATTGCCAACATTCCTTCACCGGTTGAAAGCATCAATGAATTGTCGAACTGGGGAGTAGAGTATAACAATACGCTATTGGTTGATCCTAAAAAACCAATGAACTCGGCTAATGAGTTTTATAAAGCGCTTGCCCTGGGAGTGTATAATATCGACATGTCTTATGCCATGGTTAACAATAAAGGCGAAGATGTATTAAAATACATGAAAACAGTGGTTACCACTTCTGACGCCTTAGGCTTAAAATCGGCCATTGACCAAATGGTTGGCAAGCGCGCTGAAAAGAATTTATCCAACAAGGATTCCCTGTTACGCATTGTGGACGAGATCTATGTAAAAAGCGATTCGTATTTAAGGACCAATGAGCGTGTGTATACTGCCTCCGCTGTATTTGCAGGTTCATGGATCGAGAGCCTTTACCTGAGCTGCAAAATGACAGAGAGCATGACCGACGAGGCTACAAAAGAAAAAGCGTACAAGCACTTGTGGGACCAGCGTTTTTATTTAAAAAACCTCACCGAGTTGTTGAACGATTATAAAGACAAAAAAGAATGCGCTGCCCTGAATGAGGAATTGAAAAAAATTCATGCCGACATTGACGCTGTAAAAGACGCGAAGGATTTGAATGAAACAGCTTTCAAAACCATTTCCGGAAAAATTTATGCCTTAAGAGCTACAGTTACAAAATAACTAATCCTTCACGTTTTCTCTAAACCCCGGGGGCTTCTCTTCGGGGTTTTTGCTTTAATGGAATAAACTGCTCTGGATTTTTTTATTAGAACGCTTATCACGCAGATTGCTTATGATTATTTATGATTTTTATTTCACCCTTTCAAATGACGTCCAAGTTGAAAAACCCGTGTAAATCTGCCCCATCCGCGTCATCTGCGTTCCAATTCCAGTAATTTGCCTGTATGCGGAATCGGCGTTCTATTGGGATATTTTCCGTAAATTTGCAGCCAAATCATGCTGCGTAAACTCCTCAGAATAATTCTTAAAACACTCCTTGTTTTTCTTGTCCTTATTGTTGGTTTTGGTATTTATTTCTTTTTTGCCGTGCGCATTGATGTGCCCAAAATCACCAACGATACCACGCTTAACTGGAAACGCGAAACCATAGGCCCTGAATGCTACAAGGTAAACAACAACTGGTTAAAGCATAGCCAAAGCGGTTTGTGGGAATTGTACGTAGAGGGCAACGGGTATGAACGTGGCATTGCCAATGGCATGCTTACCAAAGAACTGCACGCCTTCCAGGAAGACGCTTTCATCAACCAGATCAAAATTCTGGTGCCGGATATGACCTACCTCAATTACCTGAAATTCTTTGTAGGTTATTTCAACCGCCATTTGCCCGATAACATTACCGAAGAATATAAGGAAGAGATCTTAGGCATTTCCAAATTTGCCAGCGATAAATATGATTTCATTGCGCCCAAGTACCACCGTATTTTAAATTACCACGGCGCGCACGACATTGGTCATGCATTGCAGGATAAGAACATGACGGTAGGCTGCACTTCTTTTTCGGTATGGGACGAGAAGAGTGCCGATCATAAATTATTGGTGGGCCGTAACTTTGATTTTTACAGCGGCGACGATTTCGCGAAGAATAAAATTGTACAATTTACCAAGCCAAGCACCGGCTACAAATTTGCCACAGTTACCTGGAGCGGTTTTATTGGCGCCTGCAGCGGGATGAATGAAAAAGGATTAACGGTGACCATTAACGCCGCTAAAAGTTCCATTCCCACCGATGTGGCAACACCGATTGCCTTACTGGCAAGGGAAATTTTGCAGTATGCAAAGAACATTGAAGAAGCCATTGCCATTGCAAAAAAACGAAATGTGTTTGTTTCGGAAAGCATTTTGGTAGGTAGCGCGGCCGACGACAAAGCAGTGAGCATTGAAAAATCGCCGGAGAAAATGGACGTGTATGAAGTGCCCAACTCCAAGCAAATTATTTGCCCCAACCATTACCAGGGTCCGGACTTTATGAACGACCCGGCCAATGTGAGCAACCAGATCGAAAGTTCTTCCCTGTACCGCAGCATCCGCCTGAAGCAGTTGCTTAACAATTACGATACTTTAAATTATTTGGAAGCGGCAGCGATTTTACGCGATCAGAAAGGATTGAACAATAAGAACATTGGCATGACCAACGAAAAAAGTTTGAACCAGTTGCTGGCGCACCATGCCGTGATCTTTAAGCCGCAGGACAAGCTCATGTGGGTGAGCGCTAATCCTTTCCAGTGCGGACAATTTGTGTGTTATAATTTGGACAGTGTGTTTGCCAATGCCAAATCGCTCAACTGCAAAAAAGGCATTAATGTAGCGGCACTTACCATTCCCGAAGATACTTTCCTGCACACCCAGGCTTATCAGAATTTTTTACTGTTCAAAAACATTAAGCATTATGTGCAGTTCCTGACTAAGGCAAGCAACAAAGAACTGCAGTTGGAAAAGAACATCGAAGAAGCCTTTATCCGTTCCAATCCCGAAAGTTACTATATGTACCAGATCCTCGGCGATTACTACGCTTCCCGAAAAAATAACGCGAAAGCCATTGAATACTATACTTTAGCCCTGGGCAAAGAAGTAGCCACGCAGAAAGAAGAGAAGCAGATTAAAGAGAGCATGGAGAAGTGCAGGAAGTGATATAGTAATTGTATCTTATTAACTCAACAGATAAGTTCTTAGGTTTTTATTTTCTTTCCTCTAATATTAGTTTTGCGGCTTCCTTAGCCGCAGCAGTGTATTTCTCACTTTCAATAATTGCTTCCAGGTCTGTAGATGATTTTGTACTAAATGCTGTTTTGAACTTTTCCAGGTCTTCGTTGAATTGTTGCTCGTGCAGTTTGGAAATGGTTTCCGAATTAACAGCAAGCACTTCAGTTCTTTTTGGCATCGCCAAAATAGCGGTTAAAATAATCACCAGGAAGGCGTAGGGTTGAAAGCCGATACCGATATCGCCGATTTGAAAACCGACGGATGTTTTTCCGGGCGTAAAGCTAAACAGGTTAATCAAGCCCAGGAATAAAGTCGTTCCCAGCACGTATTTGTAATACGTTTTAAATGTGAAAAAAGAGACTATGCAGAGCACAGCAGCCACAAGACCCAAAACATGTTGAATGTTCACACTGTATTCCGAACCGATAAAAGTCCATACCGATAAGGCTAAAAGCAGGATGGCGGGAATGACTAATTTGTATTTTTGAAACATATGCTTGTTTGTCTGGTGTTGATAGCAGGAACTCTCTATTCAAATATAATATAAAATTTCAATCTATCAGGATGCTTGTGAAGAGTAAAAGCCAGACGAAATATTTTAATAAATATCCTTACATTTATAAATAATGGACTGTCGTGCAGCCCTCATAAAAATGAGCAGTTACAACGAAGATAAACTACTTCAACACATCCGGGACAAAGTTGAAAAATATGGCGCTTGTTCCATACAGCAGGCTGCCGAAGAGGTGCTATATGTAAAGATCTCCTCATCCGAACAGGCCAAACTGGCCAGGCTGCTCGCCAAAGAACGTATTTATAGAACTGAGAAGGAAGGTGGTGAAATTACAGTGCTGAAGAATGACGCTTACTTCGATGACGCCGGGGATTATGGAACAACACTTGGTTTTAAGTTTTTAAAATCGTTGATAGTTGTTATTGCGGCCGCCATGGGATACCTTGTCTTTCACTGTTTTTTGCCAAACCTTAAAACAAAAACATCACCTGCTCCTACGGGCCAAAAGGTTTTTATGGTTGACAGTGTATCGGCTTCTGGCGGGAAACATCCAGCCGATTCTCTAAATAGCCAATAAATCAGTTAGTTATCCTTGCTTTTAAAAATACCTTATCTTTACACAAATTAAAAAATCACCCATGAAAAAACTGTGTTTTTTATTTATCCTGTTTACCGCATCCATAAATTGTTCAATGGCTCAAATTGAGTTATGGGGCATGATGTCGAGTGGAAGTGTTTATGGCGGAGGAAATATTTTCAAAATAGGTACCAGCGGCAGTGGTTTTTCTGTAGTAAAAGATTTTTACAGAACTGATGGCCTAAAGCCCACTAAGACAAAACTACTGGAAGCTCCTGATGGGAAGTTATATGGAATGACTTACAATGGTGGATATTATGACCAGGGCGTAATTTTTCAGTACGATCCGGCAACGAATGTTTATACAAAGAAATATGACTTTGATGGGATCAGTCATGGAGGTAATCCTTCAGGATCTTTAATGCTGGCATCAGACGGAAAAATGTATGGAATGACTACAAATGGCGGTACTAATGCCCTGGGGGTTATTTTCCAGTACGATTATGTAACGAATACTTACACAAAAAAACTGGACTTTAACGGTACAGTGAACGGAAGCCACTCTATGAGTTCACTCATGCAGGCCTCTGATGGTAAATTATATGGAATGACGAAGGAAGGGGGGGGCAGTGACAAAGGGGTTATATTTCAGTACGACCCCGTAACTAATACCTATGTTAAAAAGATGGATTTTAACGGTGCTGCAAATGGGACTAATCCTAATGGTGATTTGATGCAGGCTGCTGATGGAAAACTATATGGAATGACTTGTTTCGGAGGAAGCAATAATAATGGGGTCCTGTTTTATTATGATCCTGTAACTGATATTTATACAAAAAAGCTTGATCTTTCACAGTCTGGTGGAGGTGGCTCCAATCCCGCTGGAGGATTGCTGGAAGCTTCGGATGGAAATTTATATGGAGTGACGAGCGCCGGAGGAACTAATAATAAAGGTGTATTATTTCAATACGTTCCATCAACCGGTGTTTATACCAAGAAATGGGATTTTACAGTTAGTCTTGCCACAGATGGTGCTAGCCCTGTTTGTTCATTGATTCAGGCTTCGGATGGAAATTTATATGGAATGGCTTCTGCCGGCGGAGTGGGTAATACCGGTTGCTTATTTAAATACACACTGGCTACCGGCAATTATTCGCTGATGCTTAATGGTTTTGGCGGCGTTAACGGTAAATGCCCGTTAGGCTCATTAATGCAGGCTTCTGACGGTAAATTATACGGCATGACCTATATTGGTGGAAGCGCTGCCACAGGTGTTTTATTTCAGTATGATCTTAATACAAATACATATGTGAAAAAACTGAACTTAGGCGGAGATGACATTGATGGCAGCAAACCAGTCAGCTCTTTAATCAAGGCTGCAAATGGGAAGCTGTATGGCATGACAAATACAGGGGGAATATTTAGTTCGGGAGTCATATTTGAATATGATCCTGTGACAGCTATTTACACAAAGAAATTTGATTTTGGAGGTAATGATGGAAGCGCACCTCTCGGCTCATTGATGCAGGCAACTGACGGCAATTTGTATGGCATGACTTACTCCGGTGGACTTGGTGGTAATGGCGTTTTATTTCAATATGATCCTGTTACTGACATCTATACAGTTAAAGTGAATTTTAATGGAACCAATGGCGCTACACCTTATAGTTCATTAATCCAGGCATCTAATGGTAAATTATATGGTGTCACTTCTGCGGGAGGATCTTCCGGATGGGGTGTGTTATTCGAATATGATCCGGTTGCCAACAGTTATGCAATGAAAATAGATTTCACTAGTACTATTAATGGAACAATGCCTATGGGTTCTTTAGTACAAGCTGCCGATGGTAAATTATATGGTCTGGCAAATTTTGGCGGGGCTTATAACAGTGGAGCTTTGTTTCAATATGATCCCCTTACTGGTATTTACACCAAAAAATTTGATTTTAACCCCGGTGTTAGTGGAAACACATTGCGAGGCTCCTTATTCCAGGCAACAGATGGAAAATTATATGGCACCACCCAAATTGGCGGCGCCAATACGGTGGGTGTTTTATTCCAGTATGACTATCTTACAAATACTTTTACCAAGAAAATGGATTTTAATAACACGACTGGAAGTTTTCCACTTGGTGATTTAATGCAAGCTTCTGATGGCAAATTATATGGAACAACAATGGGTACTTTATATCAATATGATATTTTTACTAACACGTATTCGACCAAGTATATTTTTGATGGTATTCATGGAAGCCAACCACAAAATATTACATTACTGGAAATGACAGGATCTGTTATTACAGGTGCATCAACTCTCAATAGTTTGACAGTTGAGAATTTAGTTTCCATCGCACCCAATCCGGCTCAAGATATGTTGACTATTCAGTTCAACGGGAAAGTATCTTCAGAGCTTACAATTAAAGTAATGGATGTACTTGGTAAGGAAATGTTAAGTGTGCGAATGAATGAAAATCAAGCTAAGTCTATCTCATTGGATAATTTTAAATCGGGATTGTACTTCATCGAGATACAAAATGGAAAAGACAGAACCGTAAAGAAATTTATTAAAGAGTAATATATATAAACCAAAAAATCACCCCATGAAAAAACTGGTACAACTTTTTTCTGTTTTAGCTTTAGTATGTGCAACGCCATCGGTAAAAGCACAAATCATTAATCCCGGTTTCGAAACCTGGACCAACGACATGATTGTGCCTACGGCTATGAATCCCAATGCCGGCAATGCCACCAGTGGTTGGTGGGATTTTAACTATTTCAATAGTTCCCTTTTAGGCAGCAGTCCCATTTCGGTAACCAGGTGCAGCGATACGGTGCGTACCGGAAATTACTCGGCGCGTTTGCAAACCAGGGTGTATACACCAACCTCGTACAACTATTACAGCGCTTTGGGTACTCCTTTTATCGGGCATCCTTATGATGATACCCTGGGGATCTTGTTTAACGGCTACCTTAATGTATCCAACCAAACCTATTATCCCGGTATTCCTTTCACCCAAAAAATTACGCAGTTTAAATTTTACTACCAGTACAAGCCGATGGGCAACGATACTGCCATTTGCCGCGTCACTTTGGTGAACCAGCGAAACCCCGTAGCCGGTGGCGTGTTTAAAACCAATGTGGCTACCGGTGCTTCAGGCTGGCAGCAGGCCACCATTAACTTAACTTATATCAATTCATTAACACCCGATACCATCTGGGTATTGATGAGTTCCTCATCGCTCGATAAAAACCCGAAAGCCGGAAGCATCCTCTGGATCGACGATGCCAGTGTGACCCTTCCAACCGGGATTGATGAATTGATTGATGCGGAACAGGATCTGCAGATCTTCCCTAACCCTACCAGCGGCATTTTCACTGTTCAGGCACAAGCCCTCAAGAACGAAGAGCAGTTTGTAGAAGTGTATAATGTACTTGGAGAGAAAGTGTATTCTACACCCCGGAGTAAAGACGTAAATTATACGCTTGATCTTTCGGCGAAGAGCAAAGGCATTTATTACCTGAAATTATACAGGGGAGAGAAATGCCAGGTAAGAAAAATAATGGTTCAGTAATCAGACAAGCTTGTAATAATGGAAACGTTAAAATGGTATAAAAGTAAACGCAAAGTGGATGAGCTCTTAACACAGGTGTTGATAGATGACATTAAAAGCTATTATGCCAAAGAAAGCATCACCGATCAAACCAAATTATACCAGGCCTTAGGTAACTACTACATTAAAAGCACTGATTTTGCCCGCTTGCTACCTTACCTTGGCGGCACAGTGTTTGAAGAATGTGAGAAACCTGCAAGGAAACATTTGTCGCCGCTTTAGGTTTTTTGTCTTCAGTATTACGAATATTATAGAGCGAATTAGAATTATAGATTGCGAATTTATTGTATCTACTGTTTTATTATTTCTTTTACAAATTGTCTAGCGAGTTCTAATTCTGGGTCATCTTTCAGGTTTTTTGTCAATACCTCTGCAACCCATTTTGGACCATGATTACCTACACTCCTTACAAAACCTTCTAGTTCTCCAACTTCTGGGATTAAAAAACCTTTAGCCTTAAATTTTATTTGTATTCTTTCAAATGCCTGGATTGCATTCCCACTTGGTATAAATGGTTTCCCAACTTCTTTTGCTTCTGACCATGCTGAAACTTTTTTTAGGGTTTTTTGGATTTCAGTTGCTTTTTGTTTTGGGAAAATTCGCTCGACTGTTTCAGAAAGAATTTTTTCAATTTCTTTTTTTGCATCTTCAGTAAGAAATTCAGGTCGTTTCTGCTCAATTTCTTTTTTTACAAGTTTCCAGTCATTTTCTACATCGGCCCAAATTCCATCTAAGCTTTCAAAAATGCTTTTTAGAGGATTAATATCATTAAGAACATCAAAATCTGCAATGACTTTCGTTGAAACATTTAGTTTTCGCAATGCTTTTATTGCTGTAGGTAAACGATGTTTACCACCACAATTTATGAATAAAATATCTGGAGCAACGTCCGTAGTTTTTTCAAAAAGAGATGATAGGATTGCAGAAAAGAAGCGAGAGTCAGAATCACTTTCGCAAATTACAACTTTAGAATGAAAGAGGCCATCTAGAATGTTAGAATGCCTTAATAGTGAATCATTCCAAACATCCTTTATATCAGAAGAATTTAAAATGCTTACGTGATTTATACTTTCATCACGTTGAATTCTAATGATTTTTAAATTTGTAACATCAGCATCTAATAAGCCTTTTAAAAAACTTTCACTGTGAGTCGCTAAAAAAAGTTGCCTTTCAGTGGGCAAATCCTTAGCAAGCATTTTGCCAAGCAGCCTTGCTTGAGGAGGGTGTAAAAAAGCTTCTGGCTCATCAATAAATAAAAGAGAATAATTTGAAATAAAAACATTAAGCAAGACGCCGACAAAGCTTCTCATACCGTCACCTTGTTCATGCAAAAGATCTAATTTTTCCAATTCCTTTAAATAGCTTGAAGATACCCTATCTTCTCCCGCCTTCGGAACAGGGCTATTTCCAACATACAAAGGAACTTCATTGCCTGCGTTTCTGTGTACTATTAAATCTGTTCCAAATGCTTGCCTAAAATAATTACTAAATTGTTTTTCTAAACTATCATCTTTTTGTAAGAAATGTATCGGATGCTGAATTCCTTCTGTTGTCAGCTTTATATTTGAAGGAGGGTTTGCTGCTGAAAGCCTTTGTTCAGTATTTAAAATGCCGACAAATGCCGAAGCTAAATCAGATAAGCCGCCAGAATTATTCCAGAAAATTTTTACGGCATCGGAGTTAATATTAAAACCATAGCCCTTTAAATTTGGCGAATTGTTTCCTAAATGTTGCTTTACTGAATGTTGTTCGATAAAATTTTGTAATTCGCTTTCTGTCCCTTCTTTTGAAAATTCGATTTTCTTTAGAACCTTTATAGTTTCATTTTTTTTGTTGCGAATTAATTTATTTGCCTCTTTTAACGATGCGCTTTTGCCTGCATTATTTGGGCCAACAAATACAACTATGTCATTTTTTGATAAATTTACGTTGGTTCCATCATTAAATTCTATTTCGGAGATCCATATTCTTGGTTGCATACTTATTAATAATTAAAGTGAAGTCATGTTTGTCATTTATTTTTTGAAGCTATATATTATTGTAATTAGCAATAATGATAACAAATAGCTATTGCAAGCTTATGCCAAATATAACAAAAACAACCAAGCTTTGCTTTAGGGTCTACCTTAAGTTTATGTAAGTCGCTCCTAATTTTTAATAACCTTTTCCGTACGGATATTTTCCTTATCGCTTATCACCAGGTAATACAAACCACTTGGGTAAGCGGAAAGATCAATCGTGTTTTGGTTTTGTGCCAGTGTAAAAGATAAAACAACCTGGCCCAGGCTATTGATCAATTTGGCAGTTGTTGAGGAGCCGAAACCGGTTGCAGCTTGTATGGTCAATACACCTGATACAGGGTTTGGATAGATAAACAAATTTTCCAATAAACGGTTTTCTTCAACCGACAAGGTCATACATCCTGCAATACCGGTCAATGCCGAGATCGAATCGCATAAAACATGATAATTGCTGATGTCGTTTGCCGTCATGGCAGATGCGTTGAGGAGCAAGTTTGCAGTTTCTTCAGGGTCGGTGCTTTGGTTGTAAAATTCCTCGGCACCATTGTCAAAACGCAGGAGATGGTAATCCTGGTTGCGGATGGTTTTTCCATCATTGGCGGTAGAAGGGGAGTTAAAGGTTTCGGCAAAGATCCAGCTTCTGGTAGTTGCCGGCTGATCTTTAAGAATGGACAAAAAACTTTTGCTATCCACTGTGCTTGTACCCGGTATGGCATTTTTCCAATTCGGAAATCCACATAGCTCCGCAATGGTAGCCAGCAGGTCGGGAGTGTTAACTAAAGCATTGCTCGTTCTGTTCCCATTCACTACAGCCGGCCCGGCAACAATCATTGGCACCCGCACGCCGTAGTCGTAAATGGTTCCTTTGGCCTTTGTAGGATCAGAGATCTGTGCAACCTGTTCCTGGTTCCCATTGTCGCCTATAAAAATAATGTTGGTACTATCAGTTAAGTTGTGCAGGTCGAGGTAATCAAACAAACGGTTTATTTCCGTATCCATGGCATCAAGGGCAGCCTTAAAATATTTTTCCGGATGATTGTTGATGTCGGCGGTTGTGCCTGTTAAGCCGGCGGTATTGCAAAGCGAGGCAGGTGGCACATGGTAGGGATCGTGCGGTGCGTTAAAGGCGAGCCACAGGAAAAATGGTTTGCTGCTGTTCATGGTATCCATCCAGGCAATGGCATCGTTTACGGTTTGTGTAGTGGCATACGTTGTAACGGTATCTATCATGCCATTCTTAACCCGTTGATAATTATAATAATTTGGAATGGCCCCGTTAAAATTCCCGCAGTACAGGTCGAAACCCAGTTTGTTGGGATTAAGCCGTTTTGCAGGTGCATTAGCGGTTAAATGCCATTTGCCAATGCAAGCGGTATTATAACTCACAGGAGCGTGATACTTTAATAGTTTGGCAATGCTCATTTCAGCGGTGTCTATTTGTGGTGACGTAACACTGGTAATTACGCCACCAACCCCGGTACGGAAAGGGTACCTGCCGGTAAGGATGCCGGCCCGTGCCGGCGAGCAAACCGGTGCCGACCATACTTTGGTAAACTTTACGCCCCTTGCCGCCAGGGCACGAACCGTGGGCGTATTGGCGGTATCGGTGGTGGTGCTGAAACAGCCAAAATAATCGGGGCTTACATCGTCGGCAATAATTAATAAAGTGTTTTGTTGTGCGTTTGAAATGCACACATTGAAAAATGAAATGATGATTCCAAAAAGTTTTAGCGCATTGATTTTGTTATTTGTAAACGACATGGTTTTGCTTTTTATTTGCTACCATTAAGATAGCTGAAAGGAACCCAGGTTTAATGCAATGAGGTGTAGTGCCCTAATCTGTCGGCTAATGGCTTTGATCTTTTAATTTAACAACAGCTTTTAGCCTGTCCGAACAGATCTTGTTCGGTGAATTGAATTTTAGAGCATAAGTATAGTTCTCAGTAGCTAATTGATATGATTTGTTTTTTTCATAGGCAAGGCCTAACCAATAATAAGCCTGGTAAGAGTTTGGAAAAAGCAGTGTATTCGCCCTGAAAATGTTTATTGCAGCTTTAAATTCTGATTTTTGGAGATGCCTTACTCCAAGATCCTTCATCCATACCTCAAACTCTTTATATACAGATACGACCGTGTTTATTTTTTTCTTTAGCGAATCGGTAATTTGTGTTACAACTAAAGAGTCTGATGCAAGCTCGTTTTTTTTAAGCTTGAATGCAGACTTTACCAGGCTATCAATTTCATTTTTTTCTTTATAAAACAAATCAGTTTCTTTTTTGTTTTTTACAAATACAAGTCCATTACCATAGTGGGCAGCCTTGAAATAAGGAGCTCTCATTTTAGTTAAATAAAAACCATGTTTTTCAAATCGGGTTACTTCAAAGTCAAGCATATGCAATACGTGTGGCCCATAATCAGGACATACCTGTGTATCGCCAGGAAACGAAAAGCCTTCCAATAAAATAAACCTGCCATTTGGCTTCAATTTCTTGTAAATGTCATCCAGCATGTCATCCTGTTTGTCAAAATCATGGAAAGAATTAATAATAAAGAGTACATCGAATTTATTGTCGGGAAGATGGGTAGAATTAATGGTGCCGATAACTAATTCGTATTTGTTGGTTTGCGGTTTGTTACTATGCTTCTGATATTTTTTAATCGTTTTATGATAGGACTTGTTGTTTAAACTTTTGGGGTCAATGTCCTGTGCCACAAAGGTCATACTGTCATAAAACATGGATAAGATGCCAATATTGATCCCAGTGCCGGCACCAATCTCAGCTACTACATCACCTTTTTTTAGATCTACAAACTCAGTTAACTGTTGCTTTGTTTCAAACAGGCAACTAAACATATTCATGTCCCCGGAATCATCATATGATTGCACATTAAATTCCTGCTTAGAGAACTCACCAAAAATATTTTGGGAATAAGAGTTGCTTAACCCAAAAACAAATAAGGGAATGAATAGGTGGATTTTTTTCATAACTATTTTGCTACACTCAAATTCCAGCCGCTACCACTTCTTTATACAACTTCTCATACATGGGCAACACACTTTCGATGTCAAATTTTTTGGCCTGCTCAAAAGCGTTTGCCTTGAACTGCTTGTATTTTTTCTCATCGCTTAATAAGGCGATGGTGTTCTTTGCCATGTCTTCATAATCGCCCACCTTGCTCATAAAACCGGTTTTGCCATGAATGTTAAGTTCCGGTATCCCTCCGGTGTTGGAAGAGATCACCGGCAGTTTCATGGCCATGGCTTCCAGGGCCGAGAGACCAAAGCTTTCTGTTTCCGATGGCAAAATAAACACATCGGCAATGGCTAAGATCTCTTTGGGGTTCGCTATTTTTCCAACCGAAATAATGTCGTTGCAGGTATCCAGTTCGCGGCACAGCTTGTCAATGGCCGGTCGTTCAGGACCATCGCCCACTAAAATCAGTTTGCAGGGGAACTCCTTGCGCACAATGTTAAACACACGCAGCACATCCTCCACGCGTTTTACTTTTCTGAAATTGGAAATGTGGATCAGGATCTTTTCGTTACTGGCTGCAAAATTTTTGCGATGGCAGGCAGCGCTGTTGTCCTCGTAATCGGCTATCTTGATAAAGTTAGGGATCACTTTTACATCGTTGGCAATTTTAAAGGTCTTGAGCGTGTCTTTGCGCAAGCTTTCCGATACCGAAGTAATGGCGTTACTGTTGTTGAGCGAGAAAAAGATCACGGGCTCAAAAGAAGGGTCCTGTCCAACCAATGTAATATCGGTGCCGTGTAAGGTAGTAATGTAAGGCAGTTTTATTTTACGTGATTTCAGGATTTGCTGTGCCAGGTAAGCTACCGAAGCGTGTGGAATGGCATAGTGTACATGCAATATATCCAGGCGCTCATAAATAGCCACATCCACAATTTTACTCGCCAGCACACTTTCGTATGGCTGGTAGTCAAAAAGTGGATAGTCGTTTACGTTTACCTCGTGATAAAATAAATTCTCGGTAAACTGGTTCAGGCGAAAAGGCTGCGAGTACGTAATAAAATGCACTTTGTGTCCTTTATCCGCTAAAGCTATTCCCAGTTCGGTTGCTACAACGCCGCTACCACCAAAGGTTGGGTAACAAACAATTCCTATATTCATGTTTTCAATTAGACAATTAGATAATGAGTCGATGCGACAATTAAATTAGTTAATTAGATTTTTTTAATTGTCTAATTAACTAATTGTCTCATTGTCTATTTAACTTTGTTTCCGTTCACATCCAGCTCAATCATCTCGTAACCGAGTTTGGCTAGCTTGTCATAATTAGATGCTTTATCACCCACTACCAAAATCACCATATTGTTGTATGGCAGGTTCTTTTTAGCCAAAGCGTCAATCTCAGGTTTGGTAATGGTTTTAATGATTTCACCTTGCTTGGCTACGTACGATTTATCCAAGCCATAATCAAGGATGCGTTTCACGAAGGATAATTTCTGGTAAGGCGCTTCGTATTTCAACGCGTCGGCTTGTGCCATGGCATTTTTGGTAAACTCCAGTTCATCTGCATTGATGCCGCCTTCGTTGTATTTTTTCAGTTCGGTCATAATATCAATCACCGAACTGTCGGTAGCGTTTGCCCTGACTCCTGCCGAAATAACATAAGGCCCCGTGAACTTATTGCCTGCAAAACCACCGCGCGCGCCATAAGTATAACCTTTTACTTCGCGTAATAAATAATTAACACGGCTGTTGAAAGCTCCTGCAAAAGCATAGTTCATAATGGTTGATTTAAAGAACTCATCGGTAGCATCGTAGGCTAAGGATAAATTACCGACACGGATCTCCGATTGAGGCGCGCCTTTTTTATCAACAAAGTACAGGCGTGTTTTGTCAATCTCAGGTTGCTTGTATTTAGCCAGTGGCATGGTACCGGCCGATTGCAATTTGGTTAAGAAATTTAATTTTTTCAAGGCAGCAGCCTGGTCAATATCACCGCTGATGGCCAAAACAGAATTAAAGCCCGAAAGGTTCTTGTAGTAATTCTTCACATCATCCAGTGTAATGGCATTAACGCTTTCGCTGGTACCATTGTTAGAGATGGACATGGTAGAACCTTCGCCATACAATAATTTACCAAATACATTGTTGGCAATAGCGGTGGCTTGTGTCAGGGAATTGGTAATTCCGTCGAGCTGCTCTTTTTTTACCAGGTCAAAATCTTCCTGGTCAAATTTTGGCATGAACAGCATTTCTTCCGCGATCTTTAAGGTAGAGTCAAGGTTTTGTCTTAAGGAAGAGATGTTCATGGAGATCTCATTGTCGCTGGCCGAGAAAGATACATTGCTGCCTAAGCGCTCAAGGATGCTTCCTATTTCTTCGGAACTATGCTTTTGAGTCGATTCTTCCATTAAAGAAGTTAACAATACCGCCAAACCGGCTTTATCAGCAGCTTCGTAACGGTGGCCAATTGGCATGCTGAACTGAATGTTAACTTTAGGAATATCGTTTGAATTGATCCCAATAGCTTTAATGCCATTCGATAAGTTAGAGGTCCAGTAAGCAGGTAAAGGAACCAGTTTCGACGCTTGCGCCACTGGTATTTTATTGCGTGCAAAATTATCTTTAGGTTCTGTATACGATAAGTTTTTGTATTCAGCGCTTTCCTGTTCAATGGTACGCTCATACATTTTCCAGTTATCGGCTTTTGCAATTAACTCCGATTTGCCTTTTGGCACGCAGCTTAGCACTACACCAAATTTGCCTTTAATGTAAGTGTTGTACACACGCATTACATCGGCTTTGGTTACTTTTAAGTTGGCTGCCATTTCTGTTTTTAAATAATTAGGATTGTTGGCGTATGTTTGGTATGCCGCTAATTGCCTTCCTTTGCCCTGAACGGTAGCAAGGCCATCGTATAAACTACTCTGGTAATTTACTTTGTATTTTTTAATGTCATCGTCGCTTGCGCCGCCTGCTTTTTCCCAATCGGCTAAGGACTGGTTCAGCATGGTTTCAATATCCGATAATTTGGTGCCGGCATTAGCCCTTACCAAAATTTCGAATTGCCCTGCTAATTCCCTGCCATAGTTATACGCATTGGCCGAAACCGCTTTTTGCGATTTAATAAAGGTGTTGTACAATGGCGAACTTTTTGAAGAAGCCAAAATCTCACCTAATACAGTCAATGCCGCTTCATCTTTGTCCATCGATGGTACTGTTGGATAGGTGATCTTATACATCGGGAAACGCACATTATCCTCGTATGAGATGTAACGGTTCTCGGTTAATACAGCCGCTTGTTTAGCCATGTTCTTTACTTCAGGTCCACGCGGTATAGAACCAAAATATTTTTCGGCCAGTTTCACTACTTCATCCGTATTTACATCGCCCGATACGGTTAATACCGCATTGTTAGGCCCATACCAGCGCATGTAAAAACGTTTCAGGTCATTTACGTCAACACGGTTCAAATCTTCAATATAGCCAATAGTTGTCCATGAATACGGATGTCCTTTTGGATATAAAGCTTCTCCTGTTTTTTCGCTCACCAAGCCATAAGGACGGTTATCGTAATTTTGCCCGCGTTCATTTTTTACGGTAGCGCGCTGGATCTCAAATTTGCGTTGGGTTACCGAGTCCAGTAAAAAGCCCATGCGGTCAGCTTCCAACCACAACATTTTTTCCAGTTGGTTCGATGGAACTGTTTCAAAATAATTGGTGCGATCGGTATTGGTGGAGCCGTTCAGGGTTCCGCCGGCCTCAGTAATAATTTTAAAGTGTTGCTCATCGGCCACATTCTTCGATCCCTGGAACATCATGTGCTCAAAAAAGTGCGCAAAGCCCGAACGGCCCTGTTGCTCGCGGTTCGATCCCACGTGGTAAGTTACGTCCACATAGGCAATAGGGTCGGAGTGGTCTTCGTGTACCACAATGGTTAAGCCGTTTGGCATCACATATTTTTTGTATGGGATCACAATCTCTTTGCCCACCTTGGCCACTGTTTCTACCAATTTAGGCCCTGCAAGGGCAATAGTAGGTTTTGGCGCGGGTTTTTTAGTGGGTTGCGGTTTTACCTGCGCCGTCATGGTTAACGATGCCAGGGCAAGTAGTGGTAAAATGGATTTGTTCATTTTTGTAAGTATTTAGATTTTTGTAAGTATTTAGGTAAGTTATTTCTGTATAAACGATCTTTCGAATATACATATAATTCGTTTTTGTGAGGATTATTTACCTGCTAATTTTGCCTAAGAAATGGAATTTTAACCATTAAAATAGTTTGGAAGGCCGGCACGGCTATTTTTTCTATTTTTAAGCTAAGATGCCTGATGTTTTGACCGAAAATACTGCTACTAAACTGGTTTTGCCTAAAAACAGCAACCTGATAAACTATTCGGTATTGAATGAGTTTTATTCCCCTTCGCCATTCAGGAGCTTTTCCATTAAGTATGTGGTAGATGGTTCCGAATTGTATTCGGTGAATGGCAACCGTTACATTATTAAGAACAAACAGTATTTGCTGGCCAATAAATTCAGTGAAGGTTTTGTGGAAGTGGACAGTAAAAAATCGGTGACGGGAATTTGCATCGATGTGGCTCCCGACATTTTATCGGAAGTAGTAGGCAGTTACCTTAAGCCCGATACGGCCATCAGCGACCTGGACCTGGACCGTTTTTTTAACTCGCGCGATTTCCTGGAAAATAAATACAACGCTACACAAACGCAGTTGGGCAATTTTATGCTGGAACTCGAGTCCGTTTTACAAAAAAATCCTTCGGGTGAACTCAACCTCACCAGGGAGTTTTATTACACGCTTTCCGAAAAGATCATTGCTGACCATATTCCCGTGTTTAAACAATTCCAACAGGTGAAGGCTTTAAAAACAGAAACAAAAAAAGACCTTTTGCGCAAATTATACAAAGCCAAAGAGTACATTGACCAATTCTTTACCGAAGCATTAACGATTGAGCAGGTGGCGCAACAGGCCGGTTTTTCGGAATATCATTTTTTCAGGCTCTTCAAAGCCACTTTTTTAATCAGTCCACACCAATACATTATTCAACAGCGTTTAAAGTTCTCGAAACGCTTACTGGAAAAAGAAAAGCCTTCCATTTCGGCTTTAGCCATTGCCTCGGGTTTTGCCGACATTCACAGCTTTAGCAAGGCCTATAAAAAACATTTCGGGTATTCGCCATCTGTTTCGCTTTCTCAAAAATAGCAGTATTTGACAAATGTTCTACCTTATCCTGTTATACATTTGAGCCAATTACACGTTCAGTAACCATGCGCATAAAATTCATATTCTTGCTCCTTCTTTTTCCACTTGCTTTTTATGCGCAGAACATAAAACGAAGAGGCTCCTTAGGCGTTGGTTTGTATACTACCATTCCCGACAGCCTCTTAAAAAAGTTAACATTAACAACAGGCGATGGGGCTCTGGTGCAGTTTGTGGTACCCGGATCAACGGCCGATGTACTGGGTATAAAAGCTAATGACCTTATTGTATCATGCAACCGGACCCGTATCGAATCCCATGCTCAATTGGTTCAAATGGCCAGGCAGTTCAAAAGCGGCGACCCGGTTTCCATTACATTAATAAGAAATACCGGCTCTATTGAGCTGGATGGTAAAGTAGTAGCAAAGCCTTTTGACACAAGCGATAAGATGGAAATTGTGTATGGCGATTTTAAATACGAGGATACGTATATCCGGACCATAATGCGCAAACCGTTGACGGGAAAAAGCAAGGGCACTGTTTATTTTATACAGGGCATACCCTGCTATTCGCTGGATAACATGCAGGCGAACGATCCTACCAAATTAGGGATTGATGCCATGGTAAAATGTGGTTTTAATGTGTACTGTGTTGAGAAAAAAGGGATGGGCGATAGTTACAGCACTATTCCCTGTGAGCAACTCGGCTTTGATAAGGAGCTGGATGTGTTTAGACAAGGTTACAGGAACTTGCTGAGAACGGCAGGGATTGACACCACCCAGATCTTTATTTTCGGGCATTCTCTTGGAGGTGTAACAGCGCCTTTGCTGGCCGAAGAATTTCATCCTAAAGGCGTGGTGGTTTACGGAACTGTTTACAAGCCCTGGGGCGATTATTTAAAGGATGCATTGGTATATCAGCCGGCTTATTATGGCGAGAGTGTGAAAGACCTGAAGAAAAAAGTTGCGGCTATGGAACCTACCTTTCATGAGTTGTTTGTGAACCGTAAAACCGCGAAAGAATTGGCAGCCGATCCCGATCATTTAAACGTGTTGCAAGAGGCGCTTGATTATAGCCTGAGCACCAACCTTGGCTTATCGGGAAGGACCATTGAGTTCCATGAAGAGATCAACAGCCACGACATTGCTGGCGCCTGGAAAAATTCAAACTCGTACGTGTTTTCTATTTACGGCGAGTCGGATATCGCGGCCATCAATTCCCTCGATCACGAAGCCTTGATAAAGCAAGTGAATACATACCATCCCGGAAAAGGAAAATTCCTGTTGATGCCCAAAACCAACCATATGTTCCAGGAAATTGGCACCATGGACGATTATATAAAAATGCAAAGCGACCCGGTTAAGTACCAGCAATTTGCCTCACAGCATTTTAATGCGAAGCTGTTTGACGGTGTGTGTGAATGGATGACCGATAAGCTGACTAAAAAACCATAACCCGCTTTTATAAAACTAAATGATACTGGTGCGAGCAATTGCACCAACCGGAATCCCTGTGCTTAAAATAAACTATGTATTCATCACTAAAATCAACATCATGAAAAAACAACTTACTTATTTATGGAAGGTTTTACTACTTGCGCTGGTATTAAGATCAAATGTGTTTGCACAGGCCCAGCACCAATGCGGGCAGGCGGAGCTTACCAATGCCTGGTTTGCCAAACACCCGGAGCTTAAACAAAAGTACGATGCCCTGCAGGCAGAAAAAATTGCCCTGGCCAATAGTTTTGGCCAGCAGGCAAAAAGGGTTTCAGCTGCTCCAACCTATACCATTCCATTGGTGTTCCATATCATTCACTTAGGTGGTGTAGAGAATATTTCGGACGCGCAGGTGATTGACCAGGTAGCTATCCTTAACAGGGACTATCAAAAACAAAATGCCGATACGGCCGTTATAGTTCCTACTTATACCAATAACATAGCAAACGTTGGTTTCGCGTTCAAGCTCGCAACCATTGATCCCTATGGGAATTGCACCAATGGCATTGTGAGGCATTACGATGCCAAAACAAACTGGGATGCCAATAACCTGAACGATTTTATTTTTTCGTGGCCAACCGACCAGTACCTGAATGTTTATGTGGTGAAGACCATGAACCTTAATGCCACCGCTTATGCTTTTTTACCGGGTGTTGGCGTGCCACCAAATGCCGATGTGATTGTGGCCATGCATAACATGATTGGAAGCATGGGAACCGCCAGTGTAGCCAATTCAAGGGTATTGACACACGAGGTTGCGCATTGGTTCGATATACAGCACATCTGGGGATCGAGCAACTCGCCCGGTGTAGCCTGTGGCGATGATCTTGTAAATGATACGCCAATTACCAAAGGTTTTTCAACCTGCAATACAGCGGGCAGTAATGTGTGCGATCCTGCTATTTATGAGAACGTTCAGAATTACATGGATTACTCACCCTGCAAAATTATGTTTACCAACGGCCAGGCATCGCGCATGTATGCTACCATTGCCAGTAACGTTAATAACAGGGGCAATGTTCCCGATCCGGCAAACTTAATTGCCACCGGCGTTATTGGCAGCAACCCATGCAGCACCATGGCCGATTTTTACAGCACCAAAACATCCAACTGTGCCGGCAACACCTTTACCTTTACCAGCCTGAGTCAGTTTGGCAGCGCTCCCGGAACATTGCAATGGAACTTTACCGGCGGCACGCCTTCTACTTCTTCCAATTCGGTAGAAGTGGTGAGCTATGCCAGTCCCGGCGTGTACCCGGTATCGTTAACGGCTACCGGTGCAAACGGAACCGATACTGAAACTAAAAATAGTTATGTTACTGTTCTTAACGGAAGTGGTGGCGTAACAGTTCCATTTAGTTACGATTTTGAAGGAATGGGGTTACCAGCCAGCTTAAACATGATTAATGAACAGGCCGATACTATTTTCTGGCAGCAGCATCCAACGCTCGGCGCAAATTCAACAGGTAAATGCATTTGGTTGCATAATTTTCCCGATTCCACCAATTACGGGAACAGGGATTATTTTGAAACACCCTTCTTTGATTTTACCAACACCTCAGGTATCACCTTGTCTTATTATTATGCCTATGCAAAACGTTATACTACCCAGGCCGATTCCTTTAAAGTACAGTATTCGCTTGATTGTGGCGGATCATGGACCAGCGTGCCGGGTATTCCGAATATCAACACCATGGCGGCCAATTCGGGAGGTACGGTAACCACGGCTTTTGTTCCAGGCAACTCACAGTGGAAACAGGTAAACATTCCTTCTGGTTTATTAAATACATTGGTCAATAAACCAAGTGTAAAGTTCAGGTATATGTTTAAATCGGATTATTATGTGAATGGCTCCAATAATATTTACATCGACCAGGTCAATATTACAGGTAACATTGCAACATCCGTATCGGAATTAGAAAAAAACATTCAGCTTACAGTTTACCCTAACCCAACTACTGCTTCGGCTGTAGTGGAATTTATATCGCCATCCACTTCGTTCATGGAATTGCAGCTGTGTGATGTAACGGGCCGGCTATTGAAGCAGGAACATGTTGAATTGAAAGAGGGAACAACCTTTAACTACGTGATGAATAAAGAAGGAACACTGGCGCCGGGAATTTATTTTATAAACCTGACGATTGAAGGGCAAAAGATCACTAAAAAACTAATTGTTGAATAGTATCATATAATAAAATAACATTGGATTGAAATTAATACATTAGGCTCATTATTTATCAGCCCATCTTTGCGAAGCTTTTTAAAAGGGGATTGAAAGCGTTTGTTAAAGTGAATGCGAAATAAATAGTGAGCCTTATTGAAAAAAACCGGTGCGTTTAAAATAATCGATCAGGGCGTCGCTCATGAGTTTGTTTTGTTGTTTGGCATCCAGGTGCGGAAGCGATTCTTTGAGCTCCCAATGCGGCCAGTCCTCATCATCGCGTCCTTTGTATTCGTAAAAACCATAAGGTTGCAAAACGGTGCACACACCAATGTGTATCACCTCAAGCTTTTCGTCCTTTTTGTATTTGCGGTAGGGTTTATCCAGTTCCTGCAGGCCTATCATGAATAAGATGGCATCGTGGTCCATTTCCGAACCAAAGCGTTCCTTTAATTTATCCTGTAATTGTTGCCACTCTGATATCATAACCATTTAATCGTTTGTTGGTTTAAGGCCTTTTGGTGGCGGAATAAAATACTGGAAGTTCTCTTCAATATAATCCAGGATGGCTTCTTTGCCTTGTTTTTTTTCGGCGCTGGTGGAAAACATTACAGGAGCCTCACCCCAGTAATCGACCAGGCGTTTTTTATATTTGGCAAAATTACTGGCCCATTGGTTTTTACCAAGCTTATCGGTTTTGGTAAAGGCCAGGCAAAATGGAATTTCGTTTTCGGTGCACCAGTCCATAAACTGCCCGTCGATTGGTTGAAGTTCAAGGCGACTGTCGATTAAAATAAAAACGCAGATCAGGTTTTTGCGCTTGGTAATGTAATTGCTGATGAGTTCCTCAAATTTATCGAGCTTGCTTTTGCTTGTTTTGGCATAACCATAACCGGGCAAATCTACCAGGTACCAGGCATCATCAATCAAAAAGTGATTGATAAGTTGTGTTTTTCCCGGTTTTGAGGAAGTCTTGGCAAGGTCCTTATGGTTGCAAAGCATATTGATGAGCGACGATTTTCCCACGTTGCTTCGGCCTATAAAGGCATACTCCGGCTTATCGGGCGGCGGACAACCTTTATTATCGGAACTGCTTTTTAAAAACGTTGCTTGTTTAATTTCCATTGTTGTGATACAGGACCTAAGGGACTATTGGACTAAAGGGACCCGAGGGACTTGTTTTATTTTAAATTTATTATTACTCTCTTCTGTCTCTTTTGTCCCTTCAGTCTCTTCCATCTCTTGAGTCCCTTCAATCTCTTCAGTCTCTTCAGTCCCTTCCATCTCTTGAGTCTCTTCTAATTTCTTTCCCTCAACTCTTTATTGTAGGTCTCAATATGCCTGTCGGATTTGCTTTTGTAAATATCCGCTATGGTTACCAGGATCCCTGTTTCTTCAACTCCGCCAAATGTAGGGTTTATTGCAGTACCAAACGATAACATGGTGCTTGATAAATTGCTGTATGCATTTACCATCGGAGGAATGTTCTCGCCCAGGGCGCGTACGTGCTTATTTAAAATGGCATGTCCTGCTTTGTAATCTTTCCCTTCAATCTCTTTTAAAAAATCCGATACATCCGTTTTAATTTCTACGGCATGAATTGGCGTTACTAATTTTTTAGGATCGGGGAAATAATATTTCATGAACGATAAAATATAATCCCGGGCCACAATATTAAAATCTGTATACATGGTTACTTTACCGTAATAATATTTCATATCAGGATTATCAACCACAATAGCGCCCAGTCCGTCCCATAAATTATCAAGACTGAAAAGACCTTTACGGAACTGCTCGGAAGGTTGGTATTGCGGTTGAATGAATGAACGGCCTAACTCAATGGTGTAGGGGAGATAGTGCTCATAAAATTCAGGCGAAAAATTAAACAGTTCGGTCGTTGCCAGTAACACTTTTCCATTCTTGTATTCGGCATCCCTGCATAAAATGAAACGGTAAGCGCCAACAATTTCTTCATCTTCGGGGTTCCATACCAGTAATTGCTGATATGGGTGCGGGCCCGTATCAAACTCATCAAGGTCGCAGGCCAGGCCTGTGCCACCGCCGGCGTGCCTGAAGGTTACTTCTCTCAGACGCCCTATTTCCTTCATGGTGTTGGGCGAATTATGGTGTGTGATGATGTATATCTCATTATCACCATTATTGGTTTTACGCACAAAACGGCCTTTATTTAATTCGACCTTTAAGGCTTCTCTTGGGATCTTATCAATTATTTCTTCCATAAGAATTGTGGCTACAAGATAGCTAAAAATAATTATTCCGGATGCAAATTCAAGGCATGGTTAAAAAATTAATCCAGGCTTAAAATCAGCACGTTTATGACCCCGGAGAGGTCAAATGTTTATAGAAATATTGAAATGGTTTTTATTCGATCCACCAGCTGGCAGATCGAATATTCTAAAAATAAATGGCATGGCCATAAACAGTTAAATCCTTCAGATTCATTAACTAATATAAGCTGTTATGTTTTTAGGGATTTTAATAAATAACGGCTACCGATCCGTGTTTAAGGACCGAGCTACCCGGAGTACCTTTGATAATTGGCCTGTAATTAATTAAGTAGGTATAAACGCCTTGCTCAATAAGTCCTGTTTTGTTTTTACCGTTCCAGCCATTTTCAATGTCGTTGGTTTCAAACACCAGGTGCCCCCATCGGTCATATATTTTCAGGTCATACTCCTGCAGGTCGCAATAGTACACAGGCTTAAATGCATCATTCAATCCATCGTTGTTAGGTGTAAATGTGTTTGGAATATACAATGTGCATTCGCATTTCATATTGTCCACATTTACGGTATCGGCATACTGGCAACCGCTATTATTATCCACTTTTAGCCAATAGGTTCCTTTTTCAATGACATCAATCGCGTTCAGTGTGCTTCCAGTACTCCATAGGTAAGTACAATTACTGCAATCGCTGGCACGAAAGGTCAGGTGCGCGTCTTCACATTTCACCACATCCTCGCCAAGGTTCACATCAACCGATGGTTTGATGGTTATTTTAACGGTATCGTTTGCCGAATTCGGATCGCAGTTATCAATCGCTACCAACCAATACGTTCCGGGCAGGGAGATGTTTATTGTTTCCGTGGTATCGCCCGTCGACCAATGGTAATGGTCAAACACATCGGTTGTACGATTCTTTAGCAGCAAGGTTTGACCCTGGCAAATAAGCGTATCCTGCCCAATGTTCAACCGTTTGGAAACGCTGCATACATTAGTTTGGCTTAATTGAAAAGGCGTGGCGTTGGTACTTATGTTGGTAATATTAAGTGCCGCAGGCACAGTAGTGGTCCCGATTAAATTCTGCGTTACGGGGTTGAGTGTGAAAACAGGCGCCGCTGGAGCCGCGTCGCAGTCTGTTTGGTAAGATTTGGTTGTTTTGATATGGAACGGAAAAAGGTTTCCAGTCGAAAACCCTGTCAGAAGCGGAGTTCCGTCAACTAAAAAACAAAGGTCTCTGTTCAATAAACTTGTGCCTGGCAGGTAGCTGTTTTGAGTAATAATAGTCAGGTCTTTATCAAATTCAACCAATACCGGAGACGTAATGCCGGCCGTTGTTTTATTGAACACGCCTACAATATTGCCGTTACTTTTTTTCCGAAGCATGGGTGGTTGCCCGCTGTAATCCGAAATTTTTCCGCCGCCCCACATCATATTCCCGGTCAGGTCCATTTTATAAAAACCAATGTATTGCGCTCCTGAAGTGGCAACCGGGAAGATGTAACCATCGCTTACTTCAATGGGCGCATAATAGTAGGCCGAAGTAGTATTGAACCGCGAGGTCCATTGCACGTTGCCGGCCACATCTGTTTTTATGAAAATCTGCCCGGTGCGAATGAGGGTGCCATTATCGGAAGTGGAAATGGAACCACCCCAGATGCCGCCATGATCGTAAAATTTTGTCCAGATGGTATTGCCGTTCACATCTATCTTGCAGGCCATGTTGTATAAGTTGCTGCCACTGGAAACATTGCTGTAAAAAACAAGATTCCCCTGCTGATCGGTATTGATGGTGTAAGGATAATGATTATAAGCAGCATCGTTGAACGACTTGCTCCAGCTTACATTGCCAGCCGCGTCAAACAACGTCACCAGGGAAGAATAGCTGCTGCCATTTATCAGCATGCTGAGTAAGGCAAAGCCCCCGTTTTGGGTATTTATAAAATCGGTGTGGTAATAGCAGGGAGGCAGTTTGTATTTTTGGCTCCATTCCATATCACCGCAATGGTCGAACTTGGTAAGCTTTAAACTGTCGATCGAAAAAATAACATAGCCCTGGTCGCTGGTTGGCAATACTCTTAACGACCTGCCGTAACTGCCGTTGTTGATTGTTTTAATGAATTTGCGTTGCGCAAATGCATGAACAGACAGCAGCACACTAAAAATTATCAATAGCTTCCTCATTTAAATCATTGCCGGTTTTGTACCATAAAAATAGCGCTTTTTAAAGGTTAAATTACTGCAAATGAGTATACATGGTTTTACAATGTACAAAACAGGGAAATCAACCCGTGAATATAGGAGCTGTTTTTAGCCTGGGCAGGTTGAAAAAGATATTAACGTTTTGGTATTTAAAATATCGTTTTTTTAAGGGCTTTTACTGTACAGGAACCTCTATCTTTAAATCATGTCACCAGCATTAATTATTTTGTGCATTGGCCTTTATTTTGGAGGGCTCATGTTTATTGCCTATTTAACCTCAAGAAACTCAACTGCCGACAGTTATTTTTTAGGAAACAAGGCTTCGCCCTGGTATGCCGTGGCATTTGGAATGATCGGAGATTCACTCAGCGGGGTCACTTACATCTCTGTTCCCGGTAAAGTGGGCATGGCGCATTTTTCTTACCTGCAGTTGGTGTTGGGATATTTCATAGGGTATTTTATTATTTCCAAAGTATTGTTGCCCATTTATTATAAAATGAACCTTATTTCCATTTATACTTACCTCGAAAGTCGTTTTGGAAAACACACGCAAAAAACAGGCGCCTTCTTTTTTATCCTCTCCCGTATTTTGGGTGCGTCGGGCAGGTTATACCTTGCGGCAGGCGTTATCCAGTTTTTTGTATTCGACCAGATAGGAAGTGTGCACGTGCCATTCTGGCTCAGCGTTTCGGTGATTCTGGCCTTGATGTTGTTGTATACTTACCGTGGCGGAATTAAAACACTGGTGTGGACCGATACCTTCCAGTCGCTTTTTTTAGTGCTGGGTGTGGTATTATCCATCGCGGTTATCATTCATAAAATGGACATTGGTTTTGGAAAAGCGGTTTCCAGTATCATCTCATCCGATTATTCCGAAACCTTTTTCTGGGACTGGAAAAAATCAAATTTCTTTTTAAAGGAATTTATCGGTGGCATATTCATTGCCGTGGCCATGACCGGCCTTGACCAGAACATGATGCAAAAGAACCTGAGTTGCCGCTCGCTGAGCGAAGCGCAAAAAAATATTTTCTGGTTCAGCATTGTGATGGTCATTGTAAATGTCTTTTTCCTGTCGTTGGGAGCGCTTTTGTACCAGTATTACGACCATGCCGGAATTGACATACCTGCGAATGCCGAAACCGGGAAAATAATTACCGATAAAGTATTTCCTAACCTTGCCCTTAATCATTTAGGGATCATTGCCGGCCTCATCTTTATTATTGGTCTAACCGCCGCCACCTTTAGCAGTGCTGATAGTGTGTTGACCACCCTTACCACCTCTACTTATGTAGACATGCTGGAGTATGACCGCAACACTGTACTGAGCGAAGCGCAAAAAGCCAAACGCCGCACGGCCATTCATATTGGCTTTGCCGTTTTAATGTGGCTGGTTATCATCGTATTTGATGTATTGAACCAGCGCGCCATTATCGATACCATCCTGATGCTGGCCGGCTATACCTATGGGCCTTTGCTGGGGCTTTTTATCATTGGCTTGTTCACGAAAATGAACCTGAAAGACAACTTTGTTCCTGTTATCTGCATTATTGCCCCGGTTGTAACCTATGTGCTGGCCAATTATGTGATAAAAACACTCACGACTTATGAAGTAGGGAACGAATTAATTTTACTGAATGCCGGAATCACCATACTGGGCCTGTTGTTTGTGAAAAAGAGCAGCAATGCAGCCACATTCGCTCACTAAAGTGTTAAACTCCCTAAATCGCTTTAAAATAAGCGGGGCTATAACCTGATTTATGCTTAGTTTTGCAGAGTATACCGATGTTACCAAATGTTATAGCCCTATTGTGTGGTAGAAAGATCATTCCTCCGCTCATTGTTTTTTTTCTATTTAAATTAAGCAGTGTTCAAGCGCAATGCAATTTGCTGTGTAATACGGATTTTGAAAACCTGCAAAACAGCCCCACTGTTATTATTGTGGATACTAGCCAGGTTCCCTGTTGGGGCACTACAGCCAGCGACAACAAAATTGAAGTATGGCATACAGGCTATAATGGTGTTCCTTCTTATTCGGGTAACCAGTTCATTGAATTGAATGCTTTTTTTGTATCAACCCTTTTTCAAAATTTTGTGTCATCACCAGGCACGGCACTCACGGTTTCTTTTGCACACAGGGGCAGGGCAGGAGTGGATGTAATGAGCGTGGAAGTTGGTCCCGTTGGAGGGCCTTATACACCATTAGGTACTTTTTCGGATGGGACAAGCGCCTGGGGATATTACACGGTGAACTACACTATTCCTTCGGGAGTTGGGAATAATTTCAGCCTTCGGTTCAATTCTGTTTCAGCAGCCGGCGGCAACCCCGCCATCGGAAATTTTCTCGATGCCATTTCTGTTAATCTTCCTTCCAGTGCCACCTTAAGCTTTGCCAGTTTGGCTACTACATGCGCCGGTGTTAATAATGGCGGGGCATTTGTAACTGTGTATAACGGATCTGCCCCTTATTCCTATACCTGGACGCCCACAGGAGTGCACAGCAATTCCATCTCTTCGGTTGCTGCCGGTATTTATACTGTAAATGTTTCAGAATCTAACGGCTGTACCACATCAGGTACGGTTCAGATTAGCTCGGGCCCCGTGTTAAGTACGTCCATTACCTCTCAAAACGAATCCTGCCAGGGAGCTCATAATGGCTCTGCACAGATACTTGTTTTTGGAAATGGCTCTCCTGTTTCATACACATGGTCGCCCGGAGCAATTCATACAGCAACAGCTAGCGGTTTATCGCCGGGTGTTTATTCTGTACAAGTAAGTTCAGGTGGCTGCACGGCATCAAACACGGTACTCATAAATCCCGGAGCAACGTTAAGCACATCGGTTACATCGCAAAATGTTTCCTGCGTTGGCTTAAACGATGGCTCTGCACAGGTCAATGCATCCGGCAGCGGGCCCACCACTTACACCTGGTTACCGGGTGGCGCTTCCACATCGGCTATTAATGGCTTATCAGCCGGCGTGTATACCGTTCAAACATCTTCGGGTGGCTGTGTCGCATCTAATACGGTTCTTATTAACCAGGGAATTGCCTTAACGTTCTCATTCACCACTCAAAACACAAGCTGTTTTGGTTTAAGCGATGGCAATGCGCAGGCCACCGTTAGCGGAGGTTCAGCACCCTATTCTTATACATGGTCGCCTGTTGGCGGTAATTTGGCAAATGCTACCGGGCTTGCAGCCGGTAACTATACTCTTGTGTCAAAAAGCGCCAATGGATGCATGGGTGTGGCTACCGTTTCAATTAACAATGGTTCCTCATTAAACATGACTGTTCTTTCTCAAAGCACTTCCTGTTTTGGTGCAAGCGATGGGGGAGCACAGGCTTTTGTGAGCGCAGGCAGCGGACCTTATTCTTATACCTGGACTCCCGGTGCATTAAACACACAAAGTATTTCGGGTTTAGCTTCTGGTAATTATACGGTGTATGCTTCCGGTCCGAATGGGTGTGCAGGAACCGAAACCGTTTCCGTATTACCGGGGCCGGTACTCCAGGTTGCACTTACATCTACTAATCAATCTTGTTTTGCCACGCCCGATGGAAGCGTCGAAGCATTTGTAAGTGGTGGCACGGCGCCTTACACTTATACATGGACACCTCTTGGTTTAAATACGGCAAGCGTCACAGGCCTGGCTTCGGCAGCCAGAAGTTCCTGCAAATCAAGGACACGCCGGTCG
>JBEHXV010000018.1:0-112968 GCA_048498515.1 Bacteroidota bacterium | reverse complement strand
GACAGACGGAACGAAATTACAGATTCAGCTGCTCAATTCGCTTGGCGCTTTAGTATATGCAACAAGTGCGGAAAGCAACCTGACGGAAATAGACCTGCACGACTACGCTTCGGGAATTTATTACCTGAGGGTAGGTTCGGTCACTAAAAAGATCATTAAGGAATAAAAAAAAGCCTCTCATTATAATTGGGAGGCTTTTTTGTTTAATAAGGAAATATGTGGATGTAAATGATCCTGGATAATTTATAGTTCTTTAGCGAAAACAAAAAGATGACGCCAAGGATAATGAACACAATACCGAGAGTAGGAACAGAAGGTAATAAAAAATGCACCAGTAAAAAGGTAATAAGTCCCTGTAGCACTGCCAGGCCATAACTAATGTACATGGCGCCAATGAAATAACCGGGCTCCCTGTCGAAGTAATAATGACAGGTGTCGCAGCGCTCTTTCATTTTTGGAAGTTCAAAAACGCTTGTCTTTTTTTCGAACACATGACTTTGCCCACAATTGGGACATTTTTCCTGTAAGATGTTTCTGAGCAGGTTTTTCTTAGCCGGTTTCATAATTTCTGTTTTCATGCATCAAAGTTATGCACTTTAAAGCGCTGTAAAATTAACAAAATACACTTCTTATAGCACAATAAGGACATAAAATCGTAAATTAGGGGGTATGAAAAAAAACCTTCCGGTTTATACCATCCGGCATTTTAAGGAATTTAAATCAGGAGAGGATGTGTATGCCAATTATTTTGTTCCTCACATCACCAACCATCACATTGCCACTACGCCACATAAGCACGATTTTTACCTCATTGTGTTTTTTACTGCTGGAAAAGGTTCACACGAAATTGATTTTAACACCTATCCCATAAAACCGGGCAGTGTATTTGTGATGAACCCCGGGCAAATGCATAACTGGAAATTTTCGGATGATATTGATGGCTATGTGTTTTTTCACAGCCGGCAATTTTATGACGAAGGATTTACAAAAGAAAGCATCCAGGATTACCCGTTTTTTAGTTCCCTTCATAATCCACCTTTGGTGCAGTTAAAAAAAAGCTCTCTGCCAAATATGAAACTGCTTTTTGAGGAAATTGTGTCGGAATACAAGTCAGGCGAATTTTTGCGTTTTGAAAAACTGCATGCGCTCATGACATTGGTTTACATTGAACTGACAAGGCAGTACGAATTGGTGAAAGTACCCGAAAACGAAAACTACCTAGCTAAGGTAAGAATGCTGGAAGAGCTGATTGACAGGAACTTCAAAACTAAAAAGTACCCCTACGAATACGCGGCGCTGATGAACATAAGCGAGAAACATTTGAACCGGATGAGTAAAAGCTGCCTCAACAAAACAACTTCCGACCTGATAGCGGAAAGGATCATCCTGGAAGCAAAACGAATCCTGATCCATTCGAAGTTATCTGTTTCGGAAGTGGCATTTGAGTTGGGCTATGAGGACAACTCTTATTTTTCACGTTTCTTTAAAAAGCAAACGGGTGAAACCCCTGTGGAATTTATGAAACAGTACCAATAAATTATAGCACGCTGATAACGCAGATGGTTATGATTAGTTAAGATGTTCGATTGTTTTGATCTGCGTAAATCCGACCTATCAGCGTCATCAGCGCCTGCCCGCCTACTGGCTGGTTCCATCTAATCAAAATCAAAACTGGAATGAAATTTTGTGAATAGAATATAAAAGCATTATGAAAGCGGAGAAGGATAAGAAAGACAAGGTACAATGGGAAACCATTGAGGCGCTTGAGTCCATTGCCAACCAGTGCATTTATAAAGGGAAGGAAGTGGCCAAAGCCCGGGCGTTATTAAAAACCTTATACCAAAAAGATATAAGCTATGACGATGAAACAAATTGTAGTCAGGATGCCCCGGAGGAAGAAGCAGAGTAGTTACTTTCTCACTTTTGCCAGTTGAATGATCTTCAGCTTATTCAATATCAGGATAATAGGGTAGGTGGGATCAAACTCAAACCATTTAGCGGCAAAGTTTGGTCTTGAACCACGGTGGTGGTGGTTGTTCTGAAATAATTCTCCCATCATTAAAAAATCGAGGATAAAGGTATTTTTGGATTTATCGCCCTCCTCAAAATTGCGGTAACCATATTTATGGCCAGCCCAGTTCACAATAGCGCCATGTATAGGTCCCATTAAATAATGAATAGGTAAGAACAGGAACATCCACCAGTGTGTGGCAAAAGCAACATAAAATGCCGTGTAGGCAATGCCAAATGCAATACGGGTATACCAGCTATCGGCTATCTTATCAATGACAGGATACTCAGGAAAATTGCGGTCAAATTTCTCATCAACCACCACGCGTTTGTTCAGCACATCGTTATAAACCTTTTTGGTATGCATCATCATGGTAAATACTTCCCTGAAAAAGTGAGGCGTGTGCGGATCTTTTTCCGTGTCGCTGTAGGCATGGTGCATGCGGTGTAAAATAGCATAAGCCCTTGGGTTTAAATAAGAAGAGCCCTGGCTGATCCAGGCAAACAGGTAAAAGAACCGTTCCCAGAAGCGGTTCATGGTGAACATTTTATGAGCGCCGTAACGGTGAAGAAAGAAAGTTTGTGCAAAAAGTGATGAGTACCAATGCAGAATAAGGAATAGGAGAACGATCATGTTTTAGGAGTGCCAGGTTTAGGACCTAAATGTCGGCATTTATTATGGCATATCAACGTTAAATAAACCTATTAAAAAGGTATTGCAGGAATGAAAAATTTGATTACGATGTTAAGCTAATCTTAAACCGACGTCACTTTTATGTCATTCATGCATCTAAAATGACCTTTGGGGCATTTTTTATAACCCAGTTTGGAACAGGGCCTGCATGAAAGCCCTTTTATTTCCCAGATCTGTGAATTTTCTCCGGCCATATACGGACCCATGCCAAACTCAGGAATGGTATTTCCCCAAACCGAGATAATATCTTTTTTATAGGCTGCGGCAATGTGCATTAAACCGGTGTCGGAGGTAATAACGGTTTGTGCCTGTTCAATAAGCGATGCCGATTGGTTCAGGCTCAGCTTTCCACAAAGGTTAATGGTTGTTTCTTTAAACGCGGCATGCACCTGTTCGGCAACAGCACTGTCCTCTTTTCCTCCCAGTAATACCAATGGCCTGGAGCTTAAGCCGCAAATTTCTTTTAGTTTATTGGCAGGAATTTGCTTAGTATAATAAGAACCGCCTGCAACCAAAACATGATAGCCATGTTGAAAATTAGCCGGTAAACTTTCCGAAATGCTCAGCTTGTCTTTTTCCGCAATAAAGTAATCGAGCCCTAGCCCATCATTAACAACGCCAAGGGATGAAACCGTTTCAAAATAACGCTCCACAATGTGTTTTTGCGGAAGTTTATTTAGTTTAAAATTCACCATCAAAAACTTTTCCCAATTCAGTTTATTGAAGGAGAAGGCTTTTTTGCCAAGCGCTGATTTTACTTTTAAGGTACGCAGGTTATGATGAAGGTCGATGACATAATCATAATTTTCCTGCTTTAATTTTGGAAGAACATCCGCAAGCGAATCGCCGGTGGTGTATAATTTGTCAATGTAGGGATTATGCTCAATAACGGAGGCGAATTTTTGTTTGGTCAAAAAGTGAATTTCTGCGCCCTGCAACTGTTTTTTCAGGCAGCGCACAACAGGTGTGGTTAAAACAATATCGCCAATGGAGCTAAACCGAACAATTAATATTTTCACACGTATAACATTAAAGATGATTATCTTTACAATAACAAAAATACAATTTTTATTTCATGTTTATTGACACACATACCCACCTGTATTCCGAAGAGTTTGATGCTGACCGCTACGACAGGATCAATGATGCGATTTCGAAAGGGGTAACTAAATTTTATATGCCAAATGTCGACAGCTCTTCCATTGAAGGAATGCTGCAACTGGAGGTTCATTTTCCCGATCAGTGTTTTCCTATGATGGGCTTGCATCCCTGTTCGGTAAAAGAAAATTTCAGGGAAGAACTGGCCATTGTAAAAAAATGGCTCGATATGAGGCGTTTTTCGGCCATTGGAGAAATAGGCATTGACCTGTACTGGGACAAAACATTTATTAAAGAACAGGAGCTGGCTTTTCGTGAACAGATTTATTGGGCGCTTGAATACAACTATACCATGGTCATTCACTGTCGTAATGCTTTTGATGAGATCTTTTCGATCCTGAGGTCTTACGAAAAATTACCCAAAGGCATTTTTCATTGTTTTAGCGGCGATTTTATACAAGCCGAAAAGATCCTGTCGCTGGGTAATTTTAAACTGGGAATAGGTGGTGTGGTAACCTTTAAGAATTCAGGACTTGATAAAGTTGTGGAACAGGTTCCTTTACATGATCTTGTATTGGAAACCGACGCCCCTTATTTAGCGCCTGTACCATACAGGGGCAAACGAAATGAGAGCGCTTACGTTCCCCTGGTCGCGGAAAAGATCGCCCAGGTCAAAAACATTTCAGTAGAAGAGGTTGCCAGGGTAACCACACAAAATGCGATAGAGATTTTTGAAAAACGCTAATCCCATAGTAAGCTCACCTTTTGTTAAAACGTTGGTGTATGCCAACATCTTTATTTCCCTTTGCGCTTTTTCACAGGTGCTTTTAACTTACCATGTGTTTCCGGTTCCGTTTAACTTCGGTAATAATTGCTATTTGCTGTTTGTGTTCCTTGCCACTTACCTGCAATATAACCTGCAACGCGGCTATTCCGTTACCCAATTAAATTTGTATACCGACCGTTCGCTCTGGTTAACAAAAAATCGAAAACCCATGCTCATCAGCGCTTTCATAGGGCTTGGCATATTGTTGTTTTTATGCAACGGTTTGAGCCGCACTTCCATTATCATTATGTGTGCCGCCGAAGTAATTTCGAACCTGTATTACCTGCCGCCATTTAATTTAAGAAAGTACGGTTACATCAAACCTTTCCTGATCGCTTCCATATGGGTTATCAGCTGTTGTGTAGTGCCCCTGATAGAGAATCAATTGTTCACCATGCATTCGTTGTGGTTCATGGCTTCGCAGTTTTTATTTATAGGTGTGTTGTCCATGCTCTTTGATATTAAAGATGCCGATGATGATTATGTGAATGGTGTGAATACCTATGCCAATCACTTTGGCATGAAACCCACCAAAATCTTTTGCATTGTGTTAACCGTTGCTTCCTGTATTTGTTTTTACAGGTTCATGCCCGATCTTTCTTCGCTCATAAAAATTAGTGTTGCAGGATTGCTGACGGTATTGGCCATTCTGTTAACCGATGACCGAAAGCACGCCTTTTACTATTACCTGTTTGTAGATGGCTTGCTGATTGTGCAAACTATTTTATTCTTTATTTAACTGTCACTTCGAGTAAAATTTGCGGTCTCTTTGCAAATTTATATCGAGAAGTGTTAGTGTCTGTTCTCGATACGATTCTTTGCAAGAGTCAGGCAAAGAATCACTCGAACTGACAATTCGCTTAAGGAACATCAATTCACCTGCTTATTGTATTTGTTCCTGTACTCAATAGGCGTGAGGCCGGTTATTTTTTTAAATACATCCCTGAAAGCTTTTGTATCGGTATAGCCCACGTCAAACATCACTTCGGTGATGTTTTTACGGCTCGATTCGAAACTTCTTTTTGCCGCTTCTATCTTCACGCGCTGTATGTATTCAATGACGGTATTGTTGGTAGCTTTTTTAAAGCGGCGTTCAAAGCTTCGGCGGCCAACCGCGCAATGATCGGCCAGCTGGTCAACGGTAATTTTATCCTGGTAGTTTGCTTCTATGAATTCCTGCGCTTTTTTTATTTCCTCATCCTCATGGTCTTTTTGTCCCTGGAACATCATAAAAGCCGACTGGCTGTCGCGGTCAATATCAATGGCAAAATATTTCGAGGCTAAAATAGCGGTGTCGCGATCCGTATATTTTTCTACCAGGTACAACAACAAATTCCAGTAAGAGCTGGCTCCTCCGCTCGAATAAATGCCATTCTCTTCGGTAATAATGCTGCCGTCAACCAACTCCACATCAGGGAACATCGTTCTGAAATCGTTGGCGAAGCCCCAGTGTGTGGAACATTTTTTACCGGTAAGCAAACCTGTAGACGCCAGTAAAAAAGCGCCCAGGCAAAGCGATGCCACTTCTGTTCCTTTGGCGTGGTGCTTGGTGATCCAGGGAATTAACTCCCGGTTCAGGTCAACCGCTTTTTGCAGATCGCCGCTTAATGCAGGAATAAAGATCAGGTCTGTTTTTTTTACATCGTCGAGCTGCGCCTCGGTATGTACCGAGAACAGGCTGCCCTCGAGCTTGATCTCTTTTTTGGCGCCTACTACCTGCACATTGAACAAAGGCGGCTTGCCCATGGATTGCAGGAACTGGTTCACCGCTGTGAACATATAGCGTGGATCGGCTACCGCTTCAATAACGGCTGTTTCGGGAACTAAGATGGAAACATGTTTCATGACGTGTAATTTAGCTGTATACAAATGTAAACAACAGGCCTGTCGTAAACAACCCCTTAAGAAGTCGCTTTTGCACCGTCATAGTTCCGCAATCTGGTCATACATTTGTATCGTCAACTCATATTAACCTTTAAAACATAAAACAATGGCTACTAAAATTTTTGTAAACCTACCGGTAAAAGACCTAAACAAATCCATTGCTTTCTTCACAAAGCTTGGTTACACATTTAATCCTCAGTTCACCGACGAAACGGCAACCTGCATGATCGTTGGAGAAAACATTTTTGTGATGCTCTTAATTGAAAAACGCTTTAAGGAATTCACTAAGAAGGAAGTTGCCGATGCTACCAAAACAACCGAAATGCTCATTTGTCTTGATTGCCAGAGCAGGGATGAAGTAATAAGCATGGTCAATAAAGCGGTAGAAGCCGGTGGTTCGCTTTACGCTGAGCCTGCCGATCATGGCTGGATGTATCAGCACAGCTTTGCCGATTTAGACGGGCATCAATGGGAATTGGCCTATATGGATATGAGTGCATTTCCTCAAAGCTAAGTGTTGAACCAAAAACCAGTCACCCATGGCACACATAAAATCATATTTAACCTTTAATGGCAATTGCAGGGAAGCGATGAGCTTTTACCAGCAATGCCTGGGCGGCGACCTGCATTTTCAAACGATTGGGGAAACGCCCATGGCCGACAAAATGCCCGGGAAGATGAGAGACTATATTTTACATTCCACATTAACCAAAGATAAATTGGTGCTGATGGGCTCCGACATGGTAAGCGATAAAGGATTGGTGAAGGGAAACGCGCTTTCGCTCATGCTGGATTGCAGTAGCGAGGACGAAATACGAAGTTGTTTTGCCAGGCTCTCGGCGGGTGGAACGGTGACCCACGCTTTGGAAAATACCTTCTGGGGCGCCATCATCGGCGACTTTACCGATCGGTTTGGGAATAACTGGATCCTGCATTTTGAGAATACAAGCAACCTGTCATGAAAGCTTAAAAGAGAACGGTTAAAAATGACGGTTATGGTGGAAGTATTTAAAACATCGGTCCAGGAAAAAAACGAATCCTGCCTGCTGATTGAAAAATTACAGGAACAGTTCCCGGCATATGCTATCAATTTTGACCTGGAAGATTGCGATCGTATTTTAAGGGTAGAACACAACATGATTGAGAACGAAAAAATAATTGCTTTATTAAATTCACAAGGCTATCATTGCGAAGTACTTTTTTAAGATGTCAGTTCGAGTGTTTTTTGCCTGCCTCCTGCAAAAAATGTATCGGGAACTTCTCGATACGCATTTGAAAAGAACAGCAAATGCTACTCGAAGTGACAAGCTTTATTTAGTATATTTATTTAACTAACAAATCAAACCAAACACTTATGTACATCGCTATCACCATTATCGCTATCCTCATTCTTATTCCTTTAGTCGGAGCCGCATTTCTGAGTAACGACTATGTGATTGAAAAAGAAGTTACCATCAATAAATCAAACCAGGATGTGTATAATTACATTAAGATCCTGAAAAACCAGGAGCAATACAATAAATGGGTCATGCGCGACCCTGCCCAAAAAATTGAGCTTCGCGGCACCGATGGCACTGTTGGTTTTGTGATGGCATGGGACAGTGCCAAAGGCGCCGGAAAAGGCGAGCAGGAAATTATTGGCATGAGCGAAGGAAAACGCATAGATTACGAGATCCGTTTTGAAAAGCCCTTTAAGAATGTTGCCGGTTCTTATTTTGTAACCGAGCCCCTGTCGGCCAACCAAACAACCGTAAAATGGGCCTTTACCGGCAACAGGCCTTATGGCATGAAGGTGATGCACTTTGCCTTTAACCTCCCAAAAATGCTGGGCAAAGACCTGCAGACGAGTTTGGGTAATTTGAAAACGGTTCTGGAAAAATAAATGAGCTCACAACACCATTAAACAAATTGAAACATTATTCACTTAAAAAAACATAAACTATGAAAAAGCACAAAATCATTTTTTGGATCACAACAAGCATTATTTTCCTTTGGGAAGGAGTAATGCCATTGAGCACATTGTTATTTGCTCCTCAATATGCCACCGTTGGCACACAGCCCTTAGGCTACCCCGACTATTTTGCCTATGCCTTAATTATTTTCAAGGTTTTTGGCTCAACAGCCATTATGATCCCAAAATTGCCGGGTAAATTACGGGAGTGGGCTTACGCGGGTCTGACATTTACCCTGACATTTGCTGTTATCAGCCACGTTGCGGTCGATAAAAACATTGCTTTTATTTTAATGCCGATAGTGGTTGGGGCCATACTTGCCGCATCTTATTTTTCCAGCCAAAAACTGCAGGCTAAATAAATGCTATTAAACAGTACATTCTGGTAAAGCGGCAAACCAATGGCGTTGGTGCATGAATCACTTATAGGTCAAACCGAAGCAGTTATCGGGTTAATCCGGTCAAATACCAAATCAACCTTTATTCATTGGGATGATAAGGTAACTTTGTAAAAGATTAGACCATATGCCATGATAAAATATTTATGTATTGTTTTTTGCTTCTTAACGGTTTGCCTAAAAGCGCAATTTGGCTGTTCACCTTCATCACTGCCAGGCGAATCTTTCCCGCCTAACTCGGTAAACAGCTCGGCCGATACTATTTTTGTTCAATATTTGTGTGGGCCCAACACTGTTTTATATGATACCACGGTATCATTTTGTAAGCGTGTGTATGTGGAAAATAACTGCACCTTGTTTTTTACCCCTCAATGTGCGGCAATCGACCATATCTGGTTAAAAAGCACCAGCGTTCTTACTATGCATAAGAATTATGTGGGGAATGTGTATGTTCATGTTGAACCTGGCGCCATTATTAACCAGCATGCAAACCCGCAATACTACTGTCATATCGATACCTGCACCACGATTGTTTTTCCGCTGGTGAATTGCGTTACAGGTATAAAAGACAATTCAGCTGAGCAACATGTTACAGTATATCCGAACCCAACAACAGGAGAGTTTACAATTGCGGATGACAAAGAAATTAAGAAAATTGAAATAAGTAATGTTGCTGGGCAGGTAATGTTCTCAGAATTGAGCTCCGAAAACAAAAAACGCGTTCATCTGAAAAATTTCCCCGAAGGAATTTACTTCATAAAGATTTTTTATGAGAACGACAGAAGTGTAACCAGAAAATTAATTGTCAACTAGCCCTTTAAATTAAAGCTGTTTCAGCTGGTGATCGGTCAGTTTACAATTGATCCACTCGCCATCAAGGTTGGTATTGTACTTTTTATAAAATTCAATAGCAGGCGTATTCCAGTCAAGTACCTGCCATTCCATTCGGCGCACTTTCATATCCTTACTCACCTGTACTACTTTGTCAAACAACAGTTTCCCTATTCCTCTGCCACGCTGGCTTTCGGTGACGATAATGTCTTCCAAAAACAGGCATTTGCCTTTCCAGGTGCTATATTTAAAATAATACAAGGCCAGGCCTATAATGACCTTGTTTTCTTCGGCAACAAAAAAGTCAAATTGCTTATCGGGTCCAAAGCCCCAGCCGGTCATTTCGGCAACGGTCACTTCCACTTCATCCGGTGCTTTTTCATAAGCCGCTAGCTCTTTTACCAGGTTTAGTGCCTGTTCAATATCCGCTTCTGTTCCTTTTCGTATCTCCATAGCCTGTATCTTAAGGCGCTAAAACTACTTATTTTACTTAAAATAAGGAACAAAAGGACTATTATGAGGCCTAAAGAGCTGGGGGAATCGGTTTTTAAATTTAGAACTATTCCAAATAACCTTAAATTAGTCTATGTACAGGCACAATTGGGCTTATGTGTGATGCACAGGCATCTAAAAGCGTAAAAAAATATTGCTTTAAAGACTTCGCAATCATACATTTGCTCAGTAAAAATTAAACATATTTCTCATATGAGTAAAGGATTCTTAAAAACATCGATTGGAAAAAAAGCGTTAATGGGTTTGACCGGGCTTTTTTTAATATCATTTTTGGTGGTTCACGTCACGTTAAATTCATTTATTTTCTTTAACGATGGCGGCGAAACGTTCAATGCCGGCGCGCATTTTATGTCGCATAACATCATTATCCGGATCCTTGAAGTTGGATTGTTCATTGGCCTGCTCCTTCATATTTTCCAGGCATTGATCTTAACACTTGAGAACAGGAAAGCGCGTCCGGTAGGTTACGCCAAGATTGATGGCGCCGCCAATTCATCTTGGTACAGCAGAAGCATGGGCGTGTTAGGCTCCTTATTATTATTGTTTTTAGTAGTGCACCTTGGCAATTTCTGGATTCCTACCAAAGCGGCCTTGTTTGCGCATGAAGAGCACAATACCTTTGAAGGATTAAAAGAAGTGTTCAGCAAATGGTATTTTGTGCTTATTTACATGGTGGGCGTTATTTCTCTGTGCTATCACCTGCTGCATGGCTTTCAATCTGCGTTCCAATCATTGGGTTTAAACCATAAAAAATACACACCGCTTATCAAAAAACTGGGCATCTGGTTTTCCATTATTGTATGCCTGCTTTTTGCTTCAATGCCAATTACTATGTATTTAGGCCTTATTAAATAATTAGTTCAAACATTATCATCATAACAGATATGAGTAAATTAGATTCAAAAATACCTGAAGGGCCAATAGACCAAAAATGGACAAAATTTCGTTCAACCATTCCTTTGGTAAACCCTGCCAACAAGCGTAGTTTAGAGGTTTTGGTTGTAGGTTCGGGTTTGGCCGGCGCTTCGGCAGCAGCCACCTTAGCCGAAATGGGCTATAAAGTAAAAGTATTTTGTTTCCAGGATTCGCCTCGCCGTGCGCACTCCATTGCGGCACAAGGCGGGATTAACGCGGCTAAAAATTACCAGAACGATGGTGACTCTACTTACCGTTTATTTTACGATACCATTAAGGGTGGCGATTACCGCGCCCGTGAAGGAAACGTTCACCGTTTGGCTGAAGTTTCGGCAAATATTATTGACCAGTGCGTGGCACAGGGTGTTCCTTTGGCCCGCGAATATGGCGGCTTATTAAGTAACCGTTCATTTGGTGGTACCCAGGTACAGCGTACCTTTTATGCTGCCGGGCAAACAGGCCAACAATTATTATTGGGAGCTTATTCCGCCCTGCAACGCCAGGTAGGTATGGGAGCGGTTGAGTTATTCTCGCGCCACGAAATGCTGGACGTAGTAACTATTGATGGTAAAGCACGCGGCATCATTGCCCGTAACTTAATTACCGGCGAAATGGAAAAACATTTCGGGCATGCGGTATTGTTATGTACCGGTGGATACGGTAACGTATTTTACTTATCTACCAACGCTATGGGAAGTAATGTAACGGCTGCCTGGAAAGCGCACAAAAAAGGCGCTTACTTTGGTAATCCTTGCTATACACAAATTCACCCAACCTGTATCCCGGTATCGGGCGATCACCAATCGAAACTGACCCTGATGTCGGAATCATTGAGGAATGATGGACGTATTTGGGTCCCTAAAGCCCCAAATGATAACCGTAAACCAACCGATATTCCGGAAGAAGAAAGAGATTATTACCTGGAGCGCCGTTACCCGGCCTTTGGTAACCTGGTACCGCGCGATGTGGCCTCACGTGCCGCCAAAGAGCGTTGCGATGCCGGTTATGGCGTTGGTGCTTCCAAAAAAGCAGTTTACCTTGACTTTGCATTCAATACAGCGCGTTACGGAAGAACCGAAGCCGCCAAACAAAACCTTCACAACCCGAGCCAGGAAGTGATTATGAAACTGGGTAAGGAAGTGGTGAAAGAAAAATACGGTAACCTGTTCGATATGTACCAGCAAATTACCGGTGAAAATCCTTACGAAGTGCCAATGCGCATTTACCCTGCGGTGCATTATACCATGGGCGGTTTATGGGTTGATTATAACCTGATGACCACCGTTCCGGGATTATACGCTTTAGGTGAAGCTAATTTCTCCGACCATGGTGCTAACCGTTTGGGTGCTTCGGCCTTAATGCAGGGCTTAGCCGATGGTTATTTTGTGATTCCTTACACCATTGGTGTTTATCTGTCAACCGAAGTATCGCGTATGAGTGCCGAAAAAGATAAGGCTGATGCAATTGATAAAGTAAAAACAAAACATCCTGAGTTTGAGAAAGCATTGAAGGAACAAACCGACCTGATTAGTAAATTCTTAAATATTAAAGGAACAAAATCGGTTGAAAGTTTCCACAAACGTTTAGGCCATATTATGTGGGATAAATGCGGTATGGCCCGTAACAAGCAAGGCTTAACCGAGGCTATCAGCGAAATTCAGGCATTGCGCAAAGAGTTCTGGAGCGATGTGCGTGTATTGGGAAGCGCCGATGAATTTAATCCGGATCTTGAAAAAGCAGGCCGTGTGGCCGACTTTATTGAACTGGGAGAGTTAATGTGTAAAGATGCCCTGAACCGTGAGGAAAGCTGCGGCGGACACTTCCGCGAAGAACACCAGACCGAAGAAGGCGAAGCAAAACGTGATGACGATAACTTTGCTTATGTAGCTGCCTGGGAATACAAGGGCGAAAGCAATTTTGAATTGCACAAGGAAGAATTAAAATACGAGAATATTAAGATCGCACAACGTTCTTATAAATAAACATCTAATATTCAAAAAAATGAAAAAAATAGTAATAGTATGCGCATCACTTATTAGCCTGGGAGCACTGGCGCAAAAAACCGATAAGATCAATATTGATTATGAATTGGACATGTACCCGGTTGAGCTGATCTCGAAAGAGAAAAAGTTTGATGTGATGGTGGACTATGAATACCGCAGTAAAGTAGAAGCCTCTGCCTCTGAAACGGCTGCAAAGAAAGAGCAGGCCGCCAAAGACAAAGAAGAATATGATAAAAAGAATTATGGCGAAAAATTATTGGCTACCAAAGTCATGGGCGAGGCAAAACCTACAGGCGTGTATTACAATAATTCATTCATTCCTACCCTTTTTTCTGAAGAAGCGATCAAAGGACAGGTAAACATTCCGGGATACATGAAAACTCCGGGAGCGAAAGGAACAGTAACCGTTTTGTTCTCTGAATTGACTTACACCGTTGATCCGTCAAAAACAAAGATCAGCTACAAGCCTCTGAACGTTACCTTGACTATTGTAAACGATAAAGGCGCTACGGTTCACTCGGGCGGTATATTCGGAAACTATGGTACTATTACAACTAACTCCGTAGCTCCTTATGAACTTGAAAAGAACATGGTGTCTACATTAAAAGGAGCTGAAACAAATGCCAAGAACATTGCGGTTGAAAATGTGAATACCTACCTGAAAATAAATTACGGGTTTAATAAAGTGAAAAAGGATCGTCCTTTCTTTGACGTAAAGGACAAAAAACAATCTTATCCTGAATGCCACGAAGCCATTGAGAAAGTGAAGAACGCTTTTGTGTATGTGAACATGCCGGACAAGCAAGATGCCATGATTGCTAAACTAAAAGAAGCCATTGCCATTTGGGAGAAAGATGTAAAGGAACTGGACAAAAACAATAAGGATGCCCGCATCAATAAAGATGTTGCCGCCGCCTTATACCTTAACATTGCCGAAGCATGCATCTGGACAAAAGAATTTGATAAATCGTATGAAGCCCTTGCAAGCCACAAGGCACTGGATGAAGATTACAGCCGCGCTTACAAAGACATTTCTGAATTTTTAAAAGATTACAGCGCACGTTACAATAAATATACTCAGTATTAATATTCAACTCATCATACTATGGGATCAGGAAACGGAGAACTATTGAACCTTACATTAAAGGTTTGGAGACAAAAAAACGCTAAAGCTTCCGGGAGCTTTGAAACACACCAGCTAACTGGCATTTCAACCGACATGTCGTTCCTGGAAATGTTTGATGTATTAAATGAAAAATTGATACATGAAGGCAAAGAAGCCATTGCTTTTGACCATGATTGCCGCGAAGGCATTTGCGGCATGTGCAGCATGTACATTAATGGCCGTCCGCACGGACCAAAGCAAGGTGTTACCACCTGTCAGTTGCACATGCGTTCGTTCAAAAACGGCGATACTATTGTAGTGGAACCATGGAGAAGCGCAGCTTTCCCGGTGATAAAAGATTTGGCGGTTGACCGTAGCGCCTTTGACAGGATCATTGCAAGTGGCGGTTACATTTCGGTAAACACCGGTAATGCCAAGGATGCCAATAATATTTTAATTCCGAAAACAGACGCGGATGAAGCGTTTGCCGCGGCAGCCTGCATTGGTTGTGGTGCTTGCGTAGCAGCTTGTAAAAATGCTTCGGCTATGCTGTTTGTATCGGCAAAAGTGTCGCAATTGGCCTTATTACCTCAGGGCCAGGTTGAGCGTAAAGAACGCGTATTGAAAATGGTAGAGGCCATGGATGCCGAAGGTTTTGGTAACTGTACCAATACAGGGGCCTGCGAAGCAGAATGCCCTAAGGGAATTTCGTTGGAGAACATTGCCCGCATGAACAGGGAACTGACAGCGGCAAGCTTGACATAAAGACAATCTTTCACATGACAAAGGCGGGAATTCCCGCCTTTGTTGTTAATTGCAGATAGTAAGACATGAAACGAAAAAATTCGGCAACAATTATAGGGTTAATAGTTAGTGTTGCGTCTTTTTTAGCTACTTACACATTTATTATCCCGTTTATTACTATTATCCCCTTAGGTGCTACTCTCGAAAACATATTTAGCAGTATTTTTCCAAATGATGAATACAGTAAAATTGGCTATTCGGTCATAATTACCTTAGCTGTTTTAGGTGTATTGCTTACCATTTTTTTCTTTCGTTTTTTTATACGAAAACTCAAACGTCATGAGTTGATTTCCTCAGGGTCATTTATCCTGTTCGCAGGACTGCTACAATTCATTATCCATCCACTTGGTTTTTACATTCATGCAGCAGGTGATTGGAGCAGGGCTGGCGACGGGCAATTTATGTTCGGGATCGTAGATACATTCCCGGTAAGCAGTTTGTTTTTTGTGCTTTTTGGATTAGGTCTGGATGTTCTTAGGAATAGCTATAAACAAAAACCGGCAGACAGTATAACAGGTAATTTTTAAGCCGGTCGGTTGATGAGCTCATTGGTTTTCATGATAAGGTCCATGAAAAGGATCTTGGGATTGGCATTTCGTTCCACATGATAAAAAGCGGAGTTAAATTCCTCGAGCAGTTTTTCGTAATTGCGCTGGTGTACAAAACGCGAAAATTTTGTAATGAACTCTCTTTCTTCGCCCGAATGCCTTACCAGGTCAACACTTCCAAAATTCATCATCAGGCAGTCCCTGAAAATTTCGAGAGCGTATTGTAAGAATTGTTTTTGCTTCTCCCTTCCTGTTCTGGCATTCTCATCAATCCAGGTCACTGCCTTAAAGGCGTCAAATTTTAAAGAAATGAGCATGAAAGCCCTGAAATTCTGAAGGTATTCGGCGCCGCCATCGGTGTGCTGAAGTAATAACTGCGCTTCGCGGTAGCTCCCATCGCTTAACATGGCAGCTTGTTTGGCGGCCTGCTCGCTGCAACCGTATTGTTCAACCAATCCTTTGGCAATGTCGTCGGTATCAATTTTATAAAAAGGCAATTGCTGCACACGCGAAATAATGGTGGCCAGTAATTGTTCGGGATGGTTGCAAACCAACAGGAACAAGGTTTGCTCAGGTGGTTCTTCCAGGATCTTTAACAGCTTGTTGGCCGAAGAGAGGTTCATTTTTTCGGGTTGCCAGATCACCATGATCTTATAACCGCCCTCGTAACTGGTGTAGGACAATTTTTTTAAAATATCATTGGCCTCATCGGTTGGAATAATGGGTTGCTTATTCTCGGCATCCAGGCTGTTGAACCAATCGTTAACCGTTACATAAGGCGTTTCCAGGAATATTTCCCTGAACTCGGTGAGCACATCGTTACTTGTTCTTACATGTTTGCTCACCGGTATGGGAAATACCAGGTGCAGATCGGGATGAATGAGTTTACTTACTTTCAGGCAGGAAGGGCAAGCACCACAAGAGTCGTTTGCCTGCTTGTCTTTACAAAACAAATACTGAATAAAGGCAAAAGCGGCGGGTAAATTACCACTTCCTTCGGGTCCTGTAAACATGAGCGCGTGTGGTACACGCCCATCCTGCAGCATATGCAACAGTTTTGCCTTTGCCTCCTTTTGCCCGACTATGTTTTTAAAAAGCACGCACTAATTTACATATTTTAAACGGGTAGAAGTAAATAAAATATGAGTAGTATTTATATTTTCAAACCCATCACGCATACATCATCGGTTTGTTCGGTAGTACCACGCCAGGCCTCAAATTCGTTCTCAATGAACCTGCGTTGCGCAGACATTGGGAGCTGTGAAGCCGCTGATAAAATGGTTTTAAAACGTTTGTAATTCAATTTTTTATCTTTTTCGCCCCCAAACTGGTCGGCATACCCATCAGAGAACAGGTAAATGGTATCGCCGGCTTGTATATCAACTGTTTTTAGTTCATACACATTACCCTCAGTTACAGATCCAACCGATAACTTATTAGGTTCAAGAATAATGAGTTCGGGTCCTGTTTCTGTCGGTCTGAAAATATAAGCGGCATTGTTGGCTCCCGAATAATAGAGTTTATGTTTTGTATAATCAATGGCAATTAATGCAAGGTCCATTCCATCGCGTACCTGCCAGTTGTTTTTAGATTGGTTGCTGAGCGTGGTAACGATCTTATCATTTAAAAAATTAAGGGCCTCGGCGGTGTTATTCACTGTTCGTTCGGTAAGCGATTGCTTTAAGAAATTACCGGCTACAATACTTAAAAATGCTCCGGGAACACCATGGCCTGTACAATCAACAACAGCAGCCAGCGATAGGCGATGTGGGTTGTCGCTACTGGTAGTAACAGGTGATGCCCAGTAAAAATCGCCGCTCACAATATCCTTTGGTTTATAAAACACAAAATAATTCTCATCAAACAGGCTATTGAGCAGTTCTTCCGAAGGCAGCAAGGCATCCTGGATGCGTTTGGCATACCGAATGCTGCTGATGATCTCTTCTTTTTGCGATTCGAGTTGTATGTTTTGCTGGTTGATTTGTGCTGTCCGTTCTTTTACATTTTGTTCAAGGCTTTCGTTTGCACGCGTTTTAAGCTCGTTCAATTCCTCCATCCGGCTAAGCGCGTCGGTTTTAAACTGGCTGAATTTATCAATCACCGCTAAGGTAAGCAGCAGCACTTCGAGCGCGCTGCCAATTTGCAAACCGTAATTGGTAATAGGGTTGCTCGGTGCAATGCCCGCGTTTTTTAATACAAACAGGAATACCGAAATAATAAGGAACACAAAGGCGGTAATGAAAAAACGAGCCGGTTTGAAATTTTGCCTTAAAATGGATATGGAGGCAGGCACAATGATAAAAATGCAAATAATGGACAAGGCGTTGATGGATACCACCGAGAATACATAAATGGCATTCACTTCTATCCATGCGCCAGCCATAACCAGCAGCATATAGTATTTTAGCACATTGACCCATTTGTTTAATTTTGGAAGGTAGGTCTTGGTATTTAAAAAGTCCTGGGCAAACAACAGTAAAAAGAACATGGAGATGGAGGCAAAAATAGGATTGGCATGGTTGGCCAGGAATACCGACTGTGGCCAGATGTACTTGAACCCAAAACCTGTTAAGGAAAGTTGCAAGAACAGCAGGCAGCATAAATAGCCGATGTAGAATAGGGTTGAGCGGCCCTTTAACACATAAAAGAAAAAAATGTTGAGCAGCAATACAAAAGCAATAAAGCCAAAATAGGCCCCAAAGATGAGCTGTTCGGTATTCTCATTTTCCTGGAAATAATTTTCGCTGCCAATTGACATGGGTACATGAAACTGCTCGCCCGAATTTTGCACATTCAATACAAAATGGATGGTGTCTTTGGGCAACAGTTGCATGTTAAAGTGAAAGTATTTATTCCTGTTGCCCCGGGCGGCAAAAGGTTTCAGGTCGCCCATGAGCTTGGTGCGTTTGCCGGTACTTTTATTGAAGAGGTATAAATGCACCATATCAATATTGGGATTGGCAACCTCTATAACCGGCGATTGCCATTGCCCGGTTTGGTTAACGATAATTCCTTTGAACCAGTACGATGAGTTGCTAAACCCAAAATTTGGCACATCCTGTTCAACAGGTTTATACTTAAGGTGCAGGGCCTCGTTCAGTGGAAGCGATTTGGCAGGATCTTCGGCAAACACCAGTTGCCTCGAAAGCTGGATGTGGTTGAAAGATTCGGAAATAATAACAGGGCTTTGAGCCGGGAGTAGCGCCGGCAATAGTATGATGATGAGCAGGAAGCTGTATCTGAGCATATAATTTACAACAAGTGGCGCCTGATGATAGTTTAAAGATAGGAAATTTTTAAAACCGGGGCTTAAAGCAGTATAAATATTAGGTTGATAAAGACGCTATTAAAAAATGATGCGTAACTTTACTGTATGCACATTGGTTTGTTTTTTGGTTCCTTCAATCCTATCCACGTTGGGCACCTGGTGCTGGCAAACTATATGGCAAGCTTTACCAACATGGAACAGGTGTGGTTTGTAGTATCGCCCCATAACCCATTAAAAGCAAAAGCCAGCCTGCTTGACCAAAACCACAGGCTGCATCTGGTGAACCTGGCCATTGAAAGCAAGCCCGAGTTTAAAAGCAGCACTATAGAATTTGGGTTACCGCAACCATCTTATACAGTAAACACCCTGGCGCATTTAAAGGAAAAACATCCCGGACATACCTTTTCGCTTATTTTGGGCGAGGATAACCTTGAATCGTTTACCAAATGGAAAAATTACGAGTACATCCTGGAACATCATCAACTCTATGTTTATCCAAGGCCGGGTGCAGAGTCGGGGGGGTTAAAGGATCATAAAAATGTAGTGATGACGGAGGCGCCTTTAATGGATATTTCCTCAACCTTTATCCGGAATGCCATTAAATCAAGAAAAGATGTATCATTTTTCCTGCATCCTGATGTATGGCAATACATTGATGAAATGAATTTTTATAAAAAATAAGCCCTTTTTTTACAAAATCCCGCATTAGGAATCCCATAATCTTTTTATCTTCTGTGCCTGGCCTCAAATCTGTTAAAATCAGGTAGATTTTATGGATTATTTTAATATTTCCCGCAATCTATAGGGTTTCCAGGAGGCACATTTTATAGCCGCCACTTTAACTAAACGGACTTAGGAATCCCATTTCCTTATAAATAGCGTTATGATTTGGCGTAATATTTCTATAATATTGTGTTAGCAATTTTTTAAAGAACATTTAAATCAATCGTACATGAAAAAACTTTTACTTCTTATTTCAACTTTAGTTATTGGATTATCCAATACAAATGCGCAAAACTCTATTGAGGTTTCTAACAATTCGCAGGGCGGACTTATTCAGAATAATGATGTGATAACGGATGATGTTGTAGGTGGCGGCGGACAAAGCCATATATATATCGCCATCAAAAACATCAGCAGCAGCACAAAAACGTATGGTTTAAAGCGTACGGATGTTATATTGAACACGGATGCCGATGCGTATTTTTGTTTTGCAGGTACCTGCTACGTTCCGGCTGTGACCACATCACCAAATAACGTAACGCTTGCTCCGGGCGCACAAGACCAGCCAACACAAATTTATTTGGATGAAAATGGAACGCAAGGATATTCGGAGATCAGATACGAAGTGTTTGATGTCAATAACCCAACCGATAAGGTAACGTTTACATTTAAATATAATCCGGGATTTGCAACCTCTGTAAGATCATACGCTTCTGTATTTTCTTCTGTTTCCGATGTATATCCTAACCCGTCAGCCAGCAAGGCGCAAATTGTGGTGAACGCGGCAAACACCAATAATGCTACGGTAAGCATCACCAACGCACTGGGCTCAGTTGTTTCTTCAAAAAACATTGAATTAATGACCGGCAAAAATACAGTATCGTTGGATGCTGAGAACCTGAACTCAGGAATTTACTTTGCTACTATTGTATCGGGTAACCATAAAGTTGTTAAAAAATTCACCATCAATAAATAATTACTAACTAAACAAACATAAACAACACCATGAAAAAACAAATACTCACCTTATTGGCGGCAGGAACAGCAGGTTCTATGTTTGCCCAGCTTCCGGTAAGCACTGCACCGGAAAACAAAAAAGCGGTATTGGAAGAGTTCACAGGAATTTACTGTGGCTTCTGCCCTGATGGGCATAGAATTGCTACACAAATGTACAATGCCGATCCAACACATGTAGTTTTAATCAATATCCACTCGGGTGGTTATGCAACTGTTGCAGCCGGTGAGCCCGATTTGAAAACGACCATGGGTACCGCTATTGACGGTATGACAGGGAATTCAATCCAGGGTTATCCTGCAGGTACTATTAACCGTACCAATTTTGGTACAGCTGCACTGGCTCAAAATACAGTTTCGCCTTATGGAATGGCACAAAACAGGAACACATGGAACCAAACAGCTACTACTATTAAATCACAATCTGCTTATTGCAATGTGGCTGTAGAAGGTTCGGTTGACGCGGTTACCCGTGTTTTAACTTACACGGCACAGGTTTACTACACAGCCAACAGCCCTGTTACCAGTAACTCTTTAACCGTTATGTTGCTCGAAGACAAGATCTTTGGCCCACAGCACAACTATGGTTCACCTACGCTTTACAACGCAGGGAACTATAATGCCGATGGCAGCTACAACCACAATCACGTTTTACGTAAAGGCTTAACAACAGGTAATTTCGGGATCACGATCCCTGTTACAACTGCCGGTACTACATTTACCACCAGCGGAACGTATACCATTCCTGCAACCTTTGGTGCAGCTGGTAAAACAAATCCTTGCATGTTAGGTAATATTGAATTGGCTGCTTTTGTAACTGAAACCAACGTAAAAACCATCAATGGGGCTTACGGACCTATCTCCATCACCAACATTGCCAGTGCTAATGATGCCGGAGTAAGTACATTAATTGCCGATGTTGAAACATGTGCAGGGAACCTGCAACCAACAAAATTCAACTTAATAAATAATGGAAGCTCAAATATGACATCAGCTACCATTACGTATTCTGTTAGCGGCGGTACTGCCCAGGTTTACAATTTCTCAGGAAACCTGGCGCCTTTCACACAAACGGTTATTACTTTACCGGCCTATTCTTTCCCGGCAAGCGCAACTAATACATTAAGCGTATTGGTAACAAACGTTAACGGTGGCACCGATCAAAACGCGGCAAACGATGTCGTAACAAAATCAATTCCTTTAACTACTAAAGTTGCCAATGCGGCAAACCTTACCATGGAGTTCACACAGGATCAATACGGTTCTGAGTCTACCTGGGAGATCAGGGAAGAAGTATCCAACGCTTTAATCGCATCAGGCGGACCTTATTCAGATCTTGCTTCAAGTGGAACTCAATTACACACACAAGCTTTTACCGTAAATCCAAGCACTTGTTATAAAGTAATTGCAAACGATGAGTACGGAGATGGTATTAACGCAGGTACCGGTGCCGGTAACTACAAAATAAAAGCGGGAACAACAATCGTTTATACCATGAACGGTGTGTTTGCCACACAGGATATCAAATTATTCAAAACATCTGTTTTCACAGGTATTGCTGAAGCAAATACATCCGTATCGAACATTGCAGTATATCCTAGTCCGGCTAAAAACTCTGCGTCTCTTTCATTAGACCTGATCCAGAATGAGACCATCACTGTTAACGTTGTAAACGCTGTTGGGCAAATGGTGTATTCAGAATCAATGAAAGACCTTTCTGCAGGAAACCACGTAGTGGACTTCAATACAGAATCATGGGCTAACGGGATCTATAACGTGAACGTATCAACCACTAACGGAACAGCCAATATTAAACTGGTAGTGGCTAAATAATAAATTCATTTTTTAAAGTTCATAAAGGGCCTGGTGTTTTGCACCGGGCCTTTTTTGTAGATAGCATCAATTTTAACTAAAAATGGCATAATCCTGCCCCAAAAGGCGCATAACGACTAAAAATTTAATTAAAAAGCTTATTTTTGCATAGGTTGGCGGCAAGTGCCAACCTTCTATTATTATACACTATGCTTAAAAAAATATACGTTCTCCTGATCCTTACTTTGAGCCTTAACCAGTCGTTTGCACAGGTGCTGTACAGCCAGCGCTTTAACGGACAAAGTTTAAATACCGGTACTTTTACCGCTAACAGTACTCTGCAAACATATCTTTACAATGATGTGCCAACCGGCATGTTTACCATTAATAATGGCGACAAGGTAGCCGATACCCTAACAGCCAATTATCCTTTCAGGGCCAACGGACAAAAATTAAAAGCCTGGATGAGCTACAGGCCTGCAGCCATAATCAATACAACCGATACCTTTGCCGTATCCACCTCCTGGACCAATCCCCAGGGCTCGGCCGATGCCTGGATCATTACGCCAACCATCAATAATATTGCCGCTAACACGGTGCTTACCTGGGAGGCTATGGCTCCCGATATTATTAATGCCGATGGGTACGAAGTATATGTAACAACCAATACGGCGGCCATTGTTCCTACCATTGGCGATTTTACAGGCTCCAACAGGTTATTGATCGTAACCGGAGAATCAAATCAATGGAAAACCCGCGGTGTTTCATTGGCGGCTTATGCGGGCACAAGTATACGCGTGGCTTTCAGGAACAACTCGAGCAATAAATACCAGCTTTGGCTCGACGACATCGTTGTTGAAAATATTACCAATGCTTTTGATGCGTCGGTGGATATGAATAATACCTATAAATATTCGACTCCCGCCATCAATAATTACATTTCGGCTACGTTTAAAAACAATGGTTATGCCACCATCAACAATATGGTTATTAACTATAAAATGGGATCAAACGCTGCGGTAACGGAAACCCTGTCGCTGGCAAGCCCTGTTAGTTACCAGGAAAGCAGGCAGTTCACCTTCACTACACCATTCATTTCATTAACGCCGGCTTACTATCCTTTAAAAATATGGGTGAGCGCTATCAATGGCCAGGCCGACCAGGTAAGCAGCAACGATACCGTTATGGGTTCTTTAACCTTATCAACCGCCATACCTGCCAAAAATGTGTTGCTTGAAGAGTTTACAAGCGCCAAATGCGGTTGGTGCCCTAATGCCAGTGTAATGACAGATACGGTAAAAGCGCATCATGCCAATGTGATTGCCGCGGCCATTCATACCAACGATCAACTGCTGATCTCTGAAGGAGCAACGCTGGCAAGCGATTATACCAGCACGCTTCCCGCGGCAACCATCGATCAATATTACTTTACGGCAAACGATAGCATATCTGTTGGTGCTTCCAGGTGGGATACCTACATTACGCAACGCAGCAGCATGAATGTGCCCGTAACCGTAACCGTAACTGGCGTGAACTATAATTCTTCGACCAACCAGATCGATGCAACAGTGTCGGCCAGTTTTGTGGGCGATGTAAAAGGCGATTACCGCTTGAACCTGTACATTAAGGAAAACAATGTGTATGGTCCTGCGGGCGACTTTAGCGATAATGGCTGGAACCAGTATAACTTTTTATATAATGCTCCGTCATCGCCGTTTTACCAGTTGGGCAACAGTGCCGATCCAAATAATGTGATGGCTGGTACTACCTATAAACATAAAAACGTAGTTGAATACATGGCGGGAGGCGCTTACGGTACAGCGGGAGTGATCCCCTCTACAGGAGGAACAGCTGCGCAAACCTATACCCAGGCTTACACGCAAATAATCCCATCGGCAAGCATTGGCGAATTCAGATTCAATGCCGACAATATGTATTTAATAGGCGTAGTAAGCGAATACAATGCCGACACGAAACAGCGTACAATTTTAAATGCTGCCGAGGTAAAATTAACCGGTAATCCTGAAGTATTTGTAGGCCTTAAAGATCTTGATAAAGAAGGAATGACGATAACGGCTTTTCCAAACCCGTCATCAGGTATGTGTTATTTAAGGTATGTGCTCACCGAACCGCAAACGGTTAACGTGTCCTTATACAATACGCTGGGCGAACTGGTGTATATGGAATCACTGAACACTAACCCGGGAACCGTTACACAAGCTCTGAGCCTTGAACATTTGCCGCAGGGAAATTACAGTGTAGTGCTGGATTGTAAGAACAACAGAGTGACCAAAAAAATAACCATTATTAAGTAATATGATAGTAGTTACAGGCGCGGCGGGTTTTATAGGAAGCTGTTTAATAAGTAAATTAAATAAGGAAGGCCATACCAACCTGGTTTTGGTAGACGACTTTTCGCGCGAGGCGCAAAGCGCTAACTACATCAACAAGCAATTCCTGCAGAAAATTGAGCGTGCCGAATTTCTGGAATGGTTTGAGCTCAACGCTAAGTCGGTAAATTTTATTTACCATATTGGCGCACGTACAGATACTACTGAGTTTAATGTAGGTTTGTTCAACGAGCTCAATGTAAATTACACTAAAACCATTTGGGATATTTGCAGCAGGCACTTTATTCCTTTGGTATACGCGTCGTCGGCCGCTACTTACGGTTTAGGGGAGTTTGGTTACGATGATGACGAAACAAAGATCCCATTCTTAAAGCCATTGAATCCTTATGGCGATAGCAAGAACGATTTTGATAAATGGGCTTTAGCGCAAAAAACAGCGCCGCCAAAATGGGCCGGCTTTAAATTCTTTAATGTATACGGGCCAAACGAATACCATAAAGGTCGCATGGCCTCGGTTATTTTTCATGCCTTTAACCAGATCAATGAAAAAGGTGAGGTGAGATTATTCCGCTCGCATAACCCCGATTACAGCGATGGCGGGCAACTGCGTGATTTTGTGTATGTAAAGGATTTAATTGACGTGTTGTATTTTGCACACGATAATGATTTGAAGAACGGTATTTATAATTTGGGAAGCGGTAAGGCCCGCACCTTTTTAGATCTTGCAAAGGCAACCTTTAAGGCATTGCATAAAGAGCCCAACATTTCTTTTATTGATACACCCATAGACATTCGCGACAAGTACCAGTACTTTACCGAAGCCAATATGAGCAAGCTGATCGACCAGGGTTATGCCAAACCTTTTACAAGCCTGGAAGAGGGAGTGCATGAGTATGTGACCAACTACCTGGTTGGGAAACGGTATTTTTAATTAGAAAGATTTTGTCAGTTCGGGTAGCGAAGCGTATCGGGAACAATTTGCACGGTAATCACTTCTCGATATGTTCCTCCTGTCGTCGGAACTACTCGAAGTGACAGGTTATTTACTTCACCCTTTCCACGTACTCACCTGTTTCGGTGTTGATCTTCAGCTTATCGCCTACCACTACAAACAAAGGAACCTGGATGGTGATGCCGCCTTCCACTTCTGCCGGTTTCAGCATTTTACCTTTAGTGCCCTCCTCGGCATAGGTTACTTCCAGTTCAACGTACTGGGGTAATGATCCTGATAAAGGTTTTTCATTTTCATCAAAACGGATCTTTAACACCATACCTTCCTGGAGGAAATGAATGCTGTCGGCAAATAGAATTTTAGGGATGTGCAATTGCTCATAGCTTTCCTGGTTCATGCATACTAAAAACTCGCCTTCCATAAACAGGTATTGCATCTCATGCTCATCTACACGGATAAAATCAATTTTTTCGCCTGAGCGAAAACGTACTTCACTTTGCTTGCCGGTTTCTACGTTGCGACATTTGCAGGAGTAAATGGCGTTGCCCTTGCCCGGTGTAATGTGATCGTAATCCAACACCTGTAACAGTTCGTTGTTGTACCTAAAGAATGCGCCTCTTGAAATATCGGATGTAGTAGCCATAATGTTGTATTTAAATTTGCTAGCGAAAGGTAGTGGCTTGTAATGAAACTGCCAAAAAATTATCTTTGATTCTTAAAGTGCCTTCACACAATCAATAAAGAATTTCACTTTATTCTTATCCAAGTCGGGGTACAGGCCATGGCCCAGGTTGGCAATGTAGCGCTGCTTGCCAAAAGCCGTCACCATTTTGCGGGCTGTGGCTTCAATGCTTTTTTCATCGGCATACAACATGCATGGGTCGGCATTGCCCTGCAGGGTTTTGCCATTGCCAATAATAATGCGGGCATCCTGCGGGTTTATGGTCCAGTCGAGGCCAATGGTATTGCAGTTCAGTTTGGCCATATCGGCCAGGGCAAAATGCGCGTCCTTGGCAAACACAGTTACCGGAGCCAATGGTTCAATGGCATCACAAATTTTTGAAATGTATTTTAAGGAAAATTCCAGGTATTGTTCGGGCCCCAAAACGCCGGCCCAGCTATCGAAGATCTGGATCATGTCGGCGCCGGCTGCCACCTGCGCTTTTAAATAATGGATGGTACTTTGCGTGATCTTTTCGAGCAATTGATGCGCTAAAGCAGGATGCTGGTAAAAGAATTTTTTTGCCTGACTAAAGGTTTTGCTACCGCTGCCCTCTACCATATAAGCCATCAGGGTCCATGGTGCGCCTGCAAAGCCAATTAAGGGCACACGGTTATTCAGTGCCTTTTTGGTAAGCTTAATAGCCTGTATCACATAATCCAGGTCACCGGCTTCGGCAATGCGCAGTTGGTCAATGTCGTTTTGGGACTTGATGGTCTTCTCAAAATTAGGGCCTTTGGCTTCTATCATTTGGTAAGGCAAGCCCATGGCTTCGGGAATGACCAGTATGTCCGAAAAGATAATAGCGGCATCCACACCCAGGATGTCAACCGGCTGCACGGTTACTTCGCAGGCCAGCTCCGGATTTTTAACGAACTCAATAAAATTCTTCGCCCGGCTCCTGGTTTCCTTGTATTCAGGTAAAATGCGTCCTGCCTGGCGCATCAGCCAAATGGGCACGCGTTCCACCTGTTCGCCTTTGGCGGCTCTTAGTATGAGGTCGTTTTGATACATGTTATAATCAGTTTAAAATTTCGTTGAGGTTATTTTTTATTCTTCCGCAAATATCGTCAAGCGGCAGGTCGTTATCGTCCTCGCCAAAAGGGTCCTCAATTTCTTCGGCAATTAGTTCAATACTGGCAAATACATACAATACAATAATGGTAATGGGTACGGTGGTGTAACCAAACTCGCTGGCAAAAAATATGGGCAGCGACATGATGTACAAAAAGATCATTTTCTTTAAAAAGATATTATAAGAGTAGGGAATAGGTGTGTTTTTAATGCGTTCGCAGGCGCCAATGTTATCGGTAAAAGAGACCAGTTCATTATTCAGAATCAATAAATGTTCGGCACTGATAACTTTGTTACGGTGCAGCTCGTTGATTTTTGCATACATTGATTTTGCAATGTAATTAGGCCTGTGTTTGGCGTCGGCAAATCCGGCAAGGCTTGTGTTGCCCGACGGAACAAACTCCTCTTGCCTGTAGTGGCCGCGCAGGTTATTTTTGGCACTAAATACATAATTAACGATCAGGTCCCTGAATTCTGCGCGGTCTTTATCATTGCTTACCAGTGCCGAGAGTTTAAGCGCCAGGTTCCTGGAATTGTTGACAATGCTGCCCCAGATTTTTCTCCCTTCCCACCAGCGATCGTAGGCCGAGTTGGTGCGGAATACCAACAGCATGGATAACACAAAACCCAGGATGGAATGCATGACCGTTGGGTTCTTGGTATTAAGGTGAAAATAATGGTTTTCAAAGTACACAATAGCGGCCGCGTAAATGCCTATGCAAACCAGCGATGGTAAAAGAACCCTGAAGGTATCACTCTTGTGAAACTTAATAATGAGGACGAACCAGTCTTTGGGATTATAAGTGATCATAAAACGTGATGCAAATGTAAGGGCTTTCAGTCAAAAATAGAGCATTTAAGATGGATGATACTAAAAAGTTTTTAGCATTTCAGGGCATGGCCAAACCGGGCAATAAAGGCTTTATTTTTTAAATGCGTAAAACTTTGTTTTTTAAGCGTGGATTCGAATTGCGCTTTTAATAATTTATCTTCTATGTGCAAACCACAACGCTTTCCATTTATGAATTTTATGGCGCTTATTTTTCCTTCATGATCGATCTCAAGATAAAGGTCGGCGAAAAAACTTTCGCAGTTACTGCAGTTTAAATTTTTAATGTGCTGTTGTTTTTTTAGTTCGGTATACGAAAAATAATTCCAGTTATTTTCAAACGCAGTCCACTCCGCTTTCGCTTCGTTTGAAAAGGATGTGTAGCTTTGGTAAAGTCGCAATGTATCTTGTTGCGCAAAGAAAACATTCGTTGAAATAAGCAGTAAAAAACTCCAGAAATATTTCATAATTGAGCAAAGATTGCACTATTTTATCGAAATTAATTGCCGTTAGTCATTATTTGGTCTAAAGATTTTGCGTTTAACATTTTTATAGCCTAGCTTCGAAAATATAAATTTCTGAACTATCAAACAGACACAAATCACCATGAAAAAAATTCTATACTTTTCGCTTGCCGTTTTTTCGTATGTTACCATCAACGCGCAATCAACGCATTATTGTTCCGACCTTAAATCAAAAAGAAACATGGGCCGCACCGTATCGGCCGCTTCGGCAAGGGTTGCCTCACCAAATGCCCTGCCACCGCTCGAAAACAACTACGATCTTAAATTTTACCACCTTAATGTGAATGTTGAACGCAATACTTTATTCATTAGCGGGAACGTAAAAAGCCGTGCGCAGGTAGTAGCCGCAAGCCTCGATACCTTTGCATTTGTATTACATGAGAACCATACCATCGATTCGGTTTATGTAAATGGAGCGAAACGTAATTTTGTGCGCCAGGATAGTTTGGTGAAAGCAACCGTGGGAACACCCATTGCCCAAAACCAACTTTTCGACGCGATTGTATATTATAAAGGAACCTGCCCAACCGGTGGTTCGGCTGCCATTGGGGATGGATATAACCTGGCTACTTCACCATCCTGGGGCAACCAGGTAACCTGGAGCTTAAGCGAAAGCTTATGCGCTTACCAATGGTTCCCATGCAAGCAAGACCTGAGAGATAAAATAGATTCCTCATGGGTATATGCCACTACCGATTCAACCAACATGGTTGGCTCAAACGGGCTCTTAAAAAACGTAGTGGTTGTTGGCAACAAAAAGCGTTATGAGTGGAAGTCGAGCAAGCCTATTGATTATTACCTGATCTCTGTTTCAACTGCAAAATACAAGCCCTATATCCTGTATGCACATCCTATGTATCTGCCAAACGATTCGATCCTGATTCAGAATTTTGTATATGATAACGCGATTAACAACTCGTCGTGGAACACACAAAAAACCGACCTTAATAAAATTGTACAAACCATTGAGCTCGAATCGAAATTATACGGCATGTATCCTTTTTACAAAGAAAAATACGGGCATTGCATGGCGCCTTTAGGTGGTGGTATGGAACACCAAACCATGACTACGCTTGGCTTTTTTGAGTTTGAACTGGATGCGCATGAGCTTGGTCATCAGTGGTGGGGCGATAATGTGACCTGCGCAGCCTGGAAAGACATTTTTATTAACGAAGGCTGGGCAAGTTATACCGAGTATTTATGCCACTATTACCTGCCGGCACTTTCAAGCACTACTCCTACACAAAAAATGCTGGATGTTCATAACAGCGTGATGTCGCAACCGGGCGGAAGCGCTTATTTTACCAATGCCGATACCATGAATGCCAATGTGATCTTTAGTTCACGCTTAACATACGATAAAGGAAGCGCCATCATTCACAGCTTGCGGTACGAGATCAATAACGACTCTGTATTCTTCCCGGCCATCCGTGCATTTCAAAATACATATCATGGCGGCACAGCCAGCGTAATCGATTTCAGAAACTTTATGGCAACCTATTCAGGCCTTAACTTTACACAGTTCTTTAACCAATGGTATTACGGGCAGGGTTACCCAACTTTTGCTGTAGCATGGAACCAGGGAGGAGGAATGTTCTACCTGAAATCTACCCAAACTACTTCGTTCCCGAGCTCTATTCCGTTATTTATGACCCATGTTGATTACCGTATTTCGAGGACCGCGAAACCTGATACGATTGTGAGGTTGTATCATGGACAAAATGTAGAGAACTACAGCTTCCCTTTAACCGGAACGGTTACCAGCATTGGTGTTGATCCGAATAACTGGATCCTGAACAAGGTTGGCTCTAATACGCATGACCTCACATTGAGCACTGAGGAATTAAATGCTCCTGAAGTGAATGTATTCATAGGGCCAAACCCTACTTCCGACGCATTAAACATTTATTTATACAACTACGATAAAGCTGTAGTGGAGATAATTGACATTGCCGGAAGATCGGTTTTGACACAGCCTATTGACGGGCACGCCGAATTTGATATCTCCAAATTTGCGAACGGTGTTTATACCGTGAACATTAAAAATAACAAGCATGAGGTCTTAAAAACAACCAAGGTTGTAAAGAATTAGGATATTGTCAGTTCGAGTAACGGAACGAAGTGGAGTGTATCGAGAACCGTCCCGGAGATAACTTCTCGATACGTTCCTCCTAAGGTCGGAACTACTCGAAGTGACAAACCATCAACTTCCCCCGCAAAATAAAGGTTACGTTTGAAGTTTATAAAAAAGGTGTCTTATTTAATTAAGACGCCTTTTTTATTTAATACCGGGATGTTCACCATGTTGGATTCAACAATGGTTTCGGGCAGGAAAATAAATTGCTTGTCAAACATCTGACCGTTAAGTGTAAAGCTCACCCAATACTCATTGCTAAGGCCAAACACCTCTTTGGTAATAGGTTCTATTACAATGTAATCGTGCTGTTTGATCTCCTCAAAGAAATGGCGGAGCGTGCTGGTTTTTTTATGCTCTTCGTTAACAAGGCCATAACCTGTTGAGGTAACCAGTACATTTTTTATAGAAGCAAATTTCAGGTTTATCAAATACACATTGTATTCATCAAGTCCTTCATGCTCCTGCACAACAGCAACCGCTACATCTTCTACTTCCGGAAATACAATGTCTTTTATCATTTTACTATAGAGCCAAAGAAGTGATTACGAATTTTATACGAATGTACGAATCCGGCTTTAATCAGTTCATGCAACGATTCGTATATTCGTATCAATTCGTAATTATTATATTTAAATCAGTTTCACTAAATAATTTTCCTTTTTGCCTTTGCTTACCAGCAAATACTTTCCGCTGTTGAAATAAGAAAGATCAATGCCTGCGTTCACATCCGCGATTTTTGTTTTGTTTATGCTCACGGCGTTTCCGCTTACCATTTTTCGCGCTTCGGTCTTGCTTGGGAATACGGGTGCTTTCTCCACCAAAAGATCAACGAGGTTGATGCTGTTGCCGATTTCTTCTTTCTTTACTTCAAAGGTATCGATGCCACCCAGCATTTTCTCAAACGCATCGCCATTCAAGGCGCTCACATCTTCCGCTTTCGATTTGAATAAAAATTCGGCAGTTTCAATAGCCTGTGCATAGTCGGCTTCGCTGTGCACCCTGATGGTAATTTCTTTTGCCAGTGCTTTTTGCAAATGTCTTTCGTGTGGCGCTGCATGGTGTTTTACTTCCAACGCTTCAATGTCGGGTTGATTAAGTAAGGTAAAGATCCTTATATAACTTTTTGCATCCTCATCGCTCACATTTAACCAGAATTGGTAGAACTTGTATGGAGAAGTCTTTTCCCTGTCGAGCCAGATGTTGCCACCTTCCGATTTTCCAAATTTAGTGCCGTCCGATTTTTTAATTAACTGGGTTGTTAAGGCAAATGCTTCTCCTTGTGCCTTGCGGCGAATGAACTCGGTACCTGTTGTAATATTTCCCCATTGGTCGGAACCGCCCATTTGCAGCATGCAGTTCTTCTCTTTCCATAAATGAAAGAAATCGTAACCCTGGATGAGCTGGTAGCTGAACTCGGTAAACGACATGCCGCTGTCGCCATTAATGCGGTTCTTCACCGAATCTTTGGCCATCATGTAATTCACGGTAATGTGTTTTCCGGCATCGCGGATAAAATCGAGAAAAGAATAATTTTTAAACCAATCGTAGTTGTTTACCAATTCAGCGCTGTTGGCGCCGCAGTCGAAATCCAAAAATTGTTTGAGCTGGTTCTTAATGCCTTCTACATTTTTGTTCAGGGTATCGGCATCCAGCAAATTACGTTCGGCCGACTTTCCACTTGGGTCGCCCACCATGCCGGTAGCGCCGCCCACAAGGGCAAGTGGCTTGTGACCTGCCAGCTGAAAGCGAAGCAGGGTCATGATCTGGGCAAGGCTGCCGACGTGCAAGCTATCGGCGGTAGGGTCAAAGCCAATGTAGCCTGTTGCCATGCCTTTTGTCAATAATTCTTCGGTGCCAGGCATCATGTCGTGTAAAATACCACGCCATTTGAGTTCTTCTATAAAGTTTGTATTCATTGTAAAATCTGAACCTCAAAAATAGAAATAAATTACCGAAGATTTTTACGGATGCTTGTCAGTTCGAGTGTTTTTTGTTTGCCTCTTTACAAAAAACGCATCGAGAACTGTCTCTCAGCCATCACTTCCCGATACGTTCCTTCCGGCGTCGGAACTACTTGAAGTGACAATCTTACCGGATGAATTCCAGGATCAGCTGGCACATCCTTGGAATGGCTTCTAAATTAAGCGTATGCCCGGCATTGGGAATGATCTCGAGCTTGCAGCCCGGAATGGCTTTGGCTACCTCATTGGCCATATGTACTGGGAACAGCAAATCTTTTTCGCCCTGGATCACTATGGAAGGAACCTTTATCTTTGCCAGTTCAGGCCTATAGTCAGGTCGTTCTTTAGTAGCACGCATGAGTTTAAACAAGGCCTGCGTATCCTCGTTGGCTTCCTGCCGGCTTTGTTTCATCAGGTCTAAAGGGATCAATGGATTTTTGAAGTATGCTTCGCTTAGCACCGAAGGCAGCATAATATCCAGCATTAAACTGTAGCCACCAAACTCCAGCGCCCTCCACCACGAAAGCTCAATGGCTTCATAATAAGGCGTTTTATGAGCAAAGGTAGAAAGCAGGATAAGTTTTGAAATGCGCGAACCGTGGTTCACGCCCATGTTTTGAGCAACCAGGCTTCCATACGACAGCCCGGCAATAATGGCTTTATCAATCTTTAAGTGATCCAGCACGCTTATCACATCGCGGGCATGCTGGTCGAAGTTGCGCCATTCACCGGTTTTGTCGCTTTGTCCCTGAAAAATAAAATCCATCAGCACAATCTTATAATCCTGCTTAAAGGGCGTTACGCTTAAAACCCAGGCAATGGTGGATTGTGACAGGCCGTTTAAGAATACAATGGTTTCTTTGGCCTGTTCGTTGCCATGAATTTCGAAATAAATGTTGAGGTTATCGGTTGTTTTGCAAAGCATATGTTGTTGTTAGACCTCACCCCCGGTCCCTCTCCAAAGGAGAGGGGGGAGATCAAGAGTTTAAATGTAATTCAATTGAGAACCTTGTTCGCTTGCTGTCAGTTCTACCTGCCTGCCAAAATACATGGCCAGGTTATGGTCAATGTGGCCGGCCGGAAAATCGAAACAAACCGGATAATTGTAATCTTTCACCGCGTCTAAAATAATTTCTTCCGGAAATTTGCCGAAAGGGATGGCATTGTCCTTCATGTCCGTCATGCCACCTACTATCAGGCCTTTCAGGTTCTTCAGCTTGCCCGATAATTTCAGTTGCATCATCATGCGGTCAATATGGTACAGGTATTCATCCAGGTCTTCAATAAACAGGATCTTATCTTTTGTATCAAGGTCGTAAGGAGTTCCCGATAAAGCATACAGCAACGACAAATTTCCACCAACCAGTTCCCCGCTTGCCAGTCCTGGTTTGTTCGAGTAATTTTCTTCAATAAGTGTTTGCTTTAAATTTCCAAACAGCGCGTCGGCCATGCTTTCGGTAGCCTCATTACTTTTGTTAAAGTTTAAAGGCATGGTAGCGTGTATGGTGGCAATTCCGGCATTATGAATGGCATTATGTAACACCGTCACATCGCTGTAACCAACTACCCATTTAGGATATTTTTTAAACTCAGTCAGGTCAATGTGCTCTATCAGCCTCACCGAGCCGTAGCCGCCGCGGGCAATAACAATAGCTTTAATAGTGGGGTTATTCAGCGCCCACTGCAGGTCTTCGGTTCTTTGCGAATCGTTGCCGGCATATTGGTTGTTTGATTCGAACAGGTGTTTGCCCAATACAACCGATAGGCCCCGGTTTTCAAAAAAGGTGAGCGCGGGTTCAATTTCTTCTTTACTCACCTTGCGGGCTGTAGCGATAATGGCTAGGGTATCTCCTTTTTTTAAATAAGAAGGAACGATCATCATTTTTTGTTTTTCTTTTTAGATTTTTTGTCCTTCTTAGCCTTCTTATCTTTTTTACCTGATTTCTTCTTCGAAGCATTCTCTGCTTTGGTGGCTGAGGCTTTCGAAGCCACCTTTACCTTTTTATCCGCCTTTTCCTTTAGCTCAATATTTTTGAGTTGCTGCTTGTATTTGGCATGAATGGGCTCGCCTTCCACATGCACATGAAACCACAGTTCGCCCGATTTAATACGGTATAAGTTCATTTCAGCAATGCCATACTTTTCGGCCAGCTGTTTCATGGTTAATCTGCGTTTAGGGTTCCAGATCTCTTTTTTAAGCGCGGTTACTTTTTTCTCGTCCAGCTTTTTGGCTGTGCCGCCATTGTATATTTTATGTTTAATGGCTTTTAATACGTACGGACTTTTTTTAGTGTGCTCAATTTGCTCTTTTGCAGTAGCCCATTTTAAGTTCGAAATATGGTTGTTTTCCTTGTTGTGATCGAGGTGGATCACATACCTGCATTTAGGATTGTGTTTTTTCAGGAATACGGCGCCAATGGCGTGGTGCGGGAAAATGGCTTTTGATTTGCCGTTTATGTTTACGCCAATGCGCGGAAAGCCCGAGCTGTTGTGCAGCTTTAAGATCAGCTTATCATTCATATTGCCATCAAACGAGGCCAGGCGACCATGTGTTGACACTGCATAATTTCTGGTGGTAGATCCTTTTGGTAAAGGGATTTGCTTCCATAGTTCTTTGTCGTTTGATGCCATAAAAATTGCTTTAAATGAATGAAAGTTAAATGTTATCTTTACACAATTTTACAATTATTTCTTCAGATTAAAAAGATTATGGCGCCTAATTTTAAACGCACTCTTGTTACCTCAGCCTTGCCGTATGCTAACGGTCCGGTACATATTGGCCACCTGGCAGGGTGCTATTTGCCATCCGATATTTTTGTGAGGTACAAAAGAAGCAAGGGCGAGGATATCCTGTTTATTTGCGGAAGCGATGAACATGGCGTTCCCATTACCATTAAAGCAAAAAAAGAAGGCGTTACCCCACAACAGGTGGTTGACAAATACCATAAAATTATGGGCGACGCGTTTAAGGAATTTGGTATTTCCTTTGACGTGTATTCGCGCACCTCAAGTAAAGTGCACCATCAAACCGCTTCCGATTTTTTTAAAAAATTATACGACACGAATGGCTTTACCGAACAGGTAACGGAACAGTATTACGACGAAGAGGCCAAACAATTCCTGGCCGACCGTTATATTGTGGGAACCTGTCCTAAATGCGCCAATCCCAATGCCTATGGCGACCAGTGCGAAAAATGCGGGAGTACTTTAAATGCTACCGAACTCATTGATCCTAAATCGACATTGAGCGGAAGCAAGCCTGTGTTAAAGGAAACAAAGAACTGGTTCCTGCCTTTGGATAAACTGCAACCCAACATTCAGGCTTACCTTGATAAGCATAAGGACTGGAAAACGAACGTAGCAGGACAATGCAAGAGTTGGCTTGATAGTGGTGAGGGTTTGCAGCCAAGAGCCATGACGCGCGATTTGGATTGGGGTGTGCCGGTACCGGTGGAAGGAGCCGAAGGAAAAGTGCTGTACGTGTGGTTCGACGCGCCTATTGGCTACATTTCGGCTACCAAGGAGTTGAGGCCAAACGATTGGGAACTCTATTGGAAGGACAAGGAAACCCGCTTAATTCATTTCATTGGGAAGGATAACATTGTGTTTCACTGCATCATTTTCCCGGCCATGCTCATGGAGCACGGCGAGTTTGTACTGGCCGATAATGTTCCTGCAAACGAATTTTTAAACCTGGAGGGCGATAAAATTTCAACGTCGCGCAACTGGGCGGTTTGGTTGCACGAATACCTGGTTGATTTTAAAGACAAGCAGGATGTGCTGCGTTACACCTTGTGTTCCAATGCGCCCGAAACAAAAGACAATGATTTTACCTGGAAGGATTTCCAGACAAAAAATAACAGCGAGCTGGTTGCTATCCTGGGTAATTTTGTAAACCGTACCCTGGTGCTCACGCATAAGTTTTATGAAGGTTCTGTACCATCTGCCGAAACATTTACCAAAGAAGATTTGTTGGTATTGGAAGAGCTGGCTTCTTTCCCCGATAAAGTTTCAGCAGCCATTGAGCAGTTCAAATTTCGCGAAGCCCTGGCCGAAATGATGAACCTGGCCCGTTTGGGAAATAAATACCTGGCCGATACAGAACCCTGGAAACTGATTAAAACGGATGAAAAACGGGTAAAAACGATCATGAACATTGCCCTGCAGATTACCTGCAACCTGGCCATTGTAGCGGAGCCTTTCATACCGTTCACATCGGCCAAATTATTTAAAATGCTCAATATGCCGACCCTAAAATGGCACGCTGCCAAACAAACATCCAATATGGCGGCAGGGCATATGATTAATAAAGATGAATTGTTGTTTTTAAAAATTGAGGACGCCGAAATTCAGTTGCAAATGGATAAGCTGGAAGCCAGTAAACAAGCCAACGCGGTAACAGTAGTTCCGCCTTCGAAACCGGAAACCAGTTTTGACGATTTCAGTAAAATGGACATTCGTACCGGAACTATCCTGGAAGCGGAGCGCGTGCCGAAAACAGATAAGTTATTAAAACTGAAAATTGATACAGGTATTGATGTAAGAACAGTAGTGAGTGGCATTGCCGAATGGTATAAGCCCGAAGAAATTATTGGACAGCAGGTAAGCATACTGGTAAACTTAGCGCCAAGAAAAATTAAAGGCATTGAAAGCCAGGGTATGATCCTGATGGCATCCAACAATAAAGGGGAGTTAAGTTTCGTTTCTTCTACAAAACCTGGTTTTAATAATGGTTCGGAAATTAAATAGCAATAAGAGAATCAATGTCATGCTGTCACGACTTGTCGTGATGTTTCAGCATCTCAATAGTGTTCACAGAATCTATTGTTTGTTTTTTTTATTTATGACTACTCTTTCCTACTCACAGGAAGACAATACCACAGCGCCAAAGGTAAACGATTACAAAAGCGACACTTCTTTCCACAATTTCAGTAACCTGCGTTATATGGTTGCCAAAGCCCAGATCAATAAATTAAAAAGCGGTGGCGCTTTATTGGTAAGGTTAAAAACCAATGCAACACTTATAGCACGGTTAAAAGCTGCTGGCAATATGGATATGGCCACCAAGGTAGAACGGGAAGTGGCCATTAGCAATAAGATCGTCATTGCTTCTTACCTGAAAGAATTTACCTTTTGCCCGGTTTATTTTTTCTATTCAAATCGCTCCGATTCGGTAAAGCATAAAAAGCTGGATGGTATTTTAGTGGACTCCAACCTGGTTGAAAACCCTGCTGTGGTGTGCAATGCCGATTTTTACCTGGTAGCTGAAAGCGGCGAGTTGTATAATTCTTCTCTTGGTATCGTACCTGAATCGGAAGCTCCCAAATCGGTTGAAAGGGGAAGCCCGAGCAGGGATGTTCCCATTCTTATCAAAAACCGTTATTTCATTCAACTCCATAAGCCGTTCCCGTATTTCCAGATCAAGAAAACATCCGATCCGCCCAAAGGCCAATCAAAACAGGGTGGTAGTATTAACCTTGACGCTTTGTACTTGCAGGCCAGGAAGGTCATGAACAGCAATGAGGCAAAACAGCTCATCAACTTAAAAGGAAATGTGCGCGCACTCAACACTAACTTTGAAGAATTTTACCAGGAGAATAAAGGCTATACCATGCCGGCAGAGCTGGCTTCTTATGTGTATTAAGAATTTATTCTAATAAAGGCTATATTTACCTCATTGATTTATCACCCAAAATGACCTCACCATTCAAACACAGGATACTCTTGGTTATACTCTTGGCCATCCTGCTAACCTATGCTTTTTTTTCGGAAAAGATCTTACACTTTGGAGGTATGGGTTATGACGGCGCATTTTATGGCGATTTTACAATGCGGTTTAAGGAAAAGATCAGGGATCATGCCATCAATTCATATTATTTCCAACGCCTTTTTCTGCCCTTTGTCATTCATTACATTTTTTCATTTTTACACATCGCCCTATCGGTTCCTAATGTTATTCTTGCCTACAGTATTACAAACCTTATCTGCCTCTTCACAGGTGTTTGGTTCTTTTTCCGCATCTCGAATTTAGTTAAGCTATCAAAAAGCGTAGAAATAATAGGTTTCGCGGCCTTGTTTTTTTGTTTCCCGGTTTTAAAACTTTGCCTGTATTATCCCATATTGATGGATATTCCTGCTTTTACAATAGCCATTGTGATGGTATATTTATATTTAACCCGAAAAACCTTCCTCTTTTTTTTATTGATCCTGGTAGGCTCATTTATCTATCCCAACTTTATTATTTTAAGCGTTATTTATTTCTTTAAGCCGGGAAAAAAAGAAGAAACAGAAAGCGGGCCCCAAAACAGGCTACTCTCTTTTTTTGAAAAAACGACTATTTTAAAAATGCTGTTTTGTTTTGCTTTTCCTTTATTGTTTGTGTATGTCTATATTGTTCATTACTGGCATGGTTCTTATGCCTTGATAGTAGACGCGTTTAAGGTAGATTTTCCCATAACACTGCGTACCTGGATAGCTGCTCTTCTGGCCCTGGGTTACGTTATCTTTTTAAATCACTTTTCGAAAAAAGAATTTGGGCTTAAGCGTTTTTTTAAGTCTATCCATTTCCTGGCAATTGGCTTAGCCATTGCTGTTGTTGTAGTTACACAGGTAATTATTAACGCTTATGCTTCGAAAGAAGCGGTGCCTTTAACGCTGATGCAATATCTTTACACCATCATTTACCAGGCCGTTTCAAACCCTGCAAATTTTTTTGTGGCCCATGTGTTTTATTTTGGCCTTGCTCCCCTGCTATCCTTATTTATTATCAAAAGCATGAAACAGGAAATTGCAAATTTTGGCTTTGGAATGATCTTGTTCTTTAATGCGGCTGTTTTTTTTAGTGTTGGCAGCGAATCGAGGCAGCTTATCAACTATTACCCGTTTTTAGTCTTTTTCCTTCTTTATGCCTTAAATAAACATTGGGAAGTGAATGTGAAATTCTCATGGATCTTTGGCGCTATTTGCCTTGCTTTGTCCCATTTTTGGTATACCATCAACAAGGGCATCATTCCCGATGCCAAGACCGACCTTGCTTCCATAGCCGCATTTCCAATGCAACGTTATTTTATGTTCCAGGGCCCATGGGTAAACGATACAATGTATAAGATACACCTGGCGGTAGTTTGTTTTTTATTGATCTTGCTTTGGGTGCTGATTAAAAAAACAAAGCTAATTTATAAGAAAGCTGAAACGCCAGCCTGAACCATTTTGGATCAGGATTTATTTTGCGAGGCAATAAGGGTCTTTACTTTTAATAAGGCCTTGATCCTGAAAAAGAGCGATGCCGCTACAAAGCCAAGGCCAAGGCTTAATGCCAGCCATACGCCATACACTTTGTAGCCCATTAAAAAACCAAAAATATAGGATAGAGGCAATGCAATGATCCAGTAGCCTATGAACGCGATCCAGGTAGGGAATTTATAATCTTCGAGCCCTCTTAAGGCGCCAATAGCCACTACCTGCGTACCATCAAACAATTGAAAGAAAGCCGCAAACAACAACAGCCTGGAAGCAATCGTAATGATCTCTTCATCCTTGCTGAACATGATTGGCAAAATACCGTTGAGGCAAATGAACAGAAAGGCCATAAAGCCCATGGTGCAGATGACGAGTTTATAAGATGTTTTAATGGCCGCTTTTACATTGTTAAGATCGTTGGTTGAATAATAATTACCAACCCTGATGGTAGTAGCGCTGCCTATACCGCTTGCAAACATATAGGTAAAAGCGGCCAGGCTCAGGGCCACGCCATGCGCATCAAGCGATTCTTTTCCAAAAACGCCTGCCAGTAAACCTGCAATGGCAAAGGCGGCTACCTCAAAGGTAAACTGCAGCCCCGAGGCGATCCCGTCTTTTAACAATGGCCAAAAATGTAGGGCGTTTAACCGGGCTTCTTTATAATGTTTGGCAAAGGAGTTAATGGCTTTATTTTTGAATACAAATACCAAAAATCCAAATCCCATTAATACCCGCGAAATAAAGGTTGCCCAGCAAGAGCCCATGTACCCTAACTCAGGCAGGCCACATTTTCCATAAATGAGCATGTAATTCAGGAAAATGTTAATCACATTTCCAATAACGCTGATATACATGGCGGCCCTTGTATTGCCAAGCCCTTCGGTGTATTGCTTGCATACAAAAAACAAAGCCACCGGGATAATGGAAAAGATGAGTACATCAAAGAACGGAACGGCGAGCTCCACCACATCGGCCGGCTGCTGCATGTAAGCTAATAATGGCGAAGAAAAAAAGAGGATGATGAACAGGATGACGGCCACAATCATATTAATAAAAAGAGAGTTTTTGAATAGAGAGGCTTTCTCTTTTTCATTGTTCCTCACATGCGCATCGGTAACAGCGGGAGTTAATACGTAACTCATGCCAATGCTAAACACCAGGAGAATGACATACAGGTTATTGGATAAAATACCGGCCCCCTGTTCGGTTTTGCCCAGTTGCCCCAAAAACATATTGTCTACAATGCCGGTAATAATTTGCCCTACCTGCGTCATAACAATGGGCAGCGACAGGGAAACGGTTTCCTTAAAGTGAGTATTTGTAACAGTAGTTTTCAAGCGGGCACAAATGTAATGGAATTTTGTGTGACAAGACTTAAAATAAGCAGGCGTTTTTGCCCTAAAACATAGATATAAAGGGTTTTTTCAATAAAAATAGTTACTATATTTGTGCTTTTACAAAACACCCGATGCAACGCGTAACCTTAAAAGATAAGAGTTTTGTCCCTTATATCACTGCCGATAAAATTCAGGAAAGTGTGAAAGGGCTTGCTCAAAAAATCAATGCCGACCTGGCTAATGACAACCCCTTGTTTTTGGTAGTGCTCAACGGCTCTTTTATGTTTGCTGCCGATCTTTTAAAGGAAGTAACGATTCCCTGCGAGATCTCATTTATTAAACTGGCCTCTTACCACGGCACTACCAGCACCGGTACCGTTACCGAAATGATTGGCCTTACCGAAGAGATAAAAGGAAGAACTGTGGTGGTGGTAGAGGATATTGTGGATACGGGAATTACCATTGAAAAGCTATCGGTACTGCTTCACAAAAAAGAAGTAACCAAAATAAAGATCGCTTCTTTTTTACTGAAGCCCGAGGCCTATAAAAAAGATATTGTGATTGATTATGTGGGCATGGAAATACCGAATGATTTTGTGGTGGGCTATGGCCTGGATTATGACGGCCTGGGACGAAACATGAAGGAGATATTTGTACTTGAACAAAAAACCAACTAATTTTTATAAACTATAAACTATGAGCAACATGTTAAACATTGTTTTATTCGGCCCTCCGGGCGCAGGAAAAGGGACACAATCTCAGAAACTGATCGATAAGTATGGTTTAGTACATCTGTCAACCGGTGATATTTTACGCAGTGAAATTACCAGGGGGACAGCCCTTGGCATGGAAGCCAAGCAAATTATGGACCGTGGCGACCTTGTGAGCGATGATATTGTAATTGGCATGATTGAGTCGAAACTGGACGCGGAGCCAAACGCGAAAGGATTTATATTTGACGGGTTCCCCCGTACGCAAGCCCAGGCTGTAGCGCTGGACGACCTGTTGCAAAAAAAGGGAACAGCTATCAGTGCCATGCTGGCGCTGGAAGTAGATAATGAAGAACTGGTGAAACGGTTGTTGCTACGTGGCCAGGAATCGGGCCGCCCTGATGACCAGAATGAAGACATTATTCGCAACAGGGTGAACGAATACAACAACAAGACCTTGCCTCTTAAAAAATATTATTCAGAGCAGGCAAAATTTCATTCTATTAAAGGCATTGGTTCCATTGACTCTATTTTTAAGGACCTGTGCGATCGCATTACTTTTGTGAACGCCGAAATAGAGTTGACAGAACTTGAAAATGACATTGAGCACCTTGACCTTACCGTAAATGATTTTGAAGTGGCTACTGAAATTTCTCCTGAGCTACAAAAGGATATTGAGGAAGTGCGGAGTGAAAATAAAGAGGAAAAACCTAAGGGAATCATTGCAACTATTAAGGAAAAAGTAAGCAACTTCTTCCATTCAGATAAAAAAGAAACCAAGTCGGCCCCTGTTAAAAAATCGAAACCGGCTGCAAAAAAAGTGGCCCCTGCCAAACCTGCTGCTAAAAAGAAAGCGGCGGCACCTGCTAAAAAATCTGCTCCTAAAAAGGCTGTGAAGAAAGCAGCACCAAAGAAAGCTACTCCGAAAAAAGCAGCTCCTAAAAAGGCATCACGACCTGTCGTGACTAAAAAAGCGGCGAAAAAAGCGGCACCGAAAAAAGCAGCTGTTAAGAAGCTTGCAAAAAAAGCTGCTCCAAAAAAAACCATTAAGAAGGTGGCTAAAAAAGTAGTGAAAGCAGTTAAAAAGGCAGCTCCAAAAAAGACGGTTAAAAAAGCCGTAAAGAAAGCAGCTCCTAAAAAAGTAGCTAAAAAACGAAAATAACTTTTTGATTTAAGATTTAAGCTTGCCCTGTCTTGAATCTTAAATCCTGAATCTTAAATCAAAACGAGTGGATAATAATTTTGTTGATTACGTAAAAATATGCTGTCGTAGTGGTAAGGGCGGGGCAGGCTCCACGCATTTGCACCGCGATATTTTAACCGCTTTTGGCGGGCCCGATGGAGGAGATGGTGGCAGAGGAGGGCATGTTATTTTACGTGGCAATAAACAATTCTGGACCCTTATTCACTTAAAATACCGTAAACACATTATTGCCAAAGAAGGTGGTGCCGGTGGTTCGTCGCACAAATCGGGTAAAGAGGGCGAAGACCAGATACTGGATGTGCCTTTGGGTACCATTGCCAGGGATGAAGAAACCGGTGAAGTGGAGTGTGAAATAACCGAGGACGGGCAGGAATTTATCCTGGTTCCCGGTGGCCGTGGCGGCTTAGGAAACGCTCATTTTAAATCATCTACCCACCAAACACCGCGCTACTCGCAACCCGGCGAACCCGGCCTAACGGAATGGAAGGTCCTGGAATTAAAAGTACTGGCCGATGTTGGCCTGGTGGGATTTCCTAACGCGGGTAAATCCACGTTACTATCTGTTGTTTCGGCGGCCAAGCCCCAAATTGCCAATTACGCGTTTACAACATTGACGCCTAATTTGGGCATTGTAAGTTACCGTGATTATAAAAGCTTTGTGATGGCCGATATCCCGGGCATTATTGAAGGAGCCAGTGAAGGAAGAGGATTGGGAACCCGGTTCTTAAGACACATTGAACGCAACTCAAGCTTGTTGTTCATTGTGAGCTGCCAAAGCGATAATATTTACGAAGAGTATAAAATATTACTAAACGAATTAAAACAGTACAACCCCGAGCTGTTGGATAAGCAACGCATTCTTGGCATTTCGCAATGCGATACCATTGATGAAGAGCTGATAAACGAATTGGAAAAGGATTTGAATAAACGCATGAAAGGTAAATTCAAGATCCCTTATGTGTTCTTCTCTTCACAGTCGGGTTACAATATCCAAAAACTGAAGGATATGATCTGGCAGCAATTAACCTGATTTTTTTGTAAATTTGTACCGGATTCACGAATGGCCAAAAAACTTCACATAGTGTTCTCTGTTTTGCTACTGGTGAGCTTATCGTGGCAATGCGCGGCAAAAACAGTGATCTATTTCAATTTTAAATCCAAACAGCAGGAACTGGCGGCTACCGTGTGTGAAAATAAAGACAAACCAAAAAGCTGTTGCCAGGCAAAATGTTACCTTGAAAAAGAATTAAAAAAAGAAGATAAACGCCAATCCGATATGCCTTCGGCTATTAAGGATAAAGCCGAAAAACATGAATTAAGGTCAGGCTATATTTCTTATACCTGTTTTCAAAGTTCAGTCATTCAATCCATGCATTTTCTCTACGCGGGGCTTTTACCCGAAAAAAGAGAAATGCCCGTGTTTCACCCTCCCGCTTAAGAACCAGCGCTCCATAACTATTGCTCTGTAAAAACATACGGTGGTAGTTGATTGTAAAAACTTTAATTAAACCCATTATCGGTGTATGTATCATGCACCGGTATTTAAGCATTGTTACAAATGAAAAAGATCTTAAACACGATAGCAATTATTGCAATTTCACTGGCGGCATTAAGCTGCAAAAAAGACACAAAAGCACCTGAACCTGAAGACCTGGCGCCATTACCAACCGCCGGCAGCCTTGAGGTTGAATTTGAAGGAATGGTTGGAACTGATGGCCTGGTATTGGGGCCACAAACCTATACCAACGCTGCAGGTAATACCTTTAATGTGAGCATGTACAGGTATTACATCAGTAATATCAAATTAACCAAATCCGATAACTCTGTATGGGTGCAACCCGATAGTTATTACCTCATCGATTATTCGGTCCCTTTATCCACCACCATTCAAATTCCTAATGTGCCTTATGGTAATTATAAATCCATGGAATTTATGATTGGTGTGGACAGCACGCATAATGTTTCGGGTGCGCAAACCGGTGCGTTAGATCCTGCCAAAGGGATGTTCTGGAGCTGGAGCACAGGATACATTATGGCAAAAATTGAAGGCACTTCTCCTCAATCTACAGCAAGCGGTAATAACCTGGTGTTTCACATAGGCGGTTTCAAAGGTGTAAACAATGTTTTAAAAACGGTTTCGCCTTCGTTTAATGGTGACAGTGCTATTGTGAGCACTTCAATCACACCAAAAATCCATATGGCGAACGACCTGCTGCAGTGGTTTGAGTCGCCCACCACGATCGATTTTTCTACATTGAATACGATCCACATGTCGGGTATGGATGCCAAAACCATTTCCGATAACTATGCGGATATGTTTTCGGTAGAACATATTCATAATGACTAATCACAGATCATTTTATGTTACTTAAAAGGCAACGGGAGTTATATTTCCTGGTTGCTTTTTTAAGTGGCAGATTTGATGCACAAGTATTATGAAAAACATGAAAGCATTGTATGTGCTTTTTATGATCCTGTTGTCGTATTCCTTTTCCTTTGCCTGCGATATTTGCGGCAACTATATGGGAATAACGCCTTACGATAATAAAAGCAGCATTTCTTTTTTGCACCGTTACCGTGTGTTCAACGGTTACCGTGATTACAGCCAGCAAAGCCATTTTTTTCCTGCGCAGTCATATCGCGTAATGCATGGTGGCGAAACGCATGACAGTACGTACACACACACTTACTCAAGCAACGATTTTGAATCGTACAAGATCTTTGAGCTGCGGTTTAAATATTTTATATTGAAACGCCTGGAGCTGAATGTGTTTTTACCCTTGCTGGATAACCGCTCCAAAACAAATAATGTATACATACATCACACTGGCTTTGGCGATATTTCCTTAAATGCGGGTTTCCATGCCCTTACACCAAAAGCCGATCGTAAGATCAGGCACAAGCTCATTTTGGGAACGGGCATCAAGTTACCCACCGGCAATTTTTACGCGCACGACGCTTACAGCAACCGCCTGCCGTTTGAGATGCAGCCGGGCACCGGTAGCATTGATGGGTTTGGTTATGTGAATTATGTATTTATGACCAAAAAGGTTGGCGCAAGCATTAGTGTCAATTACAAAGTAAACGGTAAAAATATTTACAAGGAGCGTTTGGGTAACAGCCATAACGATTTTGTCACATTGTTTTACAGGCTGGCCTACAAGGAAGTTTCATTTTATCCTTCGGTACAGGCTAATTACGAACATACCAAAGGCTTGTATGTAAAAGACGTGTTGCAAAAAGATACGGAAGTAAACTCGCTGCTCTTAGGCCCCGGATTGGATATTTACTACAAATCTTTTTCGGTGAACCTGGCCTGGCAATTCACTACTTATGAAAAAGTGGGCAATGATGACTTGAAAAGCGCCGGAAGAATTAGTGTGGGATTGAATTATAGTTTTAGTAAGAGGGAGAAGGAGTAGGATTTATAAAATGGAGTAATCAATTGCGTTTCCTTTTTAACTTCTTTGTGGGGTCTTGTTTAACATGAAAAATGGCAGAAACAATTATTTGCTTACCATAAATTTCATAATTAATAACAAATGGAAAACGTTTAACTACGGCTTCATGGATGTAAGAAAATTTAACCGGGAATAATAAAGGATTTTTTCTGATTAACTCTATAAGTATAAAAATTTCCTCTTCAAATTCTACACCTAATCCGGGCACCTTTTCGTTATAATATAAACAAGCCTCTTCTAATTCCGAAGCTGCTTTGTCCAGAATAACTATTTTATAGGTAGCCACTATTTGTTCGCCAATTTGTTCTTAACCCGCTTGCGAACTTCCGATACGGAATAGCCTTTCATTTTACCGGCTTTATACATCTCAGATCTTTTAAGAACTTCTTTTTGTTGTTCTTCGTTTAATAGACTTGAATTATTTTGGCGATAGACCTCAAGTAATTTGTAAACAACTTCAAGTACATTAGTGTCCGCTTCATCAATATATTTATGGACTTTTGTCCTGATAGCTGTAGTTGTCATGATTGGAAAGTGTTTATTAAAGTTAAGCAAAAATATAATTTTCGCCAAATGGCTAATTAATTCGCCTTCTCAATCACCATTCCAAAATCGAGGATCAATGGAAGTGGATTGCTGCGCATGCCCTGCTCAAAAGTAAATTTATATTTACCAGCCATAGGGAATTTCACGTTTTGCTTTAAGGGAATTTTATTGTCCCACAGGTCGCCGGCGCCATCGCCCTGCCATTCGCCTTTTTTGTTGGCAAGCACACACTCGAGGGTATCAACGGTGCTTTTGCCATTAGGGTAGGTGGTGGTTAAAAACACAAACAGGTTGCTGTAAGGATAAGAGTCGGCATGACGAACGGTTAAGAATACATTATGTGGTGGAGTAATATCTTCAATATCCACTTCGTAGCTTAATTTATTTTCCGAAGCCCAGCCTTCTTCCGGCAGCTTTTCGTATTTGCTGTAAACCACGTTGCGGTTACAGGCAACAAACAGTAAGCTCAATGCAAAGCAAACCGTTACAATAACTGTTCTATGCTTTAGGATTGTCATTTTTTGGCTTTGGTTTATGGTGGTTATGTGCCGGTTTTTTATGCTGCTGTTTTGGCTGGTTTTGCTGACCCTGCTGCCCTTGTTTTTGCGGTGGCTGTTTCAACGGAGCATTGTTGTGAGGTTTATTGCCAGGCTGTTGCGGCTTAGGGTTTTGATTTTGCGGTTTGTTATGCTGTTGCGGCTTGTTAGTATTATGCGGTTTGTTGTGTTGTTTTTCCTTATTGCCTGCCGAAGCTTCGCCCTGAGGCTTTTGGTTGTTCGGCTTGCGGTTGTTGTTTTTGTTACGGCTATTGTTGTTTTTCTTTTTATGATCGAAACGGGTCAATGAATCCTGGCCAACTACGTTCTCATAGTCAGGTTGTTTCACGGCCACTTCCAGTTCTTTATATTGTTTTGGCTCCAAAAGATCGGCCGGTTTAATGTTCTCGGCATTCAGTTTAAAGATCTCTTTGGTGCGGGCAATACTCAGTGGAATAAACACATCCGGTTCGCTGGTATACGACCACCAGATGATACGCTTAAAAATATCGGTCTTTTGGTGAAAGGCATAGCCTTTTTCGGTAGCCAGTTTGCGGTTATCAATTTCTGGAAACTCTTTCAATGCATCCTGGTAGCTGTCCAACTCATAGTTCAGGCAGCACTTCAGTTTACCGCATTGCCCGGCTAATTTTAACGGGTTTAAGGATAGTTGCTGGTAACGCGCCGCCGACGTAGAAACGCTTCTAAAATCATTCAGCCAGGTTGAACAGCATAATTCGCGGCCACAGGAGCCAATAGCCCCAAGTCTGGCAGCTTCCTGCCTGGCACCAATCTGGCGCATCTCTATTCGTACTTTAAATTCCTCGGCCAATACTTTAATCAGTTCCCTGAAATCAACACGTCCGTCGGCGGTATAATAAAAAACGGCTTTACTTTTATCGCCCTGGTACTCCACATCGCTGATCTTCATTTGCAAGCCAAGTCTTAAAGCCAGGGTGCGGGCCTTGAACATGGTATCTACCTCCAGCTTTTGGGCTTCGCGCCATTTATCAATGTCCTGTTGCTTTGCCTTACGGTATATTTTACGAATTTCGTCACTGTCGAAGTTCACATTCTTTTTCTTCATCTGGAGCCTTACCAGCTCGCCTGTAATGGAAACTACGCCAATATCGTGTCCCGGAGAGGACTCAACGGCAACCACATCGCCCACATTAAGGCTAAGGTTATTCACATTACGGAAAAATTCCTTTCGGGAGTTTTTAAAACGAATTTCCATCACATCGCAGGGAGCTTGCCCCTCAGGCAGGCTCATGTTCCCAAGCCAGTCGAAGACGTTTAATTTGTTACAGCTGCCGCCTGTGCCGCATGAACCGTTGTTATTACACCCGGCGGGGATTCCGCCATTTTTATCCTGCCCAGTTGAGCAACTTCCACATGCCATTTTTTCTATATATTATAGTTCAGGATGTCCACCGACAAATTATTGTCAGTTCGTCATCACGACAAGTCGTGATAGTGAGAGTCGAGAACACATGTTATTATTAATTTTCCTCTCTCAAAAAAAGAGTGGTATAAATATACTCATTTTTTAGGAGAACTTTTCGGGGCATTTAAAGATTTATAAACGCCCGATTTTTTATATTTAGTCCCACTAATTTTAAGTACTATGATAGCATTGATTACAGGCGCCACATCGGGTATAGGAAAATGGACCGCCATTGAGTTTGCAAAACACGGATATGACCTTATTATAACCGGCAGAAGGCAGGAACGTTTAACGGAACTGAAACAGGCTTTAATGAAAGACCATTCCATTAAGCTAATTGACCTGTGTTTTGATATCAGGATTGAAAAAGAAGTGGAAGATGCCATGAACAGCCTGCCTGCCGAATTTAAAAAAATTGATGTGCTGGTAAACAATGCAGGCCTTGCTGCAGGGTTGGCAGGCATTCAGGATGGCAAAACCAGTCATTGGGAACAAATGATCGATACTAACATCAAAGGCTTGTTATACATGAGCAGGCACGTTTCCAACTTAATGATCCCACATAAAAAAGGGCATATTATTAATGTGGGTTCCATTGCCGGTAAAGAGGTGTATGCCAATGGTAATGTGTATTGCGCCACCAAACATGCGGTTGATGCCCTCAACAAAGGCATGCGCATTGATCTGTTGCCTCATGGCATTAAAGTATCGGCTATAAACCCGGGAATGGTGGAAACCGAATTTAGTGTGGTGCGTTTTGATGGCGATGAAGAGCGCGCTAAAAAAGTATATGAGAACATTGTCCCTTTAAAACCGGAAGATATTGCCGAAACCATTTACTGGATGGCCTCACGTCCGGCTCATGTAAACATTAACGATTTGATTATTGTGCCAACCATTCAGGCTAATGCAACTACTGTTTTAAGATAGTTATGAATTATGAGTTATGAGTATGTCAACTCATCTCTCATAACTATTTCCCCTCAATCCAGTTCACAATTTCACTGCAATCGGGTTTTTTAACGGAGCCGACATGCCCTACCAAAAAACCATTCTCGTCAATCATGTATTTTTGGAAATTCCATTTTACCGAGCTGCTTTCCACTCCATTTTTTTTCTTGGAAGTAAGCCAGGCATAAATGTCGGAGATGCTGTCGCCCTTTACATGGATTTTTTCCATCATCGGGAAACTTACTCCATAGTTTCTTGTACAAAATTCCTTGATCTCTGAAGAAGAGCCAGGGTCCTGGTGTGCAAACTGGTTGCAGGGAAAGCCGATGATGACAAAATTCTTGTCTTTGTATTTTTGGTAAAGCTCTTCCAGTTGTTTGAACTGTGGAGTGAAGCCGCATTTGCTGGCCGTGTTAACGATCAGGATCTTTTTACCTTTTAAAGAGGCAAGGTCAAGAATTTCTCCGTCAATAGTTTTTGCTTTGAACTGATAAACAGAAGAGGAAGGTGTTCCTTTTTTATAAGCAAAGATGGAGAAAAAAGAGACAACAACTAACCATAATGTAATTCCATACCTGCCCATAATAAGATCAATTAAGAAGTAGGCTACAAAGGTAGGTACAAAAAAACGCAGCCCTGTTAAGAACTGCGTTTTTTTTATTTTTTTATGGATTACTGGAAGACGTTAATGGTGCCTTTAAGGTCGTAATTTTCGCCATCAAGGCCCGTTGCCTTTAGCATGTAGAAGTAAGTACCATCAGGAACCAGGGCTCCGTTCTTGGTTTTTCCATCCCATTTAATGTTGCCGCTTGTTGAGGTTTCGAACATTTTTAGTCCCCAACGGTCAAATATGGCAATGGTAATATCGCCTATGCCTACAGCATCAAGGGTAAAGTTGTCATTCCTTCCGTCGCCGTTTGGTGTAAATACGTTAGGAACGATCAGTCGGGCTTTTGGTACCACAGTTACACATTGTGTCACCGAGTCAATACAACTGCCTTCGTAAGCATACAACGTTACACAGCATACCCCTTCATCGTTCAGTGGCAGGGTTACAGTTGTTGTTGTGTAAATGCCATAGCAGGTTGACCAGGCCACATTGCTGGCGCCTGTGCTGGTGTTTTGTAAGTTAAGCACCGTTTCAATGGTTTCGGTAGCATTTGGCATACCTGTAAATGACGCATGAGGATCGCTTACATTAACCATAGTCGTATTGTTTGATGAACATCCTGCTGCATTTGAGCCGGTTAAAGTATAGCTTGTAGTAGATGAAGGCGACACCACAACCGTAGAGGTATGAGGCAGGGATGTTCCATCACCAGCTGTCCAGGTATAAGAGGTCGCTGTTCCGCTTGCGCTTAACGTTGCCGATTGCCCGGCGCAGATCAATGCAGAGTTAATGGAAACAGATGGCAATTGGTTTACCGTAATGGTAATAACGCCGTGGCCCGGACAAAGCGAATTGCCTGTCACTGTATAGCTTGTAGTACCTGAAGGGCTTACTGTTAATGGATTTTGGGTTGAGCCCGTATTCCAGGAATAAGAAGTAACGCCATTTGCTGTAGCAGTTAATGTAGCACTTTGTCCTGCACAAATAGAAGTGGCATTGGCAGTAACCGTGTAAACCGGCGGAGCAGACACCGCAACGCTAATTACCGCTGTGTTTGAACAAACACCGATGAATCCTGTAACGGTATAAGTGGATGTGCTACCCGGAGAAGCAACTGTAACCGAACCGTTAGTGGTGCTTAAGTTTGAACCGGCCCATGAATAGCTATTTGCACCGGTAGCCGTTAAGGTGGATGAACCTCCCGAACAAATAACAGTTGGATTAGCAACAATTACCGGCAGCGGGTTAAGCACAGTTACCTGTACAGTATTGCTCACAGTGCCCGAACATCCTGGCGACGTAACGGTATATATAGTAGTGGATGTAGGATTAGCAGCAGCAGAAGCGCTATTTACCGATCCAAGTACTGCCGATGATGGCGACCATGTATACGAAGCCGTACTTACAGTTGCCGAAATGGCAACAGAACTACCAGGGCAGGTAGATGCAGAAGGACTGACAGAGATCACCGGTGTTGAGTTGACGTTTATTGTAATAGTTCCCTGACCCGGGCAGCTGGTATTATCTGTAACCGTATAAGTTGTTGTTACAGTAGGGCTAACCGTTAATGGGTTTAAGGTAGAACCTGTATTCCATGAGTAAGTAGATACCCCATTGGCGGTGGCTGTTAAAACAGCACTTTGTCCGGCACAAATGGTAGCCGAATTGGTTGTTACTGTATAAACTGGTGTGTTGGCTACAGTAATATCAACAACAGCTATATTTGAGCAGGTACCGATAGCGCCGGTAACCGTATAGGAAGTAGTTACAGTAGGAGAAGCTACCGTAACCGAACCATTTATAGTACTTAAATTGGTATTTGGCGACCAGGTATACGTACTGGCGCCCGAAGAGGTTAAGGTAGCGGAGTTTCCGGAACATAAAGCGGTAGAAGTGGCGGCCGCGGCAACCGGTATGGAACTAATAACTGTTACCTCTACTGTATTGGTTGAAATTCCCGAACAACCCGGTGCCGAAACGGTATAGATGGTAGTTACCGAAGGATTTGCAGCCACCGACGCGTTATTTACCGAGCCAAGGATAGCTGAGGCTGGCGACCAGGTATAAGTACCGGTACCGCCACTGGCAGTTAATGTGACAGAACTTGTTGGGCAGGTCGACATGGTTGAGGAAACAGTTAACGGACTGCTGGCGGTGCCAACAGTGATAGTTACAACCGTACTGTTTATGCAAGCGCCCTGGTTTCCGGTAATGGTATAGGTTGTGGTAACCGTAGGAGAAGCTACATAGGTTGTATTTGTTCCGCTCGAAACCGCTAAACCATCTATTGGCTGAATATCGTACCAGTAAGCACCCGATACAGTTAAGGTGGTAGAACCCGGAGCGCAGAAACTTGCCGGACTGGCCGAAGCAGCAACCGTAATTTGCTGAACCTGCACGGTCAACGTTTCAGTGGTTGACCCACAGGTATTGGTTGCCGTAACAGCAACAGTGAAAATTCCTTCAGCCGGCCCCATATTGGCGGTAACATCCGAAACAGTAGATGAGGTAGAAGTAATGACCGCGCCCGTAGGTAAGGTCCAAACATAAGTAGTACCTGCTACGTTATTCACTGTATAATGCACATCGGTTTGGTTAGGGCAAAGTAAAGTAGTGGTTTGTATAGCTCCCAGTACCGGAGGTGTGTTGGCTACAACCACTTCAACCGTATTGGTTAAAGGTGTTGCCCCACAGCCCGGACCGCTTACGGTATAAATTGTAGTAGAGGCAGGATTCACAGAAACAGTATTGCCGCTGATGGTTCCGGGTTCCCATGTATAAGTACTGGCGCCATAGCCCGTTAAGGTAACCGGTTGGGCCGGACAGGTAGTGACGGAAGGCGAAACGCTAAGGGTTGTATTTGACAATACTGTTATGTTTTGGCAGGTTTGGCTGGTACAGCCATTTGATGTGGTAGACACACATAACTGCGTGCTTTGGCTTGGAACGAGCGTGGCTGTTGAACCTGCATTGGATCCGGGGAAAGGGTTGTTGGTACAAATGTATTGCGGCCCTGTAATGGGTTCAAATATCGGGCTGATCCAAAGCGGGTTCAATACGCAGCTTTGAACGGTGCCGGTTGCCTGTGCGGTATTCCAGTTCCAGCTGTATGGGTTTGCACCCGCGCCGCCTGAAGCGGTAAAAGTGATAGCAGTGCCTGCACATACTGCTGCCGAAGGAGATAAGGCAAGGTTAACCGTTGGTGATGGTAAAACGCTGATGTTAACCGTTGCCGGTAAGGTAGCGCAACCTGGTCCGTAGCTGATATCGAGGGTGTAAGTACCCGCGTCGCTTGGTCCGAAGTTAGGGATGGTTGGGTTTTGAACGTTGGAGTTAAAGCCATTAGGGCCGTTCCAGTTATACGTTCCGCCATTGGTTAAGGACGACAAAGTTACGGCATTTCCTGTACAAGCATTTGGCGCCGAAATATTAGGAGGAGGCAGGGTGCCGGTAACTGTAATGGTTTGCACCGCGCTGCCACCGGTTGGCGAACAACCCGATGGGCCAATGTCTAAGGTATAGGTGGTTGTGCTTGTAGGGTTAACAGTAATAGTGGCAGTGTTTGGTAATGGCGTTCCATCGCTGGCTGTCCAGGTATAGCTTGAACTCACAATACTGCTGCCCAGCTGTGTAGCAGCTCCGGGGCAAACCTGGGTTGGGTTGGCAGTAATTTGGGGGTTAGTGGCCACACCTGCCTGGGCGGTAACCGAATAGTTACAAACGTTTCCGGCATAACCATCCACCATGATATAGTATTTTACACCCGGCACCAGGGCCGTGTTGGTGGTAATGGTAAAGGAACCGGAAGAACTTCCCTGCGACACGCAGTTGGATACCTGGGTAAAGTTGCTGCAATTGCTCGACGCGTAAATTAAAGCCTGGATCCCTGAGCCGCTGCTTTGGCAGCCTGCAGAGGTAAACTGGAACTGGGCAGAGGTTGAACTGGCAATAAAGCTTAACCAGGAGTTGTTCTCAATACTTCCGCAAAAGCCCGGGATGTTTGTATTATCCGGAGTATACTGCCCGCTGGTATTACCGCAATAGCCGTTCAGGTTACAAATTAAAGGCGCGTTCACACAGGCATCGGCTGCCGGCGTGGCATTTAAGCATGAATTTGGCGTAGCCAGGTTGTAGCCTTTTAAGTTTGCCTGGTCAACCCTCAGGCGGAAACCTCTGCTTACGCCGGTCGAATTTGACTTAAATGATATGGTTATTTTGTCGTTATGAGATACAATTAATTCATTGTTCAGAAAAGCATTGTTATAGCTTGCCATCAATGGGTGCAGGGTATCCGGCCCATCGTAAAAGCTTAGTACATCACCTTTGTCTGCCAGGATCACATATTCGGTCCTGATCCTGATCTTTTGGCGGGAAGGGTTGGAAATGGTAACCACATAATTTTCGTTGGAATCATAGCCATTCAAAAGCATTCCTTCATTATTTAAGCTACTGTAAAGGAACATCCCATCCTCGGGCAGGGTAATTTGCTTTGATTTGTCCATAAAATCAGTATTCTGATCCATTTTCAGGACATTTTTATCCAGTACAACATTTATTGCTTCGGGGATAGTGGTTTGGGCAGTTAAAGTGAGGCCCGATACCAGGACACAAAAAAATGTAAAGAGTTGTTTCATTTTCAGTTTCGTTAGTTTTGATAAAAATAGGCCCTTTTTCATAGGAATACCATTTTAACTGATTATAGTAAAAACACCGACCTTAAAAACAATTTTTAGTGGGACCAACCACAATAAAATTGGGATTTTGGCTATTAGAGCGTAAATTTGCGCCTCAATGTCAGGCCCTCAGTTATCACAACTCATCCGAAAAGAATTTTCGCTCGAATTCAGGCAAAAATCAACCCTTGCCGGGATCCTGGTTTATATTGTGGCTACGGTGTTCGTTTCGGCCTTATGTTTTAAAAAGATCATCCAGCCTGTGGTTTGGAATGCCCTGTTTTGGGTCATTTTTATGTTCATTGCCGTTAACGTATCGGGCAAAAGCTTTATCCAGGAAACCAAAGGCAAAGGGCTGTATAATTTTTTATATTACAATCCACGGGAGTTTATTTTAAGCAAGATCATTTATAACATGCTCTTAATGGCGGTTCTGAGCCTTTTAACCTTTTTCTTTTATTCCTGGTTTATTGGCAGCATGGTACAGGACATGGGTATGTTCTTACTTAGCCTATTATTTAGCTCCACGGCATTTTCGGGAGTACTGAGCTTAATGAGCGCCATTGCTTCCAAAGCAAACAATAATATGAGCCTTATGGCCATTTTAAGTTTCCCGGTATTGATGCCTTTATTGCTGGTTTCGGTTAAGCTGAGCAAGCATGCCATTGATGGTTTGGCCTGGAGTGTAAGTTATAAATACCTGCTCATTTTGCTCATGCTAAATTTTGTTGTGATAGCATTGGCCACACTATTATTTAGTTACCTTTGGAAAGAATAAAACAATGATAAAATGGTGGAAAATATCGGGCGCAGTCCTCATTCTGTACACACTGGTGTGGGGGATGTTAAACACCGTACCCGAATTGCCTATTCTTCACGAAACCATCCGTAATGTATATTACCATGTGCCCATCTGGTTTGCCATGTTGTTCCAAATGGGTTATTCGGTAGTGTTTGCTGTTATCCACCTCGCAAAAAACGATACAAAATCCGATATTTTAAGCAACCAGTCGGCACAGGTAGGCCTGTTCTTTGCGCTTCCGGGTTTATTAACCGGTTGCATGTGGGCCAAGTTTACCTGGGGAACCTGGTGGACCTTTGAAGACCCAAAATTGAACGGGGTAGCCATAGCGGTGCTCATTTACCTGGCCTACTTTATTTTACGCAGCTCCATTATCGATGAGTTGAAACGTGCCCGCATTTCGGCGGTTTACAACATTTTTGCCTTTGTGATGATGTTCGTTTTCATTATGATATTACCGAGGCTTACCGATTCATTACATCCCGGAAACGGTGGCAACGCCAAGTTTGCCCAGTACGATATGAACAATAACCTGCGCACCGTATTTTATCCCGCTGTTATTGGCTGGATTATGTTAAGTCTTTGGATCCTGGATATTAAAAAACGCATTGCCATCTTAAATCATAAAAAAAATGAAGAATAAATTTTATTTACTGCTCCTTACCCTGTTTTTTTCCCTGGCCGGTATGGCCCAGGAAGTAGCGCCGCCGGTTGAAATGGCCGACATGTTCAGAAGCGAAGGAAAGATTTACGTAGTAATAGCGGTATTATCCATTATTTTTATCTGCCTTATTGGCTACCTTATTTACATTGATCTTAAACTAAAAAAACTCGAAAACAAATCATGATTACGAATTTTTACGAATATACGAATCTGTGTTTGCTACTGCCCTATTCGTATATTCGTATAGATTCGTAATCATAAAAATGACACAGAATTAAAAATGAAAAAGATTCACATTTTAGGAATAATTGTTATAGCTGTAGCCATAGGAGTTATTTTCACATCCCTTCAAAGCAGCGCTACCTATTCCGATTTTATGGAAGCCTCAGCAAATCCTGATACCGAATACCATGTGGTGGGAAAACTGAACAAGGAAGTGCCGGTACAGTACGATCCGAGAATTAACGCCGATGAGTGCTCTTTTATGATGAAAGATAACAAAGGCATTGAAAAAAGAGTGGTGCTTCACAAAAGCGTACCGCAGGATTTCGAAAAGTCGGAGCAAATTGTATTGATCGGTAAAATGGAAGGCAATGAGTTTCATGCCAATGATATTTTAATGAAATGCCCGAGCAAGTACAACGACGGGAAACCAAAAGTGTAACAATGATTACGAATATACGAATCTTTGTATAGCAAGAGTTAAAGCCCATTCGTATATTCGTAAAAATTCGTAATCATAATTTCGTAATCAAAACTTTAGAACTCATTGGATAAGATAGCATATATAGGAGAACATTTGTGGGCTGGTAATTTAGGAAATGCATTCATTGTCCTTTCATTGATCTCAGCTTTGGTATCCACCATCGCGTATTACTTTTATTCGAAAGAAGAAAGCCTTGACAGCGAATGGAAAAAGTTTGCGAGGATCAGTTTCTCGGTTCATACCTTTTCGGTCATAGGTATTGCCGGAACCCTGTTCTACATGCTGTTCAACCACTTTTACGAGTACCACTATGTGTACCAGCACAGCAATAACGAAATGCCCATGCAGTACATCATGTCCTGCTTTTGGGAAGGCCAGGAGGGCAGTTTTTTATTGTGGACCTTCTGGAACATTGTATTAGGTAATATTCTCCAACGCACTATTGACAGTAGATGGGAAGCGCCTACCATGGCGGTTTTTTCGCTGGTTCAGGTATTTTTGGCCAGCATGTTACTGGGGATTTTTATTGGCGATTACAAGCTGGGCTCCAATCCCTTTATTTTACTACGCGATACACCTCAGTTTGCCATGGCACCCTTTCTGCAAAATCCTGAGTATTTATTAAAGCTGGATGGACATGGCCTGAATCCTTTATTAATGAACTACTGGATGACCATTCATCCGCCAACCCTGTTTTTAGGATTTGCCTCAACCCTGCCGCCATTTGCTTTTGCAGTTGCCGGCTTGTGGAAACGCGATTTTACCACCTGGCAAAAACCGGCTTTAACCTGGACTTTTTTCTCCATTATGATTCTGGGAACAGGTATTTTAATGGGTGGCGCCTGGGCTTACGAAGCGCTGAGCTTTGGCGGTTTCTGGGCATGGGACCCGGTTGAGAACTCATCCTTGGTGCCATGGCTGGTCATTGTTGGCGCAGGACATGTGATGATCATCAATAAAAACAAAGGTGGTTCTTTATTCATGACCCACTTAATGGCCATTGCTTCCTTTTTACTGGTGCTATATTCCACCTTCCTTACCCGCAGTGGTATTTTGGGCGACAGTTCCGTGCATGCCTTTACCGAGTTGGGAATGCAGGGGCAACTGGTAGTATATGTACTAACGTTCATCTTATTATGTGTGGTGTTGCTCATTCACGATAAGCTGGTAAAAGTATCTTACTTAATGCTCTCCTTCCTGTTCTTGTTTTTTGGCATCACGCTTGGCTATAAAACAGCTTTGTTGTTGATCTGGGTTGGGATCAGCGTTCTTACCACGATCTATTCATACATTAAATTCTTCCCTAAGGAAGAAGAGGAGGAAAGTCTTTACTCACGCGAGTTCTGGATGTTTGTGGGTTCATTGGTGTTTTTATTATCCTCTTTGGTCATCACCTATTTTACTTCCATTCCGGTGTTGAATAAATTATTTCATTTACAAAAAGCGCCTATAAAAGTGGCCGATTACAATATGTGGCAAACACCTTTTGCCATTGTAGTACTGTTTTTAATTGCCATTACACAATTCTTTAAATACAAAAAAACAGATAAGGTTGTCTTCTTTAAACAGTTCCGTTTTTCATTATTACTCTCGCTTGTGTTTGGGTTGGTATGCGTTATTCCATTATACTTTTTAAAGGATTATTCCCTGGCTACTGCCAAGGATAAATGGAACCTTATTTCTTACGCCCTGTTGTTCATTGGCGGTTTGTTTGCCGTATTTGCCAATGCCGAATACTGGATAAGGGTATTGAAAGGAAAACTGAAAAATGCGGGAGCTTCCATTGCCCATATTGGCTTTGCCATGATCTTGTTGGGAGCATTGATCTCCACTTCCAAAAAACAAACCATTTCAAAAAATACCTCGCAAAAAAATGTAGCTAGCCTGGGCGAAAATTTCAACGCGCAGAAAAGTTTATTCCTTAACAAAGGCGATACCCTGCCAATGGGCAATTACCTGGTAACCTACAGGGAAAAGGAACGCAAGGGCATTGATGTTTATTTCTTTATTGATTACCTGACCAAAGGAGCGGACGGCAAATTGGTAAAAGCCTTTGAGCTGAGCCCGCTCATCCAGGACAACCCACGCATGGGACAGGCGGCGCATCCTGACACCAAGCATTTCTTAGACCGGGATATTTACACGCACATTACAGCAGGCACCCTTAACGATACCAAAAACATTAAAGCCGATGCGTACAAATCGCCGACCAATTTTGTAGGGCACATGCGCGATACCATTTTTGCCGATAATGCTATTATTGTCATCGATAGCATTAAAACCAATTTAACCGAAGAGCAGTTTGCCAAGAACGACAGTTCGCTTATTGTGACAGCGGTTTTGGACGCGGTGGATATTGACGGGAAACATTACAAAGCCTATCCACAATACATTTTAAAGGATAACATGGTGGTGCCAGAAGAATATGAGCTCAAAGAGCTGGGACTGAAATTCATGTTCTGGAAGATCAATCCCAATGAAGGAAGCGTGGAGATACAGATGAGCGAAAAAGTAAGCAATACCAAGGATTTTATTGTACTCGAGGCTTATATGTTCCCATACATCAATGTGCTTTGGATTGGATGCCTGGTGATGATAATAGGAACCATTATTGCCATTGTGGAAAGACGAAGAAAAAATAAACACAAAGCGGCTACTGCCTAAACCCGGTTCGCTTAATACTATTGCCAGTTTTTTTAATCCATTGAATACACCATTACAAATAGTTATCATTGGTGCCGGCAACCTGGCGCAACACATGGTTGCCTCTTTTCGCTCCGTAAAAGAGGTTGAGGTGCTGCAAATCTTTAATCATCGTAAAACAAAAGCCGCTACTACTTTTGCCAAGCAATATCAAAAAGAACTGGTTACCAACTATGAAAAGATCAGTAAAAAGGCCGATGTGTATGTTATTTGTGTGAAAGATGATGCCATTGCCGGAGTAGTTAAAGAGCTTATTCCTTTACACGTAAAAGGCCTGGTAGTTCATACGTCGGGGAGTACGCACATGGATATTTTGAAAAAGGTTTCTTTGCACACGGGCGTGTATTATCCTTTACAAGCGTTTACCAAAAATGCGGACATCAACTGGCAAACAACGCCACTTTTAATAGAGGGAAATACAAAAGCAGTGGCAGCAAAGTTAAGTTCATTGGCCCGCTTGGTTTCCGGAACAGTAAAATACTGCTCTTCCGAAAAACGCCTGCAGTTGCATTTGGCCGCGGTATTTGCCAGCAATTTTACCAATGCGTTGTATGCTTCTGCATTTGAGTTGGTAGAAAACAACCTCTCGAAAAAGGATACCGGGCTCCTGAAACCGATCATGCAGCAATCGTTCAATAAATTGCAAACACTCAGGCCTAAGCAGGCCCAAACCGGCCCAGCCATGCGCCATGACAAGGTAGTCATGAAAAAACACCTCGATCTTTTAAAAACAGACAAAGAGCTCACCGCTGTTTATAAACTTTTGTCACAACTTATTATCAAACAACAAGCTTCCCTGTAATGGAAAATTTCAAACAAAAACTCACCCGTATAAAAACTTTTTTATTTGATGTGGATGGCGTATTAACTAACGGCCAGGTACTGTTGCTTGAAAACGGTGAGTTTGTCCGCAACATGAACTCAAAGGACGGTTACGCGCTGCAATTGGCGGTAAAAAAGGGTTACCGCATAGGCATCATTACCGGTGGCAAGAGCCAGGCAGTAAAGAATGCTTTGCAGGGACTGGGAATTCAGGATATATTTTTATCGCAGTACGATAAGTTGCAATGTTATAAGGATTACATTAACGAACACGACCTGAAGGAAGAGGAAATTGTTTTTATGGGCGACGATCTGCCCGATTACGAAGTGATGAAACGCGTTGGTATTGCGGCTTGTCCCAACAACGCGGCGCACGAAATCAAAGAAATTTGCATTTACATTTCGAACCGGAATGGCGGAGAGGCCTGTGTGCGTGATATCATTGAACAGGTGATGCGCTCGCAGGGAACCTGGGCCATTGATGGGTGGTAAATACAGTTAATGAATTGTTGAAATGAAAGGCTGTTAGAAGAGGATCAAACTATCAATTTCGTCATTGCGAGGAGGGACGACGAAGCGATCTCAAACATTGGCTTACTGGATTTGAGGTTGCTTCGCTTGCGTTCACAATGACGCTTATTCTTCCCCTGTTTCTCTGTTCCTCTGTGGTGAGTGTTCCAGCAAATACTTTACTTTAAAAATAGCCGCTACGCTAATGGCATCGGTAATCTCACCTTTTAGCACCATGTCGAAAGCCTCAGTGATGTGTACTTTTTTCACCTGTAAATCCTCGGTTTCTTCAGGTTCCGATTCTTCAAAAGACAGGTCCGTTGCCAGGAATACAAAAGCATGTTCATCAGTAGCCGAATTACTTAAATGCAATTGCATGATCTCTTCAAATTTTTTGGCAACAATGCCCGTTTCTTCTTTCAGTTCGCGCTCAGCTGTTTTTATGGGTTCTTCGCCCAAAGGCCCGCCGCCTTCCGGAATTTCCCAACTGTAGGCATTTAATGGATAACGCCACTGGCCTACCAGCCAGGTATAACCATCCTCGCTTAAGGGAATAATGCCAATGGCCAGGTTCTTAAAATTAACAACACTGTATACGGCAGGGTTGCCTGCCGGATTGATGGTTTCGTGCCTGTTCACCGCAATCCATGCCGATTCGTAGACCAGCGCAGATGTTAAAGTTTTCCAGGAATTAAGGTCGTTTTGAGAGCTCATAAGGGCTATATTTCGTGTTTAATCAGTCTATAATAGGTTTCACACAGTTGGATTGTTAATATTAGGGTAATTTTATTAAATTTAGAAACCTAAACTAATATAAATTCGTAATAGTTAAAAATTGTTATGTTGAAAAGACGATTACTCCTTCTTGTCCTGTTATCCATTACTATTTTAGCAAAAGCGCAGACTTTGCACTGGGTTGGTGGTTCAGGTTACTGGAATGACGCGAATCACTGGTCAACTACTCCCGGCGGCGTACCGGCCGGCCAAATTCCGAACGCTGCAAGCAATGTTATTTTCGATAACCAGTCCTCTGGCTCCGATTTTACAGTTCATATTCTTCAAAGCATCGAGGTCAATTCCATTACCTCTCAAAACCAGGTTTTTAAAGGACAATTAATCAGTTCGCCCAATGTGCAGTTAAAAGTAAATGGCAACCTGGAACTGAGCCCGACATTTTACCTCAATACCAACGGGCCATTGTTGCTGACGCCAACAAGCGCTTGCCTTTACAGGATCTCGCCTTATGCTTTAAATTCAGATGTAAAGATCATTTCGAACCACGATGTTAAAGTGGAATACCTGAATACTTCCAAAAGCATTAGCCTTTCGGGCAGCTTTAAATTAAGTAACTCGGTATTGATTTCTAAGAATTTGTTGTTGAACAATGCCGCTGTAAGACTGGAAAATTCCTTTTTTCAAACTTCAGATAATATCCAGCTTACCAACTCTTCGCTTACAGCCGATCTTTTAAAACCATCCCGCTTTATTTGTCACCAGGCCAACCTTTCGCAGGCAGTGCGCACTATGTTAGCCGGCATAGCCGGTATTACCATGGCGCCCATGGCCGATTGCGTGGTAGTTTCAGGAACGCCAACCAATGTGAGTTGTAATGCCACCTGCGACGGGATCGTTATTTTTGACATGTCGGGTTGCGCGTCGCCTGCCGGGCCTTATGATATTCAGTGGCTTAACACTAACCCGGCGGCTTCCTGCCAGAATTTACCGCCCGCAGAATCGGGTTTTGTGGGAACTACGTATTCTGTAAGTACCGTGTGTGATTGTGTGACACCTTACATCGTTATTTTTACCAATAACACCACAGGTGAGCAGTCCTTTCCTCAGGCTCTGGTGGGTAAGCAGCCTAAGCCGCTGTTAAACATTACAATGCTAAATCCCAGCTGTTTTGGGAATTGTGACGGGCAGATCAGAACCCAGATCCTTTCGGGTACGCCACCTATTACCATCAAATATATCTCTCCGGCCCCAACCACTACCGTTACTCATACCGGTATTGGTGTAGGTGGAAGAGATACCCTGAAAAATGCCTGCCAGGGGACTTATACTATTATTGCAACCGGCGACGATGGATGTGCCAATACCTTTACAAGAACATTAACACAGCCCACCCAATTACTGGCAAACGGCACCAGTAGTAACGTAACCTGTTTTGGCGCCTGCAACGGTTCGGCCCTTTCCGCCCCAAGCGGTGGAAATGCCGGAGGATATAACTTTTCATGGACCTCAGCAACATCTACACCATCAACCTCGACCTCTTCCTCCATTAACAACTTATGTCCCGGTGTAGTTACATTAACCGTTACCGATACCAAAAGCTGTACCGCCACCTATTCGGCCAACATTACGCAACCACCTGCCATTACCTTAACGGTTACAAAAACAAATTTAATTTGTGGTTCCATCTGCGATGGAACGGCGACCATAACGGCCAGCGGTGGTAGCGGGGCAGGTTACACATACACCTGGTTCCCCAACGTTTCCAACGGGCCAACGGCTACCGGGCTTTGCCCGCTCACTTACACGGTTAATGTAGCCGATAATTTAAACTGTGTTAAAACCATCACTTTTGACATTACCTCTCCGCCAACATTAACCGCCACGCCAACTCAAACCAACCTGGTTTGTAATTCATCCTGCATCGGCGCCATTAACCTTAATCCTTCGGGAGGTACGGGAGCTTATTCGTATTCATGGTCACCATCGGTTTCAACAAATTCTGTTGCTTCGAGTTTATGTGCGGGCGCCTATGTATACACCGTGACCGATGCAGTGAACTGTACCTACATTAATACGGTAACCATTACGCAGCCGCCGGCTATTACCTTAACTATTTCAAAGACCGATGTAAGTTGTAATAGTGTGTGCGATGGTACGGCAATAGGTAACGTATCGGGAGGTACCGGGCCTTATACGTATACCTGGACGTCGACCAACCCAATTCCGTCGGGGCAGGGAACGCCAACCATCACCGGGTTGTGTGCCGGCACTTACTCATTAAGGGTAACCGATGCCAATAATTGTGTGAGGACCGGGACAATAAGCATTACACAACCTCCTCCAATTATACCTAACCATACATCGGTTTCGCCAACCTGTAACGGACTTTGTAACGGATCCATTAACTCCGCTCCTTCGGGTGGAGCAACACCTTATACATTTACACTACAACCTTCATCGGGAGCCGCAATTGTAGGTTCGCCTCCTTTTTTAAATTTATGCGCGGGATCGTATACCTTAACTATAAAGGATAATAATGGCTGTGTAAGAACACAAACCATCAACCTGGTGCAGCCAAATCCAATCACCCTTTCCTTATCCGCTACGCCGGTGAGTTGTTTTAACATGTGTAATTCAACTATCTCAACGGTAATTAATGGTGGTACGCCATCGTACACTATTTCATGGGGTAGCGGCGGAACAGGTTCATCCATTAACAATGCATGTGCGGGTGTTCAAACGGCCACCGTTACCGATTCGAAAGGTTGCCAGGCAACAGCTTCAGTCAATGTGTCTTCTGTTCCTGATCTTACTGTAACGGTAACAGCCGCGAACCCAAACTGTAATGCACAGTGTACGGGAATTGCTACGGCAACAGTGAGTGGCGGTACACCCAATTATACCATTAACTGGAACAATGGGACCAGCGGGAATGTGAACCCAAATTTGTGCGCCGGTAGTTACACCGTAACGGTTGTCGACTTTTTAGGTTGTACCAAAACGCAAACCATTGCAATTGTAACACCTCCAGCCTTAACGTTAACGCCTGCCAATGGAACCGTGAGTTGTGCCGGTGTCATTCCTTGCGACGGAACTGTGTCGGTATTGGCAACCGGAGGTACCTCTGGCTATTTTTATAGTTGGACCTCAACGCCTACACAAACAACGTCAACTGCAACAGGCTTATGCCCGGGAAGTTACATTGCAACCGTTACCGACAGTAAAGGCTGTATTTCTTCCGCTACTGCCAGTGTTATTCAGCCGGCGGTACTTACTTCTTCCATCAGCAACATTCAGCCAAGCTGTAACGTATGTATAGGTGCTGCAACCGCTCATGGCATAGGCGGTACTGGCCCTTATACCTATTCATGGTTGCCTGGCGGACAAGCTGTTCAAACACCAACCAATTTGTGTATCGGTATTCATACCGTAACGGTTACCGATAGTAAAGGTTGTACAACAACACAAACTGTTCAGATTAACCAAACCATTAATATTTTAGTAACAGCCAATAGCAATACGCTGGCTTGTAATGGTACTTGCTCTGGTATTGCAACAGCCAATGCTTCGGGTGGTACGGGTCCGGGTACTTATACATTTACATGGAGCCCGATTCCAATACAAAATACGCAAACGGCAACAGGTTTATGTGTTGGAAATCATACAGTCACCGTTTCCGACGCCAATGGCTGTACCAATACCAACGTGGTTACTTTTGTGAGCCCGCCTGCCATTACCTTAACGGTTAATAAAACAAATGTGAGCTGTAATGCCTTATGCGATGGTGCAGCCATTGCAAATGCAACAGGCGGTACGGGAGCAATAACTTACTCATGGGCACCGGGCAATTTTACAACGGCAGCTATCAGTAATTTGTGTGCCGGTGATTATACGGTTACAGCAACCGATGTGAATGGCTGTTCGCAAACACAAGTCGTAAGCATTACACAAAACTCAGCATTAACGGCAAGTTTTAGCTTTACAAGTCCTACAACCTGTACTTCATCCGATGGAGCGCTAAGCGCAAGTGTAACCGGAGGTACCCCAACCTATACAGTATTATGGCAGCCAGGGAACGTATCGGCAAATCCGTTCACAGGGCTTGCAGCAGGAACTTATTCCCTGAATGTAACAGATGCCGCGGGTTGTACACAAACCATGGTGACTACATTAAGCAACCCTACAGGACCTACGGTTACGGTGACCTCTAATTCCATTACCTGTTTTGGGTCATGTACCGGTTCCGCTACACTTTCTATTGTAGGAACACCTCCTTTTAGTGTTAACTGGCCGGCGCCTGTTTCCTCTACCAATACTATTGTTGCAAACCTATGTGCCGGTCTTTATGTGCCGCAGATTACTGATGGCAATGGATGTATCACCAATCAAACGGTAAATATTGCACAACCATTGCAAATCTCTTCTACCGGGCTTGTTACCAATGTGCCATGTAATTCTGTATGCACCGCTTCCATCAATTTAACACCATCGGGTGGCGCAGGCTCTTATACTTACACATGGTCGCCTGCGGGAGGTAATGTAGAAGATCCGGTAGGCTTATGTGCTCAAAACTATTCGGTTGATATTGCCGATGCCAATGGTTGTGTGATAACAAACACATTTGTGATTACCGAACCGCCAAGCCTCACCTTAAGCTTTAATAAAAAAGACGTATTATGTAATGCAGGATGTACGGGAGGTGTAAGAGCTGTTGTTGGAGGTGGTCTTTCTCCGTATTCTTACACATGGACACCATCCGCGCCATTTGTGGGCTCTAATCTCGATACCCTGGCTAATTTGTGTTCCGGTATTTATACCGTTACGGCAAGCGACGCCAATGGCTGTATTATTTCAGGAACCATCAATATTGGTGAGCCAACTGCCTTGACATCTACCATTACATCGGTTAATGTAAAATGTAATAACGTTTGTAATGGTTCAGCGGCAATTAACTCAAGCGGTGGAACCACACCTTATGTATTCTCAATGAATGGAACATCTACACAAAGTTTAACAGGCTTATGCGTGGGAACCTATACAGGAACTGTAACCGATGCCAATGGCTGTGTGTCTTCATCGGGTTTTGTGATTACCCAACCGCTTCCGATAGTGATTACAGCCACGGTGTCAAACCCTAAATGTAACGCGGCATTTAATGGAAGCGTGGCTACAACAGTAACAGGAGGTAATCCATCCTATCATTACAACTGGATAGCAACCGGAGGACCTGTTCCAAACCCTACAGGTTTAGGTGCCGGAATTTATACAGTGGTTGTAACGGATGATAGCTTATGTACCGGCAACGCCATTGTAACCCTGGTTGATCCACCTTTATTAATTGCCAATACATCGTTTACAAACCCAACCTGTAGCAACATATGCAACGGTATAGCTTCCGTTAATCCTATAGGTGGTACCATTCCTCTTTCTTATGTATGGTCTACAGCTGCGCCTACAAACACAAACCAAACAGTTAACAGTTTATGTGCAGGTGATTACACCGTAATTGTTACCGATGGCAATAACTGCCAGGATGAGCAGGTTGTAACCCTGGTAGCGCCACCAGCTATTGCAGTGAATCCTGCTGTTTCACCGGCCACCTGTGGTTCATCCAATGGGTCAATTGATGCGGTTGCTTTGGGTGGTACACCTAACTACACCTACAACTGGCTTCCGCCGGTTCCTTTGGCACAGCAAACCAATAGTGTGGTAACAGGAATTCCGGCTGGTGTTTATACCGTTATTGTAACGGATGCGAGCACCTGTAGTTCAACCATTACCATTCCGTTAAGCAACTCCAACGGGCCAAGCGGAGCCACCATCACTTCCACTAATGTGGTGTGTAACGGGCAATGCAACGGCGCGGCCGAAGTATCCAACCCGGTTGGCGGAACACCTTCTTATACAATGAGCTGGATAAATCCTGTATCCACCAATACATTAATTACGGGCTTGTGTGCGGGAACTTACACCGCGCAAATAGAAGATGCTAATAATTGCTTATTCTTTCAGTCGGTTTCAATTTTGCAGCCGCAGCTTATCGATGATAACGAGATCATTGCCAGCGCCGCCTGTTTTGGTAATTGTAATGGCTCTATAGCTCTTAATCCTACCGGCGGTAACGGAGGATATACTTACAGCTGGACACCGAGCGCCAATACCGGAACAGTGACCAATTTATGTCCTGGCCCGTACACGGCAACCATAACCGATAACCAGGGTTGCACGCTTGTTGCAAATTATACCATGCCTAGCATCACCAGCATTACCAGCAGTACCTTTGCTACCAATAACAGGTGTTTTGGCGATTGTAACGGTTCCATACTGGCAACCAATGTGGCAGGCGGATTGCCTCCTTATACGTTTGCGTGGAGCGATCCATTAGGACAATCTACCACAGTAGCAAGCAGTTTGTGCAACGGTTCCTATTCGGTAACGATCACGGATGCGAATGGTTGTTTTAATGTGATTCCTGCGGCAGTCACATCACCAAGCCAGATAACATTTACCCCAAATGTAACGCAACCGAGCTGTGGCCAATGTGATGGAGCGGCTACAATAAACCCTGTAGGTGGTACACCGGGCTATACGTTGGCATGGAGCAACTCACAAACAGGTACCTCGTTAAGTAATTTATGCGCGGGTGTTTACATGGCGCATATTACCGATGGCAATGGCTGCCAGTCGGACACGAACATTGTGATTAATAGCTCATCCACTATTACCGGCGAGAACATTGTGAAAACAGATGTGTCTTGTGCTGCCACAGTACCATGCGATGGAAGCGCAACGATTACGGCTATTGGCGGTGTTGCCCCAATCACTTACCACTGGGTACATAATAACTCCAGCTCGCAAACCCAAAACAACTTATGTGCGGGCACTTATTTCTGTAACATGACGGATGCCAATGGCTGTATCCGTACAGCCAGTGTGGTAATAGGGGCAACGACCAACTTTACGATCGTTCCACAGGTCACTCAATCCTCTTGTAGTTCGGCAACGGGTTCTGTATCGTTAAGTGTAACAGGTGGCACAGGCACTTACAGTTATGCCTGGACACCAAATGTAAGCACAACCAATACAGCAACAGGCCTGGCACCAGGAAGCTATACAGTAACGGTATCGGATGGCAACTGTTCTCAAACCAATGTTTATTCCATCAGTTCGGTTAACGGTCCGGTTATTACCTTTACTAAAAAAGACATTAGTTGTTCAGGTATCTGCGATGGAACGATTAGCCTGACGATCAGTGGCGGAACTCCTGCTTACACCACAGCCTGGTCGAATGGAGCGAGCACACCAAACCTGAGCAGCTTATGTGCAGGCGCTTACTCGGTAGAGGTAACGGATGCGGCAGGTTGTAAAGCGGTACAAAACATTTCGTTAAGCACGGTTTCACCAATTGTGTTCAGTACACCAGATGTGAACAACCCGTTATGTAATAACAATTGCGATGGATCGATCACGACGATCGCTACCGGAGGAACCTTACCGTATACCTACAGCTGGTCATCGGCTTCACCATCGGCCCCAACAAGCAACAGTTTATGTGCAGGTAATTACTCGGTTATTGTAACTGATGTGAATGGCTGTACATCTTCGGAAACCTATTCCTTAAGCAACCCTCCTGCCATAACCCTGACAGCGGTGGTAACGGATGCAAGTTGCAGTACCTCACCCGATGGGGCTGTAGATATTACAGTTGGCGGCGGAAACCCTACTTATACGTATACATGGACTCCTGGTAATATAGGCACGGAAGACTTAACGAATGTATTGGCAGGAACCTATAGTGTTTCAATTGCCGATCAGAATGGTTGTCGCAAAGACTCCAGCATTGTTATTAATGCCGTGTTAGTGATTAACACCATTGCCGGAAACGATACGGTTTTCTGCCAGAACGGAAGCCTGGTACTGGATGGTTCAAATTCTTCAGGAGGCACAAGTTACCAATGGTTCGAACTTCCTTCCACCACAGCCTTTTCAAACACGCTGGTGACAACGGTTAACCCGGCAGCAGGAACAACCACCTATGTATTGGTAGGAAATAATAATGGTTGTATCGATCAGGATACAGTTGTAGTAACAGCCAATGCCTTACCGGTTGTAGATGCGGGACCTTTTGTAAGCATTCCGTTATTAACCACAACACAAATTGGTGGTAACCCAACCAGTGCAACCGGCATAACGTATACCTGGAGCCCGGGTACAACATTGAGCGATCCTGTTGGAACTAACCCAGTAACCTCCACTACCGTTACCACTACCTTTACCGTAATGGTAACGGACGCGAATGGTTGTATAAATTCAGATACGGTAACTGTATTTGTGTACCCTGAGATCAAGATCCCTAATGGCTTCTCGCCAAATGGCGATGGTAAAAACGATGCCTGGATCATTGATAACATACAACAGTTCCCTGATAATGAAGTTGAGGTGTATAACCGCTGGGGTGAATTATTGTTCTATTCAAAAGGCTACGCCGTTCCGTTTGATGGCAGGTATAAAGGAAAACCATTGCCGGTGGGAACATACTATTATGTTATTAAATTGAATCACCCGGATCATACAACACCTTATACCGGGCCACTCACTATATTCAGATAGAAATGAAACAGTATTTATATATAACCATCACCCTGCTGCTTTGTAATATTTTACAAGCGCAGCAATTGCCGCAGTATACGCAGTATATGCTCAACGACCTGGCAATTAATCCTGCGGTTGCGGGTAAGGACGAGTATGCCGATGTGCGTTCGAATAACCGCTACCAGTGGGTTGGTATTACCGATGCGCCGAGAACTTACATGCTAACCCTGCACTCTCCTTTAAAGAACAGGCATATGGGTTTGGGTACTCACATTTATACAGACATTGTTGGGCCTACACGAAGGGTAGGAATTAGCCTGGCATACGCTTACCATATTAAGATCGCTAAAAAAACAAAATTATCCCTTGGCTTAAGCGCCGGCATCCAGCAATGGGGTATTGATGGTCATAAGCTAACCCTGCACGATTCGGGCGATGATAACTTATTAACTCAATACCAAACGGTAACAGTTCCCGATTTTGGAGCAGGTATTTATGTACACAACGATGATTGGTACCTGGGATTCAGCGCACCGCAATTATACCAGAGCCCAATTAAGTTATATGTAGATGGCGATAACAAAGGAACCCTGGTAACCCATTTCCTGGTAAATGGGGCCTATAAATTTAAGCTGGGCGATGACTTTAAAATTGAGCCTTCCTTCTTATTGAAATATGCCGATCCTGCACCCATGAAAATTGATGTAGGTGTGCGTGCTATTTACAAGGAACAGATCTGGCTGGGTGGTGGATACAGGCATAACGATGCTTTTACGGCACTGGTAGGCTTTATGTATAAGAATTATTTAATGATTGGTTATTCCTATGATTTTACCACTACCAACCTTAAAAAATACTCTACCGGTACCCACGAACTCATGCTGGGCTTAAGGTTCTCAAGACAACAATCCAAACACTGGCCCGACGATTCGGAAGCAAAATTTAACTAAAAGCTAACGATCATCGGTACAACCTGGTTCAATTAATCTTATTTTTACAAAAATTCAATCAAGCACTATGAAGTTTCACAGAGAAGGATATCCCACATTATTTGTTACCTTAATTTTCAATGCGATCATAATCTCTATCGCTTTTTTTGCCTTTCCGGGCTTTCCCATTGCGCACTGGTTCTCCTATGTATTAACGTTTGTGTTATTGTGCATTGTGATCCAGTTCTTCAGACACCCAACCCGTGTTCACAGGTTGCATGATAATGAGATCATAGCGCCGGCCGATGGAAAAGTAGTGGTAATTGAAGAAACAGAAGAAACAGAGTATTTCAAAGATAAGCGCATCCAGGTTTCCATTTTTATGTCGCCTATTAATGTGCATGTGAACCGTTACCCTATTTCGGGCGATGTGGCCTATGCCAAATACCATGCGGGTAAGTTCATGGTAGCCTCTTTGCCAAAAGCAAGTACTGAGAATGAGCGCACCAGCATTGTGGTGAAACATCCTACAAATGGCAAATCAGTCCTGTTCAGGCAGGTTGCAGGCGCATTAGCGCGCCGTATTGTTATGTATAGCAAGGAAGGCGACAAAGCAACCCAATGCGGGGAAATGGGTTTCATTAAATTCGGCTCGCGCGTCGATTTGTATTTGCCTTTGGATGCTAAGCTAAAGATTAAGATCGGTGATGTGGTGAAAGGCTCCCAGTCGGTTATTGCAGAGTTTTAATGCTACAGGTAACCCTGACCTTTATGAAATTAACAAGTTTAGTATTTCTTTTAATTTCATGGGTAAGCCTGTCATCACAAAATTTTTCCGGCGATTTCACTGAAAACGATTTCCTGAAAAGAAAATCAACCAAACTTAACTATTTAATAACGACCATTGATTCAGTAACTAAAAAACAAGTTACCAGAACGTCGTTGATAGCTATTTATAGTCCCAAAACAAAAATCATTACAATTCAGGATGTCGAAACTAAATACAAAAGTTATGTGATGACCGATAGCCAGAATGAACTTTATACGGTGGATGCAAATGGAAAAGAAGATACTGTTAATTTCGTTCAATGCAAGCCTCTCCGGCTTAATGATACGACATTGGAAACCTGCGACATGATTTATGTTTACAATAAAAAAGGACAGCTCATTAAGGCCGTTACAGACACAAACAGTATGTCGTCAATGATGTTCACCGAAAACTCTTATGATTACGCCGGTGATAGCTTAAAGCATTCGGTTTCAAAAAGGTTCATTTTTTATGCCAATAGTATAAGTAACAAGTATTTCCCCGAAGAACCGGAAGAAGTAGAAGAAACTTTTTTCAAAGGCAGCCAGGAGCTTTCTATCAGGAAAGTACTAAACCGGCCTTCAAAAACGATAACGATCTTCAAAACGATAACTGAAAATGAACCAAAAACAATAACAAGTAAAACCTATTGTAACGATAAGCTTATCTTGATTGGAACCTATGTGTTTGAATAATCGGAACGTCTTACACCATCACAAAATACAGGCTGGCCAGAAAAAATAAGCTCATGGCCATTAACAAACCGTTAACGCTCAGGTGTTTGTTTACCTGGTAAATGAAAAGCCCCAGCACCATGGCAAAAATGCAAACGCTTAATGAAGCGTAAGCGTTGGCATTCCAGAAAGCCCTGTTGTCGAAGGCAAATTTTACTTTAATAATTTTGTTGAACAGCAAGTCGCGTCCTACATGAATGAGCTGCTTGTTTTTTGGTTGTTCAAAAAGCTCATCTGTTTTTACATGCAATTCTTCACCCGTACTCAATGTTAAATCCACATCACGAATGGTATGCCGCTGTGTTTTTTGTTCAAGTGCTCCAAAAGAAACGGTTTGGTGTTCAATGAAAGATTCTTCCCAGCTGCAAAGGATGAGTGTGCTTAAAATAGCATAGGTTAAAAAACCTGCTAAAAAAATATTAATACGGTTGAGCACCTTGTAAAAAAAGGTAGCCTTAAAGGCTTCTTCTTTTTCCCGGTTCTTAAGTTTTTTTATTTCCTTAAAATAATACAACTCCTCGGGAGATAATGGAACGCGCTGTTTTCTCCGTGGTTGTTCTTCCATCATGGGTGCTTACAGATTTATTTTTTTCTCCAGCAGATAGTTATTCCGGTCCGGGGAATTTCTTAAGATCAATTCGCCAATAAAGCCTGCCAAAAACAACATGGTACCTAACATCATGGAGGTTAATGCAATATAAAACGAAGGGCGGTCGGTAAGGAGCCTGGCAGCTTTATGGATGATAAAGGCATGGTAAAATTTATCAGCGCCCAGGTATAATACTGAGAACAGCCCTACCATAAACATTAGGGTTCCTATCAATCCAAAAAAATGCATGGGCCGTTTCCCGAACTTGGAAAGGAAAGTGATGGTTAACAGGTCTAAAAAACCATTAATAAAACGTTCCCATCCAAATTTACTCACACCATATTTACGTGCCTGGTGCTGAACCACTTTTTCACCAATCTTCGTAAAACCAGCGTTTTTGGCCAGTACCGGTATAAAACGGTGCATTTCGCCATACACTTCAATGCCTTTTACAACTTCTTTGCGATACGCTTTCAAGCCGCAATTCATGTCGTGTAATTTGATCCCGGAGATCAAACGATTGGTTCCGTTATATAATTTGGAAGGGATATTTTTGGTCAGCTTGTTATCAAAACGCTTTTGTTTCCAGCCACTTACCAGGTCGTATTCGCCCGATTTGATCATGTTGTACAATTCAGGGATCTCATCAGGCGAATCCTGAAGATCGGCATCCATTGTAATCACCACATCACCCTGAGCGGCCTCAAAGCCAACATGCAGGCCCGGCGACTTGCCATAGTTGCGGCGAAATTTAATGGCTTTTACATGAGGGTTTTTAGCAGATAACAATTCGATGACTTGCCAGGATTTATCCTTGCTGCCATCATCTACAAAAACAATTTCGTAAGAATACCCATTCTCATCCATCACGCGTTTGATCCAGTCGTGAAGTTCCGGCAACGATTCTTCTTCGTTAAATAAAGGGATGACAATGGAAATATTCATATAATTACTTAAAAGTCAGCATTATTTAGCCAACGTACAAATTTTGCGAAAATTATGCTAAAAATGAAATAAATTCTCTACTTTTGCCGCGGGTAAGTCTTTCACGACCAGCTCCTGTCAAATCCCCCAGGATGGGAACATAGCAAGGGTAGATGGTTGAGCGGTGCGATGGAAGTAGCTTACCCTTTTTTTGTGCCCAAAAGTGGCGAAATCTTTTTAAACTTATCTGTGAAATAACTGTCAGAACGAAGCGCCTGTTTTGAAAAACCTGATCCATATTTTAAGCTGCTTGATTTCCATGTCGTTGTATGCACAGGATTATTCTCGGCAAGATGCGATTGATTCGCTAACCGCTAAATTTAAAATGGACAGCCTGCATACGTATCGTTTTAAAATTATAAGGCCTTTTGTAGCTATTGATAACCGGAATTCTTTTATTAAGGAAGGGCCGGTGAACGTGAAAGGATTTCAGTTAGGCATCATCCTTAAAGAAAAACATACGGTAGGATTTGGCATCTATGGCATCCAAAATAATTCCAAGCAAAACTTAACGAGTAAAGATGTGAATAGTGTGCCGCTAAAGCGGACATTAAATCTAAACTATCTGACTTTGTTCTATCGTTACAAAATTATTGATAAACGTTATTTTGAATTGGCATTGCCACTTGAAGTTGGCCTGGGCGGTTACCACATTAAGTTAATAGATGACAGGACAGACAAAATTGTTTCGGAGGTCAACGGCGGTACCTCGCTCACCAGCGGTGGTGTTGACATTGTTTTAAAGCCTTTTAAGTGGGTAGGGGTAACGGGAAGCGCAGGATATCGCATTGCCTTAGATAAAAATCCGAATGTGAATTTTAGTGGCGCGTATTATTCCTACGGTTTATGGGTAGATTTAAGACAGATTTACCGCGATGTGAAATTTTACGGTTTTGTGAGGAAGAAGTACAGAAGAGAAATGAAAAATGTTTTGAGTAGGAACTAAAAACAAAACCCTGTCGGAATTATTCCGACAGGGTTTTAAAAAATTAGGGAACAACTTACTTACTCAAATACAAATTCCGTTCGCTGTAAATGTTCTGGAAATACTCATCATACAGGTCATCGATAAAATAAATAGCTTCTCCGGTCGATTTCATTTCAGGCCCCAGTTCTTTCTGGATCTCAGGGAATTTCTCGTAGCTGAATACCGGAATCTTAATGGCGTATCCTTTTTTCTTAGGCTCAAATTTAAAATCTTTTACTTTCTGACCCAGCATCACTTTGGTAGCGTAATTCACATAAGGCTCATCGTAGGCTTTGGCAATGAATGGTACCGTACGTGATGCGCGCGGGTTCGCTTCAATAATATAAACCACCTCGTCTTTAATGGCAAACTGGATGTTTAATAAACCAACCGTATTAAGCGCTAAAGCAATGGTTTTAGTATGCTGCTCCATTTGTTTGATGACATTCTCTGAAAGGTCAAACGTTGGAAGTACGGCATAGCTATCGCCGCTGTGAATACCGGCAGGCTCAATATGCTCCATCATGCCAATAATGTACACGTCTTTCCCATCGCAAATCGAATCCGATTCGGCTTCAATGGCGCCCTGTAAGAAATGATCCAGTAATACCTTATTATCCGGCAGATCATTTAATAATTTTACCACATGTTGCTCCAGCTCTTCTTCGTTAATCACAATCTTCATGCTTTGGCCTCCCAGTACATAGCTCGGACGAACCAATAACGGGAAGCCTAATTCTTTTGATAATGTAATGGCCTCTTCGGCGTCATTGATTACCCCAAACTTAGGGTAAGGAATGTTGTTTTCTTTTAACAGGGTTGAGAAACTTCCCCTGTCCTCTGCCAAATCCAACGATTTGAAATCGGTGCCGATGATCTTAATGCCGTAACGTTCCAGCTTTTCAGCCAGTTTCAAAGCGGTTTGCCCGCCCAGCTGAACAATGACACCTTCCGGCTTTTCGTGCAGGATAATGTCGTAAATATGTTCCCAGAATACCGGTTCAAAGTAAAGTTTATCAGCCGTGCTGAAATCGGTACTAACGGTTTCGGGATTACAGTTTATCATGATGGTTTCGTAACCCATTTCTTTAGCCGCTAATACACCATGCACGCAGCTGTAGTCAAACTCAATTCCCTGGCCAATGCGGTTGGGGCCTGAACCTAAGATGATCACTTTCTTTTTGTCGGTACGGATACTTTCATTCTCATCTTCAAAAGTGGAATAGTAGTAAGGTGTTTTTGCTTCGAACTCAGCCGCGCAGGTATCCACCATCTTAAATACCCGGTTAATGTTCAGTTCCTTGCGTTTATTGTACACCTCGCTTTCCAGGCAACGCAGCAGGTGTGCCACCTGCCTGTCGGCGTAACCCATTTGTTTGGCTTCGTACAACAAATCTCTTGGAATATCCGCTAAGCGGTATTTGCTGATCTCATTTTCCACCGCTATCATTTGCTCGATCTGTTCCAGGAACCACATATCAATGCGTGTGAGTTTCTGGATGGTTTTAATGGAGATCCCCAATTTCATGGCATCATAGATCATGAACAGGCGGTTCCAGCTCGGTCGTTCCAATCCTGCCAGTAGTTCAGCCTGGTTGGTGTTCTCTTTTCCATCGGCACCCAAACCATTACGTTTGATCTCTAAACTCTGACAGGCCTTTTGCAGAGCCTCCTGAAATGAGCGGCCAATGGCCATTACCTCGCCAACCGATTTCATCTGGAAACCCAGTTCGCGGTTGCACCCTTTAAACTTGTCAAAGTTCCAACGTGGTATTTTTACGATCACATAGTCTAAAGTCGGTTCGAAATAAGCCGATGTTGATTTGGTGATCTGGTTTATCAGTTCGTCCAGCGTATAACCAATGGCCAGTTTACTGGCAATGCGGGCAATAGGGTAACCGGTAGCTTTACTGGCCAGGGCCGATGAACGGGACACGCGTGGATTAATTTCAATGGCGATGATCTCTTCTTTCTCATCGTCACTTACGGCAAACTGCACGTTGCAACCACCCGAGAAGTTACCAATGCTGCGCATCATTTTAATAGCCATGGTACGCATTTTCTGATAAGTACTGTCGCTCAGGGTTTGCGCGGGAGCCACCGTAATGCTATCGCCGGTATGCACACCCATTGGGTCAAAATTTTCGATGGAGCAGATAATAGCGACATTATCGTTTTTATCACGCAGTAATTCCAGCTCATATTCCTTCCAGCCTAAAACGGCTTTGTCAATCAATACTTCATGTATGGGCGAAGTTTGTAAACCACGGTTCAATAAATGATCGTAATCTTCTTTTTTATAAACCACCGAACCGCCGCTTCCGCCAAGCGTAAAGGAAGGACGAATAACGAGCGGGAATCCAAATTCCTGTGCAATGGATTTACCTTCCAGAAATGATTTGGCAATTTTTGAAGGTGCCATTGCTACGCCAATTTCTTCCATGCGGGCACGGAACAAGTCACGGTCCTCTGTTACTTTAATGGCGTCAATGTCAACACCAATCATTTTCACGCCATACTTTTTCCAGATGCCCATGTCATCGCATTTCAGGGCAAGATTTAAAGCGGTTTGTCCGCCCATGGTTGGCAAAACCGCGTCTATCTTGCGTTCCTCCAGTATCTTGATAATGGATTTTACTTCCAGCGGCAATAGGTAAATGTGGTCGGCGGTAACCTTATCGGTCATAATGGTTGCCGGGTTCGAGTTAATCAGCGTTACTTCAATGCCTTCTTCCCTTAAGCTTTTTGCCGATTGTGAACCGGAGTAGTCAAATTCGCAGGCCTGGCCAATAATAATGGGTCCTGAGCCAATAATTAAAACGGATTTTATAGAGGTGTCTTTCATGTTTAAGTTTAAAGTTTCTGGTTTGAAGTTTTGTAAAGTTCAGGAGTGAAACCAGAAATGTTTAACAAGAAACCTGAAACCGCTTACAAAAAAACAAACTTGGTAAAGATAGCGCTTTGTTAGGATTTAGAGGCTAAAGATTTTAACATTTAATTAATAAAGCAGTATTTTTAATGTGTAAGTTTGGGTAGTGATTCCATTTAAACATATCGTTTTCCTCTTGTTTGCCACACTTTACAGTGCGTGTGCCATGGCTCAGGACGATTATTCGCTGAAACCACCAAGGGATTATGAGAAAAACCCCGCCAAAACAGCAGGGTTTATTGAACTGGCGGGAAACGCGGGGCTTTACTCGCTAAACATCGATCGGATCTATTATTACAGGGAAAAGTTTAAAATGAGCGCCAGGCTTGGCTTTGCGCCACATTTCAACAGTGTTTACATTGAGCAGATCTATGTTTTAGAAAACAATTTTATCCTCTTCAAAAACCCACATCACCTGGAACTTGGGTTGGGCGCCAGCCTGCAACGCCGTTATAACGAACGGCCCAATGAGATTGACACCTATTTTTGGGAAACATTGGTCTTTGGTACCGGGCGTGTAGGCTACAGGTACCAGAAACAGGACGATGGGTTTTTCTTAAGAGCCGCGGTAACACCGGTGATAACAAGCAATGATGCTTTAGGTTTTCACGGGGATTATTTCCAGTTTTGGGGTGGTGTGAGCGTGGGAGTTAGTTTTTGAGAGATTGGTTTTTATGTCCCTTCGGGTAGCATTTAGCTGTTCTTTGTAAATGCGCATCGAGAAATTTTTTTGAACAGTTCTCGATACAATTTTTTGTAAGAGGCAGACAAAAAATCACTCGAACTGACAGGAAAACTTATTTACTCAGCTCCATCTGTAACTGGTACTTCAGTGATTTTAGTTTGAGGTAAGGAATTTTGAAAATATTTTTGTTTTTTGTTTTCAGGTAAACCTCGTTCATTACCCATTGAATGGCATACTGGTAATACTGTTTAGGATGGGTTCGTTTAAAATCAATGTCCCGGTCGGTAGAGCTTTCCCATTCCAGGTGTTGGTTAAGAAATTCATTTTTCACCTCATTGTATAATTCGGTTCCTTTGATTGGATAGGCAATGGTAATGGTATATTGCGACGGATTTGATTGCACCAGGTGCTTAATGGTTTCTTTAATATCCTCTTTGGTTTCGCCCGGATAACCCAACATGATAAAGGTCCCTGCTTCGATGCCATGCTGTTTGGCAAGCCGTATCATTTCACGCGTTTGCATCACATCCACCCGTCGGTCCATGGCATCAATTATTTTTTGTGAACCGCTTTCTGCACCAACCCATACTCTGAAACAACCACTGGCTTTTAATATTCTCAACACTTCTTCATTCAGCCTGTCCGCTCTCGAGATCACCTCATAAGGAATAAGGGCATCCAGTTTTTTGACTTCTTCTGCAAACTCAGCCAGCCATTTATGGTGGATGGTAAACACATCGTCCACAAACCAGATCATATCAGGGTTGTATGCTTCTTTGAGCAGTTTTAATTCCTGTGCTACCAGTTGGGGCGATCGCCTGCGATAGGTGCCGCCATATACGGCCCTGCTGCACCACTTGCAAGTGTAGGGACAACCACGCATGGTATTCACGCTCATCATACTATAACCATGATGGGTTTTCCAGCCATTTAAGTAAGGCGTGAAATCTATTTTTTGACGGTTGGGGAATGGGAGTGCGTTAATGTCTTTTATTAGTGGTCGCTCGGGTGTGGTAATAAGTGCTCCCTTTTCAAGGAAAGCAATGCCTTTGATGGAGTTCAGGTCATGCTGAACTTGATTCAGCATCTCATGAGACCCTGAATCAAGTTCAGGGTGACGGCATACATTATTATTCAAATAATTAACCAGCTCCAGCATAGTTTCTTCACCCTCACCAATAATAATGAAATCGGCGCCGTAGTTTAAAAAATTCTCAGCATAGTTTCGAACCTCGGGCCCTCCTAAAATAATTTGTATGTGGTTTAATGCTGGTTCCGAGCGGATGTATTTAATGATCTTAAGTACATTCAACTTGGTCATTAAATTGGTGTAAATGGCAATCACATCCGGTTTATCGCTGCTTATTTTTTCTTTTAATTTATCTAAGGTTGAGAAGGTAGAGTCGAACACCTCATTATCGAAGCCATGCTGTTCGAGATAAGACGAAATATATAAAATACCTAATGGCACATAGGGCCTCATGATCTGAAGTTCTTTTGGATCTTCACTCAAAAAATAGCCATGTGTAAAAAGGAGTTTCATTTTATTCAAAGATAATTATTTTAATTTGTTTGATCCCGAACGGATAATGCGTTCGAAATTGAAGCTAGGAACAATATTCGACCCTTTCGGGGTCGTATGGTTTCTAAAATTATTTCTTCTCAAAAACGATTAAATAATGATCGGCCCGGTTTGCCAAAAAAGAGAAATTCCCTAACAAGCTGTCCATAAATTTCAACAAGCCAAACAACATCTTTCTTTTTTTGACATAATGCTCCAGATAAGAAGGTGGCACAAACAACCCAATGGGTTTTGTTGCAATGTGTTTGTAATGGCTATTAAATAATGCTTTCATATCTTCCGGGCTGTAATACCAGGTTTTGAAATGATGTCCATCCATTACTGTTTCTGCACCACTTTTGTTGAGACGCCTGTTAGCTCTTGCAGGATCTTTTTTCCGGTTATAATAAAACCGTTCCCACCAGCAGGTTGTTCCCATAATAACAAAAGCCAGTTGCCCGGATGTGTTTTGAACCTGCAAGCAGCCATTTTTAAAATCAATCAATTCTTTTTCCGATAAACAATTCAATCCACCAAAATTTGAAAAGATCACATCAAATTTTTCGGGGCTAAGTAATTTAATGTCCTGGCTGCTCATCTGCTTTGTATTAATGAAATGTCCGGCTTTTTTTTGCCGGGTAACCTGTAGCATTCCTTCCGAAATGTCGGTGGCTAAAACAGAAGCGCCTTGCAAGGCCAGCCAAACAGCATCTTCGCCTGTACCACAATTTATTTCCAGCACTTTTTTTGCCTGGAATGAAATGTATTTTTTTACCTGTTTGTATACCTGCCAACGCTGCGCTTTTCCAATGAATGAATTGGTAAAATGAGCGTCATAGTCTTTTGCATAAGTGTCAAAGGCTTGCGGTTGCATCAGGTTCTATGTGTTTTAATTTTCGTTTTTCAATTTTTTCACCCGCTAAAAGGTGCAATAAAGCAAGCGCATTTTTCAGATGTTTTTTACCCGGTTTTGAAAACAATTTTTTAGCCGATTGAATGCCGATGGTTTTTCGGTATACTTTATGAATATACCGTTGCAGCTGTTTGTAAAACTCAGGTTTGTAAGTATTTTTAAACATCATTGCCAGGTCGTCGCTGTCGGTCCAGTTGCTTTTTTCTTTCAATTGTTCTTTTACCTTGTTATAAAAAACAGTACCCGGTAAAGGGTAAGATACCGAAATGCCAATATCATCCGGCAAAAGGTCCTTTACCATTTGAATGGTGAGTTTGATGTCCTCTGTTGTTTCGCCCAGGTAGCCCAACTGTAAAAACAAGGACACGCCAATACCGTGCTTTTTCAACAAGCGTGTTGCTTCGTAAATTTGTTCTACTTTGGTTCCCTTGTCCATGGCATCCAGTATTTTTTGTGAACCGCTTTCTGCGCCCATCCAAACCATGGAACAACCGCTGTTGGCCAAATGCTCAATATTATCCTCTTCCAGTAACAGGTCGGCACGGCTTTGAATTTTATAGTTGATACTGAGTTTTTCTTTTTTTGTGTAATGCTCAAAATCTTTCAGCCAATGGGGTTTTAAGCCAAAAATATCATCGGCAAACCAAACGTGTGTAAAGCCGAATTGGTGCTGCCATTTTTTTATTTCAAGAACTATGTTTTCAGGACTGTGCGAATTATAGCGGTTCCCGTAAATGGGTTTGGCGCACCAGTTGCATTTATAGGGGCAGCCGCGCGTGGTGACAAAGTTCAATGAAAAATAGCCGTGCTTGCTAAGCCACATGTTTTTGTAAGGGTTAATATCTATCAAATCCCAGGCAGGTGGTGGAAGTGTATCCAGGTCTTTAAGAACATTCCTTGCATTACTTTTTACTAACACGGAATTTTTCATAGTGGCAATGCCAGCAATTTGCTCTATAGCTATATTGTTTTTAAACGCCTGGCACAATTCCAAAACGGTTTGTTCAGCTTCACCAATCACTACCACATCCGATCCATGGTTTAAGTACTCTTCCGCATGATCGGTGGCATCCGAACTTGATGTAATAACCTTGCAACCTTTTGTTTTGGCATACTGCTGCATTTCAAAACAGGCTTCGCGCATGTTGGTGAGGCACATTTTTGTAAGGTAATTGAATCCATCGTCGTAACTGATAAAAATATCCGGTTGATAAGCATCCGTTGTTGCTTCAATATCTTTTGCCGAATTACAGAACATGGTATCGAACAGCTTCACCTCAAATCCGTTCTCACGCAAATACGACATGGCATACAATGTGCCCAATGGCGGGTAGGGCATTGCTGTTTGATATTGTTTGGGATCAAACTTTAGAAAGTAGCTATGTGTAAAAAGGATTTTCATTGTATTTGCCACAAAGACGTTAAGGCCCTAAGTTAAGGATTCTTTCTCTTCATATCCTCTTCATGTCTTTGCGCCTTAGTGGCTATCCTAATTTAATCTTAAATTGTTGTTCATATTCATTGATCTTTTGTTCTAAAGATAAAAGCACCTTATTCTGAAAACCATGCGAATGCCTTTTGCACACATGCTTGCGGGTGCGGAACTGCAGGTCAAAATCCTCATCGCTCAGCTCTTTATATTTTCTGCGCCAGCGTTTTAAGGTTATTCGCAACAGTACATCGTCAGCCCAATTCCCAAAATTGCGGCTAAATAGTAGTTCGATCAATTTTTTTAAAAACGGGCGCGGAACATCTGTTGTTCCTTTGTAAACAACTTCTTTTTTATTCCCAAAATAATCATTTGCCCATTGGTTATGGTTCATAATAGCTTTGTAGGCGTCAAAGTTTACTGTGGGAATAAGATGCGCCAGCTCCGTTGCTACAAATAAATTATGATCGGGAATAGCAAGGTGTGATTCCGATACAAAATAGTTCAGGCAGTAATACCGCTTTTTGCTTTGCGGAACCAGTAGTTTGTAGTATAAAATATAAAGCGACCGGGCAATCCATAAGCGATTATCTTTTGTGACGATAAAATAATCCATGTCGCTTTTAGCATCATAGTAATTCTTCGACAAGCTTCCCGATATGCACACACCTGTTATAAAAGGAAAGCGGGCAATTTTGCGGCTGAATTGAAAAGCCTTTGGAAGCATGGTTTCTGCCAATGTATTACCGGCTATGCGTCTTGTAATTATTTCAGAAGAAGAGTCCGGGTTAAGAAAAAAGCCATTCTCCTGTTTTATAAGTCCTTGTTCTGTTAAACGTTTAAGCTCTTCTTTAAATTCACTTAATGTTTGCTTTAGGGTTAAATGCTCAAACACTTCCTCCTCTTTTAGCGGGTAGCTAAATACATCAAAATACAGCAGGGTTTTTATTATGCTTTGCTGCGTTTTTGACAGAGTATGTGTACCTGTTTGAGACATTTCCTGTTTACTTAAAACGAATTATTTTGAAAATATAATTTATTTCCCACTTCACTTTCTTTTGTTCAATCAGCTCAAGCTTAAACTGCTGTTCTTTGGCAATTTGGCTTATTCTTTCTATATCGCAATTATCCGCCAGTATCATATAAATGCAACTTGTTTCAGAACTGTAATTTTTTAGATCAGAGAATAAACGGATAAAATATTCGCCATTGGCACCGCAGTTCCATGCCAGCTGATCGGTTGTTGAAACAGCGCTAAAAAAATAGGGAGGGTTAATGACAATGATATCAAAGCTGCTTTCAGGAATCGTTTTAAAAACATCGCTTTCGTATACATGAACGGTTTCAGGTAGCTTGCCGAAATTTTTTTGAAAATTGGCTTTTGTACAGTCAACAGCAAGTGGGTTAAGATCGGCACAACTAACAATGGCTTTTTTTTGATGGGCCAGCAAACTGATAAACCCTGAGCCTGAGCCAATTTCTAAAAACGATCTTCCCACAAGGTTGAGTTGTGAAACAAAATCAAACAGGTATAGGCTGCTGAAAAAATACTTTGGATGGAACACGCCCGGCTTAATTAAAAGTTCAAAGCCACGAAGATGAGTGCTGCGTTCTTTTTTTAAATACCATTTCAAAAATGGCTTTAACACAAAGTTGCTATATGTTTTTTGTACCCCGGCTATCATTAAAAACCTTCAGTTTCAGGTTGGCGGTATTTCCAGATCCTATGTAATAATCGTATCTCCTTTGGAAACGAGTAGAAACCGGTAGCGTAACGCCATGAGCTGATAATTTTTATGAACCTTCGTTTCAGAGGCGTTAAGCGGATATCAGAACAGGTAGGATAAGAACCGTTCAATACCGTTTCAAAATTACGGATCTTGTCAATCATATAGGGCTTTAACCATGGCGTTAGTGGATTCTTTCTCAGGTCAAAATTTTCCCATTGCGGGCTGATCCAATCTTCCAATGTTTCCGGAAATTTAAAACCGCTTGCCAGCACATTGGTATACATGTCGGAACCTTCGGTTGGCACAGGGCTGTAAGTGTAAATAATAATTTCCGTATGGGGATTTACCTGTTTTACTTTTTTAATAAAGGTAATGTCTTCGTCAATCTGCTTGTTTACAAGTTCTTCCGTGTCGCCGGGAATTCCCAGCACAAAAGAGTATTCAGGAATGATATCGAATTTTTTTAAGCGCTCGGCAAATTTCAGGATCTGTTCGCCGGTTTGTGTCCCCCCCTTGTCCATTTTTTTCAATACCTCGTCGTTACCGGTTTCCGCCCCAAAAAAAATCATCTTGCAGCCCGATTCACGAATGATGGCCAGCGATTCATCTTTATATTTATCCATGGTATCAATTCGGGCTTCGCCCCACCAGGTCATGTGTTCATCCTTAATAAGCTTTGCAAATTCAACGACCCGTTTTTCGGAAACAAAAAAATTGTTGTCATGAAATTCAATCGCGTCGGCATGGTGTTTTTCTTTCAGTAATTTAATGTCATTGTATATTCCCTGTGCCGACTTGCCTTTCCAACGCGCATTGTAAATAGGTACTACCGCGCAAAACGAGCAGGTAAAAGGACAGCCAAAGCTGCTGTGGTAAGCAATGGTCTTTTTTCCCAGGTAGGTTTTTCCCAGGTATTTAGTTAAAGGATAGAGTTGGTGTAATTTATCGTAAGGCAGGTTCGGCAATTTGTCGAGGTCAAGCAGTTCTTCTTTCGTTGTTTTTACAATTTGTCCGTCCTTTTTGTAAATTAAATTTTTAATGTCATCAACCGGTAAATTGTTTTCAATGGCATCGATCAGTTTTGGAAACGTATTATCACCGGGGCCATTTACAATATAATCTACATAGCCCGAATTTAAATTAACCTTATACTGGTTCGATGCAAAATAGCCTCCCCAGATAATTTTAATCGTTGGGTATTTTCTCCTGATCTCTTTGGTAATAGGAATGGCTTGTTTTAACTGGGGGCCCGGCATTACCGTGCATCCAAAATAGCTATAATTGCCCGAAGAAAGGTACTGTTCAATTTTTTTCCAGGGATCGGTTTCAAGATTTCCGTCAACGATCACCCATTGATGGTAGGCATCAATACTGGCAGCTACCTGCAACACGCTGTTTGGTATCCGTGGTTTAACAGATGCCGCCCTTGGATTGAATAATAGAACACCTGCTTTCAATGAAAGGTCATTTATTGATTATTGAGCCAAATTGTGTTTCTCTTTTCGGTGGGCATGAAAAAGAAATAACAGTAGCGAAATGGGAACAAGCGCTAAAGCCAGCAAACTAAACCTTGGCCATACAGGTTTTTTGCTCACGACGCAGGGCTTCATCAATTCAAAACTACTCTGATCCTTTTGCTTGTTAATGAGCCACAATTGTTCCTTATACCTGCCCATATTAATTTCATAGGCCTTGTATGGATCAACAGGAACATTGTACACCAGTCCGTTGCCGTTTGTGGCTGCCGGCTTAATGTTTTCGATGATGATCTTTTTGACGCTGTCCATTTCTATAATATCCCTGGTAATTTTTTTCTCCAGGCTTTCAATGTTTGAGATCCGGATCCCTCTCAGTTTTTGGTAGTGCGGGCTGTTTTCCAGGTAAGCGATCATCGCGTTTTGCATTTCCTTAAACCTGTTTTGCTCGCTCATGTCAAAGGTAACAATTACCGCCTTGCTGCTATCTGTACCTCTTGAATTAAAAATAGGGGTCAGCTTTATCTTCTTTAAAAGAGAAGCATCGTTTTCGGGCACTTTCAACTCTTCCACTATTCCCATATGGTCGTTATCTTTTACCAGCGTTTCAAGGTCCATGAGCATGTTTAAAAAGTACAGGTCTTTATCTTCATTGGATTTGATAATGAAAGACCCGGAATAGACAGGTGGTAATGTCAATTTTAAAGCAAGTGCAAGAGCAATTGCCGCAACAACATATACCAGGGATAACTTATAATGATTTTTTAATAAAATAAACGGATAACTCAGCCGGGCAATGATGGCCGTAAAATCAATAATATCGTCTTTTTGTTCATTCATAAACGTTATGTGGTTTTTAATCTTTAAGCATTGAAAGTCATGTAAATATACTGATAAAAGAGGGAGTTTTTAGGCATTATTTTGACATAAATATGTATATTTTTGTTTGTTACCTTAAATCGTGATGTTGATTACAGGACAGTTAAAAAAGAACACTATCTGGAGCTTATTAGACCTGGGGATTTACCCGGTAATGATGATCCTTGCCACCCCTGTTTTTATAAAACACCTGGGCTACGAGCAATATGGTGTATGGATGATGGTATCCACCATTAACCAGTTCATGTATGTGTTAAATTTTGGCCTGGGCGACTCTACCATCAAGATCATTTCGGGGAACCGCGCATTCGAAAACACGTCCCTCATCAGCTCCGGGATTAACCGAAACTGGTCACAGGCCTTGCTCATATGCCTCCTCTCGGTTATTTTAGGTGCCGCTATTTCATGGTCAGGCGTGGTTAACTATTGGTTCCATGTTCCCGAACCGTTGGTCGATTCTACCAGGCTGGTATTGATCCTGGCATTTATGTCAAGCGGTGTTAAATTTTGCGAGATGGTGCTCCTGAGTATTTTGAAAGGATATGAACGTTTTGATGTTGCTGCTCAGCTTTCGTTGGTTTCTAAAAACTCGGTAATACTTGCCAGCATTTTTTTGGCAATATTGGGTTATCCGTTGCACAGCATTTTTTTGGCTACGGTTTTAATAAACGGGGCTAATATTTTGATACAGCTCCTGGTTATAAAGAAGCAATTTCCATTTTTAAATTTTATTCCTTCATCCATTAAAGGGGAAACACTCAGAAGTAAAGACCAGTTTTGGTATTGGCTACAGTCGGTCATTGGCCTGGTTGGTTTTCTGAGCGACCGGATTGTGGTTGGCTATTTTACCAATTTAAAAATCCTGGGTTTATATTCCCTGGCCTCATTGATCGGAAGCCAGATCCACAATGCGCTCACAGCACTTGGCGCTTTTATGTTCCCTAAGGTAGCCTATGAACATAGCCTTAAAAAAGATACCCTGCAGATGTATTATAATTCGCGCTTTGTGATTAATGTTTCAGGATGGTGTGTTATTATCGTTTTATTATTTTCGGGCGACCTGGTGTTCAGGTTATGGCTTGGTGAGGAGAAGTTTGCTAGCAGCATAGGTTATATAAGATTGTACTTGGTATACATTGCATTCCTTCTGCTCAGCATTATTCCCTACCAGTTCATTAATGCCTCGCATAAGCCATTTTATAATTCGTTGTTTGAAGGTGTTTTACGTAGTGCACATTTAATAGCTATGACGCTAGGGTATTATTGTTTTGGAATTACCGGTTTGTTATGTGGACTGATTTGCGCTACAGGTTTGATGATGATTGTTCAGTATTACTTCTTTCACAAACATTTTTTCAATAAGGTATCGTTATCGGAGAGTTTAAAGGTTGTTGTTCCCTGCTTGTGTTTTGTGCCTTTTATGTTTCATGGTTCTTTTTGGTTAAACATCTCTGCGTCGGCTCTTTTAGCAATAAGTGTGTACCTGTTTTATTATAAACCAAGCGCTTTTAACCCTGGAAACAACTAAGGCAAATACTCTGAAGATCTCATGGAAGATATCGTTACAAAAATCAGTAGCCTATCTTTACTTTTTCTTTAATTCGGTTGGTTTAAAAGGCGGCTTGTTGTATACCAATATCCTGACGCCTTTTTTTCTTTTCTGGATCTGGAAAAAAGGATTTCTCCGTGCCCTGATCTATCCTCTTCTCATCGTCCTGCCTTTTTCCATCATTCATTACTGCATGGGTGTTGACCTTAAAACATTTGCCATTTCACATGCCCTTTTTGCCAGCACCATTATTTTTGTGTTGGCGGCTTATATTTACATTTCCCGTTACGCCAGTCTTAAAGAGGTTATGCGAAAGATCCTCATCGTTAATTTTATCCTGGTGCTCATTGCCATTCCCTTTTATTTTATGGACTATAAATACCAAAAAATTTTCTGGTATACCAATCTCTTTACCACTCAAAATCCTTTCACGCGGCTGTCGTTATTTACCTTTGAAGCTTCCTATTATTCCCTGCTCTTAATTCCTGTTGCCTATTATTTCTTGTTCGAAGCAGGATTTAACAAGCAGCTGAAACAAAAAGGCCTTATTTTAGTGATGGTACTGCTGCCCTTTTTACTGTCCCTGTCCTTTGGTGTGCTTGGAGGCACCCTGATTGCGGCAGCTATTATGTTCTGGTTCAACCGTCATTTGTTTGTCAGGTACCGTACCCTGTTCAATATAATGGCGGCATGTATTGTATTGACTGTTTTAACAGGCCTTGTTCTCTTTATTTTCTTTCCTAAAAGCTTGCCGGTGGTGAGGATCACCAACATTTTTATGGGCTATGATACCTCCTCGCGCGGGAGAACTATTGAAGCCTTTGAGATTGCCTGGCTGGTTGCCAAAACCAAAAGCATTTGGTTTGGTTGCGGCCTTGGCCAGGCAAAATTGCTGTTACCAGCTATTATGCACAAACATTTTGCCTATTGGGGTCAGCTTGATGTATACCGAATCCCTAATACTATGGCAGAGACGCTGGCTATTTTTGGAATTTTTGGAGTGATAGTGCGACTGGCCGTTATTGCTTATTTATTCGTTAAAACCGGAGTCAATAAAAATTATTTACAGCTATCCTTATTCCTTTTTATTTTTATTTACCAGTTTACCGGAAGTTATATTACCAATGTTGTTGAGTACGTCATATGGATCTTTGCGTTTACAACTGTATTTCCGGAGTTTAATGTTAACAGGCCAGTTATCGATCGTAAATGATGAAAAGGAATGCTATAAAAGTGCTCATGATTACCCGGCCCAATTTATTTTCGGTTCCCGGTGGCGACACGGTACAGATCGTAAAAACTGCGGAGTACCTTAAGCTTCTTGGTGTTGAAGTTGATATTCATACAAAAGGCGACATCGATTATAAAAAGTACACCTTACTGCATTTTTTTAATGTTATTGATCCGGAAGATATTTTAGGACATTTGTATAAAACCGATTTGCCTTATATCCTGTCTCCTATTTATGTCGACTACAGGGAATATGATAAATACCACCGTAACGATTTGATTGGAAAACTAAGCAAGGTATTTAGCCGCGACGCGGTTGAGTATTTTAAAACACTCGCCAAATTTATTTTAAAAGGAGAAAAGGTAAGTACTATGCGTTTCTTTTTAAAGGGGCATAAAGCTTCGGTTGTTCATATATTAAAACGCGCCGAAATGCTTTTGCCAAATTCAAACAGCGAGTACAAGCGCTTGTATAAAGATTATGGCGTCAGTAAAACGTATACGGTTGTTCCCAATGCGATTGATGAAACTTTATTTCAACAAAAAGAAGGGCATGAACGCGACCTTGTTATTTGCGTGGGGCGCATTGAAGGCAACAAGAACCAGTTGAATGTGATAAGGGCCTTAAAGGATACCGGTTATAAGGTGTTATTTATTGGCTCAGCCGCGCCAAACCAAAAAGGCTATTACGAACAATGCAGGGCAGAGGCTCCGGCAAATATGGAGTTCATTGATTTTATGCCACAGGAACAATTGCTTGACTATTACAGCAGAGCGAAAGTGCATGTGCTGGCAAGCTGGTTTGAAACTACCGGCTTAAGCAACCTGGAAGCGGGAGCAATGGGTTGTAACCTGGTGCTTGGCCGACGTGGTGATGTGGAAGAGTATTTCGATGAAATGGTTGAATACTGCGAACCCAATGACCTGCAATCCATTAAAGCAGCGGTTGAAAAAGCATGGAATAAAGACGTTTCGCCATCACTACAATCGAGAATTTTTAATAACTTTACCTGGAAGGCCGCTGCTAAAGTAACACAAGAGGCTTATCAAACTATTTTGGATCATGATACGATTAGATGAGCTGACGGCTAATAAGGAGAAATACAGGCTTGAATTTTTGCTGGCAAAACCATTTCCGCATTTGGTGATCGATCATTTTTGTGATAAAGAAAAGCTGGAGCAGCTTCATCAAAAATTACCCGAGATACAAACCAAAAGCCGCGATTATGTGTTTGCTGCCAATAAGTTCGAAAAATCCAGCTTTAGCAGCATCGATCCTTTATTTGCAGAATTACACGAAGATCTGTTGTCACCTCAATTCGAGTCGTTTTTAAAATACATTACCAACCAGGAAGTGTTTGTAGATAAGGCCTTTCATGGCGGCGGCATTCACCAGGGTAAAAAGAAAAGCTTCCTGGACATGCACCTTGATTTTAATTACCACCCCTTGCACAAGAACTGGTACCGTTACCTGAATTTGTTATTATATGTCAATAAAGACTGGAAACCTGAGTACGGCGGACATTTGAAGATCCGGGATTTGCGTACCTCCGAAGAGCAGGATATTGAAGTGCCTTTTAACCGCATGGTGATCCAGCTTACCAATAATTATACGCTACATGGCTACGATGTTACCAATTTTCCGGATGGTATGTTCAGGACCTCCATTGCTTCGTATGCTTACATGCAACACGAGTATATCGTTGAAAAACCGCGTACAACCGATTGGCATGTGGGCGAAGGGAAGCCTGTTAAAAAATTCCTGGCCAGTGTGTACGACCCGGCCGTGAAAATTAAAAATAAATTATTTGGTAGCGGCACTGCCAAAAATCAATAGCCTTCGGTAATGAAGATCGCGATCATTGGCACACGTGGTATTCCCAATCATTATGGTGGTTTTGAACAGCTGGCCGAAAACCTGTCGGTGATGTTGCACCAGAGAGGACATGCTGTTACAGTATACAATTCAAGCCTTCATCCATACAGGGAAAATGATTTTCAGGGAGTGAGGATTGTACATAGCAACGACCCCGAAGATAAACTTGGTACAGCGGGGCAATTTATTTATGATTTGAACTGCATCCGGCATTGCCGAAAACAAAACTACGATGTCATTCTTCAATTAGGCTATACCAGTAGTTCTGTATGGTCTTTTTTATTTCCCAAAAAAGTGAAAGTTATTACAAACATGGATGGCTTGGAGTGGAAGCGGAGTAAATACAGCGGCCCGGTAAAACGATTTTTAAGATTGGCCGAAAAATGGGCTGTTAATAACAGTACACACTTAATTGCCGATTCGGTTGGGATACAAAAGTATTTATCCGAACGGTATCGTGTGTCCTCTCATTTTATTCCATACGGCGCCACAGCCATTAGCGAAGTCGATGCTACCGTGTTGAGTGCGTACGCACTCAAGCCCTTCTCCTATTTTTTAGTGATCGCGCGCCTGGAACCTGAAAATAATATAGAAACGATCATTAAGGGATATTTACTATCAAAGGTGGATGAACCTTTGGTAATCATTGGTTCTACTAAAACACCTTTCGGGAAAATGCTGAAAGCTAAATATGCCTCTGAGCAAGTTCAATTCAGGGAAGGGATTTATGATATTCATATCCTGGATCAGCTTCGTTACCATTGCAAATTATATTTTCACGGGCATTCGGTTGGCGGTACCAACCCCTCGTTACTCGAAGCCATGGCGAGTAAAGCATTCATCTGCGCTCACCAAAACATATTTAATGCCTCGGTACTGGGCACGGATGCTGTATATTTTAATACCGAACATGATATTTGTGAGCTGTTGAAAAACCCGGCCACCTATTTTGACAGGGAACGCATGAGTGAAAACAATCTTTCGAAAATTAAAACCACGTATACCTGGAAAGCCATAGCCGATGCTTATGAAACCGTATTTATAGACGCTTGAATACAACGTTAAAATATAATTATTTAACTCTGCAATCGTACCTGCTGGCTTTGATTGCTTTTAGCATGCCCTTTTCCATAAAGGTCAACACCTGGCTCATACTGTTATGCACCCTGCATTATGTGTGCGACAAGGCTTTGTTGCAAAAAGCAAAAGCCGTTGTAAAAGACAGGTATGTGCAATTGTTGCTTTTATTTTTCCTGGCGCATGTGCTCAGTTATTTTTTAAGTACCAATAATACCGAAGGTTTTGCCATTGTAGAAAGAAGGGGTTCACTGTTACTCCTGCCTTTCCTGCTTTACAGGCACGACACAGCTGTGATAAAAAAAATAGCTTTATGGTTTGTATATGGCCTTGTGGCAGCTTTTTTGGTTTGTTTGGTAAATGCGGCAATCCGGTACCAGGTTGACAAAAACACAACTGTATTTTTTTACCAGGAACTAACAAGGGTTATTGATTTTAACGCGGTGTACCTGGCAGCCTATTGTTTAATAGGGATTCATATTTTGCTTTATTATTTCCGTTCATTGTCCGTACTACTTGCAGTTTCATGCATCATAATCCTGTTATTGTTTTGCCTGCTGTTGAACTCAAAAATGATGTTGTTCATTTTATTTGCTGGACTGGTGATCTATGGGTTTAATTTTTTCTCAAAAAAAGCGGCCCTGCTTATTTCAGGCATGGGCCTGCTTGGTATTTTAGCAATTGGTATTGGTGTGCCCAAAGTAAAAGAACGCCTAGCCCTGGAATTGAATTCAAATTTTAAAGTAGTGGAGCAGGATAGCTTTCGGTATGACACCCAATTTACCGGAACATCCCTGCGCCTTTTATTCTGGAAATTTTCGTTTGAGATTCAATCGGAGCATCATGCCTGGCTTACAGGACTCAATACAGGCGATTTTCAGGACGCGCTAAACAAGAAATACATTGAAACAAATTTGTATCATGGAAATCCCGATCTGAACGATACGGGCTATTTGGGTTACGGGCCGCACAACCAATACATCGAAGTGCTGTTTTCAATGGGAATTATAGCATTGTTAGTGTTCATCTGTCTCTTGGCACTCTATTTAAAAAATGCCATTCATTCCCGTAATTACATGGGTATCCAGGTCATGGTATTGTTTATTCTGTTCTTTTTTACCGAATCGGTATTAAGCGTTAATAAAGGAATTGTTCCTTTTGTATTTTTCACAGTCCTTTTCATGCATTTGGCAAAAGCGGATAATTTTAACAAAAAACCCGTTGAGTAGCTTTAACAACTTAATGAGTTAATGAATGACCCGGTTTCTGAAAAAGTACTAATTTTAAACTGTGAATCTCAGATCAGAATTGCCTTTGGAAAAACCGTTTAACAGTGCCGTCAAAAGGCTCATCGATGTTACCGTATCGCTCGTTGTGATGATCCTGATCCTTTCCTGGTTCATGCCTGTTATCAGCCTTCTTATTAAACTAACGTCAAAAGGGCCGGTTTTTTTTATCCAGGAACGTAGCGGAAAGAACAACCAAACATTTAACTGCATCAAATTCAGGAGTATGTTTGTAAATGAAGATGCGAACAGCCAGCAGGCAGTTACCAATGATCCAAGAATTACCTTTGCGGGAAAATTTCTTCGAAAGTTCAGCCTCGATGAATTGCCCCAGTTCTTTAACGTACTGGTGGGCGATATGTCGGTTATTGGCCCAAGGCCTCATATGACCTATCATACCGAAAGCTATTCGCAGATAGTGAATGTGTATATGGACCGGCTTGAAGTTAAACCCGGAATTACAGGTTTGGCCCAGGTAATGGGCTACCGTGGCGAAATAAAAAATACCGCTATGATTGCCAACCGGGTAAGACTGGACATCTTCTACATAAAAAAATGGTCCATGAAAATGGACCTGCTGATCGCCTTAAAAACCATTAAGCTGGTACTTTTTGGATAGTAAAGCTCAGGGCTTTTTCCTTACTGAGGATGTGTAAACCTTTCCGTCATTCGACACAAACGCATAATGCATCTGACCTTTCACGAATTCTATTTCCTTATCGGTTTTACCATTATTCCACACATAGTATTTGTATGGTTTAATGGTGGTAATATATTCCCTGCCATTTTTTTGTATCACTTTCAACTCAGGTTGGTTTATTTTTACAGGGTATGTATTGTAATAATAAGCCCTGTAACTTGCCATGGTATCGGGGAAAGAGATGGTAAGTAATTTTTCGTTTAATTTATCCAACAGTTCCAGTGTCATGTTTTGCCCACCGGGGCTTACCTTGCCATAATTCACCAGGGTGAAGCCATCTTTTGTTTTTTGAACGCCACCCGCGGCCTGGCTGTATACAGTTTTGGGATTTGAATAAGACCATACCAATGTGGCTGTTTTTAGGGAATCGTTTATTTCATATTCCAGTGCCCGGGTATTGTGCCTCAGCGAATCGTAAGTATGTCCGTTGTCGAATAATGAAAAACGGTTTGGGCCTGTAAAACGTGCATCATGTTGTCCTAAAAAAGGTTGCTTGTCATTTAATAGTTTAACCGTGTTGTATTTTCCACCCATGCGCCACATAATTTGCCCCGTTTTTTTATTCACTTTCAGTACTTCGTTATAAAACCTGGCCGAAATTAAAAGGTTCCCGTCCTTATCTTCATCAATGGAGTTAAAGTGGGTCACGTCCACGGTTGCGGTATCGGTTAAGTAAAAACGGTCGGCATCCTCCAGTTTAAAATGCTCTTTCGAATGCCATTGGTAAACCAGTTTTTTGTTATGATCGAGCTCCTGTATCACATCATATTTCACTTTGGCCCGTTTGCTGCCGGCAATGGGGTGCAGCTGGTTGAAATAGTTCTTTGAACTCAGGTCTTGTATTTCAACTTGTTTGCCAATTAAAAGGTAATGTCCGTTTGGCAAAATTAAAAAATCGTGGTTGTCTGTTTCTATACCATTCAGGCAGGATACAGAATCCAGGATGTTCAGTTCATTATTTAATAACAACCATTTTGTTCCGTTCCATGCAGTAATAATTCCATTGGATTGCAGTTTAAAATCATTTCCTATTGGAATGCTGCGGTAACAAATCACTTCGCCCTGGGTATTAAGGACCATGGCTTTATTTAAAAGCGATTCCTTAGCCGATCGGGCATTTAATTTATAAGGCGCTATAAAAAAACAACCACCGGGTCTTATGTTGCCATGCAGCTGAACAGTTGCATCCCTGATTTGAGCAACTGCTATGATGGAACAAAGCAGGAAAAACATACTTAGTGTACGTTGTGTAAGCGGGTATGTGTTTTGTGCCGGCACGTATTTAATTAAAAGCGCTGCAGCACCTGCTGCAGGCAGGAAGCAGGCCCCCGGCCTTATTCAGGTCTTTTCTGAATTCGCTAATGACTTTTGAGTTCCAGATCTCCTTTAAGGTATTATTGTACAAATTCCCAATAGTAAGGTTGTAACAACGGCCATGAGCCGGTATGATATCGCCGTTGGATTTTATCATGATGTTATTAAATACATCATGGCATTTTTTTCCGACGGCTTTTTCAGGATGGTGATAGAATTGATCCAGCAGTTCTTTGGTGCTGATCTCAGGCGAAAAGCTTACAGGGAAAGGATAATTTGTGTTTTTTATCTCTTTTATTTCTTCATGCAACAGAGTAAGGTTGTAATCTCCGATATCGATATCCTGCATATTGGATGCCGTTGCCGGGTACTTGTTGCTATATAGTGCATTATGCATTTCGGCTACGGTTTCGGGAGTGTAATTGGTATGCATGAACCCGATGCGGGTTAAAGCATGATCTTTAAAATAACTTAAAAATTCCCGGAGCCTGCCGATATTCCATTGGGTGATGGCACAAAAAACAGAGATCTGCGGTCTTTTGTTTTGCTGCAATAAATAATCTATTCCTTCTACCGCTTTTTCAAACGATAATTTATAGCCTCTTATGTCGTTGTGCACATCGGCAGGACCATCGAGCGAAACAAACAATTCTTTGAGTTCTCCTTCCAATAGCTGGTCGGCCATTTTACGCAGGTTTAAGGCGTTTGTGGTAATGGAAGTATGCAGGTTTTTGGTTGCCGCATATTTAAGAGACTCTGCAAGGTGTTTATAAACCAGGGGCTCGGTAAAGGCATAGCCTAATTTTACATTTGGGTAATAGACCGATGCCTGATCGGCTATTTTTTTGAAAAGCTCAATGGGCATGTGAATGGGTTTTGCACCCATTAAGTTCTGATAGAAATTACTTTCCTGGTAATTCACGCCCACATCACACATTTTGCAGTGCAAATTGCAGGTGTTGTTTACGCCTAACACCAGCCACTCCGGACCATGAAAAAGATGGCCGGGGAGAAATTGCCTGTTCAGGCGTGTGAGTTTGTCAGCTAAATTCATGAAAGCTTATATAACAAATATAATCAAAAACTCAGTTTTTTCTTTTAATATAATCAGGCTCATGAACACAAGGTTCCCTTATGTCCTTTGATGTGCTTATATGTTTGCAAGGTGTATACTGCTCAATGTTGCCCCTGTAATATAAACTGTCCAGGAATTTAAATTCATAGTGCCGGTGAGTGGATTGTTGACTTAGTATGGCTTTTAGTTCATTTTCGGGAATGTTCCATTCTTTCGCTATTTTTTTAAGCGAGGGTTCCATATAACTAATGTATAAAAGCTCCATCAGGGTATGGTCCTGCCGGTTGTTAAAGTTAATGTCGCTGTTCAGTGTTTTTCGATAATCGCTGAGAGCGTTATTCTGTTTTTCAATAAGTTGCTGAAACTGTTGAGGACCGATGCTATTCTTTACAGAATCGGTTTTTGCATACAGGGGTTGAAACACTATCTCGTGGCACCATAAACATTTTGCGGGCTTGCCCGCAACACCACGCTCTGCAGGACTTGCATTTACCAACTGACCGGTTTCATTATAAATGCCAAAATGCAATTGCCCGTTTTTCATAATGTCGATAGTCTCAAAAAACGAAGGCACAAAATCGGCATTTACGTCACCATTACCTTCTTCAGCTACAAAGGTTGTTTTTAAAACAGAAGGGTTTAGCTTATAACGGATAATACGATGGTGTTTTGCAACCGTAGAGTTTGTTACCATAAATACAGCCGGATCGTTAAGGTCGTGTGTGTTTAAAAAACTGCCGTAGCTTTGGGGAGTATTGGTTATGGCATAATAGTGTGGGCTGCTGCCAATGGTTAAAGCAATGAACTGTCCAAGCTCAATTCGGTTATACTTTACATAATAAGGTGTTTTTTTTATACTGTCGGTAATGGATTCAAGTACTGCCAAAGCCTGATCGCTAAAGCCAACCGAACCAAAGTTAAGTCTGAAGCTGCTGCTATCGATCCACTCCATGCTTTTATCAAAGGAACCTTTCGGAAGTTCGGCGCCTAAATAAGAAAGGGCCCATAAAAAGCCTGTGCGTTGTTTTTGCCAGCTATCGCCCTTGTAATTTAAGGTGTAGAGCAGGTTTAAGGAAACATCCTTCTTTTGAAAGAACGAGAAGGATAACAGCATTCCCGCCAGTACACAAATTATGACACCTGTTCTTTTCATTCACCTCATGCGTTCAATAAGCCTGTACAAAAAGGGAGGCGCCATGTTTTTAAGCAAGCGTGCGCGCAATGATTTATGCTTCACATTTTTAATGGATTTGATGGTGCCGATATCGGTTGCCGATAAGCCTGTTTTAATGAACCAGGAATCCGCAAGCCCAGGATAACCTAACCAATGCAGCAAAATTCCTTTTTTTATAGATGTACTGGCGTTGTCTTTATCATCTTCCAACACATAAATGGCATCGCCACAGGGAGCGTAATGAGAATGAGCTTTTTCCTGGTTCCATACAGGTATATAATCGTTACGGTAAGTAATAAAATCAACAAGGGTGTAGTTATAGCCTCTGAGGAAAAGGTCTATGTCGGAAAAAAAGGCCTGCTCTTTATAAACAGGAATGGTTGACACTTCTACCTTAATGACCTGAATTTTTTTGGCGCTTAAAAGATCTATTGCGCCTTTCAGGATGGAGAGTTCGGATCCCTGCGTGTCGAGCTTTAAATAATCAATAGAGTTGTTTTTAAAATACGTATCAGCCGTAGTCAGGCTGATGGAAATGTGTTGGTCGGGACGAATGTATTCTTTCCACCGTTCAAAGTCGCTGTAAGAGCCAAAATGCCTTTCGTAATTATCAATATCCGGTTGCAGCAGGCTGCTCATGGCGGCGTGTTTTGTAATGTTGAACTGGGCAGTGCCTTCCTTTTCGGCCAGGCCGGTTTCATTTAACTGCAACGATTTGAAAGGATGGGTTTTGTATTTTAGTTCAAGGTTTTTGTATTCAACCGGGTTTGGCTCAAAGCCATGAAGGTTTGTTATGGGAGCAAGCTCATGAATGAAGTCCAGGCTGTCTTTTGCGCCAATGTCGGCAACAACCAGCTCAGTGATCCCATTTTTATTAAGTATGCTCTTAAGTTGTTCTGTCATGGTCAGGTATAAATAAAGATAAGACTATCTGCCGATAGTTACTATACCTTCCTATAATTTTTTGCGTTTCATTAAAATGGGTTGTTCTACATAATTGAAGAACAAGGTTGAGAAACCAATAACGACTGCCGAATACACACTAGTGAAGAGGATACACTCCAATACATTTTGAGGCGTATACATAACAAGCATTGAAAACTGGATCAAATATAAATGAGACAGGAGGATGGTGTAGCTTGTGAGACTGATGTGTGTTAAAATGGACTTTAAACCCTGCGACAGCTTGTTGAAATTGCTGAGGTAAAAGTAAGGCAGTGTCATGCTCATGCCTGCTGGAATGAAGCTAAAGATCAGGGCTTTGTATATGGTTAGTGAAAGAAAGGGTTTTGAAAAATAAAAACCAAAAGACAGGATCAACCCCATTAACAGCAACCACACTTTGTTTTTGGTAAAGAACCCGGTGTAACGATCTATAAGGATCCTGATGCCAAAGCCATAGAGCAGGGCATCCAGGCGGTACACAACAATCTTTCGTAATTCCCAATCCAGTTCGGGACCGGTTTGCATAACGTAATGAATCCTGAATGCTGTTATGATAACAATAATGAGCAGTAACAAGCTTAGCAGGTTCTTAGTGCTTAGTGTTTTCCGGAGGCTTATAACGAAAATAAACACCGGTATGGGTAAAAGCAGGAACGACCATTCTTCAATGGGGATCGACCATATTTCGGGGAAAAAGAAGGGATGTGGTGAATACAGGTTTTGTTTAAAACTAAAATAATCAAAAAGTGAAAAAGAGGTGTTTTCAAACATTCTAAATTTGGTGTATTGATAAACGGTATAAAAAACAATGTAATTCACCAGGAGGAAAATAAAATAAAACGGAATTGTTCTTGTCCACCGGTTTTTGTAAAAGCGAATCAAACCAGTCAATGGATTTTCGGGCCTGATGTATTTCATAATTTGGTTGCCAACCAGAAAGCCGCTCAGGGCAAAGAATAATTCCTGCATAATAACCGGAATGCAACGGATATAAGGATATATGCCCGTAAACGCTCCTGCATAATTATTGGTATGTGCCACAAAAATGCAGAGTACACTTAATGCGCGCGCCATATCAAGCCCGGTATTGCGATTCGCCCCTTCAATATGAGTTTTGAAGAATTTTGCTTTGGGTATGATGACCTCCCTGCTCATTTCAACGGAATCATTCTTAGTTTGTAAAATCCGAGCCCCTGGTTCATGTCGCTCATAAATACAGCAAGGCTATCGTTGTAGATGAATGGTTTTTGCTTGTTGTCAGCCGACCGATAAAGTTCAATATCATTCATGTAAATGCAATTATTGTGCACATCCAGTAGTTCACTTTCTCTTGCTTTTCCTTTCAGGGCGAACGTTTCTACATAGTCCTTATCACCCAGGGTGCTGAATAAAGTGATTGAATCATTTTTTATGCTGTAATCATATAGAAGCCCTTTGGTATTTTGAACTTCAAAATAAGCCGGCTTATTGTAGGTGTAAGTTAAGTTCCTGAATGCAGTGACCATGCACAAAAAAATTGCCAGTAAGGCAATGTGTATTCTGGGCCTGTAAAGCACCATCAGTAAACCAAAAACAAAAAGCAAACCAATTAATCGTGAGTATTGAAGAAACAGGGTGCTGTGCATGAATTTTCCAACCGGCATGCTAATGGCAATACACAACATCAACAACAGGAGGTAATGATAAGTGGTCTGTTTTTTATCGGCCAGGAAGCTGACGACAAAAGGAACCAGCATCAGCATTCCGTAAGTGGTATTATACCTTCCGGCAATCAAACAAAAAAAGATGGTAATACCAAAGAATGAGCTGTTTTCCCTGTTGCGGAACGCAAACAGTACGGCCAGGATGAGGGAAACAAAAACACTCTCAACAACAGGCACCAGCCAGGGAGCATTTAATAACGGATGTGTGCTCTGCAGTTCTTCATAGGAAAATAAATGGAGCAGGAGAGTGTATACACTTTCGTTCGAAAAATAATAAGCGCCTATAATGTCATTGTTCAGTAAGCGGGGCAGGGCATGAACAAAGTAATGAGAGATGATCGGTCGCCCGACGAAACATAAAGCAACTAGCTGCAAGCCGGCAATAAATAATAGGGTATAAACACTTGTTTTATAACTCCTTTTCAACACATAATACAGGAGAATAAAAACAGGAAATAGTTTCAGGGAAATGCTTAAGGCTAAAAAAAACGCGCTTAACACCGGCTTTTTATTTTCATCAGCGAGATAGGATTCAATTAAAAATGCAGTGATGAGTAAAAACGTTTGTCCCTGGTAAGTGTTGCTATATAAGGGATACAAAAAAATAACAGGCAGCAGGTAACTGTACCAGCTATTAACTTTAAGATGGTGTAAGAGCCTGAACAACGAAAAACAAAAAACTGCCAGGCTTATTATGTTGAAGAGCAACTTGGCTTGCAAGCAGGATAAAACAGTAAAGGGAATATAGAACAATAAACTGAATGGCGGGACAGGACTGTAATTTTCGAAATAACCCCTAGCACCGTAACCTGCTATTTGCTGGTTGAAGTGATGGATCTGTTGATAGTCGGTAAGGCTGAATTTCCCATCAATAAATAATTTGCTGCCGTAGTAGTAATTGCCAAAATCGGCAATGGGAGCGTTTAATGTAATGGCAATACAACACACCCCAACCAATAAAAATAATCCTGTTGCCAGATAGTTATTTTTATATGCGGGATGTTTTATCAATACAAAATAATAAAATTAAGACAGCTGGTTCTTATTAATGATGGCTACCACTGAACCTTTTAATTCTTTGCCAATAAACCCTGAATTTTTATTCGAAGAAACAAGCTGTGCTTTTTCAAATACATATTTTTTTCCGGGGTTAAATAAGGTCAGGTTTGCTTCTTCGCCTTCTTTAATGCTCACATTTTGCAGTCCTAAAACTTTACGCGGATTTTTTGTCAGGGTGGCAATCATATTTTCCAGTTCCACTTTTTGACCTAAAGCAGTATTTAAAACTCCAAAGCAACTTTCCAAACCAAGCATGCCATGATCGGCCATGTCAAATTCCAGGTCTTTGCTTTCAATGTCCTGCGGGTTGTGATCGCTTACCACCACATCAATAATGCCTTCGGCAATCCCTTTCCTCAAAGCATCCAGGTCTTCTTTGGTTCTTAAGGGCGGGTTCACTTTGTAATTTGTATCAAAACCTTCCAGTTCCGTATCGTCCAGCAATAAATTGTACGCGGCAACGCCACAGGTAATATTCAATTTTTTTGCTTTTGCTTTTTTTATGAGCTCAACACTTCCTTTGGTACTGATGGTTGGCACGTGCATTTTACCACCGGTGTATTCCAGGATCTGGATATTGCGCTGCAGCATAATTTCTTCGGCCAGCGAAGGCATGCCTTTCAGGCCAAGTTTTGTAGAGGTCACTCCTTCGTTCATTAAACCTCCGTGCGAAATGGTTTTATCATCACAATGGGTAATGATAAAGCTGTTAATGTTGTTGGAATATTGCAGCGCCCTTAAAATCAGGCCCGCATCCTTTACCGGTTTTTTATAATCGCTGAACGCAACAGCGCCTGAGAGTTGCATGTCGTACATTTCCGACAGGTCTTTCCCTTCCTGGTCGTGGCTAATGGTTCCTACCGGGTATACATCTACCATGTTTGCTTTGGAACGGTTCACAACATAATCTATTTGCGCTTTGTTATGCAATGGTGGGTTTGTTCCACTCATAACGGCGACACCGGTAAATCCACCTTTAGCGGCGGCACGTAATCCATTCTCTAAGGTTTCGCGGTGTTCATTGCCCGGATCGCAAAAATTCACCTGCATGTCGAGCCAACCGGCCGATACATGGAGACTTTCGCCCTCAATGGATTTTATGCCTTTGTCGGGACTAATACTTTTTTTGATCTGGGTAATGACGCCCTTCTCAATTAAAATATCCATCACCTTGCCGTTGTAAGGGCTGTCGGTATCTACAATGGTTGCTTGTTTGATTAGTATATTCATTTTGGTATACAGAGTTTAGTTTTATGATTACGAATCGGGTTACGACTATACGAATCGATATGTGGGGAGGCTGAATTCGTATAGTCGTATAAATTCGTAATCATTAATTCCTGAATAAGCGTATGATTAAAATTTCAGCTGCTAAAAACACTAAGGCTAAAATTAAAAACAATTTCCATAATTTTTTACCATCGTTAACTTCTTGCAGGGCATTTGTTAATGTTTTTTCGTTTGGCTCAATAATCACCATGTTTTTCAGTCCGTTTTCATCAATTTGCTTTTGCAGGCTTTCGCTATTCATAAAGTTCATGTCCGATTCCCTGCGGTCGAAATTAAAGGCTAAATCTTTCAGGGTTGTGGTATCCTCTTTTACCTCGTAGTAGCCTGCTTCTGTAACCTGGTTTTGAGTAAACAGGGTAGTGGCGTTGTTCACCAGGCGGTGTTCGGGTATAATATCAACCTTTGTTGTTCCGGTGGTGGCTGAGCCGGGCGGAACTGCCGAAGCAGCGTCTTTAATAATATGCAGTGGCTTGTCGGAAAAATTGGAAGCGGTATTCAACACAATGGCTTCGTTGACGGCTGTTTTATAATACACCGGCGACGGCTTTAAACTCAGAATAGACATTTTGATAAGCGTGGGAACAAACAAAGCGTGTTTTAATAAATTGGAGCCCGTTTCATCCGACGGTACCGAAAACAAATAGATCTTGCCATTGCCCAGCGGATTGAGGGAAATAAGAAATTGCCCGTTTTGTAATGAAACAAGGCTTTGGGAATTGCTGTTGGTGGTTTTGGTAAATTCAAAATGGTCAAACACCTTAGGTAGGTCCATGCGTTGGTCTATTTTATCAAACACACCTTCATACAATCCCTGTTCAAAGTTAATGCCCTGGGTTCGTGTGTTGCCGGTATCGGCCTTTACAATTTGCGGGAGTTGTAAATTTTGAAAGGCGGCATTGTAGGCAACCAGGTCGGGCTTTTTGTTGGGAAAGATCACCAGGCTGCCGCCATTGCTGACATATTTTTGCAGTTCCGCGGCTAAGCCGGATGTGAGTGTGCTTAATTCGTTCAGTACAACAATATTGGTTTTCGAAAACAAGCTGTAATCAATAGCCGCTTCGTTATTCTCGTTATATACAAACAGGCTGTCGTTTTGCATTAATGATCTGAAATTACCGGCTGTTTTCGAGTCCTTACCATTAATGACCAGGGCATTGATGGTTGTTTGCGCATTAAAACTAAAGTAAAAATCATCATCATAAGTAATGGGGTAGTCTTCAATTTTTAAAACACCTTTATTAATGCCTTTTGTTTTTACGGTGAAGGAAATACTCACGTCCTTTTTATTTCCCGCTGTTACATTAAAGGAGTTTAAGGAAACCTGTGTGTTGTTAATGTATAATTTAAGACTGCCATTCTCAATGTCCTTATTGCTTTTGTTGATGATAATGGCGTGAATGACCTGTTGTGTGCCAAATTGCTGAACCGGTGTTTCAAACCAAACGCTGTCAATATACACGTTATTCACTTCTGTGGAGGCAATAGGAATGAGGTTGATGGTCATGCTCGTGTCGATATCGGCCTTGTTGACCAGGGAGCTGTTCTTTTGAAAATCGCTCAACAGAAAAATGCGTTTATTCTTTGAGGCGCTATTCTGCAGAAAGTCCTGCTGACGGCGGATCACATCGTTAATTGATCGGGTAGCGGAAGAGATCTTCACGTCGTTGAGTTGTTCGATGAATTCTTCTTTGGAAATAAAGCGCTGATGGCGCCCTTCAAAATCGTTGGTCAGCAACTGGAATTTATCGCTAGCATTAAAGGTGTTGACTATCTCGGTAGCGTATTCCTTGGCATTTTCCAAAAGCGTCCCTTTTTTGTTGGTACTTTCCATGCTAAAGGAATTGTCGATGTAAATGCTGATGGCCTTTTCGCCCTGTACGGCTTTGGTTTTTCCGGGAATAAAAGGTTGGGCAAAGGCAAACACCAGGCAGCTAATGGCCAGGATGCGCATGGCCAAAATGAGCCATTCCTTTAATTTGGATTTGCTGTCGCTTTCCTGCTTGAGCTCTTTAAGAAACTGAACATTGGTAAAATACACTTTTTTGTATTTTCTGAAATTGAAGAGATGAATGATAATGGGAATGGCGATGGCCGCAAGTCCAATTAAAAATGTAGGAAACAAAAAATTCATCAGATGTAAAAATACAATTTTCCCTCAGAGTTTTAGCTATTCCAATAGGTCAATTCCATTTAAAACCATCATTTATTTGCATTATTTATATTTATGGATATATTTATTTAGCCAAATGTTATAATATGAAAAAAATTTATCTCGCCTTTTTGCTAATAACGCTTTCACTATCAACCGGATTCAGCCAGTTAACCTTTACCATTGCGCCAAGCATGGCCGCCCTCACAAACTATTTCCAGGGAATTGGCCTTACCATTTCAAATATGACGGTAACCGGTAATCCTGCTTCTTATGGTTTCTTTTCCGGCACCTCAAATATGTCTTTTGGTAGCGGGGTTATTATGAGCACGGGCATGGTCAATAATCTCATCAGTAACCCATCAGGCGCTTTCTTAAGCAGTGATAATGCAACAATGGGCGATGGATTGATTAGCACAGTTGCAAGCGGCCCCTCTTATGATGCCTGTATTATTGAATTTGATTGTGTGCCGGTTAATTCAAATTTATTGTTCAATTTTTCATTCGGGTCGGAAGAATATAATGAATATGTATACTCCGGCTATAACGATGCATTTGCCATTGCGGTTACAGGCCCTGATCCTGCAGGTGGAAGTTACAATAACACAAATTTTGCAAGGTTACCGGGAACAAATACCCCGGTTGTATCCGTTAATTCAATTAATAATGGCAACGGTGGCGCAGGGCCTTGCACTAACTGTGTTTATTATATTGATAATGCCACCGGTCTTGATGTGGCTTATGATGGGTTTACCAGCGGCTTGCTTGGCCTGGTGCCTGTAACACCCGGGCAAACCTATCACTTTAAAATAGTCATTGCCGATATAGGCGACCCGTATTACGATTCCAGTGTGATGTTCCTGGCTAATTCATTCAAATCGGCACCTCCTGTAACCACAGGAATACAGGAAAATGAAGAACAGGGTTTAGCACTATATCCAAACCCTAGCTCCGGTTCTGTCGTTAAAATTGATGTAAAGGATAATACCATAAAGTCGGCTGAATTATTTTCTGCACAGGGAAAACGCATTGAGAACGTTCAGTTCGATGAGAAAACAAATACGGTACAGTTAAACGGCACGGCAAAAGGTGTGTATTTTCTACATGTAACAACCAATAAAGGGAAGAGCGTCAAAAAACTTATTGTCGAATAAGATCAGTTCACCCTGTTATTATCATTGTAATAATTAGGATCATCGCCTGGTTCCCAGTTGCCCTGGTTGCCAAAATATTTTTTCTTAGGGTCGTAGGTGCCGTTCTCCATATCCCTTCTCATCCGTTCGCCTTGCTTTTTCTTCCAGCGGTTATCCATCCAGTTGGCAAACACAATAATAAGCACCACCAGCACCAATATACCGGCTGTACAAACAAGGAGTAATACATTTTCATCCATAATCTTTAAAATTACAATTTTAAAATTAGCAATCTATTTTTAGATAAATTGACTTTTTGTTGATAATACCCCCTTATTTTTAATTTAAAATTAAAAAAATTATACTTTTTTTCTTGCACCCCCCCTTTTTTTGACATAATTTTGCCAAAAAATTTATTATTTTCATTCATCACCCTATAAAAACCCAAACATTATGAGCACAAGACGTATTTTAGCCATGCAGGACGTGGTAAAAAGAACTCCGGTAGAGTTTAACAACAACAATCAACAAGTTTCGCAGTACTACGGATCCAACGTATTTGGCCTGGATGCGATGCGCGAATTCCTTTCGGAGGAAGCTTTTAACAGCATTCAAAACTCCATGAACCAGGGAACCATTGTGGAGCGTAAAATGGCCGACCAGGTAGCCGCCTGTATGAAAGCCTGGGCACAAAGCAAAGGCGTAACCCATTTCACACATTGGTTTCAACCTTTATCAGGAGCTACTGCCGAAAAACACGATGGTTTCTTTGAACCTATTGAAGGTGGCCGTGCCATTGAGCGTTTCAGCGGAAATGCTTTGGTGCAGCAGGAACCGGATGCTTCTTCTTTCCCGAACGGTGGGATCCGTAATACCTTTGAGGCCCGCGGTTATACGGCCTGGGACCCAACTTCACCAGCCTTTATCTGGGGCGAAACATTGTGTATACCAACTATTTTTATTTCGTATACCGGCGAGTCTTTGGATTTTAAAACACCTTTATTAAAATCGTTACACGCGGTAGATAAAGCTGCTACCGAGGTTTGCCAATACTTTGACAAGAACGTGACCAAAGTTATTGCCACTTTAGGCTGGGAGCAGGAGTATTTTTTAGTAGACTCTGCTTTATACAACATCCGTTACGACCTGCAGCAAACCGGTCGCACCTTATTCGGCCATTCGCCGGCCAAAGGCCAGCAATTGGAAGATCATTACTGGGGCTCAATTCCTGAAAGGGTATCGGCTTACATGCGCGATTTTGAATACGAAGCTCATTTGTTAGGCATCCCGGTACGTACACGCCATAACGAGGTAGCGCCTGCGCAGTTTGAGTGCGCGCCGGTGTTCGAAGAAACCAACCTGGCAGTTGACCATAATTTATTATTGATGGATGTGATGGAAAAAGTAGCTATTCGTCATAACTTTCGTGTGTTGATGCACGAAAAACCCTATGCCGGTGTTAATGGAAGCGGAAAGCACAACAACTGGAGTTTGGCAACCAATACCGGGAAAAATTTATTATCACCGGGCAAAACGCCAAAAACAAACTTACAGTTCTTAACCTTCTTTATTAATACAGTGAAAGCGGTATATGAGCATGGCGATTTATTGCGCGCATCTATTGCCTCAGCAAACAACGACCACCGTTTGGGTGCTAACGAAGCGCCACCGGCCATCATGTCTGTGTTCTTAGGCGAGCAATTGTCGAAAGTGCTGGATGAATTGGAGAAAGCGGTTCATACAGGTAAAATGAGCCCTGAAGAAAAAACAGCGCTTAAATTAAACATTGGTAAAATCCCTGATATTTTGCTGGATAATACCGACCGTAACAGGACCTCGCCTTTTGCTTTTACGGGTAATAAATTTGAGTTCCGTGCGGTTGGCTCTTCGGCAAACTGTGGCGGACCAATGACAGTACTGAACGCTATTATGGCCGAACAGCTAACAACCTTTAAAAAAGATGTGGACGCGTTGATGGCTAAAAAAGTGGAGAAGGATGAAGCAATTTTCCAGGTGTTGAAAAAATACATTATCGAAAGTAAAAAAATTCGTTTCGAAGGAAATGGTTATGGTGATGAATGGAAAACGGAGGCTAAAAAACGCGGTTTAAATAATATACCAACAACTCCGGGCGCATTGGAAGCCATGATCTCTAAAAAAACCCTTTCCATGTACGAATCACAAGGTATTTTAAATCACCGCGAACAGGAAGCCCGTTACGAGATCGCTTTGGAAACCTATACTAAAAAAATACAGATCGAATCGCGCATCATTGCCGATATGGTAAATAACCAGATCATTCCGGCAGCGCTCAACTATCAAAAAGGATTGGTTGAATCGGTAAGAGGCATGAAAGAAATACTATCGCCCGCCGATTTTAAAACCGTTGCAAAAAGCCAGCTGGAACTGATAAAAGAGATCTCGGAAAAAGTAACCGTGATTAAAACAGAAGCGGAGCTCATGACCGAAGAGCGTAAAAAAGCGAACAACCTGGATAATGCCAAAAAACAGGCCCATGCTTATTGCGAGAAAGTAAAACCCTATTTCGAATCGATGCGCTACAATGTGGATAAGCTGGAAGGTATTGTAGATGATGCTACCTGGCCTTTACCTAAATACCGCGAAATGTTGTATTTGAGATAATCTTATATTTTTCAATGTTCGTCATGCTGAATCATCACGACGCGTCGTGACAGCATGACGACAATATTGAGGCTTAAAAAATCCTCAGTTTTTCGACTGGGGATTTTTTATAAACGCATAAGCCCACCAAATCAACACAAACTGAAGAGGGATCCTGATGATCGCTATCCACAGCATTGTACCGCCAACCTGCCTGCAATTGAGCAGCATTTGTATGTGAACGATAAGGAAAACGATGAGCATGGCTATAATGAGCTGCGCGGCTATACTCCGCGTCCTTGCGGGAACAAGTAAAGCTCCGAACGCTACTTCGCACACACCGCTGAGCAAAATGCATAAAGCGTGAAAAGGAATGTAGGCAGGCATGATCTTTTCATAAAAGCCGGGGTTGATGAAATGGTTGATCCCTGCGCTTACGTATAGCAGGCTCATAGCATGCAGGGATATTTTTTTAAAGGGACGTTTCACGTTCTCAAAGATACGTGTTTGGCTTATGTTTATTGGATTTCGCTTAAAGAAACGCTTTAATTCCTCAATTTTATTCAATAATTAGGCTTACAATAGTGGTTTAATATTGATAAACAGTATAAATAACAGCTATTTAGCCTTATTTGCACCGAAAATGGGAAGGATTTAGGGGTGAAGAAAAAGCATTATTTAGACGAATAGGGTTAAAAAAGTGTTTAAAATTTTTGCAGTTTTAAAAAATTATATATCTTAGCAACTTAAAAGTTTAAATCACCTATGAAAAACTTCAAACAACTTGCACTAACCACTACCGCTGTTATTGCTTTTGCCTTTTCTGTGAACGCGCAGAAAAACTTTTTAAAGGATGCTGATGTAGCCTATGAAAACCACCAATATTTCAATGCTATTGAGCTTTATAAACAAGCTTATACAAAAGTGAAAAAAGCTGACGCAAAAGCTAAAATTTTGTTCAGAACTGGTGAGTCATACCAACAAATCAACGACCTTAAAGGTGCTGAAACGTATTATAGCAAAGCTATTAAAGCAAAATATACTGATCCAACCGCGATCCTGAACTTAGCGGATGTATTGAAAGCTCAAAAAAGATACCCTGAAGCTATTGTAGAGTATAATAACTATAAAAAAGAAATGCCTTCTGATCCGCGTGGAGAGAACGGTGTAAAATCATGCGAATTGGCACAATCATGGATGGATGCTAAAAACACGCCTGAAACCCGTTTAAAAGTGGAGAATATGGCTCTTATCAATTCTAAAGAGTCTGATTTCAGCCCATCTTACGCTGATAAAAAATACACAACGTTGATCTTTACATCAACCCGCCCGGGAGGTGCCGGCGGAATTGACGTTACTAACGGTCAAAACCACTCTGATTTATATGAAGTAAAACTAGACAAAAACGGAAAATGGAGCACTCCTGCACCGTTGGCAACTACCATCGTTTCTAAAATGAACGAAGCTTCGGTTGCGGTTTCTAAAAAAGGTGATGTGATGTTTATGACCCGTTGCCCTGAGGCAAAAGGAAAAAACTTAAAATGCCAGTTATATGTTTGCAAAAAACAAGGTCCATCATGGGCTGAGCCTGAGTTATTACCATTCAACATCGACTCAGTAGCATTTGCACACCCTGCCATTAACCCAACAGGTGATGTATTATATTTTACATCTAAACTGTCTGGTGGTTACGGTGGTAAAGACATCTGGATGAGTACTTACAGCAAAAAAGAGAAATCATGGGGTCAGCCTGTAAACTTAGGGCCAAGCGTGAATACTCAGGGTGATGAGATGTTCCCGTACATGGCAGATGATGACAAAACCTTATACTTCTCATCAAACTACCATTTAGGTATGGGAGGTTTGGATATTTTCAAAGCTGAAAAAGATGCAAGTGGTAAATTTACCAAAGCACCTGAGAACTTAAAATTCCCAATGAACTCTGCCGGTGATGATTTCGGTATCGTTTTCGAAGGTAAAAAAATCAGGGGTTACTTTACTTCTAACCGCGAAGGTGGAAAAGGAAGCGATGATATCTACTCTTTCGTATTACCTCCATTGGTATTTAACTTAACCGGTACCGTTGTGAGTGATGAGAACAATGAGCCTGTAACTAACGCGTTGATCCACTTAAAAGGTTCAAACGGCGATATGTTCGAATTTAAAACAACTGCTGACGGTAAATACAACTTTAAATTAAAAGAAAATACTTCATACGAAGTAACTGTAGGTACCGATAAAAACACTGTGTCAAACACCTATAAATTAGGTTTCTTAGCTAATAAGGACATGGGTAAATTAACGACTGTGGATGAAAATGAATCAAAAGACTTTGTAAAAGACTTTGCTTTAACACCTGTAAAAGCTGAGATCCGTTTCCCGGCTGTACAGTATGACTTAGGTAAAGCCACTTTACGTCCTGAGGCAAAAGATTCGTTGAACTTCTTATACCAAACTTTAATTGATAACCCTTCTATCGTCATTGAATTACAAGCTCATACAGATAGCCGTGGTTCGAATGCGAAAAATAAAATATTATCTGAAGAACGTGCTAAGTCCTGCGTTGATTATTTAGTGAACGAGAAAAAAATCCCAATGGCCCGTTTACAATCTAAAGGTTGGGGTGAAGAAAAATTATTAATTAAAGACGCGGTAATTAATAAAGCTAAAACTAAAGAAGAGAAAGAAGCTTTACACCAAAAAAACCGTCGTACTGTATTCCGTATTGTTAACTGGGATTACGTAGATCCTAACGCTCCAAAATCTGACAAGCCTATTTACAAACCACAGGTAAAAGGTGAAGAAAATTCAGAGAACATGGAATAATAACCATCAACATTCATAAAAAAACCTCCCGCTTAAACGGGAGGTTTTTTTATGCCCAAAACATTCTGTTGTAGAATAATGTAGGGTTAAATTAATCTATTTCTTTTTTCTTAGTCAAAAAAGAAACAAAAAGACAAGTCAAAACGATCGCAGC
>JBEHXV010000017.1:0-113623 GCA_048498515.1 Bacteroidota bacterium | reverse complement strand
ACGCCGACATGGCCGCCCAAAACTGGCTGGCAAACCCCGCCAATAAAGCAAAAGCGTTAAAACACAATTCGGTTATCACCATCCCGGTAGTTGTACACGTCGTGTATAAAAACGCCGTGCAAAACATTCCCGATTCACAAATCGTTCGCCAAATTGATATCCTGAACATGTGCTTTCGCAAACAAAACCCCAATTACGCAAACGTACGCCCTGTTTTTGACACATTAGGCGCCGATATTGAACTGCATTTTTGCCTTGCAGCTACCGATCCAACGGGGAACCCTACTACGGGGATCATCCGTAAATCAGCGCCAACAAGCGCCGGTTTCGACCCCATTTTAAACATGGATAAGGTTAAAAGCTCGGCTACCAATGGCGACGATCCATGGCCAAACGACAAATACCTGAACATTTGGGTATGCGACATGAGCTTGTTTGGAACAGCCTTTGTATTGGGTTATGCTACTTTTCCGGGCGAAACTGCCGCGCTGGACGGTGTGGTGATACAAAGCGAATATTTTGGTTACGGTAATGCCGCGGCTCCAAATAACCTGGCAAGAACAACCGTTCATGAAGTGGGCCACTTTTTTGGCATGCGCCACATTTGGGCCGACGATGACTCGGGTTCTACAGGCCAGTGCGACTCGACCGACTTTGTGGATGATACTCCAAATGCAGCTGCAAAATCGCAATCCGACTGCAATTTAACCATTAACTCCTGCTCAAACGAAGCGCCATACTGGGGAACCATTGACCCGCCGGATATGGTTGAGAACTATATGGATTATTCGGCCGATGGCTGCATGGCGCTTTTTACCAAAGGACAAAAAGCACGTATGTATTCTTACCTGAACGCTGTTCCTGCCCGAATAGCCATTCAAACATCGCCTGCAGGCTGCAGTACCGTTGGTATTAAAGAGTTATACCACAATTTTGCAGACTATGTGTATGTGTACCCCAACCCTACTTCGGATGTGTTGCACCTGAACATTACACAGGTAACCCCGCGCGATCTTCAATGCGAGATTTATAACCAGAACGGGCAATTGGTGAAAACAGTCAATCAGCTCGATTTTCAGAACACCATTAACCTGGCCGACCTGGCAAATGGGATTTATGTGGTAAAAGTGCATAACTCTGAAGTGAATGCTGTTAAAAAGATCACTATCGCTAAATAAATTTTGCGTTTATTAACAAAACATTAAAAAACGTTGAAATAAAAAGCGCCGATTTATTTGATTACAGGGATTAAATCATTAAAATTGTGCCTTCAAATAAAGAAACAGAATTATGGCAGATATACACTTATTGGGAATAAAATTTATTGAGCAGAATACGCAGGATGGTTTGGAGTTTGTATACAAGCCCGATGTGCCTAAATTAAAAGTAATTGGTACTATTTTAATTGCTGCCGAAGAAGAGGAAGAAGAAGGTTGCGTGTTTTTAACCCAAAAACAACTGAACCAGGTGCTGTTGAATAAAGATATTGACCTTAAACTGGTAGATGATACCTGGACACCCGCAAAACCGTTGAACAAAGAACAAATTAAAAAAATAGGCCTGGTTACCATTGATGCCGAATACCTTGGAACCGCAGGTGAAGTAAGGTGTTACGAAGCCCTTAAAGTTTCCGAATAATTAATTTCAAACGACATCCCTCTCCGTAACACGAGAGGGATTTTTTTATGCCATTAAACCTTAAAACATTTACCACCCGCACCCTTACCGCAGCCGTATTTGTGGCGGTATTGCTAAGCTGCATTTTATGCAATTTCATATCCTTTACCGCTTTATTTTTTATTGTATCGGTATGGGGGCTTTACGAGTTTTACCTGCTTACCGAAAAGCTTGGCGCAAAACCTTACAAAATAAGCGGCATTGTAGCCGGTATCCTTATTTTTTCCTACGCTGCTATTTCCAATACCAACATGGCGCTGTTTCTGCCAATAGAGGTGCTGCTGGCAACCGGCTTTGTGCTGGTGTTTTGTGTATTTATTGCCGGTCTTTTCGATCAAAAGCCCAATACGGTTATGAATATTGCCTATACCCTGGCGGGCGTTATTTATGCCGTGTTACCCTTTACATTGCTCATTAATATTTCCTGTATCGATAAATCATACACTTTTAACCATATTATGGACAAGTGGTATTACGACCTGGCTCCATACAATCCGCATTATGTACTGGGCATTATACTGCTTATTTGGGCAAGCGATTCGGGTGCCTACCTGGTGGGCAGCCTTATGGGCAAAAACAAACTGTACGAGCGCATTTCGCCGGGCAAAACCTGGGAAGGCTCTGTTGGAGCGGCCATTTTAAATATGGGCTGCGCCTGGGTCATTTCCATTTGGTTTCCAGAGTTGGCCTTAAAACATTGGATCGTTATCTCGGTATTGGTGAGCATTTTTGGAACCATTGGCGACCTGGTTGAATCGATGCTGAAACGCCAGGCCGGTGTAAAAGATTCGGGAAAGATCATGCCCGGGCATGGTGGCATTTTAGACCGGTTCGATAGCCTTTTATTTGTATCTCCGTTTGTGTACGCTTACCTTGTTCTCATTCATTAGTCCATTTTGATTGGAACGCTGATGACACAGATTAAGCGGATTTACACAGATAAATTTTTTAGTTTTTAATTGTCATGGAGCTGACATTGATTAATGATTACTTCTCGTTATTTTCAAATCAAAAATCCGGAAAAATCTGTCAAATCCGTTTTATCTGCGTTCCCATTTCAAATTCAAAAATCATAAAAAATCATAGCTAACCTGTGTCATCTGCGTTCCATCCATGTAAACCTTGTTTTTATTAAAAAAGTCAGGTTCAAAACTCCCGTTTTATTAGACTAAAACCTTTAAATTCGTGTATATTTTTTATTAAATTTGTTGCCCAAACACAGAAACCTAACTAAAAACAAAAAAACCATTATGTCGACACAAACTGCAAATGAAATAGCTCATGAATCGATGTTTGAGGCTGTATTAGCCCGCTTAGATGTAGCTGCCAAATTGATGAATATGTCTGAAGACGTTGCCACTATATTACGTAGCCCTATAAAACAAGTAAAAGTAAGCCTTCCGGTGATGATGGATAATGGAAAGATCCAGGTATTTGAAGGTTACCGTATTGTTCACTCTACCATTTTGGGCCCATCAAAAGGCGGGATTCGTTATGCCATGGATGTGAACCAGGATGAAGTAATGGCATTGGCTGCCTGGATGAGCTTTAAATGCGCAGTGGCTAACTTACCTTACGGTGGTGCCAAAGGCGGTATTAAATGCGACCCTCGTGCGATGAGCGTTGGCGAGTTGGAGCGCATGACCCGTGCTTATGCCATGAGCATGAAAGATGTATTTGGTGTAAATAAAGATATTCCTGCCCCTGATATGGGAACTGCAGGACGTGAAATGGCCTGGATCCTTGATGAGTTTAATAAAGTAACCGGCGAAGACAGCCCGGGTGTTATTACCGGCAAGCCAATTGTTATTGGCGGTTCTTTAGGTCGTGATGCGGCTACAGGACGTGGTGTAATGGTAAATACGTTAGCCGCTCTTAAAAAAATGAACCTCGATCCTAAATCGGTTACTGCAGCCGTACAAGGTTTTGGTAACGTAGGCTCACATGCTGCCCGTTTATTGTCTGAAAAAGGAATTAAGATCGTAGCCATTGGCGACCATACCGCTACGTTCTACAACGAAAAAGGAATTGATGTACAGGCTGCTTTGGATTACGCCGCTAAAAACGGACGCGTATTAAAAGGCTTTACCGGTGGTACTGTTATTGGCGCCAACGATATTTTGACCTGCAAATGCGACGTATTGGTACCGGCAGCTTTACAAAACGTTATTTCCGAAGAGATTGCCCATAACATACAAGCTAAACTGATTGTGGAAGGCGCTAACGGCCCTACTATGCCAGAGGCTGACGCGGTACTGAACGAGAAGAACATTATTGTTGTTCCGGATATTTTAGCCAACTCGGGTGGTGTTACCGTATCATACTTTGAGTGGGTACAAAATAAAGCCGGTTACTACTGGAGCGAAAATGAAGTGAACACCAAACATGATGAGAAAATGGAAGTTGCCTTTGCTCATGTTTGGAACAATGCCGCGCAATACAAAACATCCATGCGTATTGCCGCTTACATTACCGCTTTACAAAAAATTGAACAAGGTGTTCAGTTAAAAGGTAATTACTAATTCTCTACCTCATTGCGATCACGACTTGTCGTGAGAAGCAATCTCATACAAATCACAAAAAGCTCCTTTGGAAAACCAAAGGAGCTTTTTTATGCCTTTCAGGTTATATCATAATATTCCTAAGATGGGTCTCCTTTTGATAGTTTATGAAGAAATGAGTATTTTTAATATAACATACAAGATAAGCCGAAAAAAGAGCAGTTTATATGGTAGTTAACTTCAATAACTCTGCAAAAATCAGTAATCAATATAAATGGACAGTACAGAAAATAAAGTTGAGAGTTCTAACGAGATTTCCAACGCTATAAAATGGTGGGAACGAAAAAGGGTAATTTATACTTTAATTACTTTAGCTGGGGGACTTTTAGTATTGCTAATTAGAAGTGGGGTTCCAAATGGAATTGGACCAAATAACCCACTTGGTGATCTAATATTTTGGTTAGTCGTTACAAATATATTTTATACCTGTGGATGGGGTTCTGAGATTTTATTCAATTACTATTTTAAATTTAATTTTTATGGAAATAAAATAAGACTCACACTTTTCATAATTGGCAGTGTTATATCTTTTTGTTCAATGTTTTATATGGCACGCTGGCTTCCATAATATAGACTGGTCTGACAAGAAAGCATTTGGCAGACAAAGCAATGTAGTCGCCACATCAGCTAACAACACCTATCAATAATGCGGGCAGGCAACAAGCTTTTGCAAAAGTCTAATAAGCAGTTATCTTTGTTGAACACATTTCGGCAAGATACAGTTTCAAATCAAACCGTTGTTTAGTGCGAAAACGTTAGCAGTAATTTATAAGGACAACAGTGAGATATTTTATAATTTATATTTGCGGGCTTTCACTTTTCTGTTCTTGCGGACAATCAGAAAATAAAATTTCTAATCAAACAATCTTAGCAGACACAACAAAGATTAAAACAATTCAGCCAACAGACAGTATTTTGTTATTAAAGCATCTGGAAAGCTTGCCGAAAATAAATTTCCCATTCTTGTCCGAATTTTACAATCGTAATTTTCCGACAGTTATTGATTTATCTATATTTAAAGACAAAAAATTATTTAATCTTCCATTCACTCGCATACCAAGAGACACCGAAACTGGTTCAATAGACCAAGAAGAAAATGATACGACATTTAATCTTACCGACAATAACTATAAAGCAAAATGGAATTTACTTGCAAAGACACCTAGGTTTATTATCATAGAAGTTTATAATCGTTACGCTTTTCTTGTAACATTAACTTATAACCTTGAACTAATTAGTGCAATTAGAAGTGGTTATGCAGACCCTGCTGGTAATGTTCATTGGCACGCTAATAGGCACTCTATCGTTAATAAGGATTTGACAATTTTACTACAACATGAATCAGAATCACAAGTAGACGGTAATTATAAATATCAAACTGCGACAACAGAAGAAAAATAGTTTATCGACTCAAATGGACGCTTTAAACAAAAATAAACTACTGCAAACACACGGCTTGCTCCAGCCTGGCAGACACCAAAGCATTTGCAAAAACGGTAGACAATTCATTAATTTTAGCTTTGCAAATGCATAGGAACATTTTATCTTTGTTATTAATATTCGATTGACAATGCCCAGAGCCTCACAAGTTCTAGCTGCCATCCGTTAGGTGCAATTTCAAAGACTGATATTATGAAAATAAACTTGATAAAAAGATATACTGAATTAAGGCCTCAGTACCAAACTTTTTCAACTAAGATTAATAGTCTCATAGAAGAGCTATTAAGATCTGCTGGTATTCATGTTCACTTGATAGAGTCTAGAACGAAAGAATTTGATAGCTTTAAAGAGAAGCTCAAGAGAAAGAAAGAAGCTTATCATTCACTTTCTGACATGACGGATTTAAGTGGTTTGCGAGTTATTGTATACTATCCAGAGGATATTGAAAAAGTAATTAAATTGATTCGAAGTGAGTTTGAAATTGACGAAAAAAACTCAATAGTCAAAGGTGATGAATTCAATTCGAATGAATTTGGATATAAATCATTTCATATAGTTTTTAATATTTCTAAAAACAGAACAACGCTGTCTGAATGGCGACAGTACAATGATTTTAAATGTGAAATTCAAATACGAACGGTTTTACAGCACGCATGGGCTTCTATTTCACACACTCTACAATATAAGACAACTCATGATATTCCCAAATCATTACAAAGGAAACTTTTTAGACTTGCGGGACTATTTGAATTAGCTGATGAACAATTTTCAGAAATCAATAAAGCTCATTTAATTTTGGTTTCTCAAATTCAAAAGGAAAATATCGAGACAAGTAAAAGAGACTTGAATTTACTTTCAATGGAACAACTTATTGCAAAGTCAACTACAGTCAAAAAAATATACGACATTGCTCTGAAAGTTGGTTTTACTGATCGGCTTTCGGGTTTAGGCCAGGTAGATAATAATGAGGTTGACACAATATCTGATGTAATTACATTATGCGAGCATTTTCAAATTGAGTCCATTATGTCATTGGAAAAGACAATTAAATCTATCAGTCCAGTTGAAATAGAAGCATACTTTGAGAAGCAAATTAAGACCGACAGAGACAAAGGAGAAGAATGGTTTGTTTCGTCGGCATTTATATTAATTCTTTTGCTTCTCAAAGTATTTAGCCAAAAAGTTGATGTTAATATGTTGACTAAGATGGGTTGGGACGAAGAAATTGCTCGAAGAGTAATAAAGAACCTCTAAGTAAACTGTACCTAACAGCACCTACCATAAATGCGGGCAGACACCAAAGCATTTTCAAGAGTGGCAGACAATTCATTAATGTTCATTTTGTAAATGTCCAATAAACATTTAGCTTTGTTAAAAAGCTTTTGGGTAGAAAGCGGTTTCAAATCCGCACTTCTGGTAACTGCAAACCGTTAGCACTAATAGGGGCTGTGTACAATACCGAAATATTTTGTATATTTGTTGTATGACAAAGACTGAAATAAAAAACGAAATTCAAAAGGTTTTAGAAAACGTTCCTGAAAATATTCTTCAGGACATTCTTGATTTGTTAAAAGATTTACAAAACCAACCTGGCGACAAACTTGAAATAACTCATTCTCTTCGACAAATTCTCATCGAAGACAAGGAACTTCTTGAAAAACTTGCTCAATGATCGACCTAAAGACCGTCGAAAGTGTTCATAATATTCTTATTGACAAATTCGGAGGCAGTAAAGGCATACGTGACATTGGTGCTTTAGAGGCTGCTCTAGCTAGACCGTATGCTACTTTTGACCAAAAAGATCTTTATCCCACTTCTATTGACAAAGCTGCTGCAGTTTTTGAAAGCTTAATCATTAATCATCCTTTTGTTGACGGAAACAAAAGAATTGCTTATGTTTTAATAAGACTTGTCTTAATGGCAGACAACCTTGACATCGTAGCTTCTCAAAATGAAAAATACGCTTTCGTAATCGCATCAAGCAAAGGCGAGTTTCGCTTCGACCAAATAAAAGACTGGTTGACTCTTCACGTTTCCAAAAAAGATTCTTAGCGGGCAGCACTCAATCTGTACTCAACTGCGTGGCCCCTACAACTGCTAACACAACCTACCATAAATGCGGGCTGACATCAAAGCATTTTCAAGAGTGGCAGACAATTCATTAATGTTCATTTTGCAAATGTCTAAAAAGCATGTAGCTTTGTTAAGCAGGTTTCGGCAAGAAGCGGTTTCAAAGCTGCCTGCCCCTTCTTGCAAAACGTTAGTAGTAATGGGGCGGACAAAAAAACTAAATAACACGAGACAAATAAAATCTTTTTATTAATAACGCTTAGACACAGTTTTTAAATTAAATTTTTACTAATATGGTGACAATAAAACAGCATAAAAGACAGCTTGCATTATTTGTATTGCTATTAATTTCTTGTATAGGAGTTGCTCAACAAACTTCCAAATCACAAAAGAGAGAAAAAACTTGGATTTATGACGTAAATATTATAAAAGATGGAACAGGCAAGATATATTTAGAAAAAGTGGTTTTTGGTAAGGGGACTCCTGGCGGACCAGTACAAATAAGATATTTTGAAACTAAGGAACAAATAGGACCTGGCGGAAATGTTATTTATTCAACAAGAGAAAGAGTTGGAGAAAACAATGTTGACCCAGATATTATAAAACAAGCTGAAACACTTCCAGTAACTGACAAAAATAAAAAAAGTAAATAAAGACCTGAGCTAAATAGCATTTTGAAAATCTGTGTGCGCCCCACAACTACTAACACCAAGCAGTTGCACCATGCGGGCTGAAACACAAGGCATTTGCAAAAGTTCAAGGCAGACAATTTTCCATTTTGCAAATGCTAAAAAGCAATTATCTTTGTTAAAAGCATTCGGTAGAAAACGGCTTCGAACCGCACGCCGCAAGCTTGGAAAACGTTAGCGGTAATTTTACCGACACTTCGAACAAATGAACAGACTTTTTTCAATATTAATCTTGGTCACATTTACCACAATTATTTTTGGACAATCAAACGGTTCATTTGCTGACAGTATTCGTGTAAAATATAAAATTCCAGAACTTGCATTCGCTGTTGTTTCGTCAGATAGCATTTTTGAAATTCAAACTCTCGGAATTCAACGGGCAAACTCAAAATTCAAGGCAAACATCAATGACAAATTTCGTATTGGTTCTAATACAAAAACGATTACAAGTTATATTTCGGCTGTTTTAGTAAAGCAAGGAAAAATACAATGGAATACGAAATTTTTTGACTTGTACCCAGAATTAAAAGCCCAAAGTAATTCAGCATATTATGATTTGACATTACAAGACTTTTTGACATTTAGAGCTAATCTTATTAAATGGTCTTACGGCAATGACACACCGATAAAAAAAGAAATCAAAGGAAATAGCCAGCAACAACGATATGAATTTGTATCGTGGATTTTACAACAAAATCCAATAACAGAAAAACAAACAACTTATTGGTCAAATCCAAGTTATGTGGCGGCTGGACTAATGCTTGAAAAGGCAACAGGTAAAAATTATGAAACTTTAGTACACGAATTAGGGAAAGAATTAGGAATAGAATTCGGTTTTGGACAACCAAATCTTAATGACAAAAATCAACCTTGGGGACACGATGAAAATTTAGAATCAGAAAAACCATATTTGAACTACAAATTAAATTGGCTTTCATCCGCAGGAAATATAAATGTGAGTTTGCCAGACTATACAAAATTTATTCAATTACAACTTCAAGGACTTTGGGGTAAATCTAAAATTTTAACAGCCGAAGAATTTGAATATATGCACTTTGGGTTACCTGAATTTTCATTTGGTTGGAAATGGTATGTGGACGAGAAAACCAATTTGAAATACTCATTTCACGAAGGAAATCCGGGTTCTTTTTTAACAAAAGTATTTATTTGTAAAGAGACGGACAAAGCATTTATATTATTTACAAACGTGCAATCAGACGAAGCTGACAAAGGACTAAAAATATTGCTTGAAGAACTAAAAAGAAAATACGGCAACTAACACGTGGGGCTTTAGTTGCCATACAATGCGAATAGAAACATTTGAGCAATTAACGAAAATTTTAAAAGACAATAAAATGAAAACATTTACGACATTAATAATAAGTTTAATTTTCTCAACTACTCTTTTGGGGCAGACAGAAATCAGCAATTTAAAGATAACTCATTTATCGGGCGACTTTTATGTCTTTACAACTTACAGGTCTTTCAAAGGAAAACCAATGTCATCAAACGGTATGTATCTTGTGACAGAAAAAGGAGTTGTAATGGTTGACACACCTTGGGACACAACACAATTTCAACCTTTACTTGACAGCATTAAAATTAAGCACAACAAAAATGTAGTATTATGTATTGCGACACATTCACACGAAGACAGAACGGGCGGACTGGAGTATTACAAACAAAAAGGCATTAAAACGTTTACTACCAAACAAACCGACCTCATTTGTAAGGAAAGAAATGAAAAACAAGCAGAATTTTTAATACTTAAAGACACCGTTTTTACCGTTGGGCAATATTCATTTCAAACATACTATGGCGGTGCAGGGCACACTTCAGACAATATTGTTTTATGGTTTGAGAAAAACAAACTTCTTTACGGTGGTTGCTTAGTGAAAAGTATTGAAGCTACTGACCTTGGTTATCTTGGTGACGCAGACACAAAACAATGGACAACAACAATTAGAAGCATAAAGAAAATGTTTGGTAAACCAACTTATGTAATTACTGGACATCAGGATTGGACAGATAATAATTCATTAGAACACACATTGAAATTATTACGACAATATGGAAAGAAAAACTACCGCTAGTTGTATGGACTTGGCGACTGACAATGCATTATAAAGAGTTTAATAAAAGTGTAACTTTTCAGTTTATAACAATTTTTTTGCTGGGGTTATGACCTATATGACTTGGTTAATCATTCAGGTACTTTAGATATACTACAAAACGTGTAGACACGTAAGCAAAATGTAACTGTGTGCCGCCATCATACTGGTAACACACGGCTTGCTCCAGCCTGGCAAACACCAAAGCGTTTGCTAAAAGCTGTAGACAATTCATTAATGTTCATTTTGCAAATGTCCAAAAAAGCAGTTAGCTTTGTTAAAAGCTTTTCGGTAAACGTTGCCTTGAGCAGCACTACTGATAGCTGCAATCCCTTAGTACCAATGCTAGAAAGAACAGTAATTTTAATTATTCTATTATCTTATAAATTATCCGTTGGACAATTTACAGACTCCCTGATATTAAAAACTTATGACCAGGAGACATATAATTTTCACTTCTTTAAAAAGAATAAAATAAAGGCGGTTGAACATTACAAATACTATTACACAAATGACACCGTGAGCTATAAATACCTGGAATATAAGATAAGTTATGACATGAAAAGAAATCTGATTATCAAAACTAATAGCGCAAATTCAAAAGAGTATTACATAGAGGGCCATTTTGGACATCCTGTTTGGTGTGTGGAATTTGGTGAAAATCCAGTGTGCGAAGACAATGTAACGTTTGATAAACAAGGCAATATAATAAAATCAAATAGCTACAAGATTAATTACGATTCCCTAAACAGAATAGTGTTAATGTATGACACCCTAAACTATAATCCCAATTGTTCATGGAATAAAAAATATCACTATGAAAATAATAAGTTAAAAAATATAACTGATACGCGCTATGATAAATGTGTTATTTCAGATGTAATAGTATATGATTACAGTTATAAATCAGATAGAGAATTTAATTGTGTCATTACTTTTCCTCCAAAATGGTTAAAACCACAATGGAGATATGAATATGTCATTTCTAAAAACGGACAGCGTTTAGAAACCTATTTTTATAATAATAACATTCTTGAAACAAAAGAAGTAGATCAAATAATAAAATAGCGACAGGCACTAATGCCTGGCCCATTTGCAAAACGCACAGAAACAGTGTATCTTTATTTAGACAGCCCGTCAAAATATCAGCACGGGCAAATCTGTTAATAACCATTTTATGAGAACAACAGCAATCATATTGCTACTTATTTTTAACTGTACAATGTTACTTGCCCAGTCAACATTTGTTGACTCTTTGAGTACGAATGAAAAACTCATTTCTCAATTAAAAACCCAGTTTACCCTCACTCAATTTGATGGACCCAATATTATAATGCCCTTTAATAAGGACACCATTTTGATTGCAGGTTATCTTTCAGACTTTTCGGTAGGCAACTCGCCCAAAAATGTAGTTTATAGAACACTAAATGGAGGAACCACATGGGAAATGAAAAAATTTAAGGGCGACGCGTGGATTTATTGCTCCCATTTTGAAAAAGAAGGGAAAATTTGGATGGGTGGCTCTGATGAGGTGGTTCACTATTCCAATGATTATGGTGCTACATGGACTCAAATGCCAAAACCATTTAGTCCCTCCGACCGGGTTCTGTCTATTTACATGACAGACTCTAACAATGGCATCGCCGGTGGGCTTTCGAACGGATTTGCGTTAACAACAGATAATTGGCTGACCTGCAAACAAATTCAATCACCTCTTGACCAGCAAAAATTTAAAATACTTAAAAATTCGGCAAGAAACAGAATTGATAAAGTAGAAGTCCTTGATTCAATAATTCTTGTTAACCAAAACGATCATATTTATTATTCTAAAATTAATCCCATAGCCTGGAAAGAATTTAACATCCCTGTAAGCGACTTTTCGGTAGATAAAATAAGTAAACAGTGGTCGATCTATAGCCTGCGAAATAAAGTGTATGTTCTCTCCACAAGGCTTGATTTGCTTAAAACCTATGTAAAACCTAATGAAGATTTAAAAAAGGAACAAACACCCGGTGCACAAATTTCGCTCAACGATTTCTTTTCATCAGGTTTCGGTACCTTGAAAATTACAGCGGTAAAATATGACTTTGATAGAATGGCAGGTGGTTGTATACAATTCCCTGTTTACAAGGCGAATAGTAAGAATATGGAATTAAATGATGCAAAAAAACTGGCATTACTAAAAGAAATACTAGATGCAACAGGCAGTTATCAAAAGCCACTTTCGCAATCATTTTTATTTACCCAGCAAGACTATGCGTCGTATGAGGATTTTTATAACGAAAAAAAGAAAAAAAACAGGGAAGAAAAAGTCTGGGGTGGCGACTTTACCTCTCTTTTAAATATAGAAAATGATTATTTTTTAAACCCCAAACAAACTGTTGCAAGCATAAATCAAGCTCTTTTAGACACTGTTTACAATAATACGTTTTCTTCATCTTATCTTTCTCCATACAAAAATGCTCCATTTATAACGTTGGATCTGATAAATAGTAAATCTGATACCTTGAAGATAACAAGTAAAGGCTCAAAATTGTTTAGTTTACCATGGACAATTGAATATAAAGGACAATCTTTTCAAACATATGATCCAAAAATTAATGAATACCTGAGAACTATTTTGCCAAAAGGCTATAACTACTATGACGACCTGTTTGCTGGAGAATTAATATACAAACTCATTGAACAACGAACCATAAATGAACTTGAATATAAAAACAGCTACTGATAGGCTTTAAAACGCAGCACATAATTTAGAAGTGACCTGTTTCGAAATTTCACACTAGCCTCCCCTGTTTGGGTTTTAATCCTGTAGAACCTGAAAACCGTTTATTTTTTTTAGCTGCTATTTATCATAAAATCAGTCACATAGGGCTTATTATTTATTGAAATGCACGTTTTTTTGAGCGGCCGGTAGGTTAAAAAGCCCTACTTTATCTATCTTTGATAAAAAATGGAGCTGAAACCATGTATCAAACAGGGCACAACCGAAATGCCATAATAGTAGGAAACAATTAAAACCCCTTTTGAATGAAAAAACTTTACTCTTTTTTACTGGGCTCTATGGCCTTAACATTGACCTCTGTTGCCCAACAAGGATGGACGGTTTACTCTTACACCACGAGTTCAACCATTCCAAACACCTCGTTCAACTCCATTGCCATCGATCAGTCGGGCAATATCTGGGCTGGTACAGGATATTCGGGAATCGTAAAATACAACGGAACCGCCTGGTCTAAATTTACTCAATCCAATTCAAACATCCTGCACGATTTCACAAACGACATCCTTGTAGATAATTCCAATAAAGTATGGGTTGGCAATTACAAAGGCGTTTCTGTGTATAACGGAACAAACTTTACAAATTACGATACCGTTAATGCCAGCTTTAACGGAGCAACCGTGTATTCCTTGGGTAAAGACAATAACGGCAAAATATGGCTGGCCTCAAGGAATGGGAGCTTTGGCTACCAGGGCATCACTACTTTCGACGGTACAAACTGGACCAATTTAACTGGTATGCCTTCACAGGTGGTAAATGAGGACATGAACGATTATGTGTTTACCTCCGGCAACGAAGCATGGATTGCTAACGGCGGCGGTATGTTAAAATACAACGGTGCATTTACCTTTTATCCTAAAGCTGTGACAGGTTTATGGAGCTCAACCGCTATAGTAAAAGATGCCAGTGGCAATATCTGGGCCGGCGGTTTTGACGGATTGTTAAAATATTCACCGACAGGCTCTACCACATGGACCATGCACGATAACGTGGCCGACCTTGGCGTAACCAGCAATACCATCTTTTCCGACATTTTAGTAGACGGTAACTTCCTTTGGCTTGCCACCACTTCAGGTTTAATGAAATACAGCATGATAACCAACAGCGTTGTGGCAAACTATAAATCGGGCAACTCTCCCCTCACAACTAATTGCGTGGCCCGTATGGCAAAAGATGCCACCGGAAAAATATGGATGGCAACAACCATAGGAATTGTAAAAATGGATCCTACCCAATTGGTTGGCGTAGAAGAAATTAATAAAACACCATTTACCATTTCACCAAACCCATCAAACGGTTTGTTTACAATTAACTACGAAGGTTCTATTAATTTAACCTATAAAACCTATTCGGTGAATGGCGCCCTTATCAATGAAGGATCTGCTCATTCATCCAATTTCCAGGTTGATTTAAAGGATGCTTCCAGCGGAATGTACTTTGTGCACATTGAAACTGAGAACTCCGGCACACAGGTTATTAAACTGCTCAAAAACTAATTTAAAAATACTTCACATAAAAAGCCCTTCGCAATGAAGGGCTTTTTTTATCTTTGATCTATAAGAACCATAACCTCATGCGCTTTATCATTCCTTTTATACTGTTAGCCTCTTTTGTTTCATGTACACAGGAACAAACTACACAAGGCGCTGTTCAATCAGCTGTCTCTCCCGACAGTCTTAAAAATATCAGCAAATACATTCTTATTTCGAGCGGACAATTCGCCATGGGCAAAACCATTAAATACAGTAACAGTAAATTTGACCTCGTTGTAAACCCGGGAAATGACACCGTATATCTTTGTACAGAGGATCCATTGTTTGAAACACCCGAAGGTTATAAGGTTGGCATGATCTATTCGCAGATAACCGCTAAAGACCTTCAAAGCCTGCAAATGGAAAATGGCTGGGGCTATTATGTCACTACCGCTTCGGGCTGGCAACTGGGGTTTTGCGAAGGTTCGTCCTGCACCGATTCGCCCCCAAAAAGTAATTCCCGCGTCAACTGGATTTTTAAACGCAATCAATCCTATTAAAAAAAACACCCCAAGCTATATGAAACGCCTGTTCATGATCCTGCTGCTGAGTTCCTGGTTGTTTACCAGCTGCCAGCAACAAAACCCTGTAGAGAGTTTTCAGAAAATGGAATGGCTGTTAGGTACCTGGAAAGGTGAAGCCGAAGGACAACCTTTTTATGAGAATTGGGTCAAGCTAAGTGATACGGAATTCAGCAACGTCAATTTTTCGTTGTGCAATGGCGATACGCTTGGCGGAGGCTATTCAAAAGTGCTGGTACAGGACGGCAAGATCGTTTACAAAAGCGGTAGCCTGGTCTGGGAGCTTGAATCCATTAACGATCAACAGGTTATTTTTGAGAACAGTCAATACAAGGAAACATTTACCTTTACAAAAACTCCAAAAGGCGAATGGCACGCCCACTTAAAATATGCAAACAGCGAGGTGGAATACACCCTGCAAAAAACAGTGGATATTGGGGAGCTGACAAAAAATAAGCCCGGCATTATTGAAGGGAATTATAGTGGCTACCTGGAATTCAACGGCAAAAAACTCGAAACTTCGATCAACTTTTTAAAACTGGATGGCAAACAGGCTGCTGTCACCTCTACTCCCGATAACCTGCAGCTCAACCGTCCTTTCAATACGGTATGTTACAACCCGCCCTTTGTAAAACTAAGCCTGCAGGATGGCGGTAAAACCCTTGAACTGAATGCAAAGCTTGAAGGCGACCTGCTCAGCGGTAAAGTTGGAGGCGAGCTTCCGGCTGAGATCCACCTGAAAAAACAGGCCTCCACCGATTCCTTACCAAAGAATTATACGACTGAAGCCATACTGCTGACAAATGATAAAATGACGCTGGCGGGTAACCTGTACCTTCCAAAATCCACACATCCAACCGGGGCGGTCATTATGATCTGCGGAACAGGGAACCACACCAAAGAAGAATACAACGGCTGGGCCCATATGCTGGCTACTAAAGGTATTGCCGTGTTAACTTACGACAAACGGAATGTGATTAATTTCCCTGAGCTTAACATCCGGCAAAGAAGCTGTGACATTGCCCTTCCGGGAGAGCTGGAAAGCGATGTGCAAACGGCCATCAATTTATTAAAAACACGAAAGGAAATTGATCCGAAAAAAATTGGTCTGCTTGGCTTTAGCCAGGGTGCCGTTATTGCCCCTATTGTGGCAGCCAACAACCCTGAGCTGGCATTTATTGCGCTCATCTCAGGTAATATTACCACCGACAGGGAATTTATTATTAACCAGGGATTAAACAAATTAAGGGCCAGGAATGTGAGTAAGGAAGATCTGGACAAGGTAACCAACACCTGGAACGCGTTATTTCAATATGTAACCGACAAAAAAAATGGCGATGCCATTCAAAAACAACTGGACGAGGCTTATGAAAAAGGTTACGGACAACATTCGCTTCCACGAAATTTGCCAAATGATGATGAAATAAAATACCTGTCGACCTGGAACAGCTTTAACCACGATCCGGCAAAGTATTTAAACGCCATCAGTATCCCCGTGTATGTGGCCTTTGGCGATAAAGACGATTTGATTCCTGTGCAACGAAGTATTCAGATCCTTAATACCATTTACGCAAACAAACCAAATTTGTTGACCTTGAAAACCTACGCTGGTTATAACCATTTCATCAAATCGACACCGAACAGGGAGCATTTTGACTTTCCGAGATTTGCTCCTGGCTATATCAACGACCTGACAGCCTGGATGCTGGAGAAGGCAAAATAAATGTAAGCATCAATTTTTCAGTCAATGCGAAAGCTATTTAAATATGTTGTCTGTGCCTTTGTTGTATGGTTTATTGTTCATACCCTTTTTATTATAAGAGATGGCATAAAGGACGAAGGTAAAACTGCTGATATTGCCCTGGTATTAGGGAACAAGGTAAATGCCGATGGAACCCTTTCTGAACGGCTTGAACAACGCTTAACCTGCGGCATATCGCTTTACAGGAACAAACGTGTAAAACACATCTTAGTAAGCGGGGGTCTGGGCAAAGAAGGTTTTTATGAAGGTGATAAAATGAAAGCGTTTTTAGTTGCCAATGGCGTTCCTGATACAGCAATCATTGTGGATAACAAAGGTAACAATACCATTGCCTCGGTAGGGAATACTTTGAAATTAAAGGATAGCCTCAATTTCAACAACCTGATCGTAGTTTCGCAATATTATCATGTCAGTCGTACAAAAATGCTGTTCCGTAAGCGGCATTTTACTGAAGTAAGCAGTGCTAGTCCAAACTATTTTGAATGGAGGGATCTTTATTCGTTGATAAGGGAGTTTTTTGCTTACTATGTTGAATAAAGACCTGGTATTTATAAAGAGAGATCCAAAAAATAAATTATCTTTAGTATGATTAAAGCATGATAAATTCCAAAGCATCTTTTTACGCATTGCTGACTGTTTTCATTGTCACCTTATTATCCCTATGGGCCTATTACATCATCAATTACGATAAAAACAAACTGGATAATACGAGTGTAAAAATAGCGTTTGATGCGGACTTGAGCTGCGGGCCAAGCGTGCCTGAATCTTTTATCATGCAACGTACTTTTAAAACCTATACTCTATTGAGTTCCGACACAGTGCATAATTTAAAGGTATTAAGAACGGTAAAGCAGGAATTGAATCGCTTAAAAGAAAACCACGATAGCATTCACGGCATTAAAGTCTCGTTTGCCAACGACATTCTTTATAAAGATTACCTGCAATTAGTAAGTATTTGCACAGAAAAAGAACCAAAATATTTCATCCCATATGAAAACAGCATTTATGCCATTGCCAAAAGCAAATACCAAATGCGCGAAGATTCGATCATAGAAGCCGACTATAAAAACATGATTCAGTGCTTCAGTTTATAAATTTGCGATAGCCAACCTACTGGCTTATTGACTGGAAAAGTTAAAATGATTATTTTTAGAGTATTAAAAACAAGCATCATGCATAAAGACATTAAAGCATACAACAACGACCAGGCAGCCGAAGACAAAGAAATTTGCGAGGTATTATCAACAGAGATCTGCAAGCATTTGCCCGAAGCAGAAAATAAGATCTGGCACGCCCACCCGGTTTGGTTCTTGGATGGCAACCCTATTGTTGGTTACGACAAATTAAAAGCCGGCATTCGTTTAATGTTTTGGAGCGGCGCAAGTTTTGAAGAAGAACAGCTTATACCGGGCAAAAGCGGAAAGTTTAAAGACGCTTCGGTCACTTACACTTCCTCAAGTCAGATCAGCGCCAAAGATTTGAAACGCTGGCTTAAAAAGGCGCAGGACATACAATGGGATTATAAGAACATTGTAAAACGAAAAGGCGTTTTAGAGCGTCTTAAATAAGGCATAGCTCTGCTCTCCTACCCGCTATTAGTATATGCCATCTCCCCGCATAAAAGAATTGGATGCCCTGCGCGGAATTGCCGCCCTCATGGTGGTGTTTTTCCATTACACATTTTGGCGGCCTCAGGCCAAACTTGGCTTTAATTTAGGAACTACCGGCGTGGAATTGTTCTTCATGATCAGCGGCTTTGTTATTTTTATGAGCCTGCTCCATATTAAAAACAGCAAAGAATTTATCATTAACCGTTTCAGCAGGCTTTACCCGGCCTACTGGGCCTGTGTCACGTTTACCTTCATCTCTCTTTCCGTATACCGGCATGTCGGTTTTCCAAAAGAGAACATGATCCAGTACTTAGGAAACATGAGCATGTTCCAATACTATTTAAACATTCCTGACATGGATGATTCTTACTGGACCATGATCATAGAAATGCTTTTTTACATCCTTATGCTGGCAGCCTTCCGCTTCAAAAAACTCCACTACATTACCATCACCGGCTTAACGTTGATTGCCCTGGTGACTGCTCTGGGTTGTTTTTTTTATGATAAAACATGGGTAAAGGATCTGTTAAAATGGGTGCCTCTGCTCCATTACCTGTCACTGTTTTTAGCCGGGATCGTTTTTTACAGGATTTATACCGACACATCAAAATGGCTTGTGAATTATAGCATCCTGGTTGTTTGCTTAATCACGCAAATGCTCACCTTTACCTATTCTGACCGCTTTGGTTCTGCCATTAATTATACCGAATATAAAGTAATGCTGCTTGTTTACTTTTTAATATTCGCCCTTTTTGTACATGGTAAATTAAAATTCATTGTTTCGAAACTTACTTTGTTCTTTGGAAGCATTTCCTTTTCACTATACCTTGTACACCAGGCTTTTTCAAAAGAGATCCTTCTTCCCTGGTTTCTTGAAAAGCTGCATTTCCCGTTTTGGCCGGCCGCGTTCTGCGCGCTTGCTCTTGTAGTGGCTATCGCATCGGCCATTACCTGGTTCGTAGAAAAACCCCTGCGTAAAAAACTCAAAGAAAAATTACTTACAAAACACCATCAGCAAGCCGCTACGCCATAGCGTCCCAAATAAAATACAGATTCAGGATCACATAAAGGATCATAACAATGGCAGCAGCTTTCCTGTCAAAGCGATTGGCTTTTTCCAGGTCGTGCTTTTTCACCAGGTTCAACGCGTAAACCGTTGAAACAATAACTCCAAAAATAAAGAGCAAGGTAATGCCATGCAATGTATCAACCAATGTAAATGAAGAGGATTCGGGCAAGGCCGAATCGATGACATATTTATTACCAATAACGGCAAACAGGGAGCCCACACTTAAGCCAAAACGCGATTCAATACTATCGGCATGAATAAAAAAGCAAACATAGGCAATAAAAAAAGCCAGGTACATGCCAATGAACATTTTCCAGAACAGACCCATGGCCTCACGCTGAAGGCCCATGCTTACCTTAAAAGCGCTGTATTCGGAATGTGGTTTATCTAACGAGGGATCGCCAAATGCCGTTTCATACGCTTTTATTTTGGTAGATACTTTAAAACTGTCGATGGTCCAGCCATTTATGGTAAAGCGGGGATCATATTCTTTCCCAACCGTATCGGGTGCAAACACCAACGATTCGGAATCGAACTGGGAGTTCTCGAAGGAGAGTCTTAATTTTTGCCGGTCGAAAGGAAAATTGTTGATCTTCCAGGAATCCTTCATCACACATTGCAGTTTCATTAAAATATACACCCTATCGCCACTGCTATCGAGCGTGGAATAGGATTTTGAAACGGTTTTTGCCTGCGGCACTTCAAGGTTCTGTAAAAAATCGAACGCTTTGTTTTTGTATTTAAGCCACAACCAAAGGTTCACGGTATATTCCTTTTGCTTAAAATCAATATCGTGGATACTGGTAACATATATACCGGTATATACGGTATCGGGTTGCACTTTTTGAGCATAGGAAGTAGTTCCCGAAAATAACCGGGACAGTAAGATCAAAAGCAAATTTAGCTTCATTATTGGTTTCATGCGATCAAATATAAAGAATTGAAAACGATTAGCAGTGGCACTCAAATAATGTCGTAAACAACCCTTTACATTGTCGCTTTTACTCGCCTTATGATTCATAAGCAGGTATTAATTTTGATGTATCATTCATGTTTAACCTCAAAAAAGTATACCATGCAAAAAATCAGCACCAATTTATGGTTCGATCACCAGGCCGAAGAAGCGGCAAGATACTATACTTCTATTTTCAAAAACTCAAAAATAGGCCATATCTCTTATTACGGTAAAGAGGGGCAGGACATTCACGGCATGAAAGAAGGCACCGTGATGACCGTGGAATTTGAACTGGAAGGCCGGCAATACCTTGGACTCAACGGCGGACCAATTTTTAAATTTAATGAGGCGGTTTCATTTATTGTTAATTGCGAGAACCAGGAGGAAGTAGATTACTACTGGGAAAAATTAACGGCCGGTGGCGATGAAAAAGCCCAGCAATGCGGCTGGCTCAAAGATAAATATGGCCTGTCCTGGCAAATTGTTCCCACCATCATGGCAAAGCTCTTCAGCGATCCTGATAAAGAACGCTCGGGCAGGGTAATGAATGCCATGATGAAAATGAAAAAGCTGGATATTGCAAAATTACAGGCCGCCTACGACAATAAGTAGCTTAATGATCCCTTATTTTTTGAAAAGCCGATTTAAAATAGCTTACTCTTTAATTCAATTTACCGCAAACCATTTTATCGATAAAAACGTATCTTAGGTCAGCATTTTGAAAAGACTTTGGGCTTTCATATCTGATTTAGGGGCACAAGAAAGTGATAACGGTGATTTTTTGAGAAAAATACACCTGGTAAACCAATTGTCTTTTTTGTCAACACTCACCACCTTTGTATTTGTGGTACATATTTACCTGATTGGCAATTATTATTACCTGCCTTTTCAGTTTGGTACCGGTTTGTTATGCTGCCTGTATTATTTTTTAAGCGTTAAGCGGCATTTCCATGCAGCCTTGTACTGGATTTTTTTCCTGATATTTTTTAATATAGAATATTGCAGTATTGAGATTCCTAATAGCGGTGTCGAGTATTTTTTGATCCCTTTAGGGCTCATTCCCTTCACCATTCTTGATAATAAAAGGGCCTGCATTGCATTAACCGCATTCACAGCCCTAGGCTTCTTCACTTCCTATTTTTTAAAGCTATCGTATAAGCCACACCAACCCATACCGGCTCTTTATACCGAGATCACCTTTATTGTTATTTTAATAACCGTGTTCCTGTTGTCGGCAATCATTATTTTCCAGTTTAAAACTGTAAATGTAAAATACGAAGCCATTATCCATGAGCAAAAACAACTTGTGGAGGAAAAGAACAAGGATATGATGGATAGCATAAATTATGCAAAGCGTATTCAGCAAAGCAAATTGCCCCATATGGCAGAAGTGTTTGCTGCCCTGCCCCAGTGCTTTATCCTGTTTAAGCCAAAAGATATTGTAAGTGGCGATTTTTACTTTTTTCAATACAAAAACAACAGGGCATTTATTGCCGCCGCCGATTGTACGGGGCATGGCGTGCCAGGTTCGTTAATGAGCATGATCTGTTCCGAAAAACTGAACGATGCCCTTGCTCAAAGTAACAATGTATCGGATATTTTGAGCCTTACCAATAAAGGCATAAAAACCTCGCTTCGGCAAACGGGAAGCGATGAGTCGACCCGCGATGGGATGGATATTGCTTTTTGCGCCCTTAACCTGTACGGTAAAACCGTTGAGTACGCCGGTGCCAACAGGCCTCTTTGGATCATAAAAAAGGACCGTAATGACGTGGAGGAACTAAAAGCCACTAAAAAGGCTATTGGCGGCTTAACTGAGGAAGACCAGCATTTTGAGGCCCATAAGCTCAACTTACAGGAAGGCGATACGGTGTATTTGTTTTCGGATGGTTATGCCGATACATTTAGCGGGCGAAACAATAAAAAACTCACCACAAAAAAATTCAAAGAGATCTTGTGTAGCATCCAGGGGCTTACCATGCCCGAACAGCAGAAATACCTGGACAATTTTATTGAAGACTGGAAATCGGGAACCGAACAGGTAGATGACATTTTGGTAATAGGAATTCGCTTATGACCCGATCAGCTAGCATTGAATTTGCATAGATCATACAAATGAAACATCTTTTTCTTATAGCTATTCTATTTCTTAATCTCACGATGGCACATACTGCAATTCCTCTAACTAAGCTCGAAGGTACCTGGTATATTAATAAAAGTAATTTTAAAATGTGGCTAAAAAAGAATAACCATAACCCAACGTTTAATTATGCCATCGAAAAAAAAGAAGGTAAGGAAGGCTTAAAAGATATGGTGGCTTACCAGAAAAAAAAGAAAGTAAAAGAAATTGAAGGTTTTGATAAAGCCCTGGACGAGAGCAATACAAAATTTGAATGGAGGGGCAAGGGCATTTTAGGTTTGTTTAAAAGCAAATGGGAGATCCTTTATTTTGGGAACGACTTTGCCATTATTCATTTTGAAAAAACTCTGTTCACAGCCGAAGGCTATGATGTTATTTCCAGGCAAAAGAACCCATCTCCAGCTATTCTTAATTTGATGGATGCCGCCCTGAAAGAGTTGAATATCAGCAAGGAGCTAGCCCTTATTAAGCAAGCTTAAATATTTCACCGCAGCTTTATCAACATCTTACTGACAATTTAATGCATTGATTTTCAATCTCTTATTTCAAAATTTACCAAATATTTCCAATTTTACCGAACTTTTTCCTGCCTTTTGGCGTACAATGCGTAGATGAGAAGCTATTGATGTACCCACGAGCAATAATAGAAAATCAGGTTTTATACTATTCATGTAAAAAAACATAATACAATGAAAACATTCTTACTTATTCTTGCTCTCCTGTTACTTTTCCTCATAAACGCGAAAGCGCAGGTAAAATTTGTGGAGATCAACGCTTCGGCCCTCATGAACGATAAAAGTACCAGCGATTATGCGATCAAGGTATATGAAGACGGGAAGCTCAAAGATTCCATCTTCTGCAAAAAATCAAAACCAATTACCATTTCGCTCGAAAGCAATAAAGTGTTCTCCATTGTCTTTAAAAAAGAAAGTTATCCTGAAAGGTTTGTCATAGTTGACACCAAAGTCCCAAAAGGATTAAGGGATATGTCGGAAGACCCCTTTGATCTGCAAATTGAACTTTCGCCGGGAGTAACCTCTATTAAAAAGGATTTACATGATTTTCCGGTGGCCATATTAACGATCAATAAAAAAGAAAAGTCATTGATGGCAAGTGAGAACTACCATCAATACACCCATAATTGATCTTACGCTCCTTTATTCGAAAGCCGTCACGATGTATCGTGACGGCTTTTTTATGTTTTTTCGGCTACGGTCATTTCCCTTTTACCACTTGCCCCCGGAAGTGCCTTTACTCTTAATCCCAGGGCTTTCAAATCGCGCTTTACCTGTCCTCTGGCGCAATAGGTTACCAGCAAGCCACCACTGTTGAGCAAGCCGCTTACTTTTTCAAGAATTTCTTTTGTCCACAGTTCAGGCTGTTCGCCCGGCGAAAATGCGTCAAAATAAATGAGGTCAAACCGTTCGCTGGTCTCAAACCCTTCGAGTTCACAATGGTATTTAATGAATTGAAACCCATCGCAAAGCGTATGTTCTTTATCCCATTCACAGGAATGAAGCTGCATAAATAACTCGCGTTCTTTTTGAGTACTGTAATTTAACAAGGATGCCTGCTCCTCTGCAATGGGAAAGGCTTCCACAGTATGGTAACGGATGTCAAACCCCAGTTCCTTGCTTTTACACCAGGTAAGGTAAGCATTAAGGCCGGTACCAAAACCTATTTCCAACACGCGTAGTATTTGCGGTGGGTCCGACTTTAATCGTCGCAACAAGCCATTATTAATAAATACATGGTTACTTTCATCAATAGCGCCATTCACCGAATGATACGTGGCATTGAACCGGTTGCTTTTAAGGGTATGCGAACCATCCTGCGTTACCACAAACTCAAGATCGGGATATGAATTACCTGTTTTCAACAGCGAATGAAATTACACCCGAAAATAGAAAATCCGGCTAGTTTTGCCCAATTTTTAGCTTAATTTAATAGTTAACTCCGGAAATGATATATACCTTTGTAGCTCATAAAAACAACATAAATACTATCTCATATGTATCCTGAAGCATTAGTAACCCCAATGAAAAACGAACTTACAAGCGTAGGTTTTAAAGATTTAACAACGCCTGAAGGTGTTGACAGTGCTATAAAAAACGAAGGAACCGTTTTAATGGTTGTAAACTCTGTATGCGGCTGTGCAGCCGGTGCCTGCCGTCCGGGTGTAAAAATGAGCCTTGACAACGGTAAAAAACCGTCGCAATTAACTACCGTATTTGCCGGTTTTGATACTGACGCGGTAAACCAGGCCCGTAAACATTTTGCTCCCTACCCGCCTTCATCGCCAAGCATTGCTTTGTTTAAAAACGGAGAACTGGTTCATTTTGTGGAGCGCCATAACATTGAAGGCAGAACCGCAGCCATGATCTCGGAACACCTGAAAATGGTTTACGACGAGTTTTGCTAATTGCAAACAACCCGCGTTTAAAAAGTCCTTAATAATTAAAAGCCTCACAGGGAGGCTTTTTTTAATTTTAAGCTATGCTAATTTCATCCAACATATCACTTAAGCCGTTCAATACATTTGGCATTGACGCGTCAGCAAAATATTTAGCAACTGTTCAATCCATTCAAGACATCCACGAATTGTTGGGCACAAATGAATACAAAACCAACGCGCATTTTATTTTGGGTGGCGGCAGTAATTTATTACTCACCAAGAATGTGGATGCGTTGATTATAAAAAATGAATTGAAAGGAATTGAAGTTGTAAAGGAAGCCAACGATTCGGTTTTTGTAAAATGCGCCGGCGGCGAAGTATGGCATGAGTTTGTGCTTTACTGCATTGGCAAAAATTATGGAGGACTTGAGAACTTATCATTGATCCCGGGCTGCACGGGCGCATGCCCCATGCAGAACATTGGCGCTTATGGCGTGGAAATAAAAGATACATTTTATGAGCTGGAAGCCATTAATACTAAAACGGGCCAACTGCACACCTTTACAAAAGCCGATTGTGAGTTTGGTTACAGGGAAAGTGTATTTAAACGCAGGTACAAAGATCAGTTCATTATTACCTCGGTTACTTTTCAACTCTCAAAAACGCCCCAGTTTCACATAGAGTACGGTGCTATTAAACAGGAACTGGACGCTATGAACATTTCTGAACTGAGTATTAAAGCCATTTCGCAGGCAGTCATCAACATTCGCAGTAGTAAATTGCCAAACCCCAAAGAAATTGGCAATGCCGGCAGTTTCTTTAAAAACCCGGAAGTGAGCGTTGAAACACATAACCGTTTAAAAACAGAATTTCCAAACCTCGTGGCCTACCCTCTTGAAAATGGAAACTTTAAACTGGCAGCAGGCTGGCTCATTGAACAAAGCGGATTGAAAGGTTACCGTGCGGGCGATGCCGGTGTGCATAAGCTACAGGCCCTGGTACTGGTTAATTATGGAAATGCAACAGGAAAGGAGATCTATGATCTTTCTACTCATGTATTGCAAACTGTAAATAATAAGTTTGGGGTTGAGCTGGAGCGGGAAGTGAATGTGATTTAATTTCCACTACACAGCCTGCCCAAAAGTGAGCAGGTTATTATCCGGATCCAACAAAGCGAATTCTTTTTGTCCCCATGGTTTTAACTGCAAGTGTCCGTTGGGATGAATATCTACTTTGCTTCTTAATAAGGACTGATAGAGTATATCTACATCACCGGTTCGAATGTAAACCTGTCCGTAATTTTCCTTAGGATCAAGGTCTTTGAACTCAAAAAAATGAATTTCAATATTCTCTTTCCGCACCATCATATAAGCGGCAAAATCAGGATTTCCCAGTTCGCTAAAGCCCAGCTTGTTTACATAAAATTCTCTTGTAATGGCTTTATTACGCATGGGCAATTTTGGATGAACTTCTGTAAGCATCATATCACTCAGTGAAATTAGTAAAGGTTTTTCCATCGTAACGGCATAAACCTGTGTTTCGGGTCCCAAACCAAATATTACCTGTTTTATCTTCCACTATGGTAAACACACAATTATGGCTTAAGCCGTCTTTGGTGGTCAATAATGTAAAGGAATTACCATCGTAACACCACACACCGCCTTTTCCGCCATTGAACATAGCATCGCTCTGACAACCAAACCAAAGGTTTCCGGCTTTGTCTTCTAGCATAGCCACAAGCGTATCATTCTTCATTCCTGTTTGTTTACGGAAACTGGTAAAATTGTTTTCGGTTGGTACAGTTGAAACTACCGGTTTGTAAGTATAAGCGCCGTGAAAGACATTAAGGAATAACAATTCACCGTTTTTTCTTTCTATAATGTTGCGGAACTGTGACAGATTATCGGGTCTGAAATTAGTCAGCGATTGACCGTCGTAACAACAAATGCCTTCCCCTTCCATATAACCCGAAACAAACCACATGGTTCCTTGTTTATCCTGCAACATTCCTGATACATCTTTCAGGTGCAGATTATTTTTATTGATAACAGAATTATCAATGAATTGAGCAAAGAGCGGCGTTTCACCGACATCATCAATAGCAGGGTCATGAATGTAAATGCCTTTATTGGTACTGAACCAGAGTTTACCACTTTTGTCCTGAAGGATATACCACACAAAATTATCGGCCGGTTTAAAGGTATATGGTATTTTAGCCCTGGTTGACCTGTTGATTGTATTGGCAGAGATCAGAAAACTTTTAAAATCTTTTTTTTCTGGCTTGTTTCCTGAAGGCTTGTAACGAATAAGGCCATTGCGTGTACCAAACCAAATGTTTCCTGATTTGTCTTCCCTGCAACACAAAATATCATCATGACACAAACCATCCAGGTGTGTAAAATTGATAAACGATGCACCATCATAAACATAAATGCCATTACCACCGGTAGCAAACCACATGTTTCCTTTTTGGTCCTGTAAACCGCCCTGCACAGAAAAAAATTCCTGTGGGTATTGAGTGATGAAATAATTCTTAATGACTTTTGAAGCACCATTCTTATTCTTATCAGATTTCGCTATTTCTTGTCCACTACAGGAAGTACAAGACAATAAAAAAACCAATCCATAAATTGACGTGAGGAAGCTGTACTTTTTCATTTACTGAAAATAAATAGTCTATGTTTAAATATAATCATTTACAGTAAATTATACACAACAAAAAAGCCTTTCCGGTTGGAAAGGCTTTTGAGTATATATGAAATGTGATTATGCGTTTTCTTTTTTGTTTTGAACTTTTTCGCGGATACGAGCCGCTTTACCGGTACGTGTGCGGATATAGTAAATTTTAGCACGACGAACGATACCTGTTTTATTCAATTCGATTTTATCAATAAATGGAGATGATACAGGGAAAATACGCTCTACACCTATTCCGTTAGAGATTTTACGAACAGTAAAAGAAGCTGTTGCCGGCTCATTTTTACGTTGGATCACAACGCCTGAGAACTGCTGGATACGCTCTTTTTCACCCTCTTTAATTTTGTAGTGAACTGTAATAGTATCACCGGCTTTAAACTTCGGATGATTCACTTCCGCGCTTAATTGTTTTTTTACGTAGTCTAATAATAAACTCATTATTTCTTGTTTAAAATAGTTAACATTTTTGGCATTCGCTGCACCGTGCAACCAGAGGCTAAAAAGTGGAGTGCAAATATAGGCTATTTCCCGGGAGCTACCAAATATATTTTAAGTCCAGGAAATAGTTTAACTGACTGATATTCAGTTCTATAAATAATCAATTTCGGTCACTCCCAGTTTTTGGAAGTGCGGTAAACTGTTCCTTTAAACAAAGCCACTACTGCACCGGTTAAACTATTGGCAACCTTTATGGTATAAATTCCTACCTTATTGGAGCACTTTTCCTCAAAGGCTTCGGCCACAAGCACATCCCCTTCTTTTACCTGTTCGGTATGCGAAATGGATGTTTCAATAGAAACCGCTTTTACACCATGAGAATTGGAAGCAAAGGCCAGGGCACTATCGGCCAGCGAATAGGTAATGCCGCCATGGGCAATACCAAAGCCATTCAGCATCTCTCTTCGCACGGTCATCTGTAATTTGCAGGCACCTTCTTTTATTTCCAGGAGCTCAACTCCCAGCCATTGGCTAAAGTAATCCTTAGCCAGCATTTGCTCTACTATTTTTGCAGGCGAAAGCATTACACACGGGGTTTCCAGGGTGTTTCCTCCGCTTTAAGGTCTTGCGTGAATTTGCGGGAAAGCACGAACAAATAGTCGGATAAGCGGTTCAGGTATTTATAAACCAGTTCGTTTACCGGCTGTTCCTCATTCAATCTCAATACACAACGTTCGGCCCGGCGGCAAACACATCGTGCCAAATGACAAAAGGAAATGGTGGTATGACCCCCCGGAAGAACAAAAGATTTCATTTCGGGCAAATGCTCGTTCATGGCATCAATCTCTTTTTCCAGCAACTTTATGTCTTCTTCAGACACCTGCGGCAATACCATTTTATTTTTTTCGGGATCAGCCGCCAATAAAGACCCTATGGTAAACAAACGGTCCTGTACTTCAATTAAAATGGCCCTTGAATTACTGTCAATTTCCTGATCGCGAATGAGTCCAACATAAGAATTCAACTCATCAACCGTACCATACGCTTCTATGCGGATATCGAATTTAGGAACTCTTGTGCCGCCAATTAAAGAGGTTTGCCCTTTATCACCTGTTTTTGTATAGATTTTAAAAGCCATCTTTCATCAGGCGCCCTAAGACGCGTTTATTTATTAAAATTTAAAGCTGATGTTAACGTTCGGTAAAATTGGCAACTGGTTAACACGCTTGTTCTTTACACGATCGTAGTAAAAAATGTTCTCACGGTTATACACGTTGGTTGCACCGATATTAACTTCCAGTTTTGTGCGTTCGCTAATGTCATAGAACCATTTAAGGCTAATGTCCATACGGTGGTAATCCGGTAAGCGGCGTGAGTTATAATCGCCCGGTACATAACCTAAGCTGGCATTGGCAGTTGTATAATCGTAATTGAAGTTGCTGCCAAAATCAACCTGTGGATAATAACCCTGTGTTGGTGTGAAAGGGAAACCAGAACCAAAGTTCCAGCGCACGCTCAGGTCAAGGTTACGTTTTTTACCAAAGGTATAGGTTGCTACCAGGTTCACATTATGTCTTCTGTCATAAATTGGAGCGTATTCATATACATCGCCGCTTGCAGTGTTACCAGTGTAACGCTTGTTAAACGTTAATGAATATACTCCCCATAAATAAAAGCGTTTTCTTTCATACTTGGCGGTGAAATCCAAACCTGTAGCTTCGCCCTGCTCCATAATGAAATCTTTTTTATTGGCATCCAGTTTATCAGCATTCTCAGGAGTATCATCAAAAATTTTATCCCTGTTCACACTTGCCATTTGGGTAAAATATTTTTGGTAACCTTCTACCTGTACTTCCATGCCTTTAAACAGGTCAAATTCGAAACCGGCAACAATATGACGGGCTTTTTGAATCACACCATTGGTTGAAACCGTCGTGTTGTTCTTATCCTTATACTCTTTTGGCAGGTTCTCAGGGCCATTGATAAAGCCATAAAATAAGTTCACCACATCCCTGTCGGAGCTGGCACTCATTAAGCTCTGGCTGTATAAACCACCAGCAAATTTCATACGGATCTTGCGGGTGAAGTTAACTTTACCCTGCAAACGCGGCTCAGGCGAAAGGTTGTTGAAAGTAGCGTAGTACTGCATACGGAAACTAGGTTCCAGGACGATCCATTTCTTTTTATCCAACCACCTGAATTTAAGGTAGCCACCTAATTCCAGTGAGTTTTTAGCATAGCTTATTTTTGCCAGATTAGGGTTTGTCAATTCATAATTGGTATTGGTACCAACCAGTTCAAATCCATATTTCAGCTCATTACGACCAAAGTATTTCAGGAAGTTAAAACCACCATTAAAACCGCCTACCGAACTTGATTTTTTATCCGTTTCAGCAGCTCCCTGGTAATCGATCTTGTATTGGGAATAAGCAAAATTACCTTCAATTAATAAGGTAGAGTTTTGCGGAATGAGGATGAAATTTGAACCGCCACCAAATGATGTCCAGGCAAATTTAGCCAGGTCTTTATACACCACCTTATCATTAAAGTTGTAACCAAACAGGTTCACTTTACTACCATTGCCTCCATTAAGTGATACTTTACCATACAAGTCGGTGTAATAAAAAGGTAAGCCGTTACCGGTATTATCCCTGTCGGCATACTTATATAATACTTTGGAGGTTTGAGGAAGGTAAGATGTTTTTCCGGAGAACAGGAAAGACGAACTTCCTTTTCCATCTTCTTTTAACTTCTTTAAAGGACCTTCAAGGGTTAATTTAGCTCCAAAAGTAGAAGCTGATACTTTTCCGGCAAGGCGTTTTTTATTCCCGTCACGGGTTGTAATGTCCATAATGGAAGAGGTCCTTCCGCCGTATTCTCCACCAAAACCGGCACTGTATACATCCGCACTACGCATAATGTCGTTATCAAATACCGAAAATAAACCAATGGAGTGAAACGGGTTGTAAATTACCATACCGTCCAACAATACTTTATTTTGTATTGGTAAACCACCACGGATATAGAGTTGTCCACCCTGGTCGCCGGTAAATACCACACCCGGTAAAACCTGTAAATACTGCGCTAAATCGGGTTCACCAACGCTTGGTAATTTATTAATGGCTACGGGGTCAATTTTTTGGACAGCTACATTGGGGTTTTCTATTTTCTCGGTTTGTTCGGCCGATACATCTACCTGTCCCAAAGCCACACCGCCACCGGTGGTAGCATAGAATTTTTTACTGATGATATCGCCGCCTTTCACGGTAATGGTTTCCGAAATGGTATCGAACTCAAGGTTGGTCACAAATAAGGTATAATTTCCGGGAGGGATCCTGTTAATAGAGAAAAATCCATTTAAATCGGTAGAAGCCCCTATCGTAGTGCCTTTTAAATAAGCATTTGAAAAAGCTACCGGCTCACCGTTGGCTTTATTATAAACAAAACCCCTGATGGTGCCATGTTGTGAAAAACCCGCAAAGGCCAATAAGAGTAAGCAAAAAGTGTAAAAAGTACGTGTCATGTTTCAATTTTAGTGAACAGCAAATTTAATGATTAAAGTCATTTAAAAAAGGGATTTTTTTAGGAGAACTAGGATTGTTACGAGCGGTAAATAACCCACAAATTCGGAAAAACGCCCTTCGAAACCATTTAGCCTGTTTTTAGGAAATTCTTAATATAGATTAACATTTCTCTTAAACATTAAACGTAATTTTGTGTTCCCAAATTGTCCTTCATATGAAAGTATTATACACCTACCTCAAAGCATATAAATCCCTTTTATTTTTAGCACTCATACTGGCAACCATTAACCAGTGTTTTTCGCTGTGCGACTCTATTATTACCGGTAAATTAATTAACAAATTCAGCGCTCCGCATGATGAAACAGGTAATGGTTGGTTAAGTGATTTTTACTGGCACGTTGGCGATACCCGCGAAGATTTTATGAAAAGCGTCCTGGTGTTTATCGGCCTTTCCATTGGCGCCGCGTTGATGTCGCGCATTGCCAAAAACTTCCAGGACTATTTTACCAATATCATTATTCAGCGAACCGGCGCCCAAATGTATACCGATGGCATTAAAAAAGCACTTTCGCTTCCGTATAAGGATTTTGAAGACCAGCGCAGCGGCGAAACCCTGGGTAAATTGCAAAAGGTGAAATCGGATACCGAAAAGTTCGTAAACCTTTTCATTTCGCTTATTTTTCAATCCATTATCGGGATCATTTTTGTGTTTGTATACGCCATGAGCATTCACTGGTTATTGGGGCCTTTGTATTTATTAACGGTGCCAATCATTGCCAGCGTAAGTTCTTTTTTAGGGAAGAAGATCAAAAAGATCTCGAAAGAAATTTTAGGCGAAACAACCGCTTTAGCAGGCGCTACTACCGAATCGCTCCGAAACATTGAACTGGTAAAAAGCCTTGGATTGATTGAACAGGAAGAAAAACGCTTGAACTCCACTACCTTAAAAATACTGGGACTGGAATTGAAAAAAGTGCGCTTTATACGCTCACTGAGTTTTATACAAGGCACCACAGTGCATTTGGTAAGAAGCGCTTTAATTTTCACCTTGTATTGTTTTGTATTTCAGGGCATTATTAAGGTTGGCGACCTCATTACCTTAATGTTCTTCTCTTTCTTCATCTTTAACCCCTTACAGGAATTAGGAAATGTGATTGCGGTTTATAATGAGACCAAAGTGAGCATGGATAATTTTGCCAAGCTCATTCACTCCCAATCGGAAGAAGTGCCGGTTTCACCGTCGGCCCTGGGCGATATTAAGGAAGTAACTTACCAGGATGTTTCCTTTGGACACAGTACCTCAAACGGTTACGCCGTACAAAACATCAACATCCATATTAATAATGGCCAAACCGTGGCCTTTGTAGGGCCAAGCGGAAGCGGAAAAACAACCCTGGTGAAATTATTGCTGGGCTTGTACAAGCCCAATGAAGGAAAAGTGTTATACAATAACATTGAATCTACTGATATTGAATTAACCGAACTGCGCCGGCAACTGGGCCTTGTATCGCAGGATTCGCAACTGTTCAGCGGAACCATTAAAGACAACTTACTGTTTACCAAACCAAATGCTACCGATGAGGAAGTGATGGAAGTGTTGCGAAAAGCGAGCTGCCAAAATTTATTGAACCGTGCCTCCGATGGTATTTATACCACTATTGGCGAAGGCGGTATTAAATTAAGCGGTGGTGAAAAGCAACGTTTATCCATTGCCCGTGCTTTATTACGTAACCCGCACTTATTGATCTTTGACGAAGCCACATCGGCCCTGGACTCCATTACTGAAGAAGAGATCACCAAAACCATTCGCGATATTTCCTCCAAGCAAAACCAAATTACGGTATTGATCGCTCATCGTTTATCCACTATCATGCACGCCGATAAGATTTATGTACTGGAGCAGGGAAAAATTATTGAACAGGGAAAACACGAAGACCTGATTGCCGAGAAAGGCCTGTACTATGCCATGTGGAGGCAACAGATCGGGGAACGAAAATCGTAATTTTTATTCTTTCTGTTCTAAAAACATCACCATCATGGGTGTATCTATACAATACTGCCCGTTTGATACGGTTGCAATAAACGGCATTTTTATGGCAAAGGTGTTATTGATAATAAGTTCTACGTGCATCCTGATTTTGCCATTTTTTTGTGCCGTGTCTTTTTGGTTCATTAATTCAAAGCGACTGTAGCTAACCACAACATCAGGATTTAATGTCATGTCTGCCAGGGAAGCGATAAGATCCGAAAAAGCATTCGTAAAAGGTTTTAACAGCAGAAGCGAATCCTGGCCGGAACTATTTTTTTTATTTCTGAATAGAGACGTTTGATTAACAAGCTTCATATAAGCTACAGAATCTCTTAAATTAACTGCTCTAAAATTTTTAATTAAGAGCGAATCGATGCTTGTGAAAAAGGGTTGCGAAAACGTAATGAGGGAAAAGAAGATGAAAAAAACAACTATGTATTTACGATACCTCATTTAATAAATTCATTAATTTTTGTTTTTCGACTTCCCATTTATTTTCAGCAGCGGCTATAATCGTATTGCTTTTAAACCTATGGTAGTCTTCATTTTGCAAGAAAGTGCGAATCTTTTCTGCAATATGTCCGGGTTCATGATTTTCAATAAACGTGCCAATATGATAGCTATTAACAATATATTCGATTTCGGGTAAGCGCGATGCTAAAATGGGAATGCCGGCGTGCATGTAATCAAACACTTTATTGGGCAGTGAGAAATGATAATTCATGTTGGTATCCTTATCAATGGTTACCCCAAGGTTTGAATTGGCCGTATAATGCCTTAACTCAGCAGCAGGGATTTTGTTAACGAATTTTACCTTGTGCTCTAATTGATGCAACACAACATTCTCCTTTAATTGCTGAATCACATCACCGCTGCCAACAATTAACAGCAGGTAATTTTCGTCCAGGTATTTAAAGGCTTCCACCAGTTCCTCGGCACCCCGCTGCACATTAATACCAGCGCCCTGCAGGATCACTATTTTTTTACCCATTGGTAAATTCAAGTCAGCACGCGTTTTAAGTTGTTCTATTTTTGTGTAGTTGGGAATGTTCCTCACAAAAATAAAAGGTACTTTGTGCTTATTGGTAAAGTAATGAGCAATACTTTGGTTTACCGTAATGCAGTATTTTAATTTGGGAACGATCCACGATTCGAGTTTTTCCCAGATGCGTTTTTTGGAAGGATTAGCCTGCAGTTCGGGCACCTCGCAAAATATCTCATGGCTGTCGTACACCAGCGGAATGCCTTTTAATTTAGCCACAAGGTAATTGGGCAACAATGTATCAAGATCGTTGGCAAATAACAGGTCGGCTTTACGAAACAATAACACAAAGAACAAACGGATATTAAAGAACACATAAAATTGTGGTCCTTGTTCAAACAACAATTTCATCCGCTTGCATTCATAGTCCCTTGGTGGCAATGGCTGTGATTTTTTCTGTTCACGGCCAACCAATAGCACCTCATAATTCATTTCCTGCAATACCGAACAGTTTCGGGCTACGCGCTGATCGGTAACCAGGTCGTTAATGACAGATACTATGACTTTTTGTTTGGACACCTTTGCTTTTTTGAGTATTACAATCCCACTCTTTGAGCGAAATAGTATATAGGACCCCTCAAAGAGGGGGTATGTGTTATGTTACTAAATTTATTTCATCTTCCTGAGCAGATCTGTAGCTGCCTGGTATGGGTTTATTAAATTGCGTTCAAGCTGTTGTTCCAGTTTTAAAATTTCATTTTTAATGTCAGGATTAGAATAAAAGCGTTCTATCAAGCTATCATTAATGGTTTGGTGCAGCCATTGTTTGGTTTGATTGGCCCGTTTGCTTTCAAAAAAACCATTGGTTGTTGCATGACGCCTGTATTTATCAATCATGTCATACACCTCTTTAATTCCTTTATTCTCGGTACTTGAACAGGTTAGCACTTCCGGAATCCAGTTACTTTCGGTTGGTGGAAATAAATGCAGCGCTTTGGCATATTCTGTTCTTGCCGCTTTTGCCTTATCTATATTATTACCATCCGCCTTGGTAATTACCATCCCATCTGCCATTTCCATAATACCACGCTTAATGCCCTGGAGCTCATCACCGGCACCTGCCAACATCAGTAGTAAAAAGAAATCCGTGAGTTGGTGAACAGCCGTTTCGCTCTGCCCTACGCCTACCGTTTCAATAAAGATATAATCGTAGCCGGCGGCTTCGCAGATAATGATGCTTTCTTTGGTTTTACGCGCTACGCCTCCTAAACTTCCCGAACTTGGTGAAGGGCGGATAAAAGCCCTGGGATGTACCGACAATTGCTCCATGCGCGTTTTGTCACCCAAAATACTGCCCTTGCTAAGCTGACTGCTGGGATCTATGGCCAGTACGGCCAGCTTATGTCCACGCTCTATCACCTCCAGACCAAAACTTTCAATAAAAGTGCTCTTCCCTACTCCGGGTACTCCTGTAATTCCCAAACGGAAGGATTTACCGCTATGTTTAATAATGGTATTGACGATCTCCTGCGCCTGTTCCTGGTGTTCCGGCCTGGTCGATTCGACCAGTGTAATGGCTTTACTGACATACGAAATGTTTGAGGACAGGATCCCATCCGTCATTTCTTGTATGTTAAACATCTTACTCATTATTGCAAAACAAAAATAGGATTAAATTCGTCTTTAAGAACCATTCGATTTAACATTCTATAACTATTTTTCTTTGCCCTAATTATTACCTTCAAAACCTGTACTAAGCAAAATCCCTATGAAAAAACAGTTTCTATTCCTTGCTCTTCCGCTATTCGGGTATATCACACAACACGCGCAAACATCCGCCTCACTCAACTCGGCTGAGATTGTGCAGGGCCTCAAAAAACTGAACGTGGTTGGAAGCGTATTATATGTTGCCGCGCATCCCGACGATGAAAACACAAAACTATTGGCTTACCTGGCCAGTGAACGCAAAATGCGAACGGGTTATTTGTCCTTAACGCGAGGCGATGGCGGACAAAATTTAATAGGAAAAGAACAGGGCGAACCACTAGGCCTCATTCGTACACAAGAGCTACTCGCCGCCCGCAGAGTGGATGGTGCCGAACAATTCTTTACACGGGCCAACGACTTTGGCTTTTCCAAAAATCCTGAAGAAACGTTTACGTTTTGGAACAAAGACAGCATTCTGGCGGACGTGGTGTTAACCATCCGCCGTTTTAAACCCGATGTGATTATATGCCGTTTTCCCACAACCGGCGAAGGTGGGCACGGACACCATACGGCTTCGGCTATTTTAGCACTCGAGGCTTTTGACGCGGCTGCCGATCCTAACCGTTTTCCGGAACAATTAAAAAACGTACAGGTTTGGCAGGCAAAACGTATTTTCTGGAACACCTTTAATTTTGGAACAACCAATACAACTGCAGCCGATCAGCTAAAAATTGATGTAGGCGTGTTTAATCCATTGATAGGAAAAAGCTATGGTGAGATAGCAGCCGATAGCCGTTCCAACCATAAAAGCCAGGGCTTTGGCTCGGCCAAGCAACGCGGGGCAAGCCTTGAGTATTTTAAATTACTGAAAGGTGACAGTGCAAAAACCGATCTTTTTGATGGGATCAATACCAATTGGGCAAAATTTAAAGGACAGGAAAAAATCCAGAAAATGATTGATGAATGTATTAAAAAATTTAATCCCCTGGCTCCGGAAACCTCAGTACCCGAACTGGTTGCCATCTATAAGCAAATACAAACTTTAGATGAAAGCAATCCAAACCTTAAATATTGGAAACAACAAAAATTAAAAGAAGCGGAAACACTTTTATTTGCCTGTTCGGGTTTATGGATGGAAGCCTCTACAGCCGATTACAGTGGCATCAACGGTCAGGATGTTGCTATTACCGCCCAGGTGCTAAACCGTCATAAAGGCGATGTAAAACTGAACAGCATTTCTTATTTGAACAGCGACACGACCACATCGCTGACTTTAAAAGCCAATGAGTTGTATACCTTTAAACGAAAAGAAAAATTACCTTCTTCTCTTGCCTTTTCAAATCCATACTGGTTAAATCAAAAACATGATATTGGTTTGTACACTGTTCCAAATTCAGCATTAATAGGCAAACCTGAAAATGAATCAACGACTAAGGTCATCTTTAATGTATCGGTGATGGACCTGAATTTAAAGGTAGAGCGCCAATTGGTTTATAAATATACCGATCCGGTAAAAGGAGAGGTCTACCGTCCTTTCGAAATTTTGCCACCGGCTACGGTGAATATCCCGGAAAAAGTTTTTGTATTTACCGATGCTACCGCTAAAACAATTTTTGTAACCGTAAAAGCAAATGCAGCCAACACAAGTGGTTCGCTGGCAATAAAAGGCAGCGAAGGATGGAAATTGCTTGTTAAGAATCCTGATTTTAAATTAGCCAATAAGGGCGATGAAGCAACCATAGAGGTAAGCATTTCGGCTGAGAATGGCGCCATGGATGGAAAATTCCAGGCAATTCTGAACATCAATGGAACAACTTATACCAAAAGCATTAAACGTATTGAGTACGATCATATTCCTTACCAGTTCATACTAAGCGACGCTGAAGCCGGATTGGTGAACATTGACCTGAAAAAAACAGGAACCTCTATTGGTTACATTCCCGGAGCCGGCGATGATGTGCCCGCTGCGTTAAAACAGGTAGGCTATAATGTGACGATACTGACAGACGAATTACTAAGCAATGAGAATTTATCGAAATACAATGCCATTGTTTCGGGGGTGCGTGCTTATAATACCAACGACCGCCTGCAGGTGCATTACAACAAATTAATGGATTATGTGAAAAATGGCGGTAACCTGATCGTACAGTACAATACCAATAACCGTATTGGCCCGGTAAAGGCAAATATTGGCCCCTACCCTTTCACCATTTCGCGCGACAGGGTAACCAATGAAAAAGCGGAGGTCAAATTCATCAATGAAAAACACTCTGCTCTCAATTTTCCAAACCGGATCACGCAAAAAGATTTTGATGGCTGGATCCAGGAACGGGGCATTTACTTCGCGACGGAGATTGATAAACAATACGAAACCATTTTCAGCATGAACGACCAAAACGAGAAACCCAGCGATGGCAGTTTAATTATTGCCAAGCATGGTAAAGGCAACTTTGTGTATACTGGTTTGGTGTTCTTTAGAGAGCTTCCTGCTGGCATTCCGGGCGCATATCGTTTGTTTGTGAATTTATTGAGCTTACCGGAAAATAAATAATAAAAACAGGAACATGAAACACAGTTATTAAACTACTTGAAAGCTACTGAAATAGAAGTTGGATTACTTCTCAGTTTTGGAAAACGTGTAGCTTTTTAAAAGAAAAATCTTTACAAATAATAACAAAAAACTTTATATCGAAGGCTAACAAAAAACAAAAAATCCGTGAAAATCGGTCCAATCCGTTTTATCCGCGTTTCTATTTATGAATAACGAAGAAGAAAAATCACCCATCCTTAAATCATGGTCCAATGTGTATGCATTGGTCATTGGCGTGTTGGTGGTGGTTATTGTTTTACTTTACGCTTTTACACAGTATTTTAAATGAGTGTAACCGACTGGATCATATTAGGCATTACACTATTATCCATCATTGGTTATGGTATATGGAAAAGCCGTGGTACTAAAAACATTGAAGGCTATTTGTTAGCCGACAGGGAAATGCCCTGGTACCATGTAGGCTTGTCAGTTATGGCGACACAGGCCAGTGCCATCACCTTTTTGTCGGCACCCGGGCAGGGTTACACCGATGGTTTGCGTTTTGTGCAATTTTATTTTGGCTTACCATTGGCCATGGTGGTTTTATGCATCACTTTCATTCCTATTTTTCACAAGCTTAGTGTGTTTACCGCTTATGAGTTCCTGGAAAAACGATTTGATAATAAGACCCGGACACTCACCGCTTTCCTGTTCTTATTGCAGCGCGGGCTTTCTACCGGTATTACCATTTACGCGCCCGCCATTATTTTATCTACCATTTTAAACATAGATGTCAATTATACCATTGTGCTCAATGGTTTTATTGTGATTGGTTACACGGTGTATGGCGGTGCCAAAACCGTTTCTTATACCCAATTGTTTCAAATGTGCGTTATTTTTGCTGGATTGTTCCTGGCTGCTTACATTGTGATTCATATGCTGCCGCAAAACGTCAGTTTTACCGATGCCCTTCATATTGCCGGCAAGATGGACAAGCTGAATGCCATTGACACCAAATTTGATGTCAATAACAAATACAATCTTTGGTCGGGCATTATTGGCGGGTTCTTTTTACAACTTTCTTATTTTGGTACCGATCAATCGCAAGTGGGACGTTACCTTACCGGCAAATCAATCGCGCAAAGCCGTTTAGGACTGGTTATGAATGGCCTTATTAAGATTCCTATGCAATTCCTGATCTTATTAATAGGTGTTTTAGTGTTCACATTTTACCAGTTTCACCCTTCGCCTGTATTTTTTAATAAAGTAGAGATCTCAAACATTGAAAACAGCAGCTACAAAGACGATTATAAAAAGCTGGAACAGGCTTATGCTGTTGCTTATCAAGAAAAACAAACAGAGGTGAATAAACTCGTTGAAGCCATTCACAGTAATGATGAAACATTAATTAATGAAGCCCGCGGTAGAGTAAAAGCAGCAGATAAAAAAAGCAATGAGATAAGAAAAGAGGTAAGCGCACTGATGCAAAAAAATAATCCAAAGGCTGATACCAATGATACCAATTATATTTTCCTGAGCTTTATTACCAAAGAATTGCCAATTGGCGTGGTAGGCCTGCTTATTGCCATTATTTTCCTGGCTTCCATGGGTTCTATGGCAAGCGGCCTCAATTCGCTGGCATCCACCACCGTCGTTGATTTTTACAAACGTCTTTTCAAAAAAGAAGATAAAAGTATCAATTACCTGTCGGTATCGCGCTGGACAACCGTGGCATGGGGTTTATTTTGCATCGCCGTGGCCTTTTATGCCAGTCGCGTAGGCAATTTAATTGAGGCGGTGAACATTTTAGGTTCCTTGTTTTATGGGACTATTTTAGGGATCTTCCTGGTCGCTTTCTACATGAAAAAAGTCAGCGGAACTGCTGTGTTTTATGCCGCCATTATTGCTGAGCTGTTTATTGTATATGCATGGATTACCGATCTCACCGCTTTCCTCTGGCTAAATGTGATTGGATGTTTGCTGGTGATGTTGTTTGCGTTTGTCATCCAATCGTTTTTGAATAAAAAACAAATTACAGGATAATTTTAATCCTCAACGTCATTTACAAACTATTTTAAAACAAAAAAATCCCGCCATTCCTGGCGGGACCTTTTCAACATTAAAACGGTGAAACACCTTATTTATTTTCAGCGATCAGTTTTTTAGCCATCGCTACATAATCATCATTCTTAGCTTCAGTAGCCAGGGTAATTACTTTTTCGGCAGAAGCTACAGCTCCTTTTTTGTCATTTTGTTTAGCCTGAATTTTCGCTTTTAACATAACCATCCAGAATGCTTTAGGGTTTGATGCAATCGCTTTATCAACCCACTCAGTCGCTTTAGCCAGGTCCTTATTATTATCATAGTAATAAGACGCTGCCTGGAAATAAGGACGGTTATCATTGATGACATTTGTTTCAATGTTTTTCATGATCTTGCTGTCGATATCGGAAACCACATTAATATCTACGCGTGTTTTCTCCCAATTCAGTTCAATGTTTGCAGAACTCGCAGTTACATCAGCGATGTCAATGGTAAAAGTTTCTACTTTTTCATTCAACGCTTTTGGTTTTACGATAAAGCGTACCAGCTCATTTTCTTTTTTATAATCCGCTACGTTTCCACCCATTGTAAGGTCTTTGTACAACATCACTTCCCAGCTGTCTTTGTTGGGAACAGTGTAAAGGGCATAAGTTCCTGCAGGAACGGCATTGCCTTCCACTTTCACATCTTCTCCAAAAGTGATCTTAGTAGCGGAATTAGCGCCGGTGCGCCATACTTTGCCAAAAGGAACCACATCGCCATAAATAACACGGTTTTTTACTCCGGGACGTGAATACTCGATGGTAATATCTGACAGGCCTACCGCTTGTTTAACGGTTCCTGAAGGGCTTGGCGCAGGCACTTTTAGTTGCGCGTTCAATGAAGTGCTGCTTAGCGCGGCAATAGCCACTGCGCCGGTAATGGTTTTGAGTTTGTTTAGTAACATGGTTATAGGGTTTAATAAGTTTAGTTTATGCTTCCAAAGGTAAAAACTTTCAAAAGAGATAAAGGCCCTGGAAGCTCCTATAACATTTTTTAAGAGTTTAATTTATCAACTATTTAGCTTTGCAACTAATCAAATTGTTTCAGGTACAAATCTTCCACCTTTTTACGGGCCCAGGGCGTTTTGCGCAGAAATTTAAGGCTGGAATTAATGCTGGGATTTTCCTTAAAACAGTTAATGTCAATATGATAGGCCAGACCATCCCAACGGTAACGTAGCACCAGTTCCTCGAGGATCGCTTGAAGGGTTTTACCGTGTAAAGGGTTATTTTTTTGTTGGGTCATGACACTTATTTTATTTTAAGTCGCCCTAATAAAACTGTATCGTTCAATAATTTATCTGAACCTGAAATTGAAAAATATAGTTTTATGGTTTCACCGCTAATAAATTCTCCCAGAAAGTCTTTAAGTGGAGCATCTGCTTCAAACATTAATGAGCTGTTAGTGTGCGAATACTCCTTTATTATTTTATTAAAGTTATTTTTTATTGTCAGGTGTGTTACTGAATTACCGGCATCCTGACCACAAAAATAACGTTGAACATGAAGGACATCTGTTGGTTTAATGGATTTTTTGTCTATTACCGTTTCATCACCAATTTCATTTTTTGTCCAAATGAGCAGATTTTTTTCACCAATTGAGATACACCAGGTGTTAGAATTAAAACAGGTATTTGGCCTGCTTATCATCCATGAACTGAGCAGTATGGCTAGTATTCCTAATATTAAATAAACCTGTTTTCTCATCCTTTAGAATAGCTCTCCGTAGCCTTACGCACACTACCATGTTTTAATAACAATTCCTTAGCCCTTTCATAATCTTCCAGGCCAGTGTTTTTCATCACCATACGCGTGCCACGGTCAACCAATTTATGATTGCTAAGCTGCATATCCACCATTTTATTTCCTTTTACCCGGCCCAGCTTAATCATGACAGAGGTAGAGATCATATTCAACACCAGTTTTTGCGCCGTGCCCGATTTCATGCGGGTGGAACCGGTCACAAACTCAGGCCCTACAACCACTTCTACCGGAAATTTTGAAACAGCTGCTACAGGCGACCCATCGTTACAAACAATGCAACCCGTTTGAATATTGTTTTTATTACTTGCTTCGAGTGCTCCAATCACGTAGGGCGTAGTACCCGAAGCGGCAATGCCAACCACTACATCATTGGCATTAATGTTATATTCCTGCAAATCGGCCCAGCCCTGGTTTAAGTCATCTTCCGCAAATTCAACCGCTTTACGAATGGCGGTATCGCCACCGGCAATTAAGCCCACTACCCTGCCATGTTCAATCCCATAAGTCGGTGGACATTCGCTCGCGTCCAGTATCCCTAAACGCCCGCTGGTTCCGGCTCCCATGTAAAATAAACGACCACCGGCCTGCATTTTTTCAACGACCACATTCACCAGCTTTTCAATTTGTGGAATGGCTCTTTCAACGGCTAATGGTACAGATTTATCTTCCTTGTTCATATTGTGCAATAGTTCCTCAACACTCATGTTCTCGAGGTTATTGTAGTATGAATCGGCTTCGGTTGTTTTGTTCATTGTTATTAGATTAAAGATTAAAGATATAAGATTAAAGATTTGTTTACCGTCATATAAGGTCTTTAATCTTGAATCCTAAATCTTTTATCAAAATTTAAGCGAATTGCTTCACATCTTTATCGTTAATTTCTTTTCCGCATAAAATAATCAGGCGTTCGATCACGTTCCTGAACTCACGGATGTTTCCTGTCCAGTCTTTCTTTTGCAATTCTTTTAAGGCTTCTTTGGTAATGGTTTTTACCGGCATGCCATAATCGGCACAGATCAGTGTAATAAAATGATCGGCCAGCAAAGGAATATCTTCTTTACGGTCGTTTAAAGATGGCACCTGGATCGGGATCACGCTCAAGCGATGAAACAAGTCCTCCCTGAACTCCCCTTTTTCAATTTCCTTGCGAAGGTCCTTATTGGTTGCTGCCAAAATTCTCACATCCACTTTAATTTCCTTATCACCACCCACTCGGGTAATTTTATTTTCCTGTAAGGCGCGTAACACTTTTGCCTGGGCCGATAAGCTCATATCGCCAATCTCATCCAGGAAAATAGTACCGCCCTCTGCCAGCTCAAACTTACCTTTACGGGTTGCCACCGCGCTGGTAAAAGCTCCTTTTTCGTGCCCAAACAATTCGCTCTCAATCAATTCGCTTGGAATGGCGGCACAGTTCACTTCTATTAAAGGCGCGTTGGCACGACTGCTTTTATTATGAATTTCCCTTGCCACCAACTCTTTCCCACTGCCGTTACTTCCTGTAATTAACACACGGGCATCGGTTGGCGCTACTTTATCGATCATTTCCCTTACGGTATTCAACGCCTTCGAATCGCCCACCATTTCATAAGTCTTGCCAATTTTCTTTTTCAATGTTTTGGTTTCGGTTACCAGCTGCGTTTTATCCATGGCATTACGAATCGTTACCAGCAATCGGTTCAAATCAATAGGCTTCGACAAATAATCGAAAGCGCCTTTTTTAACAGCGTCCACTGCAGTTTCAATATTGCCATGCCCGCTCATCATAATGAGTGAAGACTCTGTTCCGTGTGCCATTAATTTGGAAAGCAGTTCCGTACCATCAAGTTTAGGCATTTTAATGTCGCTTAAGATCACATCATAATTTCCTTTCAATGCCATTTCCAGTCCTTGTTGACCATCTTCCGCTTCGTCCACCATGTATTTTTCAAACTCCAGGATTTCCCTGATGGAGCGGCGGATCGCTTTTTCGTCGTCAATGATTAATAGTTTTGCCATATTATTTGAGTTATGAGATTTGAGTTATGAGATATAAGTGATCCAACTCATCACTTATATCTCATAACTCATCACTATATTATTTTTTTTCTCAAGGATTTTGTTTCGCTTTTAGCTCTCTTATTCTCCAGTCGTTTTGCTTTTACCGCTTTACTTATTTTGGTTGGTTTGCGCGGTTTTGTGGTTTTAAATCCGGATAAGATCAGCCTGTAAAATTTTTCTTTGACCAGTTCCTTATTCTTTAATTGCGTGCGTTCCGTTTGTTCCTGTAAATGAAGGATGGTTCCTTTTTCCAGTTTGTTGGCCAGTTTCTTTAAAAGAATGTGTTTTTCCTCTTCACTTAGCTTTTCCGACTCCTCAATATTAAACCATAGCTCAACCTTTGTTTCTACCTTGTTCACATTTTGCCCACCTGCCCCACCGGAGCGCGCTGTTTTAAACACGCATTCTTTAATGAGTTCTCTTTCAACTATTTCTTCTATACTCTTCACTTTATTATAGATGATTACGAATTGTTACGGATATACGAATCTGTGTTTAGCAATAGTTTCGATTCGTATATTCGTATAAGATTCGTAATCATAATCTTTGTTTCACCGCCTCAAATAAAATAATACCTGTTGCAACCGACACATTTAGCGAAGCGATGTTTCCTACCATAGGAATTTTCACCTGCAAATCGCTGCGTTTTAAATATTCGTTAGAAATGCCATTCTCTTCCGAGCCCATGATAATGGCCGAAGGCTTACTCAAATCGGCATTAAAATGATAGCTGCTGGTTTTCTCATGGCAGGCAATGATCTGCAAACCTGAATCTTTTAGATAGTCAATCGTATTTTTCAGGTTATCCACGCGGCACACTTTCATCCGGTTCAAAGCACCGGCGCTGGTTTTCACGGCATCGGCATTTATCTGTGCCGCCCCACGGCTCGGAATCACAATAAAGTCAACTCCCGCACAATCGGCACTACGGGCAATGGCACCAAAGTTTCGTACATCCGTAACGCGGTCTAAAATCAATACCAAAGGTACTTTTCCTTTTTCAAACACATCGGCCAACAGATCTTCCACTTCATAATAGGTGATTTGCGAGATGAATGCCACCACGCCTTGGTGGTTCTTTGATGTTAAACGCGCTATTTTTTCAGGCGGAACGATCTGGATGGGAATATCCATATCTTTAATTGCCTTGCGCAATTCATTGTACAACTGGTTCGATAATCCCTTCTGGATAAAAATTTTGTCAATTTCTTTGCCGGCATTCACGGCTTCAATCACCGCCCTGGTACCAAAGATCATGTTATCGGCATTCAATTCACTGTCCCTGTTTCCTCTTCCTCTGTGATGTTCCATTATTCCAATAAATTGAATTGTTTTAAATGATGCCTGGCGTGTTTGTTTAATAAATGAACCTGTTCTTCATAATTCAGTTCACCAAAAAAAGGGTTTAGCTCCTTATGACCGGGATGTTCTTTATAAAAATCCACAAAATGACCGATCTCTTTTTCCAACTCCCAGATCGCTTCCGTTATTGATTTATTCCTTAAAGCCGCCGGTGTTTCGCTCATCAATACATTTTTGGTATTTTCTTTAAATGGCAGGTCGCTCAGTATAAAATTACGCATCCGTTCCAGCAATTCGGGTTTGGTTTGCAGGGGTTGCTTTATCCTTCCATAGGCAATCTTAATGGAATCGGTCATATGTTCAATCATTCCCTGGGGCGATAAAACACCCCATAAACCGACTTCATTGTCTGATAATTCCTTTAATAAGGAAGGAAATTCTTTTATAAGAAATTCTTCTTTTGGGCTCATATACAAATATAGATTTTTTGGGTCTTTTTTTAATAAAATAAAGGCCAATGATATTAACAGGACTGTATGTATTAAGAATTAAAAAAGAAGTTTATCGGACCTTACCCCCAGCTCCTCTCCAAAGGAAAGGCGGCAGAACAGTGCATGGTTATACATTTTTTCAGTAGAATTCGTATCTTCGTATTCTATGATCCGCAGAAAATACATTTACCTGGTAACCATTGCCCTTACAAGTTCCTTATTATTTTCGGGCTGTTTCCTGTTCAGGAGCAAAAATAAATGCGATACCTGCCCGAGCTTTAGCCATAAGAAAAAAAGAAAGCATTAGGCCCATTGTTTTTCAATGTCCTATTATTTAACAGGTCGCTCCTACGAATCTTGTTTCTACAAGTTCAATAGAACGCAGATGACACAGATTAATTATGATTTTAAACGATGGTAATTATTTAATATCAGAATATAATCCAAAAATCATCCCTAACCATAACCATCAGCGTTATCTGCGTTCCATAAAGCACCATGAATAGATCATTTGATCTTAAACCGCAGGCCTACATACAACATACGTCCGTAAATAGGCCCCCATACCATACTGGCATCAAAATACTTGCTAAAAGGCGCATCGCTTGCAACAATAGGATTTGGCTGTTTGTAATCCAGGGCATTTTCAACCCCTACATAAATGTTGAGTTCTGATTTTTTAATTTTGGCCAGGTACGTAATTTGTGCCAGCACATTATAAAAATCGGGTGAATAGCTTTGACGCTGGTAATTATCGGGATTTGAGCTGGTTTGAGGCAAGCGTTTTTTACCATTGTACTGTAATGTAGCGTCAAACAGCCAGTGCTTATCTTTTGTTTCGTAACTCACATTAATAAATGCCCTGTGGGTAGATACCAATGCCTTTTGCAACAAACCGGTTTTATAATTTACCTTGGTATCTACATAACGGTAAGCGGTTTTTACATTCAGGCGCTTACGTACTTCCCAGCCAAATTCAAGCTGCGCGGTGTTTGAAAATGAGGGGCCGTTTAAATTGTAAAACAGTACCTGCTGGGTGTTATAATCCACATCCACCACTACTTGTTGGGTAAAATCGGTACGGTAAAGATCAAGCGTTACATAAGCATCTTTGTAGTTCAGCTTCATTTTTTGCGTAAAGTTCAATCCGTAATTCCAGCCGGTTTCGGGTTTTAAACCATAAGGCATACTCATGTCGCCTGGCATCACAACCCAGTCTCTTGAACTGGCCATTAAGGCTGTATTTTCCGCAAAAATATTAGCTGTCTTTAACGCCCTTCCTCCACTGAGCCTGAACACGGTCTTACTTTCATTCAATGCGTAACGCAAATGCAAACGCGGCGTAAAGAACAATCCGTAATAATTATGATAATCGGCACGCAGCCCTGCTACCATGTTAAATTTAGTGCCACTGTTGTGCGCAAATTCGGCAAAGGCCCCGCCTACTTTTTCATCGCGGTTATACTTAAACAGCTTGTACGACTCCACCACATTATCGTCCATGTAACTGGCTCCAAGCTTATAGGTATTATCGGTTGTTTTAATAATTCCCTGGAAAATATAATTGGCATAAAATGTTTTTTGCAAGCCAGTATAACGGTTCAATCCATAAGTATTGTTCTGATCGTGGTTTAAGTACGATAGCTGTAAGCCCATGCTGGTGCCTGGTTTCTTCCTGAACACATAACCCGTTTTACTATACAATTCCCATTTTTTGTTTTCGATCCCAATTTTATAAAGCATGGCTGTATCTTCCATAATGCCGCCACTGTTGTGGTTATTGCTTTTCATGGTCGAATCCATCAGGTTCAGGAATTGCCCGCCCGTTCGGCTATCGGTTAAATAACCGCCTCCAAACTGCGCTTCAAACCCTTTGCCTGTATTATAGCTGTACTTGTTCATAATGTTGTACTGCCGGCCGGTGGGAATATCCATAAAACCATCCTTGTTCAGGTCTTCCTTCATAGGATTAAAACTCATGTGCGTTAACAAGCCAACCGAAAACTTTTCGTTGAAGCGGTGTTTCGCGTTCAGGTTATATTCATTACGCCCGTTCTGGTTTACATAAGTATTAAAATTCAAGCGGTCAGACGTTTCGGGGTTTTGCAATTCGGTATTGATCTGCCCCGTAAAACTTTCGTAACCATTAATTACCGAACCCGCGCCTTTACTTAATTGTATGGACTGAATCCAGGTTCCGGGAATAAAACTTAGTCCGTAACCATTTGCCAAACCACGCATATAAGGCATATTTTCTTTGGTAATTTGAGCGTATTGGCCCGAGAGTCCCAGCATCTGAATTTGTTTGGTGCCGGTAACAGCATCGGCAAAATTCACGTCCACGCTCGGGTTGGTTTCAAAACTTTCCGACAAATTACAGCAGGCCGCTTTCATAAGAGAGCGTTCGCCCAGTGTTTCTACTTTAATGGGATTCATATAAGAAAGTTCCGTTCCGGTAGTTTCATAAACCACCTCCACTTCTTTTAAATTGATCCCGTTTTTTAAAATGACAGTGATGAATTTCAACGTATCTTTTACCGTAAGAACCTGGGGATCATAGCCAATTGCCCTGATATGTAACTCGTTAATGGAATCAATAACAGGAATGGAAAAACGACCGTTCTCGTCGGTAGTCGTATTAACGGAGGAATTATTCCATAACACAATAACCCCCGGAACAGTTGTGGTATCCTGCTTTTGTCCAATTTCAAGCACCCGGCCTTTAACCTGTGCAAAATTGTGGGACGCGTACAGCAGCCCCAAAAGGAAAACAAATAACTTTTTCATAAAAGTTTATTTATTTCTTTTTACAATCGGCGTGTTCGTATTTGCAGCACTCGGGTAAGGCCTTATAAGCCACAGGGTCCACTTTTTCGTGTTGCGTGGCATGGCCCGATTTGGCAATGGCTTTTTCAATTTGGTCCTGGTTTACTTTCTTAGAGTCGAAAGTAACCGTCACCGCTTGCTTTTCTTCGTCCCAAACAGCGTTTTTTACGCCTTTAATATCGGCGGCATTCTCAATGCGTTCTTTACATTCGTCGCAATTACCCTTTACCGAAAAGCTCACGGTTTGTATGGTTGACTGCGCTTTAAGGGATACGGAGAAAATAAGCCCTAATATGATGATGATGGTTTTCATGTTGTTTATGTGTTATAATTAAAATTTAATGGAAAAGTTACTGTTTCGCTCAACCTGACAAACAGGTAAGCAAAGCCGCACAATTCTAAATTCTCATTACACTATAGGCAACAACATTATCCTGCACCAGGCTGGGCGGATGGTTCTTTTTATCGGCAATGAACTGCGACTGCGCAATTGCCGGATAAGAAATATGGATGAAAGAAGGATCGACAATAAAGAGCTTCATCACAGCTACTTTACAATCCTGCACCAGGGTATAAAATGTAAAATCGGAATGAAAGGTCACGTGTTTGGCATCGTTCTCACAGCAATTGTCTGTTTCATTATCCTCACCATCACAGCAGGACGATGGTTTTGAGAACAGGGACACCTTCTCCAGTTTACCATCGCAGTAATGTGAGATGACGCACATTCCAACGGTAGAGAACACATAAATGCTCACCAGGCCAAGAAAAACTATTTTAAGGAATGCCGCTTTCATTTGTTAATTTCTACTCACAAAAATACTATGTTTTCTTATTCAAAAATAACAAATTTGTTAAAGAAAAACAATAGCCCGCTATGACCGCAGCCGAAGCCAAACAGAAGATAGAGCAACTCTCAAAAGACCTCGAACAGCATAATTATAACTATTACGCCCTCGACAATCCTACCATTAGCGATTATGAGTTCGACAAACTCCTGGAAGAGCTCATTGCTTTGGAAAAACAATTTCCCGAGTTCCTGTCGTCCAACTCCCCAAGCCAGCGTGTTGGTGGTACCATTACCAAAGAGTTTAAAACGGTGAAACACCAGTACCCCATGCTTTCTTTGAGCAACAGTTATGGCATTGATGACATGATGGATTTTGACCGCAGGGTGCGTGAAGGACTTGGTTTGGCTTCGAGTGCCTCAGCCAACAGTTTGTTTGATGAGCAGATTGATTATGTATGCGAATTAAAATTTGACGGTTTATCGCTGAGTTTAATTTACGAAGAAGGAAAACTGGTTCAGGCCATTACCCGTGGCGATGGTGTGCAGGGCGATGAGGTGACGACCAATGCAAAGACCATCAAATCCATTCCTTTACAATTAAAGGGCAACTATCCTCAAAAATTTGAGATCCGCGGCGAGGTGTTCATGCCACGCCCGGTATTTGACGCCATTAATAAGGAGCGCGAAGAGATTGGCGATGCGCCCATGGCCAACCCACGTAATGCCGCGTCGGGCACCATGAAAATGCAGGACTCGGCGCAAACTGCCAAACGCAAGCTCGATTGCTTTTTGTACTATGTGCTGGGCGAGAACCTGCCCTACTCCTCGCATTATGAAAACATGCAGGCAGCCAAAAGCTGGGGTTTTAAAATTTCGGGCGACGCTAAATTATGCCACGGCATTAACGAGGTGTTGGATTTTATTAATTACTGGGACAAGGAACGCTATAAACTCCCGTTTGATATTGATGGTATTGTAATTAAAGTAGATAATTACAAACAGCAAAAGAACCTGGGCTTCACCGCCAAATCGCCACGCTGGGCCATTGCCTATAAATTTAAGGCCGAGCAGGTAAGCACCGAACTGCAAAGCATTTCGTACCAGGTGGGCCGCACGGGAGCCATTACGCCGGTAGCCAATTTAAAACCGGTTCCTTTGGGAGGAACTACCGTAAAACGTGCCTCACTGCACAATGCCGATATTATTGAAAAACTGGACGTGCGCGTGGGCGATTACGTGTACGTAGAAAAAGGTGGAGAGATCATCCCTAAAATTATTGGGGTTGACCTGAGTAAACGCAAACCGGGAACAGAACCAACCCGGTACATTACGCATTGTCCTGAATGCAATAGCTTACTGGAACGCAACGAAGGTGAAGCCAACCATTTTTGCCCTAATGAAAATGCCTGCCCGCCTCAGGTGATTGGCCGCATGGAACATTTTGTATCGCGCAAGGCCATGAATATTGACAGCCTTGGTGGCGAAACCATTGTGCAATTATACTATGCCGGTTTGGTAAAAAACATTGCCGACCTGTATGACCTGAAAAAGGAACAACTACTGCCATTGGAACGCATGGCCGAAAAATCGGCCAACAATTTAATTGAAGGACTGGAGGCCAGCAAGCAGGTACCTTTTGAACGCGTATTGTATGCCATTGGCATCCGTCATGTAGGTGAAACAACGGCAAAAAAAATTGCCAAAAAAGTGAAGTCGCTTGATGTGCTGATTAACGCCACCAAAGAAGAACTGCTGAACATTGACGAGGTTGGCGAGATCATTGCCATTAGCATTGCCGACTATTTTAGCAACGAACAAAACAAAGAAATTATTTTACGGCTCAAAGCCGCCGGTTTGCGTTTTGAACTGGACGAGCATCAGCAACAGGGTGGCAGCGATAAATTAAAGGACCTGACCTTTGTGATTAGTGGCGTATTTGAAAAACACAGCCGCGAGCAATACAAGGACATGATTGAACTGCATGGGGGCAAAAACTCCGGTTCCATTTCCAAAAAAACCAGCTTTGTATTGGCCGGTGATAATATGGGCCCTGAGAAACTGAAGAAAGCCGAATCGCTGGGCATTAAGCTGATTAATGAGGAGGAGTTTTTGGGGATGTTGGAATGAGAATGTATGTTAGTATGTAATTATAAATACTAATTTACAGTAGTTGATAATATTATGATACCATAAATATTGTATCTCTTTTTAAAACATTTAGTTAAACTATGGCAATAAGTACAAATTCTGTTATTCACTACACAGATAAAATTGATAATTTAAAAGGAATAATTAAATGCAATGGATTTAAAATGAAATATTGTTTGGAAGAAATAAATTTCAATACAGATTCAACTTTTGATGTAGCATTCCCTATGTGTAGTTTTTGTGACATTCCTCTTTCTGAAGTAAAAAATCATATCGATTCGTATGGTTCGTATGGCATTGGTCTTTCAAAAAATTGGGCAAAAAAATCAGGATTAAACCCAGTTTTATATATTGAACGTAATTCAAAATTAGCAGACAATCTTAAAAAACAAGCGTTACGTATTTATAAACAAGGCAAAAACAATAAGCCTGATTATATGCTATTAGATGAATTTATGATCTACATCAGCCATTGTAAAAATTATGAAGGCAATCTTAAAAAGGGTAAAATTAATTCTGACTCATACAGGTTTTATGATGAAAAAGAATGGCGTTATGTCGTCCCTGAAAAAGATCTAAATGGTGCCCATACTTTTATAGATGCTGAAAGATATTTAAAAGATAAGGACTCTTATAATGATAACATCAAAGATTGCTATCTGAGATTTTCTCCTCAGGATATTTCTTATATAATTATTGATTCAGAAGATGAAATCCCTGAAATTTTAAAAACCATAAATGAAACATTTGATGATACTGTTACATCTAAAGAATTAAAAATATTGTCAACTAAAATCATAACTAAAAACCAAATCTGGAATGATTTTTAACTAATCCTTGGCTTATAGTAGCAAAACAATGAAACTACTTACCTCCCTATTATTGCTTCTGACATGTAAAGGTTACTCCCAGCAATCTTTTGAAGGCACATACTATAGGTATACCAAAGGCGGAGGCTTCAACGTTCAAATTAACAATAAAGGAAGCTATAATCAGAAAATGGGTGACTGTACCTGGGGATTTAAATCGAAAGGGAAATGGACAAGCTCTCATGATACCATTTACCTGCAGGCAAATAAATTATATGGTCGTTCAGGAAGTAAACTTTCGCTTACTATACCAACCGCTACTCTTGAAGACTATCAACACATGAATAAGTTGTTTTTTAGGAATGACACCTTGTTTGTGGTTTATAAAGGAAAGCTAAGATATCCAATGTTAAAAAAAACAGGCGAATTTTGACGATGTTGGAGTGAAAATGGTATTTTTATAAATCTCATAACGCCATATCCAATGAAAGAACTTCCATTCCACATCATCCCCTTCCACGACAACCACCAGCCCGACGTTGACAAACTGATGAGCTCTATTTCGGAAGAGTATGCTGAAAATATGTTTTCGGCACACTATAAAACAACCAAGGAGCTTTCGCATTTGCCGGAACACCAATACTGGTCTGCCTGCGTTGGCAATACCGTTGTAGGAACCGTAGGCTTTTGCAGGCTCGCCAATAATAACATCGAACTAAAACGGATGTTCCTTCATAAAGATTTTCGGGGGCAAGGCATAGCGAAAGCGCTGCTGGATACCGTTATGAATGATGCTATTGACAGCAGGGTTTCAACCGTTTTTTTGGGAACTATGGAACAATTTAAAACGGCACAGGCCTTTTATGAAAAGAATGGGTTTATTAAAATTCCCATAACCGATTTGCCAACCGATTTTTTGGTAAACCCGGTTGATAAGGTCTTTTATAAAAAAGAACTTATCAACCAATAGTTATGAAGAACAGCGTTTTGCAAATGTGCAATAATATTCTATCTTTATTTAAGCTTTCTCGGTACAAATAAACAGCCAAATATATAAACTCTCCAAGAGGTAATGAACAAGACCCAGGTTGATAAGGCGCAGGAAAACAAAAGCCAGGCTGTGGCGAATAGTTTACCCAAACTGCAAAGCGGCAACGAACTTGTTTCACAATTTGTTGACAACAGGCCTGAAGCCATTGCTCAAAAAAAACTGCAGGAAAGCATTAGCAACAGCTCGCAGGTACAACAGTTTAAGGCCTTCCAGGAAATGGCAAACAACAGCCCCAGGGTAAAACAACTGCAGGCTTACCAAACAATGACCGGCCCTTTTAGCGTTCAACCTGCACAACAACTGCAAGGAAAAGCTGCACCAGTACAAAAAAAGGAAAATAACACCGGCTTGCCTAATAGCCTTAAATTGGGGGTTGAGAACCTTTCGGGTTACTCCATGGACGATGTTAAAGTACATTACAATTCCGATAAGCCTGCACAGTTAAACGCTTATGCTTTTGCGCAAGGCACTGACATTCACGTAGCCAGCGGGCAGGAAAAACATTTACCTCATGAGGCCTGGCATGTGGTGCAGCAAAAACAAGGACGCGTTCAAGCCACCTCACAACTGAAAGGCTATGTAGCCATAAATGATGATAAAGGGCTGGAACAGGAAGCGGATGTCATGGGATGGACCGCCTCTCAATTTTCGGGCAATAGTTTATCTGGTGGTACCAGCCAGTTAAAAAAGACAGATGGCGGCAAGGTTACCCAACGAAGACCGATTCATTCGTCCTTTCATGGCGATTTTAATTCGGATGAACTGGAACGGGATGAGGTCATCGGTATCTATAAACAGCTTTTACGTATCAATGGCGATCAAACAGCGATCCGTCAGCTCGCAGCTGCCATCAGAAACAATGAGTTCATAGGAGCGCCAATTAATATTGATGATATTGATGAATGGAGCATAGAAGAGCACATCATTACATATGATGAGGTTAATTATAGCTTATGCGACATGAATCGGTTTTCGCAGGAAATTTTTTACGACACCGACGCGGATGGTTTAAATTACATCTGGGATCAATTAAATGAGCTCGATCAGGATACCATAGGCCCAAAGGATAAAAGGCAGTTTAACGAAATCAAGCTTAAGGTACATAATTCCTGGGAGCTTAATCAACATAAGGATAATGCATTTGCCGGATGGGAAGAAAGGTATGGCACAGCGCCGGGCGAAGGAGACACCCTTCACGACCTGGTATACAATGTTATAGTTGATGCTATAGGTGACCGAAGCGTGATCCAGGGAATGAGCTACGACAAAATATTTCAATACAACGCGGAAACCCAGATTGCCTATTGCCTGGAAGAATGCAGAGATGATGACGAGGATGTTCTGGCCCTGTGTTTATACACCAGCTATTTTTATGAGCCCTTAAACAGGTATTTCAGAGGTCAGCTTGTTCCGGACGGAGGAACAAATTTTGGACAATTGATACTTAGGACCGCAGAGATTTTAGAAGGATCGTATGAAGAAGAGGCAGATACCGAAATTGCTGATAAAAGATACAGGCTTGAATTAAAATCGGGCTGGATAGGCGATGATGAAGAATCGATCAATTTCGCGGCACTTACCAGCACACATCCAAACCTGGATGGAATACGCGGCATGTGGGGTGATGTAGCTGCCGGAACATTTGGAGAATACGATAACCTGGCTTTATTGACCTTTGAAGGTACCGCCAAAATAAAGCGTCCGGAAAAAAAATATTTTGATACGGAGAGCGAGGACCTCATGGCTCCGGGATCTGAGTACCATGTGGTTGAGCGCTACACAGTTCAGGGAAACATTCCTAGAATAGGGCAAAAAACCATACGCGTTATCCGGCTAAGTAACGCAGAGCCTCCGTATCCCGACGCTGCCCAATTAAATTTTGGCAATATAGTTCCTTGATCTTTCAAAATGCTGCCAAACAAGGGCAAAACTAAAAGAAATGGTATTTCATGTTATAAAAGCCAGAAAATTAGCTACCTTTAAGATAACAGATGTTATGAGAGTTTTAATAAGCCTAGTAATTGTTTTTGCCTGGCAACTGTGTTTTTCCCAGGAATTGAGCTTTAAAGCTGATACAGCTTCCATTTCCAACATTACCATTTTTATGGCTTCGGGCAGCTCCGATTATTTCCTGAGCCATTCTCCTTCAAAGGAAGATGCTCGTTTTTATAAAAAGAAGGCAAAGCTCATCCATGAGCAACCATCCCAAAAGAATTACATCGATTATTTTGGTCTTGCCTGCTCACTCTGGGAGTTGAACAAGCTAAACGAAGCTGAAAAAATGTTCTTAACCATCGTCAACTCCAATGAGCCTTATTATACAGGTACCTCATATCATTCTTCCGATATTCCCGGCGATACAACAAGCAACCATTACGGCTATGGCAGTTATACTTCCAATTATAAAAACTATGCCTGCCGTTACCTGGCAAAGATCTACCTTGAAGAAAAAAAGTTTGAGCTGGCGCTCAACTATATTGAACTGGGCGATAAAACGTATCCGGTGGAATACACTTGCGGAACCGGGCATATGTGGTACAGACAGGAAATTGACGGTTTATACGGACTTTCTTATGAAGGTCTTGAAAAATACGACCGCGTCATCGATCTGTTCCTGCCACGTTATTCCGACTACGGAAACGGCACATTGATAAGAGCATTAAAGAAAGCCTATTCACAGGCTGAGATCAATCGATACCTGGAAATAGCGGAAAAATCTATTGTTTGTGTTGTTGATACGGTGGAGTCCTATTCGTATATAGTACATAATTCCGGGGAAAAGAATGAAACACAGGAGGAAGAAAAATACATTTCCGGTACCGCTACCATGAACCTGTTTGGCCGGCAGATTAACCTACCGAGGCCGATGCTGAAAAACGGGGAAAAAGTATCAAAGGAAATGTTTGTAAACGGATTTAAGGAATCGGGCTTTTATCATGCTTTAATTGATAACGGTTAAGCAATGTATTTCCTACAACAATGAAACCATTTATACCTATCTTTCTTTTTCTGTCTATGTATTCAGGCATTTTTTGCCAGGACAGCCTGAAGTCAAAAAAAATACTGATCGTTGCCACTAATGTTGATTTATTAGGCAAAAACGAAAATGGCACTTACCTGATAGAGATCGCCTATCCGTTCCAGTATTTTATTGACCAGGGCTATGAGGTGGATGTGGTGACTCCCAAAGGCGGGCGGGCTGCACTCTATCCAAAGGAATATGCCGGACCCCGTTTAGGAAAAATCCAACGGAGTGAATTGTTTGTTTCTGAAACAAATAATACCCTTGCTCCTACCCAGGTAAACGATTCCTCGTACGCTGCCATTTATTTTCCCGGCGGTTACGGACAGTTCTTTGATGTAGCAAAGGACGAAGAAATTGCCAAACTGGCTGTAAACATTTATGAAAAGGGGGGTATTATTGCTTCGGCCGGACATGGAACCGCGTCACTCACCAACATTAAGTTAAGCAACGGCAAATACCTGGTAGAAGGCAAAACAATGACCTGCTTTCCTCATTGGGTGGAACTGGAAAAGATGTTTGTGTCGGATTACGGAAAATTACTTCCCTTTGATATGGAAAAAGTCCTGGCAGAGAAAGGTGCCAGACTGATTACTTATAAAAAGGAAACCAAACAAAGTGGCAAAGGCATTTCTACCATTGTGGATGAAAAGAACAGGATAGTAAGCGGCGCTTTTGCTGACGATGCTTTATGGGTTGCCGAGGAAATAGTCAGGCTGATACAATTGAAAAAGTGACTATGATTTTAAAAGAATAGAATGGGCAAAAAAATCATTAGCAATAAAAACAGCTTTATAGTTTTGTATGTTGTAACAGCTTTCATGAGTATCATTTACATACTGGTACTTCGTGTTGGGATCCTGGAACAAAACATTAATCTTGATAACTGCAGTCAATTAACGGGTCTTGTGGAAGATCGTGGAATGGATTTTCGGATTGGCGACAAAGGCCGGACAACATCCGTTTTTTATGTAAAGTTAGCTGGCTTGGAAGAGAAACTGGGCATTTACAGAATATCAGGAAACTACGATGATCTGTTGACCAAAATAAGAACCGGCGACAACTTAAAAGTCTATTACTTTGACAATAGCAATACTACGGAAAATGTAAATATTGATTTAATTCAGGTTGAAAAAGGACATGAAATAATAGTCGAAAAAAACGAATATGAAAAAAAGCAAAGCTCGCTTATTTATATAGGAGCCGGTGGCCTTATCTCAAACATGATTCTTTTATATTACGGCAGAAAAAAACACCGGAAATTGAGGGCATCAGAAGCAGCATCAAAACATAAAAGAAAGAATAATAATCAGTTATAATTTAATAACGGCTTACTTCTTTTTATTGGGTTTCTTTTTAAACTTCTTACTCTCTGTTTCCGCTTCGCGCAGCAACTGCTTCCAGTTGTCGTTCACATCTTCGGTCAGCGCCAATGTTTCGGTGTAATCGCTCTTATCAACCTGCATCACGTTAATGGTCTTGTCCATAAAGCGTTCTATTTCCTGCAACACCGGTTTTTCTTCGGGACTGCAAAACGATACGGCAACCCCTTTGTTGTTTCCCCTACCCGTTCGTCCTACCCGGTGTACATAATTTTCGGCCACTTCCGGCAGGTCATAATTCACTACATAATCCACATTGGCAATATCCACTCCACGGGCGCTAATGTCGGTAGCGATCAGTAATTTCACATCGCCTTTTTTAAATTCGTTCATTACTGCCAGTCGGTTCTCCTGGTCCTTATCGCCATGCATGGTCAGGCTGCTAACACCAACCCGTTTCATGGCCTCATGCACCCGCTCGGCCCGCACTTTGGTGCGCACAAACACCAAAATTTTACTCTCGGGATTTTCCTTGACGATGCGTTCCAGGAAAAAACGCTTGTCGTCCATGCTCACAAACATTACAGAGTGCGTCACGTTTTTAGATACAGGATCTTTTGGTGAGATCTGGATACGGATGGCATTACGCACAAGAGAGTACGCCAGTTTTTTGATCTTTTCGTCGATGGTAGCCGAAAAGAACAAGGTTTGACGCCGGCGTGGCAGGTACTTTACCAGGTCCTCAATATCTTTATAAAAACCAAGGTCCAGCATCAGGTCGGCTTCATCCAGCACCAGCACTTTGATATCGCGAAGGTTTAAATGCCCCTGGCTCGAAAGGTCGAACAAGCGGCCAGGCGTAGCAATAACAATATCCACACCCCTGTGCAAACGTTCTATTTGCGGGTCCTGGTCTACACCACCATAAATACCCAGGCTGCGCACATCGGTATACTTTCCTATTTTTTCAAACACCTCTGTAATTTGTATCGCTAACTCATGGGTAGGCACCATCACAACGGCTTGAACGCCTTTTCCTACTCCTGCCCTGGCTATGAGGTGAATAATGGGAATGGCAAATGCCGCTGTTTTACCGGTACCGGTTTGCGCAATGGCCAGCACATCCTCACCATTTAAAATAGTGGGAATGGCTTTGAATTGTATATCGGTAGGACGTTTAAATCCCGCCTCCTCAAGGCTTTGTTTTATTTCGGGGAGAATATGGTATTCTGAAAATTTCATGATACAGATTAAGCAATAAAGGTAAAGGATTTTGCGTTGTTATTGTAACTTATTATACCTCTAATCGTTATATAAATCAATTACCACTATTCTCACCTCAAAATCTATGACGTATGATAAGATTACTTTACTCTGTTTCATGTATTTCAGCACTCCTTGTCATCAGTGTTTCCTGCGATGAAGTACCCGCGGCCATAACCGAAAACATTCCTGCGGCACAAAAACAGGCACCAGCCGAAATGGTGATAGCACCCAAAGAAGAAATACCCCCTGTTGTTGAAAGAATAAAATCGCCTTCCATGATCCCTCACAAAAGCAGGGTCCAGAAAAAAGAGGTTGTTAAAGACTCCTTGAATGAGATAAAGGCCAAATACACCATCAGCGATGAAGTGATTGATTCCCTGAACCGCATCATGCCCATTTATGACAATACCATTTACAACCGCCTGGCTGTTTCTTATTTCTCCACCCTGGCCGACTCCCTGCACGGCCGCTCGTACTTTGCCGACAATTCCGATGGTGTCATGTTATCCATCATGGATGTACTTACCTCGCGCCTGAATGAAGGAACCGATATTGTATTTTTAATTGACAAAACAGGCAGCATGGATGATGACATTGCCATGGTAAGAAACAGCCTGAACATGATGATGGATTACCTTTCCAATTTTAAGAACGTGAAAATAGGAATGGCCTTTTATGGCGACAAGAATTTTCATTACGACTTATGGTATAATCGTACCGACCTGACCAGCAACATTGAGGAGATCCGTACGTTCATGAACGACTATTCCACCATTGGCAACCCCGATGTGCCGGAATCGGTAAACGACGGGATTGTGCGTACCGTGGAAGAAATGAACTGGACACCCGGAAACCGCCGCTTAATGCTGGTGGTTGGCGATGCCCAATCGCAATTGCCGCCCTACTCGGGCTACAGCCAAAGCCAGGTGATAAGGAAATGTGATTCCATGCATGTAAAGTTCAATTTATACCCGGTTATTATTTCTTCCAAACAAACCATGCTGGAACCTGTGCATAAAAAACCTGATTTTGTAACTGTATACCCAAATCCTGCCAACGAGTATTGCGATTTAAAACTCCAGGGCAACGAAACCATTTATTACGAGATCATGGACATGACCGGTAAAATTCTCATCAAATCAACCACCAATAATGCCAGCGATACCAATGTGACCATTAACTTAAACTACCTGCCCAGCGGCTCCTATCTTATACAGGTGTATAACCAGGCCTTGTCGAACTTTTATAGTAAACCATTGATTATTCAGCATTAGTGCCTTCGTCATCGCGAGGAGGTACGACGAAGCGATCTCAAACAATGCTTTACTAAATTTGAGATTGCTTCTCCGCAAGCCAACGGATAAGCAATGATGTTAAAAACTTTGTTGATGTTTGTTTGTCAGTTCGAGCGGAGTCGAAGGGTGAATGAGGCTTCGACTCCGCTCAGCCTGACAGATTTTATGTTATTCTAGCACCAAATTTGTAAACGTGGGAAAGCTTAGTATATTTATAAAAACTATTTTATAAACTACTAAGTCAATCTATGAAAAAAGTCATCGTATCGGAGAACGCTCCAAAACCAATTGGGCCATACAGTCACGCTAATTTAGTACCTGCATCGGGCAATATGTTATTTGTATCGGGCCAGGTAGCAAAAGACGCAAAAACCGGTGAGCTGATATTAAGCGATATTAAAAGCGAGACCAGGAAAGTAATGGAAAACGTAAAAGCTATTTTAGCCGATGCGGGCATGGACCTGAGCCATGTGGTAAAAACCACCATTTTTATGAAGGACATGAACGAGTTTGCGAACATGAATGAAGTGTACGGTTCTTTTTTTGAAGGGAATTTCCCGGCAAGGGAAACGGTTCAGGTAGTAAGGTTACCTTTGGATGTGAATGTGGAAATTTCGGTGATCGCTGTTAAATAAATTATCCGGCTACCTGGATCATTTGAAAAGGCAGGCTAATAATGGTTTGGTAATTTTTACCTGCTGTGAGTGTGTCCTCATCTTCTTCCTCATACAACCAGTTAACGGTTACTTTACAGCCTCCCTTATTAATAGCTTCCAGTTTTTTTAACACGTTAAAGATACAGGCGGAAGAGCTGCTATTGTAATACTCCAATTGAATGGTAACAGCAATAACGGATTGGGCATTGCATACGTATTTATCAAGAGCGGAAAACAAAGGCAGGTAAAATTCAATCGAATTTTCAGGGATCGAACGTCCTTTAATCTCTAAAATCCCGCTGTTTAAATCAAAATTAATTGAGGGTGTGCTTGCTGTTGCTTCAACCGAATACCTTTCCATAAAAAATACCTGTATAAATAATTATTCTCCTTAAAACCCTGTAAAAGTAATTTAAATTAACAGATGTGCAAAAACAATCTGTTTAAACAGAGTCTTCACTCGTTAAAAACAGAATTATACCAGTTAAAGTCAAAAAACAGACACTTACCGGTTAAATAAGCTCAGTTATTAGTTTTGTAAAAAAACATCCGAAAAAGATCATAAGTTTGCATTAACTAATAAATTTACACTTATGAAACCACTTTATCTTTTAATCAGCTTTTGGGCTTTTAACAGCCTGTACTCTCAGTGTAACAGCGGATTCATTTTTCAAAATACAGGTATTCAAAACGGCGTATGGTTCCAGGATAAAACAACGGCGCCTGCAAACTGGCACCGTGATTATACAAACTGGGATTTCAGGGATGGCAACCAGGACACAGGAAAAGCGCTTGTGCATACCTTTCCGGCACCTAATATGTACATGGTAAAAAAAGAAACAAAGTTCTCTGAGCCCGGTAATCCTTCCAATTTTTGTATCAGCACCGATTCGTTGTTGATTGACGCATCCCTGTCTGTATCCACTCAAATATCCTGCTGGCCGCAATTTAACATGAAAGTTTACTGGCTCACCGGCTCAACCGTGGGAATTGCCAGTTATTACAGTGGCTGCACTTATGCTCTTAAAGAAGTGGGTATTAATTATGGCAATGGGGCCAGTATCAGTACAGCCGGACCAATGTCCTCCATCTATTCGTCAAGCCAGAATTTTTTCACTTACAACCTGCCTTCCAATGATTCGGATTACACATTTACCCAGCACATTATTTTACCTGTTATAAATACTGTGGGTGGGCTGATTGGCGTTGACCGCTTTTTACCGGCCGACAGCATGCAAACACCAACCGATTGCCATGCCTCCTTCTTCCTGGTTCCGGCCGATGCTACCCTAAATAACTGGACCATTCAGAATTACTCTTCCGGAGCCGACAGCTTATCTTATTTCTGGGATTTTGGCGATGGCACCACCTCTGTTTTAAGCAGCCCTACCCACACTTATGCATCAACCGGAACCTATACGGTTTGTTTAACAGTGAGTACCGGCTCTTGTTCAGATACCTATTGCCAAACCGCCTTTACCGATTCGACACAAATTGGTTATGGTATGAAAACCTTAAATGCCAGGAATATGAATGTTGGCATTAAAGAGAATAAACTGGAGCAAAACAGAATTAAACTATTTCCTAACCCGGCAACAGATGTATTGAGTTTATCTTACTCCACTCATTTCAACGAGGATTATGTGGTAACTGTTAGCGATTTAATGGGGCGCAAACAACATGAGGAGGCGTTTGATAAAAGTATTTCAAATCCAAAAATGAATGTGCAATCGCTATCGGCAGGCATGTATTTGGTACAGCTAAAAACAAAGGCAGGAAGCATTTTAGCGAAAGAGCGCTTTGTAAAAGAGTGAGTTTGTTTTTTATGTTTACAAAAAAAGAGGCAGCCTTTGTATGTTTGGGCTGCCTTTTTTATGATCCGACTTTTTCATCGGCACCCAGTTGAGCAAATAATTCGGTCAATTCCTCCTGTGTCAGGTCGCGCCACTCACCCGGCTTGAGCTTGTCCAGTTTAATATTCATGACACGCACCCGCTGCAGTTTTAATACCTGGTAATCGTATGCATTGCACATGCGGCGAATCTGGCGGTTTAAGCCCTGAGTTAACACGATCCTGAAAATACGCTTGGCATTTGGCTCACGTGTAATACTACAGGGTTTTGTTTTTTGTCCCTGGATCTCGATCCCTTCAGCTACTTCTTTCATAAAAGAGGTTCTTACCGGAAGGTTAAGGGTAACAAGGTATTCTTTTTCGTGCTCAAATTTTGAATTGCCAATCTTATTGATGATCTCTCCATGATTGGTGAGCAGGATCAATCCTTCCGATTCCTTGTCCAAACGCCCCACGGGGTAAATATTTTGCGGGTGACCAATGGCATCAATAATGTTGTTCTCTATTTTCTCGCTGGTGCATTCAATGCCTCTTGGCTTGTTGTAGACAATGTAAGTTGGTACAAATTCTTTTTGTGTCAATGGCGTGCCATCAATCAGGATCTCATCACCATCTTTAACCTGGGTACTGAAATTAGCCAGCTTACCATTGACCATAATACGCTTATTTTCAATCATGTCGTAAGCCTTACGACGCGATGTAAAACCATTTTGGCCTATGTACTTGTCTACTTTCATTATACTGTTATAGCCGATTTAGCGACATTGCGGTAAAGAAATTCGTCATAAATATGCCTGCGGGCAAACCTTCCCGGCGAATCGGCATTGACTAATTTAACGTAGGTGTTTTCAGGTACGCCAATGTATTCATAGGCTGTTCCATCCTGGAAATCGATGCGCAGGCGTTTGGCATTATACGTAAAATCCACAATATTGGTAGCCGTTACACGGTTGTATTCCTGCAGGTTTGCTTCAGCGGTTTCGGGCGCTATGCTTACCAAAAAGTGATAGGCTTCAATAATTTGCTTGCTCTTCTCCTCCACTTCGGCTTTCAGTTCCTCATTATCCTGAATTTTATCGGGGTGATACTCCTTCATAAAGTTGCGGTAAACGCTTTTTAATTCGCTTAAGCTAACGGCTTTATCCACTCCCAATAATTTCCTGTATTCAATTACTTTCCTCATTTTTATAGTTCCTTAATCAGGGCGCAAAGATACGTCTTTATTTTGCTTGCCGGACGAGGCTTTTCGACGAAAGCCGGCTTTAACATAGATGTCCTTAACATTTTTTGACCAGGTTTTTAAAGAAAAAGCTGTCACTAAGCTTTATTTTTGTATTACATTATCATGAAAACACTCCTCCTCACAGCTTTCCTGTCGCTTGGCTTTTTGCTAAGCTCTTATACACTGCAAACACAGGATGGGATCCCCGAACTCAATAAAAAGGTCATTGAATACATCAATACCAAGATCAACAAAAAAGTAGCCACCGGCGAATGCTGGGATGTGGCTGCCGAAGCCTTAAAATACGCCGGTGCTACCTGGGATGGCATGTATAAATTTGGCAAAGAGGTCAATTATAAAAAAGAACCCGTTTTACCCGGCGACATCATTCAGTTTGAGAATGTGGTTTTAAACTACCAGGTGGGCGACCGTAAGTTCATGGAAAAGATGGCGCATCATACGGCCGTTATTTACGAAGTAAAAGATAAGGACAACTACACACTGGCGCATCAAAACAACGGCTACTCAGGAAGAAAAGTGGGATTGAGCCCCCTGGATATAACCACCTTAACAAAAGGAAAAGTGAAGGTTTACCGCCCGGTGAACTAAACTATTTTTCGGGAGCTTCTATTTTAAATACTTTATTGAACGATTTATCGTTCCTGTAATTTACCTTTAAAAGGTAAACGCCGCCTGTGAGCTTCGTATCGATCTTAATGCTGTTCATGCCGTTCACAACCTTATAGGTTTGGTTTAAAACAACACTTTTGTAGTCGTCTACAATGGTTACTTTGCAGGATTTTGTTTCTTCAGATACCGCGTTCAGTGCAATGGTCACATTGGCATCTTCAATTACGGCGTCAATGGTTTCATCATTTTCGCAAGGCACGTATACAATGGTGTTAATATATACTTTTTTATCGGTTGAGTCCGCCTCTGAAATGCGGTAGTAAGAAATGCCGGTCAGGGGGCTGCCATCCATAATGCTGTATTCGTGCGCTACGGTGGTTGGGCCATTGATGGCAGAATTTTTAAGCATGGCTATGGTTTCAAAATGAACACCGTCCTTGGTACGTTCAATAATGAAATAACCGTTCTTTGTTTCTTCGGCAGTGGTCCATTTAATTTGCGCGTAATAGTTATTGCAATCGGCTGTAAATGAAATTAAATAACTGGGTTTATTTAAAGGAGGGTTATTGCTGGCAATAACACTTAAAGAGGAAGATAAAAGGAGGCCGGCTACAAATAATCGAATCATTTTCATAATGGTAATAATTTAATAACACAAAGAGCATATCAATATTACAGATAAAAAATGAGGATTACTATGGGGGCGGCACTACATTTTAATAACTTTCTGTTAATAATCAGGGCTTTTTGGAGAATTTTTGGAGAAAGCAACGGACTGCTTTTTAAGCCTTATTCCTTTTCAAAACCCGAGGACTTACAATCAATGCAACCCTCGTTTGCCATCAGGCTAATGCTGTGATTTGTATGGTAAATGATCTGCTGTTTGTCTATCACGAATTGTGGTTTTGAAGCAACCAGGTATACAGGGGCATCACTTTTAAATTCAAGGTATTTGCCTTCCTTCACCATCCTGCCCTGGTCCACTCTTTTTGAACCTTTATATAATTTATACCTTCCTTTTTCCATGATGTGAAGCTTATAATCGGGCCCTCCGTTATCAATATAACCTCCGGCCCAGCGCCAGGTACCAACAAATTGCTGATCGTCGCCTTTGAGCTTTGTTTTTTTGCAGGATAAACATGTGAGGCAAAGAACAAGGAGGGTTAAAAGGGTTGTTTTCATGATTTAACAACGGGAACTGGACAAAATTATTGCATTGTGACACTTTACTCCGTTGCAGCGTTATACCTCGCTACGTAAATAATATTCGACGTAAGTTTGGTAGTATCCAGTACTTCCAGCCTTAAATGCGGGTATTTGGCTATGGTATCTTTAATTAAGGTACCACTTACAAAGTGCAGTCCATCGCTTTTGGTTTTATTAAAGCTAAATACTTTGGTACTCATAAACTCGGTATACCAGGTTCCTTTTTGGCGGGTGGCAATGTCCTTATCGGCATCGCGAATAACCAATACACCACCTTTGTTGAGCTTAGACACGCAGTTATCAATAACCTGCACCTGCTGTTCTTCCTTTAAATAATGAAGCACATCGCTGATAATGAATCCATCGGCATTCGGGAAATCATACACCGTCACATCGCCTACCGCAAAGGACAGTTTATCAGACTTGTCAACGCAATTATCGGCTACGGCAATTTTCTCATCATCGTAATCCACACCTAAAATTTCGCGTTGCCTGCCTTTGAACATGAGCATGTATGGTAAAAATCCATAGCCACAACCCACGTCCACAATTTTGCCGGTTTTAGGCATCAGGCTTTCAAACAGCTGGTAGTTATTTTCCAGGCCTGTTTTAATGCGGCAGTACCATTCGAGTACCGGCCCTTTAAAAATGTAGTTGCGAATTAAACGGGCACGGAAATAGCTAACGGTTTCACGCTCTTCTTTCAGCAGCTCATATTCGCGGCGCATGAGTTTGCAAATGGCTTTGGTGCGTTCCTGGTAAGTTTCGCCAAAGCTGCGATCGGTTGGTCTTATTCTGTCTAAAATTTTAACCGTTAAGGAACCGTCTTTAAAATGGAAATCGCCTTTGGTCACCGCATCGCCCGCGCCATGCAACAATAATGGAATAATATCCATCTGTAGTTGTTCGGCCAGTAAAAAGGCGCCTTTATGGAAACGCAAAATATCGCCGGTAACACTGCGGGTTCCTTCGGGGAAAATTAAAATGGAATAGCCCTGTTTCACCAGTTCCCTGAGCGATGGAATACAATTATCATAACCGTCGGAAGCTTTGTAATAATCGGCTTTGCGTACAATCCAGCCATAAAAAGGAGAATTATACACCCAGTCGTTGGTGAATACCACAATTTTTGGGTAGAGCTGCAGGGTAAGCGCCAGATCGATATGCGACTGGTGATTGGAAACAATGATAGCGGGTTTTTCGAAGGTCTCGTTTTGTGTATTGACGATGGTTTTCTTCACATTAAAGAAACAGGCCAGGATAAAACGGAAGGTGTACATGATAAGGTAATGGAAGATTACTTTTCGTGTAGCCGTTTTTGCCGGAAAAATGGTGAAGAGAAGCACACCGCAAATAGTAATGAGCAGGGAACCGATCAGGAAACCAAGGAAGCCCACAATGGTAATTAAAATGTATTTGGCCGAATAAGGTAACTTTCCCTTGTAATAACGGTTCAGTACCATCCAGTTGAACAACAAAGGCTGCATAATAAAGGAAATGAACACCACGCACACCATGCCAATAATGGTAATAAGGGCTATGGATTGCAGGGCCGGATGTTTGGCAAACACCATGACTCCTATTCCTATAACGGTAATCAGCGCCGAAAGTAAAATAGATGATTTGAATGAATCAAGATTCTTCTTGCCGAACTTATACTCGTTGAGCAGGCCATCCATAATAAAAATACTATAGTCGTCGCCCAAACCAAAAATAAAGGTGGAGATGATGATGTTGATGATGTTGAACTTAATGCCAAACAGTCCCATGATACCAAGAATCCACACCCAGCTGATAAACATGGGCAGGAAATTGATAATGGCCAGTTCAATACGCCCGTGGTTGAGCAACATAAAACCAAATACCAATAACGAAGTAATGAGCAGGATGGTATTAAAATCGGAGCTAATAACATCCACGAATTTGGATGTGAGGTTTTGCTTATCAAACACCACAATGTTGGGATTATTTTCAAAGGCCTTGTAAATCAATGCCCTGTTCTCTGCGTCCACTTTTACATGGTTTATAATGGATGGTTTGCCATCTACTTTGCCAATCCACTCTTTAAAGAGTACTTTATTGAGGGTATCGGCATCGGCCTGCGGGAGGTGCTTGGGAGAACTGTTGAGCACATCGTAAAACGATTGAAAGGCGCTTTCTTTAAACTTATAGTTTAAGCCTGCCGCTATCAACTGCTGTTTAATACTGTCTTTCCTGGCCCTGGTAAAAAAAGCGTTCCAGCGGTTAATGCGCGCCTGCTGCTCCTTATCCGACATGAGTAAAGCGCTGACAGAAGAATATTTTTTAATGAGGCCCTGTTTTTTAAACTCTTCCAGCTTGTTCGAAACAATGGTATTATTATCCAGCGCTTCGTTCAGCGTATTGCCGTTACTGAACACGTAAACAGAGCGGGCGGCAAAGTTATTGACCTCGTCCAGGTGTTTTTCGGCTTCACGTGTTTCGGTTGTCATGAAACTCATTTTGTTCATGTCGCTTTCAAACTCCACGTTCCCGGCAAAAAAGGCAAACACAAGTGTAAGCGCAAAAGCACCAATAACAATCACTTTATTTTTATCGAAACGATACGCGGTTAAACGGTCGATCCACGAATGGTGTTCACCTTCGGCATGAACCACTTCTTTCTCTTTACGGAAACTAAACCTCAGTAACTGTGGCAACACAAAAATGGAAAAGAGCATAGCGCCAATGAGAGAAAAGGCGGCAAACAATCCAAAATCGTGCAGCGCTTCCGATTTGGCAAACAACAAGCTCAAAAAAGCACCAACGGTAGTGGTACAGCCAACCAGCATGGGAACCGTCAGATCTTTTAAAACTTCTTTTACATCGCGGGTGTGCTTGTAGTGCGTAAAGAAGTGGAGGGAATAATTAATGGCAATACCCAGTACCACTGCCCCCGCCCCAATGGCAATAGCCGATACCACACCTTTGAGCAAAAATAAAAAGCTCAGGGAAAATACCATTCCAAACACTACGGGGAATAAAATAAAAATAGTAACCAATGGATTTTTAAAATACAGGCCCAGCAATAAGGCAATAATGATAACGGCTATGGTTGATGTATAAATACTGTCTTTACGCAACTGATCGGCATTACCGGCCGATACAATGCCCGAACCAAAGGCTTCCACCAAAACCGTTTCGTCCGAAAAGGCCTTGCGGGCACTGTCGACCACCTGTATCAAATGTCTATTCCCCTTGGTATCATTGGGCAGGTGTGCCGGGGTAATGAACATCAACAGGTGCTTATGGTCCTTTGTAACGATGTGGTTATTATACGTTTCAAAGTTCTCATCAATCTGTATGTTCTGCAGTTTCTTTAAAGCAATGGGTGTAAAATTCAAGGGGTCACGCTGAATATACTTTCCCAGCGCCATGCCTTGCGGTGAAAGAATGGTGGCGTAATCGCGCTCAACAGTTGCATTGATGCTGTCGGTTTTAATGAGGTTGGCGATCTTTTCATAATCCTTTTCTTCCAAAAACAAGGGCAGGTTATGGTAAAACAGATCGTAGATCTGCTGGAAACGGTTATCGGAAATGGTAAAGGTAATATCCGCATAATCGTCTTTGTTAAGCCTGGCTGTTAGCCTACTGTAAACCGAATCGCTCTGCTCGATGATCCGATCGATCTGATCGTCTTTTTGAGCGGAAACATGAATGATGAGCTTATCTTTTGATTTTAAATTATCGAGAATGGAGTTAATGGATTGGGAATTCTTGTCGGAAGGAACAAAACGGGTAATGTCTTCTTCGAGCTTTATTTTTGAGGCCAGAAAACCCAGGCCTCCACAGGCAACTAAAATAAGCAGGACAAAAATAAATTTCCGTTTCTGAAAGAAAGAATATACAAAATAAGAAAAACTGAACATAGGGTTTAAAGATAATAAAAAAGGGAGTTTCTCTTTAAAAACAGCCTAAAAATATACTTTTTACAGAACGATAAAATCACTATATTTACCTGTAAGAACCATTTTTTATGAAGAATTTTTTTTTAGTATTAGCCCTCATTTTTATCCATACCGCTTATTCTCAGATTTATATATGTAAAGACGGGGTGATTAAATTTACCTCGGAGGCTCCGCTGGAGCTTATTAAAGCACAATCCAATAAAACAAACGGGGTAATTGATGTTGCCACAAAATCAGTGGCTTTTTCGGTTATTATTGAAACCTTTGACGGTTTTAACAGCGGGCTGCAAAAAGAACATTTTCGCGAAAATTACATGGAAACCAATAAATACAAAACAGCGGTATTTAAAGGTAAAATTATAGAAGATATTGATTTTAGTAAAAACGGCACTTATACCGTAAGGGCAAAAGGTACGTTTAACATCCATGGCGCCGAAAAGGAAAAAATCGTCAAAACAAAGATCACTGTTAAGGATAAAGAGATCAGCGTGGAAACCAATTTTGAAGTGCCACTGGACGATCACAACATCAGTATCCCAAAAGTGGTGAATCAAAAGATCGCTTCTATTATACAGGTTGAAGTAAAGGCTACCCTAAAACCTAAAGTTTAAGGCCATGGTAATAAAACGATCATTCCTTTGCCTGGTTTTATTACTTGCCCACTTCTATTTATTCGCTCAACTGCAGGTAAGAAATTATTTTTCCATTACCGGCAAAAAAGATGTACCTGTGCATGTCATTACACAAGACTCAAACGGCTACCTGTGGATAGGTACCCAGGAAGGCGTGTATAAATTTGATGGGAAAACCGCCGTTGATATTTTTAAAGACCTGCCTTTTTTAAAAAAAGAAATAAGCGCCCTGCACATTGGCTCTGATAAAACCGTGTGGATAGGTACCAAAGAAGGAAAGGTATTTTTTATAAAGAACAGCGTAGCCGACTCGGTTAATTTTGGAAAAGCAGGCAACGAAGAAAAGATCACGTCCATTCGCGAGGTGAACTCAAGCATTTACATTGGCACCTACGGTAACGGACTCTATGCCCTCTCAAACAAACAGCTAACACATTACGACGCGGCGCATGGCCTGAGTGATAATGTGATCTATAAAATAGAAACCGATGGTAAGGACAGGATTTGGTGCGGAACCGACGCGGGTGTTACCGAACTAAAAAACCTTAGCTCAAAACCTGTTTTCTCCATCATTTCAAATAAAAACGGCTTACCTGATAATATAACCAGGGACATTACACTCAACGAGGGCCGGCTGCTTATTTCCATGCAGGATTCGGGGGTGTGTTACTTTAACCTGGCCAATAACAAGATAGAACGGATTCCCTTTTTTGCCAACTGGACCATGGGAACCATTTTGAATGGCATAGAGGAAACACCGAAAAAAATTACCGTTGCTACCGAAAAAGATGGCATTGTGGTAATTGATAATGGAAAAATTGGCATCTACACTTATGAAAAGATCATTCAAACGACTTCTGTAAACCAGATCTTTATTGATAATGCCCGGCAGATCTGGATCGCCTCTAAAAAGGGATTGAACCAATTGTATGCCCGCCGTTATGATTTTATAAATAACAACAATGGTTTGGCCGATGATAAAATCCTGGCCTTGGCTACCGATAACGACCACTCGGTGTGGATTGGAACGGGTAACGGCATTTCGAAAATAATGGCCGATAAGGATGGAAAAATAGTGGTGAACAAAATACAGGATAATGCCAAATACACCATTTCCTGTGCCGTTAAAGCGCCCGATGGCAACATCTGGTTCGGTACTTATGGGAACGGCATTATTATTATGAGCGCCGAAACGCATCAAAGTACGGTTATCAATTCAAAGAACGGCCAGATATCGAACGACAACATTTCCAATATTTATTTTGCAGATGACAAGACCGTTTATATTTCGACCCTGGGCGGTGGCTTAATGAAGGCCATTATTAATGCCGGAGATAAGGTTTTTAAAGTTGAAAAAACATTTACCGAGGCCGAAGGTCCGGGAAGTGATTATGTTTATACCAGGGTTGAAGGTCTTGGCAGCGATTATGTATACGCCAGCATTACCGACAATAACTCGAAGCTGTATATTGCTACGGATGGCGGCGGCCTGCAGGTGTACGACAATGGCCAATTTACCAACCTTACCCAAAAGTACAAATTGAACTCCAATACGGCTTTCTCCTTGTGCAAGGACAAATACAACAACATATGGGCTACCACCAATGAAAATGGTATTATCAGGTACGATGGCAAATCGCTCATTTCCATTAACCAGGCCAATGGATTAAGGGATGAGCAACCGCAGCAACTCATTGCTTCCGACAATACCATCTTTGCCATTAACGCCAAAGGCATTGATAAAATAAACTGCCAGGACAATTCGGTGAGTTACTACGATTTGTTTGAGGGTGACCTGGAGCCTAACCTGAATGCTGTTTTCTTTAGCCAGAACACCATTTACAGCGGAACCAACAACGGAGTTTTGGTATTCAGGGCAAGTCAACTTAAAACCGATTCGTTAAAACCCAGCGCTTTCATCAAAACACTGCAGGTCAATTTCAAACCTTTTGCCATGGATTCGGTTCATGAGTTCAGGTACAGCCAAAACAACCTGGCCATCAGCTTTGATGGGATCTGGCTCAAGAATCCAGATAAACTGATGTTCCGTTACCGGCTGGACGGCCAGGAGGATGAATGGCTCTATTCGAACAGCGGCAAAGTGATAAGCTACATTAACCTGAGCCCGGGTACGTATAAATTCATCGTACAGTCAAAGAACGAGGAGGATGTATGGAGCGATGAGGATACTTATTCGTTTACCATATTAACGCCGTTGTGGCAACGCTGGTGGTTTTGGGTGCTGGTTATCGGCATTGGAGGGTCTGCCATTTATGCATTTGTGCAATACCGTTTAAAATCGCTTCAAAAAGAAAACTTATTGCTCGAGCGACGTGTGAATGAGCGCACTTCGGAAATTGAAAAGCAGTCGAAGATCATTGAAGATAAAAATGCCGCGCTGGAACAACTCTCACTGGTGGCGAGCCGAACCGACAATGTGGTATTGATACTGGATGCCGAAGGACGACTGGAATATGTGAATGAGAGTTTTGTACGACTGAACCGTATTACACTGGAGGAACTGAAAAAGAACGTGGGCGAAACCATTTTCGAGATCAGCAATTACCCCGGTATTAAAACCATTGTGGCTGAGGCCGTTTATCACAAAAAATCGGTGAACTACGAAGCGCTGAACAAAGTGGCAGAGGGTGTCGAGATCTGGGAGTCCTCTACCCTGACGCCTATTTTTGATGAGGAGGGCATTTTGAAAAAGATCATCATTATTGATACGGATGTGACCGAACGCAAAAAGCAGGAACAGATCATCTGGCAAAAGAACAAGGATATCCTCGACAGTATTTCCTACGCGCGTAAAATACAGCACGCCATCCTGCCCCAGGATGAGCTTATTAAAACACACCTGCCCCAGTCCTTTGTGTTGTACATGACCAAGGATATTGTAAGCGGCGATTTTTACTGGTTTACGCACATCAACAACTGTAGTATTATTGCGGCAGTAGATTGTACAGGGCATGGCGTACCGGGCGCTTTCATGAGCCTCATTGGTTACAATATCCTCAACAAAATAGTGAACGAACAAAAAATAACCGATCCGAAAGATATTTTATACGAACTGAATAACGGCGTTTTAGAAGCGTTATACAAGAACGAATCGGAATCGAAAGATGGGATGGACATTGCCATTTGCAAAATAAACCACGGCAAAAATACCATTGATTACGCGGGTGCCATGAGGCCTTTGTGGATCGTGAATAACGGTACATTAAGAGAAATTAAAGCCGACAAGATACCAATTGGTACCCGGCACGAAAGCCGTGAAGAGCCTTTGAAATATACAACACATACCATACATGTGAATAAAGGCGACCATTTTTATATTTTTACCGACGGTTATGCCGACCAGTTTGGTGGAAACAGAAATAAAAAATTCAGTACCTCAAAATTTAAAGAGCTGATCCTTAAAAATGCTTCCGAAAATTTCAATACACAGGAAAAAAACATTAAACTTGAACACCTGAAATGGAAAGGCGACTTTGAACAGGTTGATGATATTTTAGTGATAGGATTTACCATATAAACAATATTAAATGTCCATTTTAATAGCCGATAGCGGCTCTACCAAAACAGACTGGGTTCTGTTAGATCAAAACAACATTATTATCCAGTTCCAAACCATTGGCTTCAACCCTTATTTTCAAAGCAGCGAAGACATATACAATGAGATTAAAAATGTACTGATACCGGTATTGCAGGACCAGCTACACAACATCACACACATATCCTATTACGGCGCAGGCTGCTCTACCCCCGACAAGGTACAGGTGGTAAAACTTGGCTTATACCTGGCCTTTGGCAATATATTATCGGAAGTGAACCACGACCTGCTGGCTGCCGCGCGGGCCTTATGCGGTAAGGATACCGGTATTGCCTGCATATTGGGTACGGGAAGCAACAGTTGTTTGTATGATGGAAAAGAGGTAACTGAAAATGTTCCTTCAGTGGGTTATTTTTTTGGCGACCACGGCAGTGGCGCGCATATTGGCAAAACATTCATTCAAAATTATTTTGACGGCTTGTTGCCTGTGCATTTAAAAACAGCTTTTGAAAAAGCGGGTTACCACCGCGAAATTATTTTAGAGAATGTTTATAAAAAACCCATGCCAAGCCGCTACCTGGCAGGCGTGGTAACCTTTTTAAAAGACTTTAGCAATGATACTTATGTGCGTAACCTGATTAAAAATTGCTTCGTTGATTTCTTCGATTCACAGGTTTCCAAATACACAGGTGCCAAAGCCCTGCCGGTAAACTCGGTAGGCTCTATTGGTTTTTATTATAAAGACTTATTGGAACAGGCGGCTAAAGAAAGAGGCTTTACCATTGGCAACATCATTAAATCACCAATTGATGGCTTGATAAAGTATCATAGTTAACTGCTTTCATCTGATTGAAAAAGAGCAGGCCAAAATATATATTTGAAACAGATGATATTATCTCTGGATTCATATTTTCAGTATGGTTAGGGATTACATTTTACATTCTTACGGTGCCTATTGTACTGGATGTTATACTAGCATTATTGATTTTCTGGCTCCTATATTCATGGACCTATTATAAATTCCGTATCACGGATGATAAATTTGTTGGTTATAAAGGGTTATTTATTTTCAAAAAAACACATAAGTACTTACTGACCGATATTGTAAAAGTAAAATTAACACTCAAATCCAAGCATGGAAGAGGAATTGTGTTTTTTCTGCCGGATAATAAAAAGCAGGCGTTTAAGCTGCATGATAATCCTGAAACTATTGCTCTGTTTTTCATCAATAAGAACATTGAGGTAGAAACAAATGACAGCAAGGTTTACAATTTCATGCAGCACTATTTTAATAAAAGGCCCGGCAATATTCAAAGACGCCTGGTGAGAAAAGTGAAAAGAATAGCGAATCGAAAAAAAAGATAGCCATACCATGTTTGAGATTGCTTCGTCGTACCTCCTCCAATGACTGAAATACGTGATTTTCACTTTTTAATTATTTTTTTGTAAATTTAGTTTAACTCTTTAAGCAGGGGTAAATTTTATCAATACAAAAAATGTCGTGCCTATGCAAAAACAATTACTTACTATCTTTACGTTATGCGCTTTTACGTTTATTACAACTAAAAATGACGCGCAAAATTTCTCTGCCGGTGGCGGGCATTCGGTTTTTTTATGTGCAGACGGACATGTAATGAACTGTGGTGCTAATGTAAAAGGGCAGCTGTGTGTTCCGGGAGGAGGAGCAGATGGAGGAGCTCATCCGGTTCCTATGGTTATTAGCGGATTGACAGGCGTCATTGCCGTTTCGGCCGGACAAAATTATAGCCTTTTTCTTAAAAGTGATGGCACTGTTTGGGGCTCCGGCGATAACAACTACAGCCAATTGGGTGTGGGAACATTTGCTGACTTTTATACACACCCGGTGCAGATCACATCTTTAAGTAATATTGTTGCCATAGAAGCCGGCTGGAACCATTCTTTATTTTTGAAAAATGACGGAACCGTTTGGGCCTGTGGAAGAAATACCTTTGGTCAGTATGGTGATGGCACTACATCTGTAAATTATTACCCTTCCCAGGTGCACGGCCCAAACGATGTTGGTTTCTTAACAGGAATAGTTGATATAGCAGCCGGCGAAGAACATTCGGTGTTTCTGAAAAACGATGGCACTGTTTGGTGTAGTGGAAAGAGCGGTGTCGGTCTTTTTGGTATGAGCTACCCTTACGGAGAAGCTCATACCCCTGTTCGGGTAGACTCACTTACTGATATTATACAGGTTGCGGCTGGATTAGGAAGCTCACTGTTTTTGAAAAATGACGGTACTGTTTGGGGATGTGGTGGAAATTATGGAGGTTTTACTAATCCCGGCCTGTCAATGAGCAGTTTGTTAAGCGGCATTGTCGCCGTTTCTACCGGCGACCGCTACTCTGTTTTTCTTAAAAACGACGGCACTGTTTGGGGAACCGGTTATAACAACGGTTCGGGACAATTAGGCAATGGAGCAACGACGAGCGCAACAACACCGGTTATGGTAGCCGGCCTTACAGATGTTGTTGCCATTGATGCGGGTACTAATGGCGACCATTCACTCTTCCTGAAAAGTGACGGTACTGTTTGGGCATGCGGGAATAATACATTTGGACAAATAGCGGATGGTACAAGTGGTACGTTGCGATACAATGCGGTACAAAGTACGGGCTTGTGTTCCATAACAAGTATGGCAGAAAATGATTTGGAAACTATAGTTTCGCTTTATCCTAATCCTGCCATTACACAAATCAGCCTGCAATTAAACACCTTCTTATTAAAGCCATCGTTAACACTACGCAACTGTGTAGGACAAACTGTAAGGCAAATAAACTGCCTGCCTGGCAATAACTTTACGTTTTATCGCGATGAGTTGCTTGAAGGTTTATATTTTATAACTATCAACGAGGCAGGTAAAACTGTCGCAACAAGAAAATTGTTGATTGCAGATCATTAGTGCAGGCAAGTCTTAAACAATGACATTCGTCGTTCATCACAAATCATTGTTTAGTTTATGTAAAAGAAAGAAAAAACAGTAAATTGAACTGTTATTTCAGTCTTTAACTAATTCAAATTATTTAACCTATGGACAGGACACTTAAGGTATATGCCAAAACAGGACATTTGTTTGCCGAGTTTATTTTCAGTTACGACCATCCGAAGGATGCGTCGGTGCACTACATCGAATACAACCGCCTTTACAGGGATGATGAAGAGGATGAGAACAAATCGGTATACCCGGGCATGGAAAGCGACAGGCGTCTGGATTTCAGGAAATTCAAATCCATTGATGAGATCAAGGCTCACGATAAGGAAGTTGTGAAACGGGAAATGGGACATTACATGAAAGACCCTATTGGTTCTTATCGTTTTGAATACGATCCTGCTCCTGTTTTGTTACGTTATATAGTTGCCAACTGGAGAGATACCTTTGGTATGGTAAATGTTATGTTCAGCTTTATTGACAATACCAAGGAAGTAAAATTCCTTTCTGCCATCAACCCCAGGTATGATTTTGATATTTCATCCAACAGCCTTGAGACGAATGTAGAATGTATTGTGAGGATACCTTTGTTCATGGACCGTGAAGAGCCGAGAGAAATAAATTCTCATGACCTGAAACGACTTGAACCCTGGTATTAACAGAGCATTTTCATATATAAATATCGTGTATTAGAATAATGTAGATTATTTAATCAATTTTTCTTGCTTTTTTCTTTTAGTACTTCCTTTTCTTCCTTGATGAAGAAAAGGAACAAAAGAAATCAAGAACGAAAACCAACCGCCATTTTTTGCGCACAGGCCTGCCCAGGAAACGGCGTAAAAATTGGCGGTTCACACTTTTCGTTCACTCCCACGCGCTGTCCTAATACTATTTATTTTAAAACTAGATATTTCCTCTTTTTCAGGAATTTATTTGCCGGTTTATATCCTATGCAATATATAAACCTTTACAAAGCAGCGCGCAGGCCTGTCAAAACGCGGAGCCGGTGAGGGGTGAATTTTAATTTTTTTAGTTGAGCCTGAAAAACCTTCAGTGTTTTTCAGCTGCGAAACTTAAAAATTAAAAGAGCGGGCTGTGATCGTTTTGACTTGTCTTTTTGTTTCTTTTTTGACTAAGAAAAAAGAAATAGAAAAAATATTAATTTAATCCTACATTATTCTATAACATAACCTATGTAAAAACAGAAGCTTTGTGACCCGGAATAGCTATTCGATACTCCTTTTGGTGAAAGCTTCTGTTTTTAGTGTAGTTTCAATAAACTACTTATATATGGATTATTTATGATGACAGAATAAAATCTCATGCCAGAAATTTTCAGCTTACTTTCCACAACATGAAGGGGTAATTTATTTTTGCTATCTTCATAGCAAGATGAGTACAAATGAAAATACGACAAAACGTAAAACCGACTGGTGGATTTACGTGGTTCCGGTACTTTTGTTTTTTGCCCTAGTGTTCCATTTGATCGTTTACGCGCGGTCTGGCCCGCTGAGTATGCTTGTGTATTACCTTGGGCCTTTATTGTTAGCGTTTTTAGCCGTGGTCTTTTTTATCATCGCGCTCATTGTTTCGCTTATCAAACGTCCCTTCTTTTCAAAATGGCGCCTGGCAGGCTTTGCAGGTTTACTGTTCTTTCCAGTAAGTTATATCTTAAGAGCCGATTATTCGGGAACCTTTATTAACGCCTACCCTTCTTCGCACTATAAGGAAATAAGCAAGGTGCAATTCAGGATTCCTTTTGATACTACCATTTCGGTTGGTTGGGGCGGAGATAAAGAAGAAGACAATTACCACGTTATTGCACCCGACCAGCGCTGGGCTTACGACCTGTTGTTGATTAAAAACGGCAAATCCTTTTCAGGCGACAGTACAAAGCTTGAAAATTATTTTTGTTACGGCCTGCCCATCATGGCACCGGCTTCGGGCACCATTGCCGACGCTTTTGATGGTGCTACCGAAATGCCTGTTGGCGACATGAGCGGCATCCTGAACCCTTTCGGGAATTACCTTATTATTGAAGTGGCTCCGAAAGAATTTTTATTCCTTTGCCACCTTAAACCAAAATCACTGAAAGTGAAAAAAGGGGATGTGGTTACGCAAGGGCAAGAGCTTGCCTTGGTGGGCAATTCGGGACACACCTCGGAACCGCACTTGCACATTCATTTACAGGATAACAAAGATCTAAGTTTTGGTGAAGGAATCCCTTTATATTTTTACCATTATACAGCTGATGGAAAATATACTGAACGCGGAATGCCAACCGGTGGAATTAATGAAAAAGGGGTTTTTAAAGGTCAGAACATTCGCAACGAGACACACTAAATTGCAGGGCTAAACCAGCCTGAAGCCGAGCAATAAAATATCATCCACCTGTTCCATATCTCCTTTCCATTCGTTGATAGAAGTAGCTGCCATTATTTTTTGTTCGGCAAAAGGTTTCTGATGATTTTCCAGCAATAAGGCCTGCATTTTTTTGTACTTGTATTTTTTTCCTTTTGGTCCGCCAAACTGGTCGGCATAACCATCGGTAAACATATATATCACATCCTGGTTGCTGAGTTGATAATACTGATTGGTAAAAGGCTTGATGTTATCTTCCATAAAAGCGCCAACCGGTTGTTTGTCGGGGGTCAATTCTTTTATTTCGTTGTTCCGGATAATGTAAATGGAATTGTAAGCGCCGGCATAATTCATTTGTTTGGTGCTTTTATTAATCACACATAAGGAAATGTCCATGCCATCCCTCACTGCCGACTCCTGGAAGGTTTGATGAAGGGACTGTGTGAGCGATTTGTTTACGGAATCAAGAATGGAACCGGCATCTGTTAAACCACGCTCCAATACGGCTTTATTAAGGAGGTTGTAATTTACAATGCTCATTAATGCTCCCGGCACCCCATGCCCTGTACAATCGGCAGCGCCAATAAAAATAAATTCAGGCGTTTCTTCGATCCAGTAAAAATCGCCGCTTAAAATATCCTTTGGCTGGTAAAATACAAACGACTGCGGAAGTATGCTGCTCCACAACCTATCGGGCGGTAAAATGGCTTTTTGAATGCGCTGCGCGTATTTGATGCTATCTGTAATATCCTTATGCTGTTCGGCAACAATAATGCTTTTTTCGTGAATGATCTTGTTTTTTTCGGCCAGGGCTTTGTTGGCCTTGTTTTTTTGTCGGAGCCCCCTGAAGATAAAGAATGCCAATACACTCAATAGCATAATGGCCGCCATGGCAAAATAAATTTGTAATGATTTTCGCTTGAGTCGCTCACTCAGTAAAATATTTTGTTCTTCCTGTTTTTCGTTCCTGTATTTGGCTTCAATTTCCGACAGGTTGTTGCTATAACGCGCGCTGTTCAATGAATCGTTTATACGAACATAAATATCCATAAAATCCATGGCGCTGTTATAATCGCCCAGCTGCTCATAGGTTTGCGCCAGGTTAAAGGCTCCTACGGCTTTATCATCAGGTACTGTGCTCAGGTAATAATACTCCAGTAAATAAGGTTTTGCTTCCTTATAGCGGTCCATATTCATTAATACGGAGGCAATGTTGTTCTTTATAAAATTATTGTCTTTTTCAAAACTGTTTGCCAGGGCTTCTTTATAAAAATACAGGGCCTTTTCATTGTTATCGAGGTTATAATACACATTGCCTATGCCCACCAGGAAATTAATTTTTTGTTCCGGGTCATTCGTTTGCTTGTTCACCTCAAGCCCGCGTTCGTAGCATTCAATGGCAAGATCGTAATACGATTTATTGGTATAGCAATCGCCCAGCTGGCAATAGGTTTTTTCAATACCCGAAAAGTTATTTTTTTGCTTGAAGAGTTTTAATGCTTTCTGATAATAGAACAATGATTTTTCGGTATCGTCGATCTTGTAAAAAAGGCGCCCCATGCGGCTATAGGCATTGGCTATAAGATCAACATCGTTTAGCTCTTCAGCAATGTTTATAAGCCGTTTGTTTACATTAAACGCTTCGGTAGTATTACCTGCAACAAGCAGTAGTTTTGTTTTATTGGAAAGCGTGTTGTACAGGCCTTTTTTATCGCCGCTGCTGGTATAGTTCTCAATGGCTATATCAAGATACTTTGTCACCGAGTCGTTGTGCGAATGTTCATATAAGGCCAGCGAAAGCGCCTCGGCGGCACGGGCAATAAGATTGGTGTTGCCGGTCTTTACGGCAATGCCATAGGCTTGTTTGCTAAAGGTAATTGATTTCTCGGAACCGGAATAAGTATTGGCGGCTCGGAGTAAAATGTCTGTTTTTTTATCGCTGTTGTTTTCTTTGCTTAACAGCAAGCTAATGCTATCGGTTTGCGCATGGGCAACACAAGCCGCAAAAATAAATAAGACGAACAATCGTCTTATTAAAAATTTTATTTTTGATTTCGTTCTCATAAAAAAGGGTTATTGCAAAAAACAATAACCCTTATATTCTTTTTTTAATCGCCACACAATGATACACAAGTTGCTACCAATGTACCATTGGCCATCACAAATTTAAATGTAACCTGTGAGCCTTTTTCAATACCTGATTCTTTTAAAAAATTTTGTTCAAATGTGTATACCTTCCCTGAATCTTTTTCAACTATGGTTCCTTTGCTACCTTCAATTAATGTCACTTCTCCTTTATCAACCGCCTCTACAGCTACTCCCATTCCTTTACCGTTTACGGTTATCAGGTCGAATTTAACTGTCCCGTCTACTTCAATTCCTAATTCTCTTTGATACTGTTGAGTGAAGGGGATCTCAATTTTGTTTCCGGACTCATCTTTGTAGCGCAGCATGCCTTTGTCGCCTGCTGTAACAACTTTTCCTTTTAATTTTCCCATAAAATTTGTTTTTAGTTTGGTTTATGTTCAAATTAAGGTAAAATAAATCGATTTTCAAATTTTTAACATATTAATTTTCCGTTACCACTGTTTCAAAGAATGAGCATTCCTTACATATGTAATATCCATTGCTCCATAAAAAAAGGCAACCGTTTTGGATTGCCTTTTGTTTTATGTGATTGAGTAAATTATTTTACCTGGTCAACAACTGCTTTAAACGCTTCAGGGTGGTTCATCGCTAAATCAGCTAATACTTTACGGTTTAAGTTAATGTTCTTAGCATTTACTTTTCCGATAAATTCGCTGTAGCTCATACCGTACTGGCGAACACCAGCATTGATACGTTGGATCCACAATGAACGCATGGTGCGTTTTTTGTTTTTACGATCGCGGTAAGCGTAAGTTAAACCTTTTTCGAGGGTATTTTTGGCAATTGTCCAAACATTACCTCTTGCACCCCAATAACCTTTGGTTAAATTAAGGATTTTTTTTCTGCGAGCCCTGCTGGCTACATGATTGACTGAACGTGGCATTTCTTTTTTTAATTTTTGATTTTACGTGGCTAATTTTTAGCGCTTTTTTACGTAGTTTCTGGTTAATTGAATAACCGTTGTACTCGGGTCAATTTAAAAATTACATCGCTAACAAAAACTTGATGTTACTCATATCACGCTCATGAACTAAGCCTGATTTGGTTAACGCACGTTTTTGTTTAGTACCTTTCTTGGTCAGGATGTGACTTTTGAAAGCATGTTTTCTTTTAATTTTGCCGGTCCCAGTTACAGAGAATCTCTTCTTTGCGCTGGAGTTTGTTTTCATTTTTGGCATTTTGGTTTATATTTATTTATTTGTTAGTACTCTTTTTAATTTTATTTCTTTTTAGGCGCCAGCACCATTAACATTTTCTTCCCTTCCAATACCGGCAATTGCTCGGCTTTACCATACTCTTCCAGTTCTGAAGCAAAACGCAGCAACAGGATCTCACCCTGCTCTTTAAACACAATTTCACGTCCTCTAAAGAATACAAAGGCTTTTACCTTGCTGCCATCCTGTAAAAACTTCATAGCATGATTCTTTTTAAATTGAAAATCGTGCTCATCGGTATGCGGTCCAAAACGGATGTCTTTTACCACTACTTTCGACGCTTTGGCTTTTACTTCCTTTGCTTTCTTTTTTAGTTCGTATAAATACTTACCGTAATCAATTAACTTACAAACCGGGGGATCAACATTCGGGGCAATTTCTACCAAATCCACACCTCTTTCTTCGGCCATTTCTACTGCTTTTGCAATAGGGTAAACGCCTGCTTCAATATCATCACCAACCACACGAACCATCGGGGTGTTCCTGATGTTTCCATTGATCCGGTGCTGCTCTTCTTTTACTCCCGGACGTTTAAAGCCTTCTCTTAAACCACGAGGGCGTTTAAATTCCGGTTTAGGAGCCGTATTGTCACCTGGCTTTACGGGCCCGGTGTTTTTGTTGTTGTTGCTTATTGGTTTCTTAAAAACGCTAATAATGACCTCCGCTTTTTAGTTATTAATTACTTTTTTGTTTAAAATCGCTTTCAATTGTAGTTTGTATCAGTTTTGCAAAGTCGGCAATTGACATGGTTCCTATGTCGCCTTTGCCCTGTTCACGCACTGCTACCGTTCCATCTTCCGCCTCTTTTTCGCCTACAACTAACATAAACGGTATTTTGTTTACTTCGTTGTCGCGAATTTTCTTCCCAATTTTCTCGTTTCTTTCGTCAACAAGGCCGCGAATATCGGAATTATTTAGCAATTCTAAAACTTTTTTTGCATAATCGTTATATTTTTCACTGATCGGCAAAATAGCTACCTGGTCGGGTGTGAGCCAAAGCGGGAACTTTCCGGCGCAGTGCTCAATTAAAACAGCTATAAAACGCTCCAAAGAACCAAATGGCGCACGGTGGATCATTACCGGGCGGTGTTTCAGGTTATCGGAACCGGTATACTCCAGCTCAAAACGCTCAGGTAAGTTATAATCCACCTGGATGGTTCCCAGCTGCCATTTACGACCAATAGCATCTTTCACCATAAAGTCCAGCTTAGGGCCATAAAAAGCGGCTTCGCCCAGTTCGGTAACTGTTTTCAAACCTTTTTCGGCTGCCGATTCAATGATAGCCTGCTCGGCCAGGGCCCAATTCTCATCCGACCCAATGTATTTTGTTTTATTTTCAGGGTCACGCAAAGAAATCTGGGCGGTATATTCGGTAAAATCAAGGGCATTGAACACGTGCAATACCAGGTCAATCACCTTCAAAAACTCCTCTTTTACCTGGTCGGGACGGCAAAATAAATGCGCATCATCTTGTGTAAAGCCACGCACACGGGTTAAGCCATGAAGTTCACCTTTTTGTTCGTAACGGTAAACTGTTCCAAACTCGGCATAACGTATCGGCAGGTCTTTATAAGAACGTGGTGCCGATTTGTAAATTTCGCAGTGGTGCGGACAGTTCATTGGCTTTAAATAGAACTCCTCACCTTCGTGCGGTGTCCTGATAGGCTGAAATGAATCGGCACCATATTTTTCGTAGTGCCCTGAGCAAATGTACAGGTCCTTATTGGCAATGTGCGGCGTAACAACCGGCAAATAACCGGCTTTCATTTGCGCTTTTTGCATGAACTGGATCAGGCGCTCGCGCAACATGGTTCCCTTTGGCAACCATAACGGCAAGCCTGCCCCTACTTTCTCGGAGAAAGTAAATAATTCCAACTCCCTGCCTAATTTCCGGTGATCGCGTTTTTTGGCTTCTTCCAATAAAACCAGGTATTCTTTCAGTTCTTTATCTTTAGGAAAGGCAATACCATAAATGCGGGTCAGCATTTTATTCTTTTCGTCACCTTTCCAGTAAGCACCTGCAATATTCAATACTTTCACAGCTTTAATAAAACCTGTGTTTGGAATGTGCGGCCCACGACATAAGTCGGTAAAATTACCCTGGGTATAAAGGCTGATGTTGCCATCTTCCAAACGTTCGAGCAAATCAAGTTTATATTGATCGCCCTTATCGGTAAAATATTTTACGGCATCGGCCTTACTGATCTCTTTGCGGATATACTCATTGTTTTGACGGGCCAGTTCCAGCATTTTTGCTTCAATCTTTTCAAAATCAGCAGGGCTCAGTACTTCCCCATTCAGGTCAACATCATAGTAAAAACCATTTTCCAAAGGAGGGCCCACCCAGAATTTCACATTAGGGTACAGGGCTTCCAGGGCTTCGGCCAGCAAGTGTGCCGATGAATGCCAGAGCGTGTTCTTACCTTCGGCATCGTTCCAGGTCAATAAGCTTACCGTACTATCTTCGTTAATGGGTTTGTTAGCATCTACTACTACATTGCTAACTTTTGCCGCCAGTACATTTCTTGCAAGGCCTTCGCTAATGCTCAACGCTATTTGCATTGAGGTGGTTCCTTTTGGGTATTCGCGGATGGAACCATCGGGTAAAGTAATTTTTATCATAACGTTGCTCCCACTTACAAGCGTGGGTTTTAATTTAGGGGAACAAAGATAAAAGAATTTGGGGAATAAGGAAAAAGTATTAAAAGAAGTAAGATTAAAGTATCAAGATCAGTCAATCTTTAATACTTTAATTCACCACAATTTTTTTAGTGTAGGTTGTGCGCTCAAACACACAGGAAAGGAAATAAACGCCTTTTACTAATTTTTCGGATGGCATAATTTGAAATGAATTTACATCTTTAGACAGGGATAAAGATTCCTGGTATACCTTTTTACCCAAGGCATCGAACAATGTAACCTGGGCCGTACCGTTGTTCTTTTTCACACCTTTAAAATCAAGGGTAAATTCTCCTTCGTTAGGGTTTGGACGTACCATGATGGCAATGTCGTTTGAGTAACTGAAATAAACATCTACCGGCTGTGAGTGTGTACTTTCGCCTGTAATGTCGGTTTGTTTTAACCTGTAGTACGACATTCCTTCGTATGGATAAGGGTCAACATCGTTGTAATCCAATCTTACCAAACTGTTGCCATTAGCAGCTTTACTGTTCACCTTTTTAAGGTCTTCGAACTGTACTCCGTTTTGGCTCCGTTCGATTGTAAAGAATTTGTTATTTTTTTCGGTTGCTGTGGCCCAGTTCAGGTCTACCCTGTCGTTGTTGGCTGTTGCGTTAAAACTTAGCAACTCAATAGGCAAAGGGCTTACCGAGGTACTTTGGGTGCCAATGGTGTAATAAGCGTTTGTAGTAATGGAACTGGCATTCACATCAAAAACCACCCTGTCGCCAACCACCGATTTGGTGGTACCCGCTACAATTGAAAAAGTTCCGGCGGTTGAATTTCGTACCAGTAATTCGTAATTGGCAGCTACACCCGGTGAGAACCCGCCTGTGTAACCATAATCGCTGTAATCAAAATAAATTCTCACTGTACCACCGGTGGTTCCGGCATCCGTTTTATTGATATACCAATCGTTGATCCAGCGCTGAGCAATGGGTGCTGATATGTTAGCAACTGAAGTACCCGGCCCCAGGGGGCAGTTCATTCCAAAGGTAATGTAGTCGCCATCCGACTGAAGGAAATTTCCGGCTACAGTTCCGGAGCTTACACCCATGCCGGTTGTTAGCCGCGTTCCCAAAACCGTATCGGTAGCGCTTTCGCGGCCAATACCATTTACAAAACGATTGTAGGAAGTGCTTGTTGGCGGTGTATATTTGCCGGCAGAAATGGCAATGTTGTTGTAAGCCGATTGGTTGGACTCCAATAGTTTTCTTCTTGTTTGTCCTATCGATAAATTAAAGATCTGCAGGCCATATGAATAACCTGTCCACAGTTGCGATACATTTGAACCGCTCCAGGCGCCACCCAAAATAAAGCCTGTAGCATTTACTCCATTCCCGTTCTTTCCGTTTAAGGCTGTACCATTAATGTAAGGTACCAAGGCGGTAGCACCGGCCTGTACACTCATTGATAAAATAGCCGGCGATGCAGCTACAGAGGTAAGCGTAATATTAGCGGCAATATCATTCCAGGTACTTGCACCATCGCCCACAAATGTTGCAAAATTAGGTGTGCCTGCTGCCGGGCCTCCGCCAAATGTTCCTATAAAACCATAGGTATCGCCTGTTGAGCTCAGGTTTAGCAACCGGGCATAGCCGCCGCTTCCTGCAAGTGGCAAAGCAGTTCTTGATGCAATGGTGGTTGCAAAATAAGGGCGCGAGGTAACCATCGTTCCTTCCGTTAAATAACTGGCGGCATTAAAAAATACCGCGGGAATATTATTTTGTTTATCCACCACGCCAGTATTCACAATACGGGGCTGAAGTGTTGTAGTTGCCTGTACTAAATTTTTGCCTCCTCCACTCTGGTCGTACCACGTTCTCACAAAAGCACTGGGAATGGTACCTGCAGGCAATGTACCCAAAGCCACACCGGTTGTGATACCATAATACTGGGCCTGCGTCCATTCCAGGAAATTCCGGTCGATGGCGGATGGCAGTACAGAAAATGTTACCACTTCAGAGATCCAACCATCTAGCGCTGTCAAAAGATCTTCCCTTGTTCCAATGTTCAAAGGTTTACTCACCGTACCAAATGAGGTTGCGTTTGTAGCAGTAGTTAATATACTGGTACTGTTATGCCACATTTTAATATTGGCAGCTGTAACACCGCTTGCCTGGTAGGTCCATATGCCCAGGGGATAAACCGCCGTAAAACTTTCGGTAGGTGTATAAAAGGTATAGGTCGATCCGTTGCCAATAACCACCTGGTTATGGTAATGATCTAATGGCGCGGGAAGGTTGGAGTTTGTGATATTAACCAATGCATTATAACTTAAGTCGGTATTTACTTTTGCAACGCCATTAAAACAGGCCGCAGTACCATAAATATTAAGGTTAGCAGTTGAAAGTCCTTTGGCAGCACCGGTAGTTCCCATAAATCTGATAGCAGGCCGTGAACCCTGCCTTTCAATAACTCCCGAAAGCATTATTCTTGGCTGACTTGTAGTTGTTGCCTGCGATGCATGCCTTCCATTACCAGTCTGGTCGTACCAGGTTACCACAAACGCGCTGTTTGTCCCAATAAATGTTTTCATGGCTGCCGTATCCAGATCGCCGTTCGCTGTAAAACCTACATCTAAGGTAGGACTACCTGCTGCCGAGCTTCTGATGTTTATTGCCGCGCCTGAATAGGAACAATTTACTTTTCTTAAGCTGTAAGCATTTGCGGCTGTTGTGGTAATGGAGTTCAATGGAAAATTCTGCAAGCCGGCAAAGGCGTTCAACGCTACTGTATCTAAATCGCCACAGCTGGTAAAACCAATGTTAACCGTTGCATTATCGCAAGCCCTGCGAACCTGTATTGCATTACCCGAATAAGAAGGGTTTACTTTATTGAGACCAAAAATAGCTGAAGCCCCATAACTTACCTGGGCCTTTGCAATACAACTATAGCAGGCAATAAGCAGGACTAAAAATAACCTTTTATGGATTGCGGGGAACAAATACATAAGCTATTTTACAAAAATAATACAGATTTCATTTTGTAATTCTGTAAATATAAAACAAATTAATTAATTGACTATCTATTAGTTAAGAAAATTTTAACAATAATTTAAAAATTAAATGTTATAACATATAATGTTGTAACATACATTTGCATTCACATTTAAAACCATTATAAACCTAATTTATGAAAACAACATTTAAAACATTAGTAGCGGTAGCCGCTATCTCTTTAAGCGCAAAAGCGCAAACAAACTGGAACGTGGATGCTTCGCACAGCAAACTTGGATTTGCCGTAACCCACATGATGGTAAGCGAAACCGAAGGGAAATTTAAAATTTATGAGGGTAAAGTAAGCTCGGTAAAACCGGATGCTGATTTTACTGACGCCAAAATTGATTTTTCGGTTGACGCGGCAAGCATTAATACAGATGATGAAAAAAGGGATGGCCACTTAAAAAGCCCTGATTTTTTTGATGTTGCCAAATATCCAAAAATAAGCTTTAAAAGCACCTCAATGAAAGCCGGGAAATTAAAAGGCGCTTATGTATTAACCGGAGATTTAACCATGCATGGCGTTACCAAAACAGTAACCTTAAATGCCATTGGCGCTTCAAAAATTGTAAAAGACCCTTATGGAAACGAGCGTTATGCTTTTAAAGTAACCGGAACCATTAACCGCAAGGATTTTGGACTGGCCTGGAACGCGGCTTTAGAAGCAGGTGGTGTTGCTGTAAGTGAAGATGTAAAATTGGATATTACTGTAGAACTTACAAAAGCAAAATAATTCAGTCCTGCACATTTTTGCCACAAAGCGGCTCAGGCGCTAAGTAAACCTATTTCTTAGTATCTTTGTGCTTTGTGGCATTATTTTTAAAAAGACATTGAAATTAGAAGACGAGATACAACAAAAAAAATTTAAAAGCATACAACACAAATTAATGCTTAACCTTGTGTATACTGCAAACTGGGTTACCTCCAGGCAGAGCTCTGTTTTTAAAGATTCGGATATTACCTCCCAACAATACAATGTACTGCGCATATTAAGAGGGCAGCATCCCAACCCTTGCAGTATCAAGCTTATTAAAGAACGGATGCTCGACCGAATGAGCGATGCCTCGCGCATTGTGGATAAGCTAAATACAAAAAAACTGGTGCTGCGCCGCGAATGTCCAAACGACCGTCGAAGCGTTGATGTTGTGATTACGGAAAAGGGCCTTGAGCTCCTAAGATCAATGGACCATATTGACGACATTTCAATACAAACCTTAAACGCTTTAACGGCCGATGAGGTGAATACCCTTAACGAGCTGCTTGATAAATTAAGGGATTGATTGAGTTGATAAAATCTTTTCTACCTTTAGCCCCACAAAGCAAAACACATGTTAGGACTTAAACTGGAAACCGACCCGCGCTGGGTGAATATTGTTGAGAAAAACATTGAGGAGATCTTAACCGATCATGCTTATTGTGAGCAGAAAGCGGCTACCAATGCCATCTCTATCATGATTAGCTACCCTTACCATACCGACCTGGTAGACGAAATGGTAAAGCTTGCCCAGGAAGAGCTGTCGCATTTTGAGATGGTGCACCAGAAAATAAAGGACCGGGGTTTGAAACTGGGTTATGAACGCAAGGATGAATATGTGGGCGAGTTGTACAAATTTATGCGTAAAGGCGACCACCGTAAGGAAATTGTGTTGATTGACCGCTTATTGTTTGGGGCCATGATTGAAGCCAGGAGTTGCGAGCGTTTTAAACTGCTCTCGGAACAGATCAACGATGAGGACCTGAAGGCTTTTTACAGGGAACTGATGATTAGTGAAGCCACACATTATACCTTATTTATTGGTTTTGCCCGAAAATATGGAGGCCATGTGGAAGATGTGGATGCCAGGTGGCAGCTGTGGCTTAATTATGAGGCCGAACTGGTAAAAAACTACAGTAAAAAAGAAACCATTCATGGATAATTTAATATATTTGAACTAAAAATACAGTTATGAAGAAGATCATTTTCCTTTCTACCGTTATTATTGGCTTGGCATCCTGTAAAAAAGACAGGGTTTGCACCTGTACTTACCAGGATGGGAGTACGGCTACCGAAGCAACATTTACACACGTTACTAAAAAGGAGGCTAAAAATCTTTGCACTTCGGCTACCCAGGGTATTACCTGCACGGTAAAATAAATCCAGTTTATCCTGTTTTTCATAGTGAATATCTAAAATTTCATAAAAAAACCATATTAAAGTTTGATTATCTCAAAAACATTTATAAATTTGCACAAACTTTAAAAAAACCTTTAAAAATGAAAAAACTTACTTTATTTGTTGCTGTAGTTGCTGTATCTGCATCTTTAGCTTCTTGCAAAAAAGATTACAAATGCGAATGTACTTCAGGTGGCGTTGTAGTTGGAACTATCAATTACAAAGACACTAAGAAAAAAGCTACTGACGCTTGTAAATCTGCTAACAGCACTTACGCTGCTTACGGAGCTGATGTATCTTGCTCTATTAAATAATTATACGCAACGTATTTTATTTTTAAAGCTACCCAAACGGGTAGCTTTATTTTTTGCTTTTACAGTATGTAAAAAAACGATGTACCTCCTTTTTTCACCCACAAATACAGTTTTTTCGTCCTTATAGCTTAAAGAATACCCAGCATTGGGTATTGAATTTTAAATTTTTATATATACATTTGCCTAAACTTTAAAAAAAATCTTAAAATGAAAAAAATTACATTATTTGCTTTTGCAATTGCGGCGCTGAGCTTAGCATCTTGTAAAAAAGACAGAACTTGCACCTGTACGAACTCGTCAACATCAACAACAGTTAACTCTGGTAATAACACAACTCCTTATGCTGACGGTGATTCTGACTCTTATACTTATGCCCTGATTATCAACAAATCGAAAAAATCTGTTGCAAGACCAAACTGTTTAACTACCAAAGGTACTGATGTGGATGTTGATAACGAAGGCACAATTGGCGAAACTACAACAACTACCAACTGGGAAAACAAATGTGATTTAAAATAATTTTAATCTTAAAAAATTTACAAATGAAAAAATTAACTATATTATCTGTTGCATTAGTAGCATTATCTATGGCTTCGTGCAAAAAAGACTTCACTTGTTCTTGTACATCTACCAATACTTTTCCGGGGTCTGTTACATCAACAAACGAATACACCATTGTAAAAGCTAAAAAAGGCGATGCAAAACGTGCGTGTGTTAAAACAACAGTAACTGAAAATGGTTACACAACTACAAAAGACTGTCAATTAAAATAATCAATAAACATTTAAATCAGTAAAAAAATGAAAAAATTAAGCATATTGGCAGTTGCCGCTTTAGCAATCAGCATGACCTCATGCAAAAAAGACTACACTTGCGTTTGTTCTGACGATGGTGGAGAAGTGCACAAAATTATCGGTGTTTCTAAAAAAACCGCTAAAGCAAATTGTGTTTCTACTACAGGATTAGGTTATACCAGAACCTGCACATTAAGCAAATAATATCCCATTTTATATCTAAAAAAGCTTTCGTTATGCGAAAGCTTTTTTTTTGAAATGAACTAAGCTGTCATTTAACCTAAATTATCGTTTTATTGCGCTGTCATGTACAGCGCCATTAAATAAATAGCTATTTTTGCCCTGTTTATTATGAAAGCAAACCTGCTCAAACTTTTCTTTTTCCTGCTGTGCTCGTTCATGGGCCTGGTATTTATTTACAGCGGTTACACCAAACTGCAGCCCATTGAGCCTTTTGAATATACTTTTGTAGACCTTGGTATTGGCGGCTGGCGACTGGCTCCTTTTATAGCCCGGTTTATGATAGGGCTCGAATTTTTTATCGGTTTTTTATTGATCTCAGGCTTACACATCAGGCGGTTCACTATTAAGCTTACAGTAGCATCGCTTATCCTGTTCTGCATTTACCTGTTGTTTGTTATTTTAACTACCGGAAACAATGGCAATTGCGGTTGCTTTGGCACTGCCATAGCCATGACCCCACTGCAGGCATTGATAAAAAACATCATCATGCTGGCCGTATGCTTTGTGATCTATAAATTTTATGAGGGCTTTAATTTTGGAAAGGCCGGCAAATGGGTTGTCGGCGTACTGTTTGTTACAGCTTTTGCCATGCCGCATATACTGAATTATGTGGATATGGATTACTCTGCAGCTTATCTTACTAAGAAAGAAGATCAGTTTAAGCTGGAATTAGACAGTGTTTACAAGTATGCCAAGATCCATACTCCACCCAAATCGTTAAGCACAGGAAAACACATCATCGCCTTTATGAGCACAAGCTGCCCGCATTGCAGGGTTGCTGCAAAAAAATTAAGATTAATTAAGGAAAAGAATCCCACTATTTCCATTTACCTGATACTGAATGGCGATTATAAAAAACTGGAACCGTTTTTTGCCGACACAAAAGCAAGGAATATTGATTATTGCGTGTTGAACGGAAAAAACTTTGTTTACCTTGCGGGGCTCGACATGCCAGCCATATACATGGTTAATAATTCGGTGGTTGAGAACTGGGTCAATTACATGCAGCTCGACCAGAAAGAAATTGAAAAATGGCTGGCACAGCCTTAAGCTAAAATAGTTTTAATAATTCCGACAGGTTTCCTATCCTTAAATAATTGCCAGGTCCGGCAATATGTTGAGATAAATGAATGGCTTTCCAATCGGCATTCATTGCTCCCACAATATCGGCGTCATAATTATCGCCAATCATCACGCATTCCGATTTTTGAACGCCGGCCAGCTTTTCGGCCAGCTCAAAAATCCTGACATCGGGTTTGTTTAAGCCATGATCCTCCGAAATAATGACCTGGTCAAAAAAAGCCGTCAGGCCGCAACTATCAAGCTTTATATGCTGTACTTCCTTAAAGCCATTGGTAATGAGGTGCAAAACATAATGTTGTTTCAGGTAATTCAACACCTCCATTGTACCTTCCATCAAATGTGTTTTATACGGCGAGATCTTTAAATACTCATCGGCCCAATGATGCGCCATGTCAATATCATCGTACTTAAAATGCAAAAACGCTTTATAAAAACGTGTATAGCGCAGTTCGGCTTTTGTCGTTTGCTGCAAGCTGTAAAGGTGCCATAGTTCATGATTCACTGCTTCATACACTTCCAAAAACCCCGCGAAATCAACTCCGCATTTTTTTTCAAGGCCATGTTCGGTAAATAATTGCAGCAAAGCCTCCCTCGAGTTTTTTTCAAAATCCCAAAGGGTATTATCCAGGTCGAAAAATATGTGTTTGATCTCTTTAATAGGTTCAGGGTTTAAAATAGTTAAGCTCGGCACTCAAATCAAGAAATGGATAATGCGATTGAAATAACAAACACTTATCATAAAATTTCTTTTTGAAGTTGAGGGTGGTTTCACTACTCTCATTAAGGAACCGGTGGTTCATGGCCTGCGCAATTTGCTCCAGTTTTTCAATTAGCAAACCCGTTTCTTCATTAAAATAAACGGCCGCAAATTTTTGCCACACATAGTCAATAGCCTGCTCAGTGGGATGCGCCATGTCTTTCTTGTAAAAGCGATAATCACGCAAATCATCATTTACCAGCTCGTAAGCCGGAAAATAAAAACACTGCTCGTAGGTTTTTACCAGTTTGTGAATGCTTTGTAATAAAATTGCCTTACTCAGGCTGTTCTCCTCTACCCCATCGCGCAAATGTTTTACGGGCGATACCGTGAAAAGGATGCTTAAGGCAGGATTGACTACCTGCAGTTTATCAATGAGCGTTTTGTAACCTTCAATAATTTCCTGGGGCTCAAGCAATAGTTTATGAAATACCGTTTGCGGTAGCTTATGACAATTGGCTACAATGTGTTGTTGCGCTTTATGTTGATAGGCAAAAGCGGAACCAAAAGTAACAATAAGAACATCGGCGGTTTTGAGTTTGCGGTTCCATTCGTCCACCAAGGCATTCAATAATTTAAGCAAACCGGTTTTAGTACCGGCCGAAACAGAACTATGCGCATCGAAACAAAACCATTGCCCGTCTTTTTCAAAAGCATCATTCTCCTTAAAGTATTGTTTTTCTATTATCCGGTCAAGCATAAGCCGTATGCTTTCGGGATTAAACACAATGCCAAAAGGATTTGAAGCAACATTGAATTTAAGTTCATTCAACCGCTCACCGATGTGCTCGCTAAAACAAGAGCCTATCATTAGCAAGGCTTCCTTATGCGAGATCTTTTGGTAACTTACCTGTGGGTTATAATTTAAATGGAACTGCATTTTCTATCAATGGTTTCCTAAAATATAATTATTCAGATAATTGCTGCGCCAGGCCTGGTTTGCAGATGCGTTCAAAGCTTCCAGTACCGGCCTGTTATCGGTGTTAATGGTTTCGGTTCCGCTTAATATCAACGGATAAAGCTCATTATTTAAACTAACATCCATAGGTTTTAAGCTTGCAACAAGTAAGAGGTTCCTGTAATCCTCATTTTCATTTACGGTGCACAACTTTATGCTGAAACCCGCGTCTCTTAAAGTGGCAATTAAACACTGTGTACCCAGGCCTTTCGTTCCTGTTAAATAACCATGTGTATTAATAAGTACTACTGCCCCGGGTGCGAGCAGAGTTTTTAATTTAATAAGACTTTCTTTTGTTATGACATGCGAAGGTTGCTCTTCCGCTTTAAACACATCAAACACCACCAGGTTAAAGGTTTCGGAAGCATGGTTTATATAATAACGCGCGTCTTCGCAAAACGTTTTAACCGAATCGCTCAGGTAAAAAAACTGTTTTGCCATGGTAATGATACGCGGATCGAACTCAACAGCCGTTACATTGTAATTTTTGTCCTTCAGCATATTGGCAACAACGCCTCCGCCAAGACCCAATACCAGGGCCTTACCTTTAGGAAAATACAAGCTGTTACGTTCCAGCAAACGCACATATTCAGAAACAGATTGACGGGAATCCAGCTGCATTTCGGTTTGAATGGTATTATTAATTAAGAGTTTACGAATAATAACCGATTCATTATTTTGCGATGGTTCATCCCTCACTTCCAGTTTTCCCAAAATACCTTCCGACCTGAAAATAGCGTATTTATTAGAAGGCAAATTCATAAAACCAAAAGAAGCCAGCGCAATGACACATAAAAGCATAACCGCCGGCAATTTATTTTTCCGTTCCACAATCAACAGCAAACAAGCTATGCCTAAACTAACCGCGAAAACAATAAGGCTAAAACTTACACCAAACCCGGGGATAAGGTAAAAGCCGCATAAAAACGTTGCAATGATACCTCCTACGGTTGAAATGGCATACACCTTTCCGCTGTTTGCGCCGCTTTCGCTGGCTTGATCTGTTAATATAGAAATGATTAAAGGAGATGTGGCCCCCATGCATAACATGGTTGGGAACAATAAACAGGACACACTGATGATAACCGCCGGAATTAAAGGTAAACCAGAAGCCACAGCCAGGAATAAGGACGTTAAAAAAGGCATGATGCATAAACAACACACGGCGAGTAACAATACATACAGCAGGTTATTTTTTGGATGCTGTTTTTTGCTTAAGTGGCCACCAATAAAATAGCCACTGGCCAGGCCGGCCAGCGTAATGGCCATGACAGAACTCCATACATACAAGCTGCTGCCGAAGAACGGGGCCAGTAATTTAGCTCCGCAAATTTCGGCTGCCATTACCGAGGCACCTTCAATAAAAGAAATGGTATATAATTTTTTATACGACACCATCAGATGTATAAATTGGTATCGTCTTCATAATTACTGGTGTGCGTGCCATAACCAAGGCGTTTACCTGTCCTCAGGTTCATGCTGTTGGTTTTTTCCTGCATTTCTCCCACCGATACTTCCCTTACATGGTCAAACGGAGGAGTGAACAGATCAAAGGTAATGGCATAAATAATGAGTTCGTTAATGATCTCTTTTAGCTGTTCCATGGTAAGCGGCTCGGAAGAAAAGCCCGAGTATTTAGCACCAACAGGCCCTTTGGCTTCAATAAAAAAATGCCTTTCACGGTTCACAAAGATCCGGCAGATAAGGTAACCCAGGTCATTGGTACGGTCGTAACGGAAAGAGTCGGCCAAAAAATTATATACATTAATGATGCCGCAATACGAGTTGTTCTCATTATGCTTTATGTACCCGGTTTTAAACATGGGATGCGAACGGTCGAACTCAAACACATTGGTGTGCATAAAGAACTCGAGCACATCGCTGGCAACCTTTAATTGTATGGAGTATTTCTTGGTTTCGGAAATGGCAATGGAAATCCGCTTGTCAATCTCTTCCGTTTCTTTAAGCAAAGCCAGTGAAATATCGTTCACACCCGTTTTAAGCATTTCAAACGCTTCGGTAGTGTTCCTGTATACCTCCTGTTTCATTACCGCTTTATCTTTCAGCAGTATTATTATTTTTTCTTTCTGGTTATTTAAAATATCGTCCATGCCAAAATTATTTTTCTTAACTAAAGATACACTAAAAATTATTTTCCGGCTACAGTATTTACTTTTACCGACTCGTACAACACTTTATGGATCTTTCCTCGTATTCCCAGCTTTGCCAGTTTATTCTCATCGGCATTGGGATATACCCTGTTTGAAAGGAATACAAAGATCAGGTCATTCTCCGGGTCGGCCCAGGCAAAAGTACCTGTAAACCCGCTATGGCCATAGCTCTGCAAACTGCACTCGCCTGTAACAGGGCTTTCTTTTTTGTCATCAAACTCAGGTTTATCAAAACACAAGCCACGGCGGTTGTCCATAAACTGCGAACTGGTATACTGCCTTATCACCGCGCTATCCAGCAAACGCTGGCCGCCGTAAGCTCCTTTATTCAATAAAAACTGCATCACTACCGCCACATCGTTAGCATTGCCAAACAAACCGGCATGTCCGCCTACTCCGCCCATGAGCGCTGCGCCCTGGTCGTGCACATAACCACGCAGGGTTTGTTTCCTGAATTTGGTATCGTTTTCGGTTGGCGCAATTTGGTTTACGGAATACTTTGTTAAGGGCAGGTACGTTAAACCTACATTCAAAGGCGCGTAAAATAGTTGCTGTACATAGTCCTGTAAAGGCTTTCCTGTTTTATTCTCAATTATTTTCTTCGAAAAATAATACCCCACATCACTGTACAGGTATTTTCCCCTGGGTTCTACTTTACTCGCAACAATCTGCTTATAAATGCTGTCGGTATAACCTTTAACAATATATAAGTTCTTGGCCACCTCGGTGGGATAATTTTCCGACTTCGCATTGCTGTAGTAACCCTGCTTGTAATTGTTTGCTTTGTCCTGGGTTCTCAACCAAAAGGGGATCATTGCCTGTAGGCCCGATTGATGCGTGAGGATATCTTTGTAACTGAGGTCGTACTTATTGGTTTCTTTATACTCCGGAAAATAATAACCCAGGTTTTGGTTGTAATCAAACTGTTTTTGCTCACTCAGCTTCATTAAAGCTAACGACGATGAAAGAATTTTTGTTAAGGAAGCCAGGTCGTAAATGGTATTATCGTTTACTTTTTCCGAAGCGGCATCATAGGTTTGCCTTCCAAAATTTTTCTGGTAAAATACTTTTCCCGATTTAATGGCAATGATCTGGCAACCGGGATAGGCCTGTTCCTTTATGCCATACTTGGCAATGGAGTCAATTTGTTCCAGTTTTTTACTGTCGATGTCAATTTGCTCGGGAGTAACATATTGAACACGCGTGGTTGTTTTCAATTCAATACCTGTTCCGGCTTTAAATAAGTTGGTTGAAACCGGCAAACTACCATTAACGGTTAAAGCTCCCATAATAGCGTCGGCAGCGGCTTTCTGGCTAAACTGGTTATATTCATACAATTCTAAAATGGCTTTCGATTTTTCAAGATTCTTTAATTTATTCATCAGGTATGGATTGGAGAGTAATACGCTGATGGTATTTTTCTTATCAAGAATTTCAGCAATAGCTTCCATGCTTCCTTCCGAACAGCCAAAATTTTTATCGGGTCTGTAAGACGTTTTGCTTACCTGCAGCAGTACCAGGTCATATTTTTGAAGCCTGGCCAATAAGGTATCGCGCTCTTTTCTGGTAGCATCGTGGTCAATTCCCAAATGCGCTATTTTTCCATACTTATTCAACGTTTCAGAGAACGTATTTTCTTTAGCCTCGCCAATAGATACCTCAACAATTTTAGCCGCGTCGAATTGCTTTAGAGGAACGACTGAATTTTCATTCTTTAATAATGTTACCGAAGCTTCGCACAACCTTGTATTCATAACAAACGACGCTTTTGTGTTAAGGTCTTCGTACAAGTGTTTCGGGTTTACATATTGATTGTTGTTTAAGCCACACCAGTATTTTGCTTTCAGTATTTTTTTGCAGCGCGCGTCAATTTCTTCCTGCGTGATCTGTTTATTGGCAATGGCCAGTTTTATCTGCTCCATGGCTTTGGGAACATTTTCGGCAAACAGCAACACATCATTACCTGCCAGCAAGGCTTTCACATCCACAATACCCGGTTCGTAAAAGCCGGCTACACCTTTCATGTTCAGGGCATCAGTAAAGATCAATCCTTCAAAACCCAATTGTTTTTTTAAAAGGTCCTGGATAATGTAGGGCGACAAGGTAGTAGCTGTATTTTTAGTTGTATCATAGCATGGCACAAACAAATGCGCTACCATGATGCTCGATAAACCCTGATCGAACAATTGCCTGAAAGGGTATAATTCCAGGGTGTCCATTCGTTCTTTACAAGCAGCAATTACCGGCAATGTTGTATGCGAATCACTATCGGTATCGCCATGCCCTGGAAAATGTTTTCCGTTTGCCATTACATTTTCGGCCTGCATGCCTTTCATGTACATCACCGCTTTGTTGGCCACATTGTATTTATTTTCGCCAAAGCTTCGCATACCAATCACCGGGTTTAAAGGGTTATTGTTGACATCGGCCACCGGCGCAAAATTTACATGTATTCCCATGCGCTTACATTCGCGGGCAATTTGTTTTCCCATGTAAAAAATAAGCGAGTCGTTTTTTATAGCGCCAAGTGTCATTTGCTTGGGATATTTTGGTGTGCTGTCCAAACGCATAGCCAGTCCCCATTCAGCATCCATGGAGATCAGCAACGGTGTTTTTGCTTTGCTTTGGTAATAATTATTGAGTTTGGCCTCACGTAGAGGGCCACCCTGCATAAAGATCAAACCACCAATGTTGTATTTCTCTACCAGCTCACGAATCTCAGCTACGTGCTTCATGTCCTTATTGCTGTAAGCCGCAACCATAAATAATTGGGCCAGGCGCTGATCGGGATTAAACGAATTAAATACAGAATCGACCCAGCGGGATTCTTTGTTTAAAAAATCGGGACCGGTTTTGGGCGTTTGGGTTTTAATGGCAAAGGCCATTACTAACGCTATAGTAAGGGCAAAGCATACCCTTGTGAACAATTTAATCATGTTGTTAAGATACAATCAAAGGCCTTTTTTAAATTTACGAAACAAGATTGTTTTTAACAGCAGCGTATTGATAGAATAGCGTTAATGTTTTGTAAATAGTGCATTGGAACAACGCTACCTGTCACTTCGAGTTCATCCCGATCCCATCGGGGTGAGTATCGAGAAGTGAGAAAGAAGAATCAGTTCTCGATACGTTTTTTGTAAGAGGCAAATCAAAAAACACTCGAACTGACACTTATTATATTGTCTTAAGCTCTATAAAACTACTTCACCCTGCCCGAACAGGCATATGTTTTTTTAAAGTAAGGTTCTGTCAGGTCGCTAATCATAACGCCTTTTTTGGTAGAGGCATGAACGAATTTATTGTTTTGCAAATACACACCAACGTGCGAAATGGATTTCTCGTTGGTGATAAAAAAAACCAGGTCACCTTCTTTCAGGTCCGATTCTTTTATTTTTTTCACCTCATTCACAAGCGCTTTTGTAGAAGGTGAAATTGTTTTTTTATACACATTAAGGTATAAGGTAGAGGTTAAGCCTGAACAATCAATCCCATGTTTGTCTTTTCCGGCATATTTATAAGGCACGCCACTCCACTCGTTAATGAATTGATATAATGTTTCGTTCCGGATATCAGATTCCGGCACGCCGAGTTTTACCGAATATTGTTTTTTAATGGCATCGGAAGGTTTTTCGGCTTTAAGTACTTCCGGTTTTGGTTTGGGTTTGCCCGACGAGGTGCTAACCGTTTGATGATGTTTACAGGCACTTAAATAAAGGACAAGCGAAGCGGTAGCTACGTATTTTATATAAGATCTCATCTTACATAAAATTAGCGCAAAGAAAAGAGGAATGCCTGCCTGATTAGAAATGTTATAGACAGCCTGTTGTTTACATTTCCGTGCTTACAGGCTGCTCGTTGTGGTAATGTTTCGAGAATTTGGTAATGAACCGGAAGGCAATGTAGGCAAAAATAGGAGCGGCTATCACATCATAACTATAATGAACATGTTGCACCACTACCCCAACCGAAACAGCCAGGGCGGCTGCCAGGAAAGTATATTTTAAAAATTTGTTGTTGGTGAAAAAGTAAAACAGAAACAAGGTGGCGGCATGCCCGCTAAAGAAAAGATCCTTTAAGTTTTCGTTCCCTGCATAAAACGTATTGGTCAAAAACTCGTCACGCAGGGGTATAATGTGTGTTGGAGGCTCCAAAGGCACAAAAAATAACGTTATTACTCTCAGTAGCGTTAACGAACCATACATTTGTATGAGGTGTAAAAATTTGTAGGGCGAAGCAACGGCGTATACCAGGCCAATTAACGCTGCGGTATAGGTAACAAAAAATATAAAATCCGACACATCCCTGGGTTTTATAAAATTCAAAATGGGGTCGTAAAAGCTATGCCCCTGCCTTGTTTCAATATAAGCCAGCAAAGAAGCAAAACCTGTTAAAATAAGACTTAAAACAATGACCGAAACAATAAACCTGTTTCGGAAGTGTTTGTTTAAAAAAGCTATTTTCCAGTTATAAACCATTCTTAAGGCAATATTACTAAAATTATATGCCAAACGGTTCCCAAAAAATGGTTAAAAATAACACGGTTATTAACAAAAAAGCCCCGGAAGTAACTTCCGGGGCCTCGTTGAACTTTAAAAAAACGGGGAGTTAGGGTAATGTAATGTTATATGTGTTTCCGTTTATGGTTACAGTTGCATCGTTATCGCAGCCTCCGTTCCCAAAATCAATGTAACGGGTTGCTTTTCCACCCGGTGTATGTTCTAAAACACCTGATACAAAATTCCGGCGGCAACCGAAAGCCATGTTTCTTACCAATGCTGTGGTAATATTAGATGTAAAAGTATTACCATTTGACGAAGTTCCGCTGGCCGTGCCGGTAATGGAATAAATATCGTCGTTCCATGCAAGCGTACTTTCGCCACTTACCCATTCCCTTTGGCGAATGCTTTGCCAGGTAATGGTTCCGCCATTACTGGCTTTCTGGATGGTAATATTGGCATTGATCTCGTATACAAGATGGTGAGCTGAGTTGTGACCCTTATTGGTAATGGTTTTTGAACCGCTTACCTGGTTGTCATTCACATAATAATTTTGAGGAGTTACGGTAATTACGGTTAAGGAATCCCTGTAACGACCGGTAAACGATAATATAAGGGAACCTCTCCTGGTACGCCCATCATTACATACGCAATTTGTGGCGCCAAAATTTACAGTAATAGTTTTAGCCGCGGCTAAGGTATCGAGGGTAACACTTGCGCAGGAAGCGCTTAATAAACCTTCGGCATCAGCCGTTCTAAAACTGGAAACGGTATACGTTTTTCCGGCTTCATCGGCAATGCTGGTCATATCGTTCACGGTAGTTGATGCCAATGCCTGATCGATGGCCGAATCAACATCGCTGTCTTTTTCTTCTTTATCTTTTTTCCTGCAGGAAGAAAAAATGCTGGCTCCCGCTATTGCCAATACCAGGCCTATGGTTATATGTTTCGTTTTCATGTTCTTTTTTTATTTGGTTTTATGAATCGTAAGACCCACAAAAAAATAAAAGGTTTAATCGGAGAAATTTTATTTAACCGAACTTCCGCAGCCTGTGTATTTTTTTCCGTTGTGTGTTATTGTAACCTTGCTGTCTTTCTTATCACCACTGGCAGCATCTATACAGGCATCGGGTGTGACATTGATGGTATAATCTTTTCCTTTGAATTCAAAGCCTGCTCCTTCGGTTAATGCCGGGCCGCTATATTCTGTAATCAAACTATCTTTTCCATAATCCAGCACTATTCTTATTTTTTGCTTTGATATTTCGGCAAACCAACCGGGCTCTGTGCCGCTTGCCCTGAATACTATTTTATCAGCTTCAGGCTCATCAATTTTAGATAACTCTTCCACCATATCCATTTTTGAGAGGGAAATATCCACGTCAGCTACTGTATCGCCATCTTTCGTTACTGTTTTTTCGCCCGATGAATTAACCTGTGTGCAGGAAACGAGAAATACAAGGGATAACCCTAAAAGACTATTTTTTACCATACTCAAACTTACGAATTAATTTACAGGCATAATAATTTATGGATTTATAAATTATACCTTTGTCGGAAAATTATGATTATGGATTTGAAATTTGACATTATTGAGATCTTAAAAGTAACGATGGTGCTTTTTGCAGTGATAGATGTGATTGGTTCCATCCCTATCATTATCAGCCTGAAACAAAAAACCGGCTCCATTAATGCCCAAAAAGTTTCGGTGGTATCAATGGGCATCATGATCGTTTTTTTATTTATTGGTCAAACCATCCTCGACATTATAGGCATTTCCATTGGCGATTTCGCCATTGCCGGTTCTGTTTTAATTTTTATTGTAGCCTTTGAGATGATCCTTGGGGTTCAGATCTCGAAAGACACCATGCCTGCCACCGCGGCTGTTATTCCGTTGGCATTTCCGCTCATTGCCGGTACAGGTACCTTAACCACCCTGTTATCCATAAGGGCTGAGTACAATATTGTGTCCATTGTGATCGCCATTATCATCAATATCTTTATTGTATATATAGTATTAAGGAACCTCGACCGCCTGGAAAAACTGTTGGGTGCCGGCGGCATTGCCATTCTTAAAAAGGTATTTGGGATTATCCTGCTGGCGCTGGCTATTAAGCTTTTCAGGAAGTATACCGGGTTGTAGTTAATAGTTACAATCTCAATTGCGGTGACTTCGGGAGCCTCAGCCACCATACACACCAGTGTGTCAGTTCGAGCGGAGTCGAGAACTCAGGAAATAATCTTAGAGCACTTCTCGACTCCGCTCGAAGTGACATTAATGTTTTTTTCTAGCTTTAGCAGCGACTGCAGCAGCAGCGGTTGCAGCTTCGGCTTCAGCAACTCTAGCGAAAGAATCAGCCTGAGCCTGGGCTTTAGTGGCAATAGAATCCGCTTTGGCCCTGGCTATAGCAGCCATTGCCTCTGGATTTAAAGCTTGAGTAGTAACAACCTTAACTATAGAATCTATTCTTTGTTGAGCGGCAGCAGCCACAGAATCGTCGTGTGCTTTTTTACACGCTTCTAACTCTTCCTTGGAAGGACCACAAGGCACACACGCGACTGACAACACAGCTAAAACAACGATTGATAATACTTTTTTCATTTTAAGTTTTGTTAAAGGTCATTTTGATTGTAAAATAAAAAACCCCGGATTCCTCCAGGGTTTTTGTTTTTAGCTTAACTAAATATTAGTGTTTTTTTCCACCTTTAGCAGCAGCAGCGATTGAATCAGCCATTCTAGCAGAATCAGCTTTTGCAGTTTCAGCAGCAGCAGCAGCAGCAGCAGCTTCAGCTTCAGCAACTTTAGCTAAAGAATCAGCTTGAGCTTGAGCTACAGCAGCGATTGAATCAGCTTTAGCTTTTTCACGAGCTTCTAACTCTTCTTTAGAAGGACCACAAGATACAAATGCAGCTGATAATGCAGCTACAGCAACGATTGATAATACTTTTTTCATTTTAAGTTTTGTTAAGGTTTATTAATTTGGTTGCAAAAATACACGTTTTTTTGTATTTGAGTTAAAAAAATAAAAAAAAATCTCTGTTTTTTTAACAATCTTCCTGTTAATATCCATATAAATTGTATAAAGATTGGATAAAATGTACTTTTGTGCCGTATGTATAAGCAGTTTTTAAAGCCCCTTTTATTTAAACAAGACCCCGAAAAAGCTCATTATTTCACCTTTGATCTGCTAAAATTGGGTTTAGGGAATACCCTGGGAAAATCCATTAGCAAAGGCATTTTTGAGCTCAAACACCCAAAACTCGAAAAAAAGCTATTCGGACTGACGTTTAAAAACCCGGTGGGCTTAGCGGCCGGTTTGGATAAAGACGCCAAAGCCTATAATGAACTTGCCGCCCTGGGTTTTGGTTTTATAGAAATTGGAACCCTTACACCAAAACCTCAGCCCGGGAACGATAAGCCCCGCCTGTTCAGGTTGCCAAAAGATGAAGCCATTATTAACCGCATGGGTTTTAATAATGAAGGGGTAGACGCGGCAGTGGAAAGACTGAAAAAACGAAAAACCAAAGCCATCATAGGCGGTAATATTGGTAAAAATAAAGTGACCCCAAACGAAGATGCCATTAAAGATTATGAGTATTGCTTTAAGGCTTTATTTGATGTGGTAGATTATTTTGTGGTTAATGTAAGCTCACCTAACACTCCTAACCTCAGGGAGTTACAAGACAAAAAACCCTTAACTGATTTATTGAACCATTTACAGGAGATCAACAACTCCAAACCTGCCCGTAAACCCTTGTTATTAAAAATTGCTCCTGATTTAACTGATTCTCAATTAGATGACATTATAGATATTGTAAAGATCACCAAAATTGACGGTGTAGTTGCTACCAATACCACCATAGCACGCGAACCTTTATCCTACCCTAAAAGTCATATTGAGAGTATAGGAATGGGTGGGTTAAGTGGAAAACCCCTGACAAAAAGGAGTACAGAAGTAATTGCCTATTTAAAACAAAAATCAAACAATGCTTTTCCTGTCATTGGGGTTGGTGGAATTCACAGTCCCGAAGACGCTTTGGAAAAACTAAGAGCCGGTGCCGACCTGATACAATTGTATACAGGATTTATTTATGAAGGACCGGGATTGATAAAACGCATTAATAAAGCCATTATTTCAGCAACATAATTTAACGGTATACAATTGTAAAGCGTCAACAATTCATTGTTTTTTCAGCGTAACTTTGATACCGCTTTATAGTATTGAACATAAATAAAGATATTATGAAAATTATTGAATGCCCGAGAGATGCCATGCAAGGCATCAAGCAAATTATACCAACCGATGTAAAAGTAAAATACCTCAACTCCTTGTTGAACATTGGTTTTGATACCATTGACTTTGGAAGTTTCGTATCGCCAAAAGCCATTCCTCAAATGCACGATACCGCGGAGGTATTGAAACAGCTCGATCTGTCGGCCACAAAAAGCAAGCTGCTGGCCATTATTGCCAATACCCGCGGGGCACAGGATGCCTGCGCCTTTGACGAGATCCGTTACCTGGGCTTTCCTTTCTCCATTTCCGAAACCTTTCAGCAGCGTAATGCCAACTCCAGCATTGCCGAATCGCTGGTAAGGGTTGAAGAGATCCAGGCACTTTGCGTAAAACATAAAAAAGAGCTGGTGGTATATATTTCCATGGCTTTTGGTAACCCGTATGGCGATGTATGGAACAGCGATATTGTGATTAACTGGACCAAAAAATTAAGTGACCTGGGTGTTAAGATCATTGCCCTGTCAGATACGATTGGGGTTTCCAACAGGGAAAACATTAGCTCCCTGTTCACCACTATTATTCCTGAGTTTAAGAATGTAGAGATTGGCGCCCACCTGCACTCGACCAAAGATAAAGCCCAGGAAAAAATTGACGCGGCCTACAAGAGTGGTTGCCAGCGTTTTGATGTAGCCATTCATGGCTTTGGCGGATGCCCCATGGCAAAAGATGACCTGACCGGTAACCTGGCCACTGAAGACCTTGAGCTGTATTTTGATAAAAACAACATTGCCTTAAACCTCAACCAGGAACTTTTGCATAAAGCTTACACCGGCAGCTGGGAGGTATTCAACAATTATCATTGATTATCGGGATCGGTTGGTTTAATTTCAACAACATGGGTTCCTTTTTGTGGCTGAAAGCGCAGCTTTTTGGCAATATACTGTAAATTGCTTCCCCAGCTTTCGGATGTTATTTTTTTAAGGATTACCGCTAGGATCAATCCAAAAATAACGTAGGCGATAAACAAAATAAAGCCGGGCTGAAGCGATGTTTCGTTAGTGGCAATAGTGGCCAACGATTTGGTTTTCATGTTCAAATGCCTCATCTGGTTATCCAGTATACCTTTAAAGCCAATGTATGCCATAAAAATGGCCACTACCATTACATCGGCCATTGACCATTTGCCCGATTTAAAGGCAAAGAACCGGATGAGGCCATTCTTTTTCCATTTTTCATTTCCCAGTAAATAAATCTCGGTACATAAGAGTTTGGTAATGGGGAATAAGACACTGAATATCAGAATCAATACACCTACTAAAACCGCGTCGGCCTTTCCTTCGGTTATTAAAATATGAACCACATCCAGGATGCTTTTGCTCTGGTAAAAAATAACCTGGTCGTTAAAGATCAGGTGTTTTCCTATCAGCTCAAAGTTCAGTTCTTTGATGCGGGCATCAATCTCAATCATAGGTGCCAGCAAGCCAACGGCCAATACAACCAATGCCAGTAATACCGACATGATAAAAAGCGGTGTATACAGTATTTTTTTATTCCTGAAAACAAGCCATAACACTAACATAAAACTGAGGCAGGCAATCATGGCAAAGGTTTTAAGATAGATTTGCTCCTGCAGGTCATCAATTTCCAAGCCTACTTTTTTGTTAAACTCAGGGATATCGGCCGCATCGTATTTTGCCAACAGCAACACCAGGTCGAGGCCATTGCTGATACTGTCGTGTGTTACCGCAGCAAATTCCTTTACTTTATCCTGGGCCAGGTATTTTAACCGTTCCTTACTTTGAGGCTTTTTTATTTCTTTAATAATGGTGTTGGTAAACTCGGGCACTTTGCTCCTTACCTCATCCACCTCAATAAAATTGTTTACGGCAAACTTGGTGATCTTACCCTTAAAGGTGGTTTGCTTTTTGTTGACCATTGTCACCGCTTTGGTTACCAGTGAATTAAGAATCTTATTTAATTCAACTCTTAATGTATCTTCCTGTTTTTCGGTAAAATCGAATTGGCTTATCTGGGTATTAATAATGTCGAGTAAATTATCTTTCCAGGCATCAACGGATAATAAACCATGTTGGATGTTATTCAGCTCGCTGTAATCCTTTTTCATTACAGCCCGTTCTTTCGATAAGGTTTGGATATTGCAGCCACACCAAACGGCATAAGCCAGTACCGGCATTAAAAACAACACCAGCAAAAACTGATATAAACCTTTATGTTTTTCCATCATTTATAGTATTTTCTAAAATTCAGAATCCGGTCGCCTATTTGCGGCATGGTATCGCCCAGTAAAAAGCCAATTGGTTTAAGGGCAGGTACCCTGTCGCATATTACTTTTATAATGGCGGTTAATGGTATGGAAAGGAACATGCCACCTACTCCCCACAAAGCGCCGCCAATTAAAACCACAATAATGGATACCAGGGCATTTACTTTTACCTTGGATGCCACAATCATGGGGACAAAAAAATTGTTATCGACCAGCTGTACAAAAAGGTACAGGCACAGCACCGCAAAAGCCGCTCCGGGCGACTGGGTAGTAAGGGCCATTATCATTGGCAGGGCTGTGGCTACCAGGCCGCCAATATAGGGTACCAGGTTAAGAATGGCTCCTAAAATACCAAGCAGTATGGCATAATCGACCCCTATAATGAGCAGGCCGGTCGAATTGAGTGTGGCAACAAGAATTGCTTCCAGCAATAACCCTACAAGATAACTTTGAATGAGGCTTTTGGTTTCTATTAATACCTCGGCTACTGTCTCGCGTTTACTACTCGAAAAACATTGCCCTATAAAATCCAATAATAATGGCTTGTAAAACAAGATCATGAACATGTAAATGGGTACCAGCAATACCACAATCAATGTACCGGTTACCGAAATGAGTGTTTGTCCCAAAACATCGCCACCACTTTCCAGTTTTTCGTTCTTGGTTTTTTCTACCCAGGCTTTTACTTTCCAGGTGCTAATGTTAAATGTATCGGCCACCCAATGTACACAGTCGCCAAACAGCAAGGTAAATTTTCTTTTAAGTAATGGGAACGAATCGCTGAACATGGCCAACTGCGAACCAATAAAATAAAAGAGGCCTCCCAAAAGCAGCACGGCCATGGTAATGACCAGGGTAATAGCAACGACGCGATTGATTTTGCGGTTGAGAAAATTTACCAGGGGATTTAAAACAATGGATAGGATGGTGGCAAAAATTATGGGTACAATAATTTCCTTGCCTACATAAAGAATAAAGAAAAAACCCAGCAAGCCAAGGGTTATTTGCGACCATTTGAGGTAATAAGGTAAATACGTTTTTTCCATACGGGCGATTGTTTACCAATTGTATTGATAAGTTTATGCCAAGATGAATTAGCAGATCACAAAAGGCCGGGAAAGTATTAGCTTAAGAAAAGGGTAATAAAAGTAACAGTTTGGGGAATTTAAATATAGAAACACATTATAAACTTATGCCGAAAAGAAGTGTGAGGAAAAAGAATCCCACTAATGCAGGTAAAACAATTACCTTAATAGTTCCCAAAGCACAATACCCATACTCACCGACACATTAAAGGAATGTTTGGTTCCAAACTGGGGAATCTCAATACAGGCGTCGCTTTCATCAATTATGTCCTGCTCTACTCCATACACTTCGTTACCAAATACAAGGGCTATGGGCTGTGCCGGTTTTTGAAAACGGTTAAGCATAACAGATTGTTTGGCCTGTTCAACTGAGGCTACAAAATACCCCTTGGCTTTCAATTCGTCAATGGCTTCGCGTGTGGTTTTAAAATAAGACCAGCTTACCGTTTCGGTGGCGCCCAGCGCTGTTTTTTCAATTTCGGGCTTTGGCGGCGTTCCGGTTACGCCACATAAATAGACGGCTTCCAGTAAAAAAGCATCGGCTGTTCTGAAAGCCGAACCAACATTATTTAAACTCCTGATGTTATCGAGCACCAGCACCACTTTATTTTTTTGAGTGGCTTTAAACTCATCGGGGCTCATGCGTCCAAGATCCTGCATGCTTAGCTTTTCGTTCATATGGCATCAAAATTTATGACATACAGCAAGAACTGTTACTGTAAGTTGAACCTTAAACTAAAGCCCGCATTGGTATTGGCCGTAGGGAAAGAGTTGGATGTTTGCGGCGTGGTTTTGATCCAGTCGTAAAACAGCCTTAAGTTAATAGCCTGGGTTAACTGGTAATCCAATGCTGTTTTTAAGGATATGATGTTTTGCCCACCGGTTGGTGTACTTATCTCATCCACAATACGGCGAATAATGGTCATGTTCCGGCGGTACGACAAATCCAATTTAAAGTTCAGGTCGCTCTTAAGCGGTTGTCCTTTTATTTTTATGGCGTTAATAGTTAAGTTAGGGAAACGGTAGCCTACACCAATAATATATTCCTGGCCTTTGGTTTCAATAATTTGCGGACCGGTAATGTTTAAGTTAACGGTCTTATCTTTCTTAATCTCAAAGTTGGCCAGCAAGCCCGGTTTGTTGAATTTGAAATCAAACTTAATGAGGGGGCTGAAACTTTCCACAATAGTTGCTCCGGCAATAGTATACTTAGGGTTAAAGTTGGAAGTTTGCTGGTAACCGCCAATGCTTGAGTTTTGTACAGGCACACGGGTATCGGAATAGCCATCACCATTACCATCATAAAACAACAGGTTATTGTTATAACCACCAATGGTATAGGTAGAACGGTAAGCATGACGAAGGGTAATGGACTGGAAGTATTTTTTCATAAACTTCAGTTTACCCAATCCATCCCAGCTAATAGTCCAGTTAGGCATCGGTATCTGTTTAAACATTTTGTCGGTACCCAATCCTTTTACTTTACGCCCCGTGTATGTTTGGTAAAAAGCGCCTAACAATACATCCTGTTGCGTATTACTGTACCCGTCGTAATACTGAGGCTGCCCCGGGTTATTGACTTCCTTAATGGAAAGGTCATTGGCATAGGCCAGGCTTTTAGCCACATCAGGCCTTACCAATAAAAACTCATCAAATAAGGACGATTTTCCGGTTTTATCTGTCTTATCTTTAAACGATTTTCCAAGTGTGAATACGCTGATGCTATAGTTACCACTATTGTTAGGCGTTTCAAAACGGTAATGGTTATTCTCTGCCGAGCCTGCCAGCGAAGTATCGTAGCGCACAAACATGGACTGGTTATAAGCATAGGTTTTGGTACCATTCAACTCAATTTTTAAACTTCCATGCGGCTCAACATTAGCACGATAAGTAATATTATTTGACTGGGTGGTGGTATACGGTAAACTTTGGTTCGGATTCTTGACGAGCCAATTATTATTGATGGCTTTACGTAAAATACTATCGTTGGCCCCGCTCACAAATCCAAAGCCTGGTGCAAAGCCTCTTTCGTTATCGAGCCCCATGACATGTGAGTTTGGTGCAAAACCCGGTAAGCCGGTACCGTTTGTTTGTTGGTACGATAATGTTACCTGTTTAATCATCATTATACCCCGCGCTAAAAACTCCAAAATGTCTTTAGGCACGGCACTTTCTTTTTTAGCACTGTCTTTCTTAGGATCGGTACCGCCTTTTGCAGGTTGTAGTTTTGCCTTGCTGTTGCCACCTGTATTTATTTTCCTGAAATAAGGGATCTTATTGTACAGGGTTGTCATGTTAAACGTCCCGTTTATACTCTTGGTGTTGGTATTTTGAATGGTATTACCAATCTCTTCCTGTGCAAACGGCCTCCTCGTCCAGGTATAGCTGGCGCTGTAACGGGCACTGGCATTAATAAAATCGAAGATAGGGATTTTATTAATAGGGATTTGGTAATTTAAGTTACCCTGATGCCTGTAGCTGGTTGTTGTTCCCAGGTTAATAATATTACGTTTAATGGTATCCCTTTCTTCATCTGTATCTATCTTACCAATAGGTTCCAGGATCCTTCCATCGTTATTGGCTGTATAATCAAATTTTAAATTCTTGGTAAAGTTCCATTGCAGGTCATAACTGCGGGTCATGTTAAATGTTTTATTGAACTGCGCCTGGGTTAAATTATCATTGCTTCCGGAATAGAAACTGGTAATATCCCTGTTCAGTAACTCACTGTAACTTCTGTTAATATCGGTATTAAATCCTAAACGGCTTGGCAGCGGCGTTAGGTTAAATTCTTTTACAAGGGCAAACCATTTGTTATTGATGATCTTTGATTTTGATTTTTTAAATGGCGTCCATGGTTTCGCATTAATAGCATAATTATAGGAAAGCGCTCCCCTGTATGTTTTTATAATGCTACGTTCAATGTTCACATTATGCCTTGTAACCTCGTTATAGGCGTAGGTCACAGAGAAGTTGGAAACATCCCACGGCATTGGCTTGGCTCCTTCTTTTTTAAACCCGTCGATCCTTACGTTTGAAAAGTTATACCCTTTACGAACCGTAATATCCTGCGCATTCTTTTTGATCTGCGCTTTCAGCTCAGGGTTAATGTTATCGTTATCAATTTTAATATCCGGATCATAAGGGCTGTACTGTGGGGTGATCCTGGTTTGGCCATAAGCATAATAAACCGGTAAGTTCACCCTCCATTTAACCGGGAAGAATTTACCCATCTGGAAAGTTGACGTTGCATCCCACTGGAAGTTCGTTTCCCTGCTCCGCTCACTGATCTTCTTCTCAATACTACCAAAGTATGGTTTACTGTAGGTTGCGGCCAGCGATACCTGGCCCAGGTCGGCCAGTTTTGCCTGCATTTGCCCCGTAGTAGCCCAACCGCCTTTGTTCACAAAATCGGTTAAGCGTAATTCATTTACCCATACCTCCGCGCAACGAGGTAAGCCCCCATTGTCTTTCGGGTTCCTGATCCCGATCATGATACTTTTTATACTGGCAAGGTTAGGGTTACCAACAACTGTAATCATGTTACTGCCATCTTCTTCAAAATACGGTTTCTGAGCCAGGG
>JBEHXV010000016.1:0-124372 GCA_048498515.1 Bacteroidota bacterium | reverse complement strand
GGATGTATGCGCACGACGACCGGGTTTATATTGCGGCTGCCGATTCAACCGGGCACGGTGTGCCGGGCGCCATGGTAAGCATTGTATGCAGTAATGCCTTGGATAAGGCGGTGAAGGAATTTGAATTGAAAGATACCGGTAAAATATTGGATAAAACACGGGAACTGGTGCTGGAAACGTTTTCGAAAAGCGGCGATGATATAAAAGACGGAATGGACATTTCCTTATTTTGCCTTGATAAAAAAGAACGTAAAGCATTTTGGAGCGGCGCCAATAATTCGTTATGGTATATTAAAAGCTCTGTCAGTTCGACCCTGTCAGTTCGTCCCGACAAGTCGGGAGAGTCGAGAAACGAGAACAAAGAGCTGGCGGAGATCAAAGGCGATAAACAGCCCATTGGCAACAGCGATAATCCAAAGCCATTTACAACACATGAGTTGCCGTTTGAGCCGGGCACTTTATTTTATTTATTTACGGATGGCTATGCCGATCAGTTTGGCGGACCTAAAGGCAAAAAATTCAAGTTGAAACAATTGAAAGAACTATTGCAGGCAAACAGCAACATCACGTTGAAAGAACAGAAAGAACTATTGCATCAAAAGTTCCAAAGTTGGAAAGGCAGCCTGGAGCAGGTAGATGATGTTACAATTATCGGTATCAAAATTTAAGTACATGAATTATTTTATAACAGGCATAGGTACCAATGTAGGAAAAACCGTTGTTTCGGCTATCATAACCGAAACCATGGAAGCGGATTACTGGAAACCCATTCAAAGTGGAACCAGTGAGGGCTCCGATTCGGAATTTGTCAGGTCGGTGATAAGCAATTCAACTACAGTTATTCATCCCGAAGCCTATCGTTTAAAAGAGCCGCTTTCCCCTCATTTTGCTGCCAAGTTGGAGAACGTAGAAATTGAGCTTTCCAAAATTAAATTACCTGTCAGGCTGAGCGGAGTCGAAGCCTCAAACGATTTGATTATTGAAGGCGCCGGTGGTTTATTAGTACCCATTAACAAAACGCATTATGTCATTGATATTGCCAGTCAATTTAATTGTGAGATCGTACTGGTCATTTCCAATTACCTGGGCTGCATTAATCATGCATTATTATCCATCAACTATTTAATAAATAATGGGTTTAAGCTCCACGCTTTGGTTTTTAACGGTGCTTTCGAAGAAGAAGTGAAACTGGCTATTACAGCAAGTATATCCTGCCGGGTGATTAATATCCCAACATTAAGCAGCCTCACAAAAAGTGCTGTTAAGGAAATAGCTTCATCAATTACGATTTGATTAATTTTTTTCAAACTTTTTTATTTTAAAAAAAGTTTGTTCTGTGATTGGCTTCCCGGTCCTGTCAAAAACGGTGATGTTATTATTTGTTTCTTCTGAATAAAATAAGCCATTACCCAAATACTTCATCTCTTTGTATTTGATGTCACAAGTCAGTTTACCACTAAGGTCAATTAATCCCCATTTATCTTTTTGTTTAACAGCCGCTACACCCTCGGTAAAATTTGTTACTTCATCATACACGGGTGCAATAACCGTATTCAATTTCAGGTCGCAGTAACCGCCCTTTGTACCTGAATAAAATGCCAGTAAGCCATTGGAAGGAGTGGCAAACTTTACATATCCAAATGAACCTTTCAATCCATACGCGATGGCATTTTTATAATTTACGGGTATTACAATCTTCCCGGTACTATCCAGTAAGCCCCACGATCCATTCTTTTGTACCCATGTATAACCATCCAATTCATTATTTGTGTCGTCATAAACCGGCTCAGCAAGGTATTCACCTTTTTTATTAATGTACCCCCACTTTTTATTTATTTCTACCCAACACCTGCCATTTCTAAAATACGTAACCCTGTCGTATTTTGGCGTAATAATATATTCGCCTTTTGTATTAATACAACCCCATTCCTTTGCTTTTTTACTTTTTACCCAGGCGCAGTTATCACTAAATTTATTTGCAAACAAATAGTATTCATCATTTATAAAATGTCCGGTTGTATCAATAAATTTATAAAGGTTATTCTTCATCATCGATTCATCAATATAATAAGCAACTTTATTAATGAAGGGTTTATTTGAGATTAAGGTAGGTTGAATCACCATTTCATTTTTTTTGTTGATGTAGCCCCATTTTCCTTTGACCTTAACAGCGGCAAGACCATCGCTAAAGCTTTCTGCATCATCGTATTGAGCAGGAATTACAACCTTGCCAAACGGATCAATAAAACCATAGTTGCCATCTTTTTTTATAACCCCCAGGCCTTCAGATAAAGCCTGTATTTTTTCACCTTTTTGCTCCCTGTAGGTTATTTTTCCTTTGTGGTTAAGGTAAGCATTGCTTTCTGAGCCATCTGCCAATGTTACAAAGGCATAATAATCCTGGCTATAAAGTTTGCCAATAGTTAAAAAAAGAATAAAAATGAACGTATTTTTCATAATTCGGGATAATTTGGAGCGTGTAAATATATAAATAAACATTGCATTTTTTTAGGGGCATAGTTGCTCATAATTTTTATTTCAATAGCTGTAACTTTTTTAGTACTTTAATCGTCTCTTTTACTATATGAAGAAACTTTTAGCATTTACCCTCCTCATACTTGCTTATAGTCAGTTACTTGCCCAATCGTTTTTGGTAACGGGTAAGATTTGCGATGAGAAGAACCAGCCCCTGCCTTTTTCATCGGTTATGGTAAAAGGAACCACGCAGGGCACCAATGCCAATGCCGATGGTTTTTACTCCCTTAAATTACAGGCCGGTACCTACGACCTGGTTTTTCAGTATGTAGGTTATAAAAAGAAAATAGAAAACGTGGTGGTTTCGGGTAATGTTACCAAAAATGTGAGTCTGAGTGGCGAGGGGTATGAGTTAAAAGAGATTGTGATTAAAGACGGGGAAGATCCTGCCTATGCAGTAATTCGCCAGGCCATTAAAAAACGTAAGTTTTATTTGAACGAGGTGAATGCCTTTACCTGCAAAGCTTATATCAAAGGCTTGCAGCGATTAAAAGATTTTCCGAAGAACATGGCAAAGCTCATCAACGCCATGAGCACCAACTCAAGCGATAAGATCGATTCAACCTTATTGGGTGTGGTTTATTTAAGCGAGAGCGAAACCAAGTACCATTTCCGTAAGCCAGCCGATGAAAAAGAGATCATGTACTCCAGCAAAGTGAGCGGCGATAACAAGGCCTTTAGCTTTAACCAGGTAAGCGACATGAAATTTTCGGTTTACGAGAACCTTATAAACCTTGAAGGATTGAGCGACCGGCCTTTCATTTCTCCTATCAATGAAAATGCTTTGTTGTCGTACCGTTACAAATTACTGGGAACCACGTTTGAGGATGGCAAAATGCTTAATAAAATTGAGATCATCCCCAAACGTAAGACAGATCCCTGCTTTCGTGGTATTATTTACATCCAGGAAAATACCTGGCGTGTGCACAGTGCTGACGTATATTTAACCAAGGATGCCAAAATCGATTTTGTGGATACACTTCACATTAAGCAACTGAATGCGCCGGTTAACGACAGTATCTGGATGCCCATAAGCCTGAACATGACCTTTAACTTTAAGGTGATTGGTTTTGTGGGCGATGGCTATTTTAACGCTGTGTTTTCCGATTACGACATGCACCCCGTATTTCCGAAAAAATTCTTTAAGAATGAGGTGCTGAAAGTAGAGGAGGGTGCCAATAAAAAAGATACCAGCTACTGGCAGGAATCACGGCCGGTGCCGCTGACCTACGAAGAAAAGACAGATTACCGGGAAAAAGACAGCATTGCCCGGATCCAGAACAGCGACCGGTATAAGGACAGCGTGGATAAAAAAGGAAATAAGTTCAAACTTAATGCCTTATTGATGGGATATAGCTATAACAAGACGGCTAAAAATTTCAGTTTAAATACATCGGGACTTTTAACTTCCGGCGTTCAGTACAATACGGTGGAAGGGGTGAATGCCTCTATTAAATTCGATTTGACCAAACGCTATGAGGATAACCGCAAGCATGAATTGAATGCCACTGTGCGATACGGTTTCTCCAATTACCTGTGGGGCGGCACAGCCAACTGGCGTTACCTCATAAAGCAGGAAAAATTTGAATCCATTAATGTAAGGATCGGGACAAGCGCCTTGCAGTTCGATAGCCATGAGCCAATTAACCCAACCATTAATACCTCTTATACCTTGTTCAATAACGATAACTTTATGAAGCTGTATAAGAAAACCTATGCAGCCTTTAATTACCAAAAGGAATTAATTAATGGCCTGATCGGTTATTATAATATGGAATATGCCGAACGTTCGGCCTTGCGAAATACAAGCGATTATTTGTGGGTGGATAATACCAATAAATTATTTACCAGTAACGATCCTTTAAAACCGCATACCGATGACTCGAGCTTTACGGTGAACAATGCGTTTGTGGTTGGATTGGGTTTTTCCATTCGCTTTAAACAAAAATATTATACACGTCCGCACGAAAAAAGAATCATTGGTAGTAAATATCCTATTATCAATATTTTTTACTCTAAAGCCATTCCCGGTTTAAATACCAAAGCCGATTACGACCTGGTGAGAATGACTGTGGATGATAATATCCGTTTAGGCCTGGTAGGAACCTTTGCCTACAAACTGAAAGGTGGTTATTTTTTAAATAACAGGAACATGAGTTTTATGGATTACAATCATTTTAACGGTAACCAAACCCTGTTAGCCAACACGGATTATTTAAACTCCTTTAAACTCCTGCCATATTACACGTACAGTACCAACCAATGGTATGGTGAGGCGCATGCCGAACATCACTTCAATGGTTTTATCTTTAATAAGATTCCAATTCTTAAAAAATACCGGATCCAGGAAGTAGTTGGTGGTCATGCTTTATTTAATGATAAGGTAGACCAGTACTACGAAGTTAATTTCGGGATCGAACATATTTTCCAGATCATCAGGGTTGATTATGTGTTAGGTTACGGGCCTAAGAACGCGTTTAACCAGGGATTTGTGATAGGATTAGGTTTGCAGTTTTAATAAATTAAAGAATACAACATGAAACAGATTTTATTCATCGCCTTATTAGGTCTTAGTTTAAAAGGCTTAGCTATTGATTATCCCATCAAAACCATGACTCTCCCTAACGGGTTGAAAGTAATTGTGTGCGAAAAGAATACCTCGCCCATGGTGCAAATGGAAGTGTGGTACAGGGTAGGGAGTAAGGACGAATGGGATGGTGTGCGCGGGATGGCGCATATGTTTGAACACATGATGTTTCGCGGTTCCAAAAAATTCAGCGGCGAGGGCGATGTGTACATTCACGAAATGGAAAAAATGGGCGCCCGCATTAATGCCTATACCACTTACGACAGAACTGTTTACTGGCAGGAATTGCCAAAGGAGCACCTAGAGAAAGTGTTTAATATGGAAGCCGATCGCATGGAAAACCTGGTACTCGATCAAAAAGTACTGGATACAGAGAGGCAGGTTGTGGGCGAGGAATTACGCCTGGGCGAAAATAACTGGTACCAGCGCATGATGGCTGATCGGTATACCCATTTGTACCCCAAAGGACATCCGTACCAGGTGGATGTGATTGGCTACCTGCCCGAGATCACGGCTTTTACCACTAAACAATGCCAGGATTTTTACGATAAGTTTTACAGTCCCAACAATGCTTACCTGGTAATTGTAGGCGATGTAAAAGCCGAGCAGGTATTTGAATATGCTAAAACCTATTTCGGGCCCATTAAAAAACAATTGCCTTTGAATGCTAAAAAAACAGAACCGGATATTTTTTCATTTGCCCCTGATATTGATGAAATGGCAATCGATTACCCGGTACAAATTTATTCATACCTTATACCGGCACCGGCTGTGGGCACTCCTGATTACTACAGCTTTAATTTATTAAGGGATTTATTGTTCAGCAACAGCAATTCTATTTTAAACAACAGCATCGTGGAAAAAGGCAACATGGCTTACCAGATCGTATCGGGTTCCGACGATTCGCGCATGTATAATAACGTTGCTACTTTTGATGTGGTAATGCAGGCGCAAATGGGAAATGCCAAAGTGAAAAAATACATTTCCAAAGAGATTTATGATATTATTAACGAGGGTATTGACCAGGAGCTGATTGACAACTATATCAAAAACCTGGAAACACAGCAAACCTTTTCTAATTTCTCGAACCAAAGCATAGCAGGCGAACTGGGTTTTGCCGAGTATTATTTTCACGATCATACCAAATACAACCAGGCTTTGGAAACCTACAAAACCATTAAGCCGGAACAGCTTACGGAGGTTTGCAAAAAGTATTTTAATCCCGAGAACATTAAAACCATTAACCTTAAACCAGCGGTGGAGTAACATCCTTCGGCCACCTCCTTCAAAGGAGGAATTTGATTTATTGCAGTTAACAAATTCCCTCTTCCCAAGAGGGTGCCCGCAGGGCGGGAGATGTCTTTGGGAAACTATTTTTCTGGATGAAACAAATAACCGTTAATCTTTTCCAAATTCCCTTCCAGGGCTTTCAGTAGCGGTATTTTTTATTAAATTCGCATACTATTTTAGTGAAAAGAACCGCTTACATATTCCTGTTATTTATTACGGCAGCCTTATTGGGCTCCTGTAAAGTAAAATACTCATTAAACGGGGCTACCATCCCTATTGAGGCCAAAACCGTTTCGGTAGCCTTTTTTCAAAATAATACCACGCTGGGCGGGCCTTCCATCAGCCAGAAATTCACCGAAAAATTACGGGATGTGGTTTCTACCCAAACCAACCTGGCGCTGATGAAGCAAAACGGCGATTTGCAGTTCGAAGGCTCTATTAACGATTACAATGTAGCTCCGGTAGCTATTCAAAGTACCGATCAGGCGGCCCTGAACCGCTTAACCGTGTCGGTACTGGTAAAATACAGTAATAAGTTTGATGACACCAAGAACTTTGAAGCTACTTTTACCCGTTTTGCGGATTACCCGGCCAGTAAAGTCATTTCATCTGTAGAAGCGGAATTACTCACCGAGATCAACCGTCAGTTGACCGAAGATATTTTTAATAAAGCATTCAACAACTGGTAATGTTACAACAGCAGTTCATAAATATGATTAAAGCGCCACAGCAGGTGGCGCCTGCAAACCTGGCTGAGCTGGAGACACTGGTGAATGAATATCCTTTTTTTGAAACGGCCCACTTGTTATATACCAAAGGCCTGCACCAGGCCAATGCCATTAACTATTCAAAACAGCTTCGTAAAACCGCTATTGTAGCCAATAGCCGAACGGTATTATACGAACTGCTCCATCAAAAGCAAATAGAAGTGACGCCGGCAGAAATGCCTGTTAAAGACACTTCTACAAGCTCAGTGGACGAAAAACCGGTAGTTGTTGAGAAGGAAGTTGTTCATGAAAAAGAAGTACCGCAAAAAATTAGTCCGGTTACCGTTACCAGCGATGAGATAAAGGTGATTTATGTGAATACGGTGACTGAAAAACCGGTGCTTCGTGATCCTCAGCCACCGGTAGAAAAACCTGTGCTTGAAGAAAAGCAGCTTGTGGCAGAAAAAGAAGTTCCTGCAGTGGTTGAAGAGGCTAAAAAAGAACTGGATATTATAAAAGACATTGAGAACGAAACGGAAGCTCCTGTCCAGGAATTTAACGAGGAAAAACTCAATAAGGATATCGAGTCGGAAATTAAGCGCGGGGTTATCCAGTCGTATGTAGAAACAGAGGTGATAAAAACACCGGAACTGGAAAAAGAAGAACCTGCCGAACTAGGTTCCTTTACCGATTGGCTTCATAAGATCAAAAAAGAAGCAGGCACCATTCAGAAACTCGAGACTCAGTTACCGGTTAAAGAGGAGAAATTGCCTGAAGAAAAGCCTAAAATTGAGAAAAAACCGTCCTTTTTTGAGCAAAACAAGCAAATTATTGATAAAATCATCGAATCCGATCCTGGAAGGATCAAACTGGGAAGCAATAAGTTTTTCACCCCGGCTATTGATGCAAAGCAGAGCCTGCTTGAAAATGAGCACCTGGTAACCGAAACCCTGGCAAAAATATATGCCTTGCAGGGAAATATTTCCAAAGCAATAAGGGCTTATGAAATATTAAGTTTGAAATTTCCGCAAAAAAGTGTTTACTTTGCATCCCTAATCGAAAAATTGAAAACTAATAAATAAATTATGCAAGCATTTTTAACTATCGCCATCATTATCGTATGTGTATTACTGATCTTAGTAGTACTGGTTCAAAACTCAAAAGGTGGAGGTATTTCCAGTAACTTTTCTACAGCTAACCAAATTATGGGTGCCCGTCGCGGGACCGATTTTATTGAAAAAGCAACCTGGACATTAGCGATCTTATTATTGGTATTCAGCTTATTGGCTACACCAAAAAAAGGAAGCACTTCTGAAACTGAAAGCAGTGGTTCTATTCTTAAAGAAAAAGCAAGTACAGCGGCTCCTATGCAGGCTCCTGCTCAACAACCGGCTGCAGCTCCCGATCAAACAGCTCACTAATACTAAAGAGATATAAAAAATTAAAGCATCCGCCATAACGGATGCTTTTTTTATGCTTACATTTAAACACAACAATAATTTAAGCTTATGTGGAAAACAACGCCCCCGGTGAAAGATTATTACGCCGTTATATTCTCATCAACCAAGTCGGATAACCTGGAGGGTTATGCCGAAATGGATGAGCTTACCATGAAACTGGCGCAGGAACAGGAAGGTTTTTTGGGTTACGAGACTTGCTCAAACGGCAATAAGGGAATTTTTATTTCCTACTGGCAATCAATGGAACACATTGGCGTCTGGCGTAATAACATGACCCATTTAAAAGCAAAATCAAATGCCGGACAATGGTATAAACGTTACCTGAGCCAAATTTGTAAAGTTGAAAGCTCACACTTGCATGAAGTAAACGAATGATTGAAAAGGCACTCAGATCTCAAAAGCAGTTTACGCTGTTCTTCGCTATAGTGTCGGCGGCAGCATTTGCCATTGTATTGCTGAGAAGTTACTATGTGCCTTTTAACCATGATGAGGTGGCTACCTTTTTCATGTACATCCAGTCGGGAAAATACATGCCCTTCCATTCGCAGGTTGATGCCAATAACCATGTACTGAACAGTTTTTTAGGAAACATCTGTTTTCATGTATTTGGTTCACATCCATTTTCCCTACGCTTGCCAAATTCGCTGGCATTTTTAATACTGGTATCCGGCACCTGGAAAATTTCAAAGCTATTGTCAAAACAGGGTTCAAAAGTGTTTCTTAGCATTGCTTTCCTGGCTTCCTTTCACTGGCTCACTTTTTTCAGCGCCTGTCGCGGTTATGGTTTGTCCATGGCTTTACTGGTGCTTGGCCTGGCTTATTTGTTGCAGTATCTTTCCAATCCTACAAACCATAAACCTTTTTACATCACCTTACTTTTACTGCAGTTAGCCATCAGTTCAAACCTTATTTTAATTATTGTTGTTTTATTACTGAGTGGCATTATGGGCCTTGTTCAATTATGCAATAAACAATTGTTTAAACCATTGATACTGGTTGTTTGGCTTGCTCATTTTGCATTAGTGTATTACTGGCTGTCGTTTTCTTTTTATCTGCAGGATAGTGGAGCCCTGTATTATGGCGAAGGTGAGAGTTACTGGCAGGTAACCTTTGTCAGCCTCATTAACCTGGTATTTGGCTTTGCCAATCCTGCTATCAAATGGATTCTTATCAGCGTATTTATAGCTATAGTGGCATTAACGGTTTATGTGAACAAAACCAATTTGTTCAGGCTGAAAGAACAGTTCGCAAAACCCTCATCTTCATTACTGTTCCTTATTATTATTGCCGCCTTAAGCAGTGGTTTTTATATCATGCATAAAATAATGGGCGTTAATTATCCTGAGGACCGCACAGGCCTTTTCTTTTATGTGTTCTTTGTGCTGCTCATTTGTTTTACGTTTGACCAGCTATCAGCAAACATCACAACAGGTGTACTGGGAGTCTTGTCGCTGGTATTTGTGATCCATTTTGCCGTTTATCTCAATTTCAGAAAACACTCGTTGTATACTTATGAAACCATGCCTGAGCATTTTTATACAACATTGCTCAATGAACAGAAAAAAACAAGCGAACGCCTCATTATTGGCGGACACCGCATTCGGGAGTTGATTTATGGTTTTTTTAATTACAGGCACGGAGGCGTTTTAAACCCGGCCGATCCGGTTGAGCTCATGCAAATGAATTGCGACTATTACCTGGCAACACGGGCTGAGGAAAAATACTTCCAAGCGTTTTACGACATTATTGATACGGAACCCGACTGGGGTTTATTGGTACTGAAACGCAAGCACCAACTCATTAAACATCACATTCATGAATTGAAAGATCTTTCTATTTCAACCCAGGAGAATGAGTTTGTGGATATTTATAATGTGCCCGATACCCTGTTGCCTGATTTAAAACCGTTGATCGCTGAAATAAATTTTGATATTGAAAAAATTTCGGTGCCGGCCAATGCCTGGTTTGTGTTCCAGGTAAATGATTCATTGGACCAAACAGTATATTTTAAACGCTATCCATTGCAGTGGACGGGTTATGACAATAATGGAAAGAAGCACCTTTCCTACAGTCTTATTTCGGGAAATTTACCACCTAAAGCCAAAAAAATAGCCTGTTTTTTCTGGAATATAGATAAGCAGCCGCTAAGCATTAAAATCAATTCCTTAAAGATTATGCAGGTAGATGGGGCGGGAGTAGAGTATGTGATCCCTGAGGAGAAAGATCGGTAGTTAAAGGGAATTTGTCACACTGTCACGACGTGTCGTGAGAGTTGAAGTGTGAATGAGGTTGAGATGCTGAGCCATCTTGATAGCGATCGTGACAGCATGACGCAAATGTTGATGTTATTTTATACGTCACTTAAAAATAATACGCGCCTCCCAGCATAAACCAGTTGTTATAACCATAGCGCTGATAAAACTCATTGGTTTGTTCGGCAGAAACTTTTATGTAAAGGCCTTTATTCGGGATCATTTGAAAATAAACAGATTCCTGGGAATACAACCGGAATCTGCCATAATTATCGTTCATGATCTTTTGTGAATTATCCTGGTAATTATGAATGTTTTTTTGAATCATGCCGTAGCAAAAATTCTGTCCCGCGCTCAAAATAAAACGATGGTAATAAAAGTTCATATTCACCGGTGCAATTAATGCATATTCTTCATAGATAATGTTTGTCAGGTCAGGTTTATTTGGGTTCCTGTCTTCGTAAAGTGTAAACTTTGTCACCCTTTTTTTCTGGCTGATCCCCAGCCCCAGGGAAATTGAAAACCTTTTTGACAGGCGCTTATTGTAACTCATGCTTAGTCCAAAAGTTCTTGCACCTATGTTTTTATGTTTTTCAAAGTAAGCCGAATCGGGACCTGCATAGTTGGTTGACCTTATGTAAAGGTTTGAAATTTCATTGGTGTATGAACAATAGTTGTATATATAATTAAGATTTACCGAAAAATTATTGTGGTTCATGTGGTGCGGTACCGCCTGGTTTGTTTGGGCATTGAACCTGCTAGCTGATAACAAAACCGGAAGAATAAAGTATAAGCCAGGTAATGACCGCATCAGCTTTAATTATAGCTGTTAAACGGCAAGAACGTTTTTTTATTGTATAGAAATTACATTCACGCTAATTTGGTTGGGTTATTGTACCAAGAATAAGTTAAAAAAGTAGGGAGTTCAATGAACTCCCTACTATAAATGAAATTAGTGAATGATGCTGATGCGCTCGGTTTTTATCAAAACTTTGCCATCCATTATTTTAACTACGTAAGTGGCAGTTGGTAAATAGTGCAGGTCGAGCATTTGCTTATTGTTAAGCTGGTTTTCTGCCACTTTTTCACCCAGCAGGTTATACACTTCCATGGTATACGTCTTGTCGCTACCGGTTTCTATGGTAAAGCTGCCACTGTTAGGGTTAGGGTATAATTTCACTGAAGAACCAGAAACCATGCTTTGTGTTTTTTGCAGGCGTTGGTTCCCAGGACCGTTTTGCTCGCAGGTATTCAGGTATTTTTTACGTGTAGTATTAAACAATAAGGTTCTTGCCTGGTATACTGCGGCACCATATTGGTCAGGACATAAAACGGCCATGTATTCCAGATTTGCAATGGCATTACGATTTAATTTATTGCCATTGTTAATGTACTCCAGGTATAAACTATTGAACTGTTGCTGGGTAGTTTCAATAGTTGTAGCAGCCACAATGCTATTATTAATTTCTTCGGCCTTAATTAAATCAGCTTTTTCTCGGGTATTTATCAGCATATCAACTTTAAAGAATTTACCAAGGTTCCCTTTTGTAGCTTCGGCCATAAAACCGGCAACGTTTTTATCAAAGGAAGGGTTTATTTGTTTTAAGGTCAATAATGTGAAAAGCTGTTTGCGGGCCATTTCTTTACTGCTTGCCTCGCTTTCTTTTTGCGAAATTCTATTATCGGCAATTGTTTCGGCATGCTGCATTAATAAAGGACGTTGCCCAGCTGCAACCCTCAGGTTAAGAGTTGGGGTTGAAGTGCTTGCGCAGGCTCCTGGTCCCCCACCTGTGGCTACAATCCCATTAAGCGGATTAGTTCCTCCCGCAACGGTAATCACATAAGGATATGCATTTCTAGTATAGAAACTGGCATTGCTGGTATTACCCGAACTTACATGGGTATCACTGTTACAGCTCACCCATTGGTTATCGGCGCTATAGGTTGTGGTGTTATAATACTGGTCGCCAATTTCGCCGCTGCTGTTCAGCCATACACCAATGTCAGCATTTTGAAAGGTATTACTGTAAATGCCAAAACCCGGTACTGTGTAGTTATTTTGTTTTGCCAATAAAGCGGTACCAATGTAGTTTGTGCTGTTGCAATGAATCTCGGGCTCCGAAGAATTCTCGGTAAACAAGGCGTTATGCCACCATGATGATGTAGTGCCGTTTGGCATGTCAACCGTATTATTATTCACATCACTTTCATCTGTATCGGTGATGCCAATTCCAACCTGAACATGGCCCAAAGTATTGTCAGGCAGCATGTGTACTTCATTGTCGTCTATAACTGCCCGATAAGTATGAGAGGTGTAAATTCCGTTATAATAGCCGTTAATGTAGTTGTTGTCAATAGCGTAAGCCGGATAATTGGTCGTACTGGTTGCTGTTGTTAGCTCGCTACAGCGTATGGCATAATTATCGGCATATGTACCGGTAGCGCTGGTATTATCCATCCAGTTCTCCTCAATATTGGCAATCAGCTTGGTATTTTGGTCAAAATTGATACCTACGGTATTATTGATAAATTTATTATGAGCTACCTGTGCCGTGCTGCCATTGCAGTTATTCGTAATATAAACACCATTGGTTTGTGTATCAAAGCGATTGTTCTCTACCGATAAACCTGATACACCATAACTCAATAAACCATAATCATTATTGGTAAAGGTATTTTTGAATGAGGTCGTTCCGCCACCAATCAGCGTATTATAAGTACCTGAGATCCCGGCTATGTAAAATATGGCTGAATTAGGAGAAGAGCTTGGTGCTATGGTACTTTGTATGTTCTGGAATACATTATTTTGGAAAAAAGCACTTGATGTAATGTCTATGGTACCATCCTGCATTTTATCAAAAATGTTTTCCTGGCCGGTTGAGCCTCCTATAGTAATCATGCTGTTGGTTTTTCCGCTATGTCCGGCATTCTCCAGATAAATGCCACATACAGACTTAACGGTGCTGTACGGAGGTAACAATGATGCAGAGCTGTATGCACCAAACGTTGAGGCATTGGATAACGCAGGTGTAGTAGGCATCCAAGGCGAAGAAACCGGAACCGGCAGGTTGGAACAGGTAAATAAATTGTTTCTTACCGCAAAGGTTGATGTATTGGATTTAGTTGCTTTCACTACAATGCCTATGTAGTTTTTATTATAGTAGCTGTTGGTGAGCGTTATAGAAGCTGTTCCCAGTGAATCGACAATGACTCTTTGCGCGTCTTCTACGTCGCTTAGGTTTATGGACGAGAGACCCGTACCATTGAGGTAGATACCATCCCACATATAATTACAACCATGCAGGTAACTATTTGTAATGGTTATTTTTCCTGTTCCATTTACAATAATCTTTGTGTTGGGATCAAAAACTACATTTTTGTTGCCAATGATTAGGTTGCCCCCCGAATTAATAGTGACAACGCCTCCAAATACCACATTAGTACCTGACAATGCCACTGTGGTGTTATAGGTTGGGTTGGAAAATTTAACCGCATTTGTTGGGGTTGCACAGCAGGAAGGCAGACAAATGGAATCTCTGAAAGTGCAACCAAGCGTGTTGGTAAAGATGGCAACTACGCATACATTCTGATTGATACTGGCAAAATCTATGGAAGGAGTGGTGGTGGTACCATTGGTGATGGTATAATTGCTGGTAGGTATAACCGTGTGTGTCGTGGCATCATGCACAGCCCAGGAAACAGTGTAGGTGCCCGACGGACTTGGTATGGCAGTAAAGCTGGTGACACCGTTACAAATTGTGTTAGTATTGCTGGTAACAGCAATGGTCATGTTTGGAACACTGATACCATAGGTATAAGTCAGGGCGCAGGTTCCTGTACTTATGGTTACTGAACCGACATAGTTACCATAACTGGTATAACTGTGGGCTGATAAGTTATTGGTGCCTGTGTTTACGGTTGTGCTGCCATCACCATAATCCCAGGAATAGGTATAGTTGCCTGTATTAAGGCTGCAGGTAGGAACTGCTGTGGACGTAACAGTGGTATTAAGGCAAACGGTTTGAGAAGCTACACTGAATTTTGCTTCTTTCATCGATACGTCATCAATATAAATATACGTTCCGCCGCTCGGATTTGATGTATAGGTGCATCCACCTGTTATAATTGGGGTTGCAGGAATAAATGTGTGATCATCTTTTGAAGAAATTTTAAGAACACTTTCCCCGCCACTGGCACAGTACGGGAAACTTACTAAAACCCAATTAGTATAATCATTCAATAAACTTACCGGAGCAGTATAAACTTCTACCCCATCAAGAGACACGATTAAATTTTTGTTGTAAAATGTATTCAGTTCACCGGCGCTTATATAAAAGCTCACGTCATATATCACCCCACTAACAAGGTTACTGGATAATGGCGTTTCTATACCTTCTACCCATGCGAAGGGGCTGCCATTATTTACAAACCCATTTGTTAAAAATCCTGCATAGCAATTTCCGGAGTGAGGATTTTGATAGCCTGCGTTATTGCAAGGCGCATTCACTCCGCTGGCAACTGTTGAAGCTGTAGAAAACAGATCAGGGGTAAAACCAGTACCTAACCAGTCTGCAGTATTTGATAATTGATTAGGGCCGGTAGGTGTTGTTGTGTTTTCAAAACCTCCGTTACAAACCAGCTCGCAGCTACTACTGCCACAATATTGCGCTTTCATGATTGGGCCTGTTATAATGCTGAGCACTATCAAACAGGCATAGAGCCATTGTTTTTGTTTTGTCATAATTATTGATTTTATTGGTTAGTATTATTCATAGGACTTATTTCATGTGTATTTATAATTTAAAACTTATAAAATCATAAGAGCCGCCCGGCCAATAATTGATTCAGTTACACAAAACAATCAGGGCAGAGAATATTATTTCTTTAGCAATGGTATGAAAAAAAAGAACCGGTTTTACAATTTAATAAAAAAATAACCTTCCGAAAGCCTTGATTTTACTGGGGTTTCTTACATGTGTAAGATTTCACTGTGCGCAATTATTTCTTTAATTGTTTGCCAGATGCGAATTGAGGTGTAATAAAAAAGGCGATCAGTAATCTGATCGCCTTTTTGTTAATTGTATTTTAATTTTAAATTATCCTTTCACTTTCACCATACCTTGTGCCATTTTCACAGCCTCATATAAATTCACGATCCCACCTGTTTTCGATAATTCTCCAAACTCGGTCATATCGTCTTTTGTTCCTCCCGGTTTAAGTACTTTTTTGTCTTTATAAGTTTTAACCGACGATTTGGTTAAGATTTTAATGATTTGTTTTGGTGTTAGCTCAGGATAGTACGATTTTAACACCGCTGCTACACCTGCTACCACAGGGGCCGCCATACTAGTACCGCTGGCATCTTTGTAAGCATTCAGGTCGGGAACGGTAGAGTGGATGTCGACACCAGGAGCAAACAGGTCAACTGTTTTTTTACCATAGTTACTGAAAGGAGCGGCAATCTCATCATCCGGTTTCCAGCTCAAAGCGCCCACATCCATAAAGTTGGAAGGGATCTTTCCGTTCTCCATTTTTTTGCATGGGTAGTGAGTGATCTCATCAATATCCTCGCCGGCGTTACCAGCCGCATGAATTAACAATACACCTTTGCTTTCGGCATATTTTACGGCATCATCTACCGCTTTTTTGCCCGGCGAATATTTTTTACCAAAGCTCATGTTCAGAATCACCGCGCCATTATCAACCGCATAGCGAATGGCATTGGCAACATCCTTATCGCGCTCGTCACCATCAGGTACGCAACGCACGCTCATAATGCGAACATTATCGGCAACACCATCCATTCCAATCCCGTTTTTACGTGAAGCGGCAATAATACCCGCTACGTGTGTTCCGTGGAATGCACCAGGTCCTTTGCAATCGCCATTTCCATAGTAGCGCTCATTAATGTCATTATAATTGTCGCCTACAAGGGAGCGCCCGTCAAAATTAGGATCCAGGCGGCTGCCATCCATTGATTTTAAGGCCTCGTCAAGTTGTTCCAGCAGGTCTTCTACTTCCATGCCTGATGCACCTTGTGCAACAGCGATCATTTTTCCCTGCTTATCTTCTTTGGTTTTGGCGTCATATTTTTTAAGGTCATCCAGGGTTACTTTGTCAACACCCTTTTCTTTTTTGATCTTGTCAACTACGCCTGCAACTGCATCCCTGATAAATTTATACTGGTTAGCCTGTGCTTCGGCCTGTCCCAATTCCTTATCATAATCGGCTTTTACTACCTGCCAGTAAGCAAATTGCTTTTTCTCATCCTTACTTTTCATATCGGCCTCGGTTTTGCCGTCGTATTTTGCTTTCAGGTCTTTGTAAACACGGGTCAGCTCAAGGTTGTCCTTTGCCACGTTCTTACCATCCTTACTACCCATAAAGTTCCAGCCATGAATGTCATCAATGTAACCGTTCTTATCGTCATCAATGCCATTTCCAGGTATTTCGCCCGGGTTGGTCCACATCACATCTTTCAGGTCTTCGTGCATGTAATCCACGCCACTGTCCAACACACCAACAATAATGGTGGTTGATTTTTTACCTTTTAGTAATTCTTCATATGTTTTTTCAGTACTCACACCATTAACGTTGTCTTTGGTGGGGTCCAGGTTAAACCAGTTATCGGGGCGCTTGTTTTGTGCCATTACCGTTAAGGCAAAGAACAAAGAAGCAAGGATGGTGATTTTTTTCATATCTATAATTAATTAACGTTATATCAAGTTTACGTTTTTTATTTGTAATAAACCTGTTAATTTTTGTAAGAAGGAATAACTAATGATAAATGGTTAATTACTCATTTGAGAAATTCCCTGTATCAGGTCGTGCTTGGTAATAATGTGTGTGCTTCCGGCCAGGTCGGTCATTAATACGGCATTATTTTCCTTGTTAATCATTTTCGAGATTTCGTCCATGGCCGTTTGCGGATCTACAAACGGGAACGGAGCCTGCATTAATTCTTCAACCGTTTTGGATTTAAGTGTGGTATCGGCAAACAACTTCGAAAACAGGTAGCTATCATTCAAAGAGCCCACAAACTGATCGTCTTTTTTAACCGGGATTTGCGAAATGCCAAACTTGTTCATCATGTTAAGCGCTTCGGTAACCGGTGCGTCGGCATTAACGGTAATTAATTTCTGGTTCTTGTGCGACGAGATCAGGTCAATTGCTTTAGGCTTTTTAATTTCCAGGAAACCGCGGTCGCGCATCCAGTCGTCATTAAACATTTTACCTAAATAACGGGTGCCGTGATCGTGGAAAATAACCACTACCACATCGCCGGGTTTAAACATATCTTTCATTTGCATTAAACCAGCCATTGCCGAACCCGCGCTGTTACCGGCAAAAATACCTTCTTCGCGAGGTATGCGGCGTGTCATGATAGCCGCGTCGCGGTCGGTAACTTTTTCAAAATGGTCAATCAGGTCAATGTCCACATTTTCCGGTAAAAAATCTTCCCCAATACCTTCGGTGATGTAAGGATAGATCTCGTTCTTATCAATGATCCCGGTTTCCTTTAATTTTTTGAAGATGGAGCCATAGGTATCGATCCCCAGTATTTTAATGTTCGGATTTTTTTCTTTCAAATATTTCCCCGTTCCGCTAATGGTTCCGCCGGTTCCAACACCCACCACCAGGTGCGTGATCTTACCTTCGGTTTGTTCCCAGATCTCAGGTCCGGTTTGCTCATAGTGCGCTACCGAGTTCGATTTATTGTCGTACTGGTTTGGTTTCCATGAATTAGGAATTTCTTTTACCAAACGCGATGAAACGGAGTAATAGGATTTTGGATCTTCAGGCTCCACATCGGTAGGGCAAACCACTACTTCGGCGCCAAAAGCCCTTAAAGCGTCTACTTTCTCTTTGCTTTGCTTATCGGTAGTAGTAAATACGCATTTGTAGCCTTTAATAATAGCGGCTATGGCAAGGCCCATCCCGGTATTGCCACTGGTTCCTTCAATAATGGTGCCTCCCGGTTTTAAACGTCCGTCTTTTTCGGCATCCTCAATCATTTTTAAAGCCATGCGGTCTTTAATGGAGTTGCCCGGATTGGTCGTTTCAACTTTTGCCAGCACGGTGCATGGCAGGTCTTTGGTAATAGCGTTTATTTTTACCAAAGGTGTGTTTCCAATGGTTTCAAGAATGTTATTGCTTATTTTACGGTACATTAACGTGAGGGTTTAAATTTTAATAGTTGATGAATTTACTAAAGTTTGGAGAGCTTAAAAAGTTAAAAATTATAATTTATTCAGAGCATTCAGGATGTTGGTTTCAACGCGTTCAGCCAGATTGTCGGTTGGATGCTTCACAAAGGCATCGCCGGTTACCTTTTCGTACAGTTCAATGTAACGGTCCGAAATTTCATTTACCCAGGCATCGCCCATCTCCGGTACTTTTTGCCCGTCTTTGCCCTGGAAACCATTTTCAATGAGCCAGCGGCGAACAAATTCCTTGCTCAGCTGCTTTTGCTCTTCGCCTTTATCCTGCCTGTCCTGGTAACCTTCCAGGTAAAAATAGCGCGATGAGTCAGGGGTATGGATCTCGTCCATCAAAAACACCTTGCCATCGCATAAACCAAATTCATATTTGGTGTCCACCAGTATCAGCCCCATTTTATTGGCAATTTCCTGGCCACGTGCATATAATTTGCGAGTGTAATCTTCCAGTTGCAAATAATACCTTTCTTCCACAATACCTTGTTTCAGGATCTCCTCGCGGCTTATGTCCTCGTCGTGGCCTTCGCTGGCTTTGGTGGTAGGCGTAATAATAGGCTCGGGCAGTTTGTCGCTTTCTTTTAAACCTTCGGGTAAAGTTACACCGCATAAGGTGCGCAGGCCGCTTTGGTAAGTACGGGCAGCATGGCCCGCTAAATAGCCACGGATCACCATTTCAACCTTAAACGGCTGGCATACGCGGCCAATGGTAACCACAGGATCGGGAACTTCGAGCACCCAGTTGGGAACAATGTCTTTGGTAGCGTTTAAAAATTTAGCGGCTATCTGGTTTAGCACCTGTCCTTTATAAGGGATACCTTTTGGCAATACCACGTCGAAGGCGCTAATACGGTCGCTGGCAACCATTACCAGGTATTTGTCGTCAATATTATAAACATCGCGTACTTTGCCTTTGTAAAAGCTTTTTTGTTTTGGAAACTGAAATTGTGTAGCGGTAAGTGCAGACATAGTTTTTATTGGTTTGAAGGCCAAATATAAAAAACTATTTAGTGTTTGCCGGGATGATTTACTCACACATTACACACAGTACCCGGTACTAAAAACATAATTTGAGATATACATAAAGATGTCTATTTTTAGGATAAAATACCCCCCGTATGAGAACCGATTCATTTACAAAAATTGTTCTGCCCCTTTTACTCATTTTTAGTACCGGCAATGAACTGTTTTCGCAAAACAGTAAGAATATTGATTCCCTGATGCAGGTATCGAAAACAGATAAAGATACGGCATTAATTAATACTTATGTAGCCATAGGAGAATTTTACCTGAACTCCGATCCCGACACCTCGGTATATTTTTTCAGGCAGGTGCTTGAGCAAAGCGAAGCCCTATTAAAGACCAAAAACGATGTATACTACCACTCTGTTTTAAAAATTGACAAAAGCAAAGCGTTGCGGCAAATAGGTTGGAATTCATACCAGAAAGGTGATTATGAGGAAGCATTAGGGATCTATAACCAGGCAATACAAGGTCTTGATAAGATGCTGGATGAAGCTGTGAATTTAAACGAAGAACAATTAAGTAAGCTTAAACGCCGCTCAACCTGGTTGCGGTCGGCCACTTATGGTAATATAGGCCTGGTGTATCACAAGCAGGGCAATTATGCCACCGCTATTGATAATTATTTAAGGGCCGTGAAGCTGGGGGATGAGCTACAGGATAAAAAATTACTGTCGGTGCATTACGGCAATATAGGCATAGTGTACATGAACCAGCAGAAGTATGAGAAAGCGTTGGATTTTTACAGCAAGTCGTTGAAGCTGAAAGAAGAACTTGGGAACAAAGGTGGTATTGCTATTACCTTAAATAACATCGGTATTGTGCATAAGGATATGGGCCATTACACCGAGGCGATTGATGCTTATACAAGGGCCCTGGACATTAATGAAGCCATAAAAAGTAAAGCGGGTATTGGCTTTAACCTGGCTAACCTGGCCATAGCCTATGGCATGCAAAAGGAATATGATAAAGCGCTTGACTATAATTTTAAAGCGCTGAAACTAAAGGAAGAATTGGGCGACCAAAACGGTGTTTGCCTGGCGCAGGGCGATATAGGACATATTTACACCGTTCTTAAAAAATACCCCGATGCCGAAAAACATCTGTTAATGGCGAATGGTATTGCCCAAAAACTACAATCCCTGGAGTTGTTGAAAGAAACGCACCAGTATTTGTATGAACTGTACGATTCACAAAATAAACCTGCCCTGGCTCTTGAACAACATAAAAAATACATACAGTTTAAGGACAGCATTAATAGCGAAGAAAGCATCAAACAGCAAACCAGTGCTGAGCTCAATTATGAGTTTGAAAAGAAACAGGCGGTAGAACATGCGGCGCAGGAACAAAAAGATGTCCTGGCAAAGGAAGAAAAGGAAAAGCAAAGCATTATTTTTTATGCAACCATTGTCATATTGGCCATTGTATCGGTGTTTTTATTCCTGTTGTTCAACCGCTTTAAGCTCACGCAAAAGCAAAAAATGATGATTGAGGAAAAAGAAAAAGAAACCCAACGACAAAAAAACCTGGTAGAAGAAAAACATAAGGAAATTACCGACAGTATTAATTATGCCGAACGTATCCAACGCAGTTTCCTGGCCTCTAAGCAAATGCTTGATACACAGTTCAACGATTATTTTGTGTTTTTTAAGCCCAAGGATGTGGTAAGCGGTGACTTTTACTGGGCGGCTTCGAAGGGCTCAGCCACGGATGAACGTTTTATGATCTGTACTGCTGACAGCACAGGCCATGGCGTTCCGGGTGCCATTATGAGTATTGTAAATATTTCCTGTCTAAAAGAAGCGGTAGTAAAAGGAATTGTAAGCCCCGACCAGGTTTTAAATGAAACCAGGCGCCTGGTGATTGAAAACCTCAAGAACGATGGCAGTAAAGAAGGTGGTAAGGATGGAATGGATTGCAGTTTGTTGAGTTTTGATTTTAAAAATTCAATAGTATATTGTGCCGTAGCCAATAACCCGGTATGGATTGTTCGTGGGCAACAGTGCATTGAGATTAAACCTGACAGGATGCCTGTGGGTAAGCATGATAAAGACTATGCACCTTTTAACCTTTATAAACAGGAACTGCAAAAAGGAGATGTTATTTATACCCTAACAGATGGCTTTGCCGACCAGTTTGGTGGCGAGAATGGTAAAAAATTCAAGACAAAACAATTGCAGGATCTTTTGCTATCTATAAGCCACAAACCAATGCAGGACCAAAAGCAGGAACTGGACAAAGTGTTTGATGGCTGGAAAGGAAGGCTTGAGCAGGTAGATGATGTGACGGTTATTGGTATCAGGATTTAAATTCAATTGTCATATAACTTTATGGCCTCAATCAAGCGCTTTGAAATAATATCCCAATTAAAACTATCATTAACTGATTTAAGCGAAGCTTCTTTTTTTGATAATAAGTTTGTTGAAGCAATGGCCTCTTTTAATGCTGTTTCCAACTGGCCGCTATTTGCAGGTTCTATCAACCAACCATTTTCACTGTTCACCATCGCGGCAACAGCCCCCACGTTAGTGGCAATAATAGCCAAACCACTTGCCATTCCTTCTAAAATCACATTCGGGAAACCTTCGCTCCAGCTTGGGCAAACCAACACATCATTTTGAGATAAAAGCGATTTTATTTTTTGCGCGTCCCTTATTTCCCCATGATAGGTAATGGAAGGATGCTGTAATTTATTTTCGGCTGGAATAGGGCCAATGAACTCAAAGCTGAATTTAATATTCTCAGAAATAAGTTTTTTCAAAGCCTCGTTCAGTTCAATAATGCCTTTCCGCCTTTCGGCCCTGCCTAAAAAAACAAATTTACGCTGTACCTCGTTGTGAGAAGAAATGGTAGTGCTGATGAATTCTTTTTCAACACCCGAGGGAATTTCAACAATGTGTTTTGGATTGACACCAATGGATTTAATAATACCGGTTATTTTTCCGCCGTAAGAAAACACGACATCCGATTGCTGTGAAATTTTTCTAACAAAAGGTTTTAGCAATTGCTGTTGTAATTTCGATTTTGAATCGGGAGCGATCTGGAACATTTCGTAGCCATGAAATTTCACACCGATCGGGCAACAGTTAATGTTTCCCTTTTTCTTTTCAGAGATCAGTTTCCAGCCCGTAAAACCTTTGGTATAAATAAAATCGTAGCCCGCCAGTTTATCCTTTATGGCATCGAACACCAGGCAGGAGTACTTATAAGATTTATAAATATAATGTCCCGGGAATTTTGCCGAAGTTGGAAAATGCAGTACGATGGAAGTAATGAATTGTTTTTCCTGTTCGGTAAAAAACTCCAGCGCAGCCATATCGTACGACGAGTCGTTGTAATGGAACAGGTCGACATGAATACTATTTTTAGCAAGGTATTTTGCGAGGTAAAATGAGTGCTTTTGCATTCCCCCCAATACATAAGGCGAAATTCCGTCGGTTATTAAAGCTACCCGCATGGCTGTTAATTGTCGTGAGGAAACTTAACGTAGGTTACCTTGAAATAAGGTTTATAGGCTGCATTTAACTTACCGCCTATAACGGCCCGTTGCAACCTGGTATCGCGCCTTACAACCGATGATACCGTTGGAAGCGCATTAACAAGGTAAAAACCATAATTCTCAACCTTATGCGTTATTACTTTTTGCATTTGCCTGGCAATGTTAAATACATATTGTTTATTCACAGCGTCGTAATTGCCATTGTATTTTACAAAATCGGTTGTTTCAAGCTGGTCCCAAACCAATTCTTCCACACCGGTTGAGCTACAACCTATGAGTGCCAGTTGGGCAGGATAGCCAAAGTTAAGATCGTAAGGCGCTACAGTTTCATCTACTTTAATGATAAGTTCTGCACGGTTGATGGCAACGTTTTCGGAATCGGAAAATGTGTTCAGGTAAGGAAGGTACACGCGCACCCTTGTTCCACCAAAGCTGCTAAGGTACACATTAGCGTTCCCTTTTAATGTGTCTGCCGTTCCGGCACCGTTAATCTGATCGTATAAGTTATGCTGGGCCGAAGCATAACTATAATGGTTAATGTTGTTGATCCTTAACGCATCGGAACCGCCGAAAGTAAACCTGAACGATTCTCCTTTTGAGTTAACAGAGCTGCCATTGTGGTAATACAATACCAGGCCCGAGGCATCATCATCAAGGTCGAAACGGTAAATGGAGCCCGAATTTGGCAATGAGCTTGGGTTAGTGGCTTTAATATAAAATCCTTTGTTGGCAGCCTGAAAAACGGTATTGTTTACCATATTGGCATCGGTTTGCAGCAGGTATTGGGCCATATTGCGGTTCATAGGAATCACAAGGCAGGTAACTCCGTAACGGGTGGCAAATTTTGCATTTGCACTGTTTACCCGGCTGGCGGAATAAGGTACGGTTTGGGCAGTATAATAGGCGGTAGCTGGCTGAAGGGAAAAGTTCATTAAATACACCTCATAGTTCAAAGGATCATTGATCTTGCCTATAGACTCATCATTAAAACGAAGGATGAGTTCCGCCGAATCCAGCGCTGCATTGGCTCCAAACGATACATTGGTTAAACCATTGGAGATGGAGAAGTTGGTATAGATGCTGGCATCCGTTTTCCCAAAAACTTCATCGTTTAAAGAACCAAGGTATTTATAACGGTCGTTATACGTCCTGGAAGAATCTACCTTTTGCGTGTACATGAAAAGCGAAGCCGAATCGGTAATGGTAACCCCCACCAGGTCATTTGCAGGCTGTACATCCAGGCCAAGTACGTTATTATCTTCTTTCTTTTTGCAAGAAAAAATTGCTAAAGTGGTCAATAAAAATAATACGATCCTTAAGTTCCTCATGGTAAAATAAAAACGCATAATTAGTTAAAATTATGCGTAATTAATAGTTAAAATTATAAAATTTATACAGCTGTTTAGTCAGCCAAAACTTCACTGTTTTCCAACACCAGGTCGTAAAACTCGTTGTAAGCATCGGCATATTCTGCCTCGCCCTTGTATTCCAACATTGGCTTGCCCGATTTTTTAGCGTATTTAATCAGCTCTTCGTTTATTTTTTCGCTGCCAAAAGAAATCCCGTCAGAATGGTCAATAGCCAGTTTCATTAAGTTAATGTAATTGGCATCTTCAATATGTTTCAGGTCTTTTTTATTTACGCCGTCAATAATGGCTTTATCAATGATCTTTTTATTTAAGGATTTGGTATATTCCTCTTCATATACTGTAAAAATGATCTTGGTATCGGCAAATAAAGGATCTTCGGCAAACGCTTTTTTAATATACAGTGGCATTAAACCGGTAAACCAGCCATGGCAATGGATCACATCCGGCGCCCAGCCCAGTTTTTTAACAGTTTCAATCACTCCACGGTTAAAAAACACCATGCGTTCATCGTTATCATCAAAGTATTTTCCGGTTGCTTTGTCGGTTAATACCGATTTGCGCTGAAAATAATCATCATTATCAATGAAATACACCTGCATACGGGCAGTAGGTATGGAGGCCACCTTAATAATTAAAGGGTGGTCGGCATTGTTGATAACGATATTCATCCCCGATAAACGAATAACCTCATGTAACTGATGGCGTCTTTCGTTTATATTGCCATATTTTGGCATAAAAGTCCTTATTTCTTTACCTCTCTCCTGGATAGCCTGAGGTAATCTTCTGGCAATTTTCCCAACATGGGTCTCATCTAAATAAGGTGTAATCTCCTGCGACACAAAAAGAACTCTGGCTTTTCTCATATAATTAGTTTAGGGGTGATTTTTTTAGACACTACAAAAGTAATAAAAAAAAATCCATATATCAAAGTATTATTTAGCTTTGAGACCAATTATTTCAATAAAAACGGCTAAAAATGCTCGTATTACGTAAAATAAAAGAAATTGAAGATGTTATTACGCTTCAAAAGCAAAAAGGCTGTACTATTGGCTTTGTGCCAACCATGGGAGCATTGCACCAAGGGCATATTTCCCTGATTGGCTATTCGAAGCAACAAACTGATTTTACCGTGTGTTCCATTTTTGTGAACCCAAACCAGTTCAATAACCAGGCAGATCTGGCACATTACCCCCGCACACCCGATGCTGATATTGCCATGCTTGAGGCTGCCGGTTGCGACGTATTGTATATGCCCGAGGTAAACGACGTGTACCCCGAAAAAGACACCCGTGTGTTTAATTTTGGCTATTTGGACACTATTTTGGAAGGAGCTCACCGGCCGGGACATTTTAATGGCGTAGGGCAGGTGGTGAGCATTTTATTGCAGGGCGTAAAGCCCCATAAGGCCTTTTTTGGAAGTAAAGATTACCAGCAGGTAATGGTGGTAAAGGAACTGGTAAGGCAATTGAACTTGCCGGTAGAGATTGTTGCCTGTCCTATTTTACGGGAGCCCGATGGACTGGCCATGAGCTCAAGAAATACGCGTTTATCGGTAACCGAAAGGCAAATGGCAGCTTTAATTCCCGGAATAATGCAAGAGGCAAGGCTTATTGCCCTTGATAAAGGAATTGCTGCTGCAAAAAAGTATGTAACGAAACGCGTTTCGGAAGTTGAGATCATGAAACTGGATTACTATGAAGTTTGCGATGCCGATACTCTTGAGTTGTTCACGGAGCTTAAAACCGATACAAAAGCCATTTCCCTCATTGCCCTTTTTGTTGGCAATGTCAGGTTGATTGATAACTTAATGATTTAGTTGCCGATTAGTTTTAAATTGTTCACGCGAAATGTAACAATATTAATTTCGCCATTGCAAGGAGCTATGACGGAGCAATCTCAAATCAGTGTTTAAAGTGTAGTGTATGAGATTGCTTCACTCCGTTCGCAATGACGATGAAATGTCACTTTGCTCTAATGGACAATAAATACCTTTCTGTTTGCTCAATAAATCCCCAACCCAGGTTATGAATGTTGCTTTCGGTAGCCAGAAGGATAATGACATCGTATTGCTTCATCTCTTCGTTAAGATCCAGTTCATTGGTCATTACCTGTTTTTTTGTCGTTACAGGATACACTGCCTGGTTATAGTACCAAAACTGTGAATGGTTAAAACATCTGTCTATCCCTAAATGATACAAGTTCCAGTAAAAACTGTCGCCAATAACCAGCACATTGGGTTTGGTTTTTCCTGTTGTATCAATGGCAATTTCGGGATAAGCCAGGTCGAAACTATTTAATTTAAACAACAGGTTGATGCCATACTCAATATCCTTGTCGTCGTTTTTAGGTTGTTCCATTTTTAAACTTTTGATGGAAAGATCGGGTAAGTCGATCTTGCGCTGCCATTCAATGAATTTAAGGATGGAATCGGTGGCAAGGTAAGCGCCATAGGTACTCCAGTGGTTTCCGTGTTTTGGGTACAGCGGATAGTGACTGGTAGCTTTTAAGGCATTAAAATAAGCGCTAAAATCAATGCAGTTTAGTTGATGTTTTTTAATGCCTTTGGATACAAAACTGTAATTGTTTTTGCTTGAACCGGCTTGGCATTCATCGGGTAAGAACTCCTTGTAAAACGACGGCTTGGAGGGCGCAATAACCAATAATAGCTGTTTGTTAAGCGCCTGCAATTGATCCGAAATTAATTTTAAACGCTTTAAACGGTTGTTAATGCTATCCTCGCCAATAAAATCTTTTCCCAGTTGTGCATTGATGTAGGTAGTTTCAAACAGGTATTCTTCTTTCCCCGCAATAACACCCTGGGCGTTTACTTTATGGAAAAGGCTGAAATTGACCTGGTTGTTGAATTTAATCAGCAGGCTTCTGAACCCGAAATCGGAGGCCAGGCGCTCGTTTAATTTATGCTGGTACAGGCCTGAGAAATAATTGTTCAACGTAAAGGCCGTATCTTTTTTTGGCCCCTCATCACCTGCCAGTGGATACAGGTGTATAAAATGTAAGCGCCCCTGTAGTAATGGTAAAAACAATACCAGAAGAACAAACGCCAGCAACGCGTTTTTTAATATGCCGTTATTCTGCTGCAACAAATCGTATTGTATAGAATGAAACGTTTTTTGTTAATTAAACTCTTAAAGATACGCTTTTGAAGCCATAAAATATGCTATTTTTGACCGTTTAATTTTAATACCATGAGCAACATAAAACCAGAAGATTTTTTTAAGAATATCATTTCACATTGTAAGGAATACGGCTTCATTTTTCAGAGCAGCGAAATATACGACGGACTAAGCGCTGTTTATGATTACGGGCAAATGGGAGCGGAGTTGAAAAAGAACATTCGTGAATACTGGTGGAAAGCCATGGTGCAAATGCACGAGAACATTGTAGGTATTGATGCCGCTATTTTTATGCACCCAACCACGTGGAAAGCGAGTGGGCACGTAGATGCCTTTAACGATCCATTGATTGATAATAAAGACAGTAAAAAACGCTACCGTGCCGATGTGCTTATTGAAGAACATGTGGCCAAAATTGAAGATAAGATCAATAAGGAAGTAGAGAAAGCCGCTAAGCGCTTTGAGAATTTTGACGCGGAAATGTTCAAATCGACCAATGGGCGTGTAAAAGAATACCAGGAGAAGATTGATGCCATTAATGCCCGTTTTAAAACCGCTTTAAACGATAATAATTTAGAGGAAGTAAAACAGATCATCATTGACCTGGAAATTGTGTGCCCGATTAGCGGTACCAAAAACTGGACAGACGTACGCCAGTTTAACCTCATGTTCAATACTTCCATGGGAGCGGTAACCGATGATTCGAATATTATTTACCTGCGTCCTGAAACGGCACAGGGTATTTTTGTGAATTACCTGAACGTGCAAAAAACCGGGCGCATGAAAATTCCTTTTGGAATCGCGCAAACCGGTAAAGCTTTTCGTAATGAGATTGTTGCCCGCCAATTCATTTTCCGTATGCGCGAGTTCGAGCAAATGGAAATGCAGTTCTTTGTGAAACCGGGAACCGAAATGGAATGGTATGAGTACTGGAAAAAAGCACGTTTAAACTGGCACTTGTCTTTAGGCTTAGGTGCAGAAAAATACCGTTACCACGATCATTTAAAGCTGGCACATTATGCCAATGCTGCCTGCGATATTGAACATCAATTTCCGTTTGGTTTTAAAGAACTGGAAGGCATTCACTCCCGTACCGATTTCGATTTGAAGCAACATGAACAGTTCAGCGGAAAAAAATTACAGTATTTCGACCCTGAGTTAAACCAGTCCTATGTGCCTTATGTGGTGGAAACATCGGTTGGCCTGGACCGTTTGTTTTTATCCATTTTATCATCTGCTTTAAAAGAGGAAGCCCTGGAAGGTGGCGATTCACGTACCGTATTGAATCTACCTCCGGCATTGGCACCATACAAAGCCGCTATTTTCCCGCTGGTAAAAAAAGACGGCTTGCCTGAATTAGCCGAAAGCATTATGAAAGATCTGAAATTTGATTTCATGGTTGCTTATGATGAAAAAGATACGGTTGGTAAACGTTATCGTCGCCAGGATGCCATTGGCACGCCTTTCTGCATCACAGTCGATCACCAGAGCCTCGAGGATAAAACGGTAACCATTCGTCACCGCGATACCATGAAACAGGACCGTGTTGCTATTTCAGAACTTCATGCCATCTTAACTGAAAAAACAAGCCTGCAAAGTTTACTGAAAGCTTTATAAAAAACACATCATGGCATACACCATTTACCGGAACGTCAAAGTTCTGAATATTAAAATAGAAGAAGTAAAGCCCATTAACAGGCCTGCTGATATCTCCGGGAATAAATACGGCAGAGATTCTTTTTCGGTGTATGTCGCTGAATTGTCCAATCATAAACCGGCGGTTACATTCAGTGATTTTAAAGGTATTGTCACTTCGGGACATACATTGTCGCTGGCGGTTAATGACAGGAATGATGTGATTGCGGTTATTAACCACACCACCGGGAAGGAAGGTTTTTTGACGCAAAAAAATTATTTGAAAGATGTTTCGGAAGGCATTTTTCCTATCCTGTTTATTTCGGCTCTTTTTGGAGGCATCGCTTACAAGGCTTTTGGCACAAACAGTTATCATGATCTGGGTTATGTGTTTGCAGGAATTGGCGTTATCCTTATTGGTTTGCTGCTAAGAGGCGTTAGTAAACAATACCGCGAAAGCCGTCAGGCTTTAGAGGAGATGAAAAATAAATAATTTCTTTCCCTAAACCACATACCCCGCTTTCTGAGCCGGGTAAGCATTAAAAGTACCCATGGCTTTGGCAATGGATGCGTTGTTTCGTTCGGGGCAAATAATCTCGCCACTTGTAATAATGAGGCGTTTTCCTTTTTGCTCTACTTTGCCAATTCCCTGCAGGGTATCGCCTACAAAAGCCGGTCCTAAAAAATTGATCTTGAACTCAACGGTAGAAACAATGTCATTGTCTTTTTCAGAAACAGATAATGCCGTTACACCCAGCAAGCCATCCATGAGGGCCGAAATAACCCCACCGTGCGCCGCTTTGGGCGTAGCCAGGTGCTCGGGTTTAATGGTAATGAAATAGTGCACCAGTCCCGGCTCAAGGATCTTAAAATCCATTCCGAGTGTTCGGCCAAAATTATTTTGGGCTATGTATTGGTCAATCAGGTTCATGATTTTGGTCATATTTCGTTTTGAAGTTACAAACTATTTTTAACTGGCATATTTATTTCATGCAAAAGTAAAATGAATTAGCTGCTTATGGAATTCATAGACTATTACAAAGTGCTGGAAATCAGTAAAACAGCCAGCGAAAACGACATCAAATCGGCCTACCGGAAACTGGCCCGGAAATACCATCCCGACCTGAACCCGAATGACGAAAGCGCCAAGAAAAAATTCCAGCAGATCAACGAAGCCAACGAGGTATTGAGCGATCCTGAAAAGCGAAAAAAATACGACGAGTATGGCAAGGACTGGAAACATGCCGATGAGATCAAAGCCAACCAGCAGCGCCAATCGTCGCAGGGGTTTGGTGGCGGACAGCAAAGCGGGGGTTTTGGCGGCTATAACGGCGATTTTTCGGGCAGCGATTTTTCCGATTTCTTCGAATCCATGTATGGGCAAGCAGGATCGGGCAGGGGCAGGCAAACCAAATTCAGGGGGCAGGACCTGAACGCCGAACTGCATTTAAGCTTGCACGATGTGTACAAAACACAGCAGCAAACCTTAACGGTTAACGGAAAGAATATCCGCTTAACAGTTCCGGCTGGGGTTGAGAACGGACAAGTGATAAAGATTGCGGGTCACGGAAACCCGGGCGCCAATGGTGGGCCAAACGGCGACCTGTACCTCACCTTCACCATATTAAACGATGCCAGGTTTAAGCGCGAAGGCAACCACCTTTACATTACTGTTGAGGTAGATTTGTATACGGCTTTACTGGGGGGTGACATACAGGTAGAGACCTTTGATGGTGGTAAAGTGAAATTAAAAGTAGCAGCCGGAACCCAAAGTGGTACCAAAGTAAAACTAAAGGGCAAAGGCTTTCCTGTTTATAAAAAGGAAAATGAATTTGGCGAGCTGTACATTACATACCATGTTAAATTGCCAACCAATCTTAGCGAAAAAGAAAAAGAATTGTTTATCGAATTATCCAAACTAAGAAGTGATGGAAAAAACTAATTTAATACTCATAGAGCAGTTTTGCACCAACCATAATATTGAGTTTTCATTCATTGATTCGTTGAAACAGTTTGGCCTGGTAGAGATTGTTATTGTTGACGAACAACACTACCTGCCACATGAACAGCTGAGTGATGTGGAGCGTATGATGCGCCTGCATTACGACCTGGACATCAATATGGAAGGTATTGATGCCATCTCTCATTTGCTCACTCAAATTCAGGAGCTCAAACGCCAGCTGGTTGCCTCACAAAACAGGCTGAAACGTTTTGAGGAATAATCATTTTTACAACTGGTAAAAATGCTTTGTCTGGTAAGGTTCCGGTATTTCCACTCCTTCGCTTTGCATCATCTCTTTCAGGTCAATTTCAATGGTGCGCGATATGGCCATTAAGGGTACATCCGTTGCTTTGTTCTCAAAAGGGTCCTGCAGTTGAACCGCGGTTTTTTCTATTAAATAAAAAAACGTTGCTACTACCATTAATACCGGCACCATGAGGAAACCAAACAAATCAACCAAACCGAAGGGAAGCAATAAAATAAAAACCCACACAGCCGCTTTAATATAAAGGCCATAGGTAGTAGGAAACACTGTTTTCTTAATCCGTTCCGATTTTCCCATGGAGTCGGAAAATTTACTCAGCGAATTATCAAGGTTAATTTGCTGGTATTGGTTTATCCAACCCATTTTGAGGGCATATTGAAGGTCTTTGCCGTGTAAATCCAAGAGGGCCACGGGCTTGTTGCTAAACCTGCGGATGTATTCCTGTTCCTTATCACTCAAAAATTCTTTGGTGTAAGGCATAGGATCGGTGTTTCGCAGCGATTTGGTTAATGCATAACACCAGGCAATCTGGCGCATTATCATTCTGTCCTGGAATGCTTTAATGTTCTCATTTTCAGGATTCTCCATCATGGTTAACACCTGTCTTCCAAAACTTCTCGAATCATTTACAATGGCGCCCCAAATGGTTCTGGCTTCCCACCAGCGGTCGTAGGCCTGGTTCGACCGGAATGCCAGTAACAGTGAAAGGATGGTGCCAAATATGCTCGATACGGTAATGGGTATGGAAATAGCGGTGACGTGAATATTGAAAAGAGCATAAGCAAATTCAATGGCCAGGCCGTAGGTCATCACCAGCAATAACTCGTATTTCACCTGTCCGAATATATAGGAGAATGGGATTTTATTTTTAAGTAGCATAAACCAAATGTTTAAATAAATAAATTGAATAGAATAATATCTTTATGTTGAACTTTATGTACGGGCCCGTCAATTTCCTGGTATGGTAAATCACTGTCCCTGATATAAGGCATTGGATCAAAACCATTTTTTGCCAGTTTATAGCTGTAGTTTTTAAGAACAACAGCTTCTGTAATTTGGTTACCCGCCACAAAATTATCGAAAGCTGAACCGCTGAGCCCATGAAAAACGTCGATGCTTAACCTGGATATTTTTGATTGATAAGTGTTTTCAAGGATCAGGCATGCTTCTCTGAATTCAAAGCTGATGGCTTCATTAATGATTTTTTCGGGCGAATAAAATAGCAGCTCAGTAATGGAACTGCTTTGGAAGCAGCAATACATCAGTATAATTTCAAGCTGGCAGTCCTGGTTTTCTAAAGCGGCATGCTTCACCGGTATGAGCGACTCGATTGAAAAATCGGTTGGAATTAAAATTGTTTTTTTCATAGTAGTATTTTTTTACAATACTACAGGCAACTTATTAAGACAGATTAAGAATGAGATTAAAATGAGATTAGAGTTTTTAAGATAGCAACGGAAACCTCATTTGAACAGTTGTTCCTTCATTTTTTTGCGAAGAAACGATCAGGGAACCGTTATGAAGTCTTATGATATTTCGGGCCAGGGGCAAGCCAATACCGTATCCTTCAAAGTTTTTGGTATTGGAGGCTCTGAAAAACGGATCGTAAATGTATTTTAACTCCTGTTCAGGAATGCCAATACCCTGATCTTTTACAATGATAATGACATGATCGTTTGTAGAACCAATAGATACCTGAACCGGTTTGTTGGAGGAATATTTGCAGGCATTATTCACAATGTTTGACAAGGCTAAATGCAATAACTGGCTGTTCCCGGTGATCTTTAATTTTTTAGGATCCTCAGGTATCAGGCTCAGGTCGAGTTGAACCTGGTTATTTGGATTCAGCTTATCAATGGTTTCCTTCACGTCCCACAATAACTGGTCGGTGCGGATCACTTCCATTTTTTGTTTTTTGCCGTCAAAACCGGTTTGCGCCAGGAATAAAAGCGATTTGGTTATTTTTTCCAAACGTTCGGCTTCTCCCAGAATCACTTTAATGGACGCTTCATATTCATCCGATCGCCTGGTTTTATTAAGGGTTACATCGGCCTCACCAATAATAGCCGTGAGCGGTGTACTTAACTCGTGCGAGGCATTGCTGATGAAATTATTCTGCGTTTCAAAAGCCGTTTCCAGGCGATCGAGCATGGTGTTAAACGTTTTTATGAGTTGGCTCAACTCATCATTATCAGTGAGATTTGCCAGGCGCAAGTGCATGCTTTCCGAACTGATCTGTTTTACCTTTTCGGTGATCTCGTTAACAGGATTCAATACTTTTTTAGAAATGAAAATAGCCACGACAATAGCCAGGAGAGAGGCCAACGGAATAGCGATAAGGAAAATGTTGCGCAGGTAGTTGAGGTGATGAGTATTGTAGTAATTATTGGCTGACACAACAACCGCGTATTTTTTTTGTGCTGTATTATAAACAATGCCGCTGTAAAAGGTGTCGCCTGCCTTATAGTTAGCGCTGCTTTTTGAAAGCAATTCAGAAAAAAAGGAAGGAGGCACCTTTAATTTGTCAGCCTCTGCCGAAAGGTTTGTAGTTGCAGCTATTTCAATCACGTAATCTTTTTCATCGGGTAAAATTTCAAGATGCTGTTCCCTTACTTCCTTGAATGCCTGTGTTTTTACATCTTCAGTTTCAAGGGTTGTTTTTGCTTTAAAGATCGCCCTGATCTCCAATCGCTTATAAAAATCGGTAAAGGAATATTGGGTTGAAAAATAATATACCGAAATACTTAACAGCAAAATGATAAGCAGGCAGCCCACCGAAAAGATAAATGCTATTTTAGTTTGGCTTTTCATTCGATTCTTTTAAAACGTAGCCCATCCCCACTATGGTGTGTATGAGTTTAGAATAGGGTGGCTTGTCAATTTTTTTACGCAGGTAATTCACATACACATCTACCACATTGGTTCCCATATCAAAATTAATGTCCCATACTTTCTCAAGAATATCTACTCTCGACAGAACCCTGTTCTTGTTTTGCAACAGCATGAGTAACAAACGGTATTCGGTAGAGGTAAGTGAAATGGTTTCGTTACGGCGTTCTACTATTTTGGTGGTATCATTTAAACGCAGGTCATCAATAGTGTAAACAATATCTTTGTGATCGTCCTCTTCCTTCACCGGTGTTATTTCCGAACGTCGTAACAATGATTTTAGCCTGGCCTGCAGCTCAATGAACTTAAATGGTTTCACTAGGTAATCGTCGGCTCCTTTGTCAAGCCCTATCACTACATTTTCGGCGGTGCCAAGCGCTGTTAAAAACAATACCGGTACTTTTTTGTTTTGTTTACGGATAGCCTCACACACTTCCAGGCCGTTTAATACAGGAAGCATGATGTCGAGAATGATGAGGTCGTAGTTAAAATCCAGGGCCATTTTCAGACCTGTTTCCCCATCCAGTGCTACCGAAACCTCATACCCATCTTCTGTTAATCCTTTTTTTATAAAGGATATCACGTTCGTTTCATCTTCTACCAGTAAAATCTGTTTCATAGTTTCTCCTAAAATAGAGATTATCGATCTAAATTTTTGGATTTTAAGATTTATTTGCAAAAAAAGCCCCAACCAGGTTAGGTGGGGCTTTAGTATGTTATTCTACAACATAATCTCAGGAAATAAGTTTATGGGCGGATAAAATAATCGAGCTTACTAAAATAGCAGGTTTTATTGCCCGTTTAAAATTTTATTGACATAATCCGTCCAGTCGTACTGTGGGATACTTTTATCCAGGTAGTAGTCTGGTTGTATGCCTTTCTCGTCAATGGTAAAGTCAGGGATTCGCATACTTCTTGAGAGTGAATAGCCAAGCTGAAATTCTTTGCAAGGTGAATCCACGAAATACATATTGGAGATATCCAATACGCCAAAGGTTGTTACACCAAAGAGCTTTACCTTTTTACTTTGTTTGGCCTCCAACAAAAATTGTTCGGCGGTACTACCATTGGCCTGGTTAATAATGATCCCAACATTTTGTGGATAAGGATAAACCGTATCTAATGTAGCTACGGAAACTATTTCCGCATTCAGGTTTACAAATTGACCCAGTTTACTGTTTAATTTGTCATAGGATTCCTTTGCCCATTTTTTACCCTCAGCATCAAATTCGTATTCAGGTTTGTTTATAAAGTCCAACATACGTTGATTGTTGAGCTTTGTTGAAAGGTATTCAACCCCAACACCCCTGACAGGATTTGTGTACAGATACGGAATGACTTCACTGTAGGAAGCATCGCTTCCGCCACCGTTATTCCTGATGTCGATAATCAGGTTCTTTGTGCTAAGTAGTTTCCCTTTATTTACGTTAAGAACGCTATCAATCTTTCTTTTGTAGCTTTCATTAAATGACGGAATCCTTAAATACAAGGTTGTATTGTTTAGCTGGTCAATGTAAGGGCGTTCGGCATCCAGGGCTTTAAAATAGTGAGCGTACTTTGGTTCGTCCTCTACCTTAGGGTAAATTCTTGAAAGACTGATATTGCCTATTTGCAAGTGGTTATTTCCTGTCATGCTTACGTTATTGGATTCCACAGCAGAATGATCGCGCAGATAAAAAACAGATGTTACCGTATCTGCTTTAATAGTAAGCTTTAGCTTTACTTGTCCTTTTGTCCAGGTGTCGGCCCCTGATTCTATGATAAACCCTACATATTTATCACCTTCTTTTTTAATGCCAATGGTGTATGGGTCGGTTTTCCAAATACCTTCGTAATCGTGAGTTTTCTTTGTGTCTAAATACTTTTTAAGATCGTCTGCTTTAATAGGGGAGATTTCCCATCCGGGAAATTGCTTTGCTGGTTTTGCAGAGTTGTTTTGTTGTTGCTCATTCGGTCTTATAGCAATGTGTCCTGACCGGAAAAAAGTCAGCCATTCATACAAAACGGGGCTGCATTCATTTACTGTCTTCAGGTTTTGTATTTTGTCCAGTATCCTTTTGTTATGGTCCTGGTACGCTTGCGTACCTTTGGTTTTTATAACATACTGAAATCCCGCGTCATTTTCCTCGAAGGTTTTCTTTACCCATTCAAAATTACTTTTGCAATCGCAGTTTTGTGCAAAAGAACAGGTGGTTCCCAACAGGAGAATACAAGTCAGGATGAAATTAGTTTTTGTCATGTCTGGTTGTTTATTTATAACATTTTTTAAGCAGTTGCCTAAATGACGAACTTGAATTTTTGAGTTATACGGTTGTGGGTTTTCTGAATTTACCTAAAACAGCCGAATTGCTTATGTCTGTATAAATATTATCGAGCATTGCTATTATTTCTGAATGTAATATCAGATACTGTTTCTTATCAATTGGAGGTTGATTTCCATGGGCAATATTATTTCTGTTTTTAAGCAATTGTTCATCAATAAGATTTGCTTTTAGTTCATATCCAGAAATATTAAATCCTAAAGTGGCGAAAATTTCTTTTAAAATTAATGAGCTTAAGTTTGACTGCGTTTTAATCGAATCTGTTTCTGAAAAACTTGCTCGCTCAGATAAATTGTTTTGAAAATACTCAATGAACGTAACGTGTAAAGTTGCCTTATTGGTTTCTCCAAATTCATTGAGTCTCTGCTTTAGAGACAGCGCGAGAATACTTGAGTTAAGTTGATTTAGGTTTAGTCTTTGAGATTTGACATATGTCAAATACGCTACTGCAGCATTTTTTATAAAACCTTCCCAATGAGCATACAGCATTACAACAGAACAGCGTAAAGCAGTTGCAAGATTTTTTTCATTTGCAGATGCGACGTTATTATGTAAAGAAGTTAATTCTTTTTTCCTCCATCCTAAATCCTCCGAGAGAAAGTCAATTAATTCTTCTTTGCTTCTAATTTTCATGGCCTCAAAGTGTTTTCGCCTAATGGAACAATTACTGGGACTCTTGAGGTTACATTTACCCCTGAACCATAACGGTCAATAAATTGTTGATTAGCCCAAATATCCTTGATTTTAGATGTTAATGAATTTTGTGTTTCAACAGTTATTGGATCAGTTGACCATGTAATAATGTTTTTCCCTAATCCAATAGCAATCGCTTCGAAAGCCGCTAATAGAAATTTGCCTTCAAATTTGTCTTTTTGCGAATTATACCTTTTAAATGATGATTCAGCCATAGCATTGTCTAATAATGAAAAGGTCTGTTTGAATCTCGTTGCCATTTCATTCCGATTAAATGTTTCATCCTTTACAATCTCAATCATTTTTTCAGTAATAAATTCGCTAAAATCATTTAACCCTCTAACAGTATTTGGATCAATTTTATTAAGTATAACAAACCTTAACGCAAGTTCCATATTATATTTCTCATCAATAAGTCTGTCAGCTATAGAAATGGTATTAAGGAAATGTTCATCCTCGGCTAATTCCTTCAACCAAGTATAGAAATCTTTTTTCAGCATTACAAGTAAACAGTTTCTAACTTCCTGATCAGAAAGTTTCGATCCAAGAGTATTTAGTCTCTGAAAGAGTTCGTATTTTATAGAATCATCACTCTCTTTTTTTACAATTTTCACATCAATCTTCTCTCGTTTAAAGGCAATTCGTAAATCAGAATCAAGAGAATTATTCCTATCATCTGGATTATCCCACTGCTTGTCTTGAAGAGAGGGAAGATATTCTGTTTTTGTTAATTTGCTAGGTTGAGAAAGAGCCCCTTCTTCATCCTTGAATATTCCCATAAATTGAAATATTGTAGATAATCTTTGGACACCATCTACAACATCCCAAACGCCATCTGTTCGTTGAGAGACAAATATAGAAGGGAGTGGAATCCCTAATAAAATGCTTTCAATAAGTTTTGATTTTTGTTCTGTAGACCAGCGGAAGAGTCTTTGAAATTCTGGATGAATATCAAGTTCTCCATCTCGATATAAATTTGTCAACTCTCCAATTGACATTGGATATCCATCAGTATTTATTTCTTTTTTCTTGTTTGTAATTTCGTCTTGTAATGCCATATTTTCAATATTTGTAAATTGATGAAAAATCGTCTATTAGGATTCTCTAATACTATAAATATACATTTATGTGGCTAAATCAACAAGTCCGATTTATCTCTAAAAAAAATCCCCGTCACGATTCATCGTGTCGGGGATCTTAAATTCATATATGAATAAGAAATTAAGCTTCCTGTGCAATTTTAGGAGCAGCTGCTAAAATTTCTTCGTTAGCTGCTGAAGCGTATTGGTCAAAGTTCTTAATGAACTGTTCCGCTAAGTTTTTGGCTTTGGCATCGTAAGCCGCTTTATCTGACCATGAGTTGCGAGGGTCCATAATTTCGGCAGGAACACCGGTGCAGGCTTTAGGGAATTTTAAACCGAAGAAATTGGTAGTGCCGTACTCCGCTTTGTCTAATTCACCGTTTAAAGCCGCTGTAATCAAGGCACGGGTGTACGACAACTTAATACGGTTACCAACACCGTAGCTTCCGCCAACCCATCCGGTATTCAATAACCAAACGTTGACGTTGTGTTTCTTTAATTTTTCGCCTAACAACTCGGCATATTTGGTTGGGTGCAATGGTAAGAAAGCCTTACCAAAGCAAGCCGAGAAAGTAGTGGTAGGTTCTGTAATGCCCATTTCGGTTCCGGCAACTTTAGCGGTGTAACCCGAAATGAAATTGTACATGGCCTGGCCTGTGTTTAACTTCGAAATAGGAGGCAACACACCAAAGGCGTCGCAGGTTAAAAAGAAAATGTTTTTTGGAATATCGCCAACAGCAGGGTCAACCGCGTTGTCGATATAGTTTGAAGGGTAGCTGACGCGGGTGTTTTCGGTACGCGAAATATCGGCGTAATTTACCGTTGTAGTTCCTTCGTAGTAATTAATGTTCTCTAATAAGGAACCGAATTTAATGGCATTGAAAATTTGCGGCTCTTTTTCAGCAGTCAGGTCAACGCATTTGGCGTAGCAGCCACCTTCAAAGTTAAATACCGATTTGTCGGCCCAGCCATGCTCATCGTCACCAATGAGCTTACGGTTAGGATCGGCCGATAAGGTTGTTTTACCTGTACCTGATAAACCGAAGAAAATGGCCGTATCACCATCTTTACCAATGTTGGCAGAGCAGTGCATGGAAAGCACTTTCTTTTCGTGCGGTAAAATATAATTCAGTACAGCGAAGATCGATTTTTTAATTTCGCCGGTATAACCCGTACCACCAATTAAAATGGTTTTTTTGGTGAAGTTAATAATGGCGAAATTATGCTGGCGGGTGCCATCAATTTTAGGATCGGCCATAAAGCCGGGAGCGTTAATGATTAACCAGTCGTGCTTAAAGGTTTTAATTTCTTCACGCGTAGGACGAAGGAAGAGGTTAGAAGCGAATAAGTTGCTCCATGGGTATTCGTTTACCACACGAATGTTGATTCTGTAAGTTGGATCGGCGCAGGCGTAAGCATCTCTCACCCAAATTTCCTTGTTGCCTAAGTAAGCCAACATACGGTTGTGCAGGGCGTCAAATTTATCCGCTTCAAAACGGTTGTTCACATCTCCCCACCAAACGCTGTCTTTTGTATTTTCGTCGTAAACCACAAATTTATCTTTAGGAGAGCGGCCGGTAAATTCGCCGGTATCAATTGCCAAAGCACCAACGTCAGTCAATTCACCTTGTCCGCGTACAATGGTTTCTTCAACCAGTTCAGACGGGTGTAAATTCCAATAAGCCATTTCCACATTTCCTAAGCCTAATTGGGCAACAGAAGCATCTTGTGCTTTTAATCCAATTTCATTCATTAGTATAAAGAATTTAGTTTTTAGTTAGGCTGCAAAAATACAAAAAAAATCGGGTCAGAAACGACCCGATTTTCCACAATTTTAAGCTTAAAACCTGTTTTTTGTTGAAAAAACTATGATTTTCGTCTTATCTGCCTTTATGCTGGCAAACAGCGTTTTCCGACACCACAATGAGGTCGCTTTCGGCAGCAATTTTTTTAACACCGTCAATAAAGGCTGTCTTATCGGCCTCCGATTTGAACTCGGATAAGGTAAAGCAATAATCGCCTTCGCCCTCGCGTCCCCAGCGCACTTCTTTATAAACCGGTTTTTTGGCATTAGCCGCCACATAATCCGTAAAAGCGGTGCGCTTTGGCCCGTCGGTTCCGGCGCCTTTGCTGATGAAAGAAACGATCAAGCGATAAGTGATCTCTTTTGATTCGCCGGTTGAAGAGGCTGAAGCTGTAGCTGTAGCCGATGAGTTACTGCCCGAAGCTGCCGCTTCCTTTTTAGATTTACAGGAAACGGTTGAAAGGGCAAGACTGAATACAGCAGCTAAAAAGAAAAGGTTTTTCATGGTTTTTTATAGTTAATTAATACGTATAATTTATTTGATCTTGCGGGCCATTTCCCGGTTCAGGTCCTTGGTTTTAATATCGTCGCGTTTATCAAACAGCTTTTTACCCTTTGCCAGGGCAATTTCCAGCTTGGCGTAACCGCTGTCGGAAGTAAACAAGGTAACGGGGACAATGGTTAAGCCCTGGTCCTTTAGCTTTTTTTCAAGCTTGCTTAGTTCTTTTTTTTCCAGTAGCAATTTTCGCTCCCGGGTAGGCTCATGGTTGTATACATTTCCTTCGGTATACACGCTGATATTCATGTTTTTAACAAACAGCTCACCATTCCTGAAATAGCAGTAACTATCTACTAAAGCGGCTTTGCCCAGGCGAATGGATTTTATTTCGGTGCCCACCAAAACCATACCTGCCGTATATTTTTCTATAAAGCTATAGTCGAAACCGGCACGGCGATTTTTGATCTCAATTTTCTTTAGTATATTCGGTTTCACTACGCAAAGATATATAAAACTTTCAGGGATGATACAGTTAAATTTAGCTAAAGAAAATGATATAGATACCATTACCAGGTTGGCCTACAAGATATGGAACGAGCATTATGTGAGCATAGTAGGGCAGCAGCAGGTTGATTATATGCTGGAAGAAATATATAGTAAAAAAAGCCTGGAACTGCAGATGACACTAAAAGAACACCTGTTTTACCTGATACAAAAGGATGAGGAAGCCATTGGTTTTATGTCTGTAAGTTCAAAGAATGATGCCGACTTTTTTTTACATAAATTTTACATCGATCAGCAAAAATCCAATGCTGGTATTGGCACACAAGCACTTCATCTCATCATTGACCTGATAAAACCTAAATCGCTGACACTCACTGTAAACCGCCAAAACTACAAGTCCATTAACTTTTATTTTAAGAACCATTTTAAAATTGAGAGGGTTGAAGATTTTGACATTGGTAACGGCTACCAGATGAATGATTTTGTCATGGTGAGGAAATTCTAGTTTCTGGTTTCAAATTTCAGGTTTAATTGTAACTTTGTACAAAAACCAGAAACCTGGAACTAGAAACAAGGAGCTGAAACTTTTTCAACTTACGTTTCTTTATATCTATTAAAACATCAGTATAAACCCACTTTAAAATCGCTTATTTTTAAGCCTTGTAACAATCATGGAATACAACACACAATTACCTAAACTGGAAATCCCTGAATATGGCCGCAACATACAGGTCATGATCGATCATTGCATTACCATTGAGGACAGGGAAGAACGAAATAAATGCGCCAGGGCCATTATCCAGATTATGGGTCAGTTGAACCCGCATTTACGCGATATATCGGATTTTACGCATAAGCTCTGGGATCATTTATTTGTCATCTCCAAATTTAAGCTCGATGTGGATTCACCTTATCCAAAACCAAATGCCGAAACATTTACCACAAAACCCTTGCAGGTTCCTTACCCGGCATCAAAAATAAGATACAAGCACTACGGCAAAACCATTGAACGTATTATTGATGTGGCAAAAACCTATGAGGAAGGCCCTGAAAAGAAAGAACTATCGCGCCTTATTGCCAACCACTTAAAAAAATCATATGTCAACTGGAACAAGGATTCGGTTACGGATGATGTGATCTTTAAACAGTTCAAGGAAATGACAAACAATGAGCTGCAAATTGACGAAAGTTCGGCCCTGACCCATGCCAATGAGCTGAAGAACAAGAATCACAACAACCAAACACCTATTTCGGTGAACGCGGGTGGCAATAATAACAACCGCAAACACAAAAAGAACAAGAATAAATTTAAACACAGGAACAATAACCAAAGCAATAATAACAGATCAGCATCCTAATTTTTTATGGCAATTTTCGAAGTTACCGGAGGTAAACAACTTAAAGGGGATATTATCCCGCAAGGCGCTAAAAATGAAGCTTTACAAATTGTATGCGCGGTATTACTCACCCCCGAAAAAGTTACCATCAGTAACATTCCGGATATTGTTGACATTAATAAATTAATTGATCTGTTGCGTGACCTGGGTGTAAAGGTTGAAAAAACAGGACACGAAGAATACACTTTTCAGGCAGACGATATAAAAGTAGATTACCTGGTATCGCCCGAATTTAAAAAGAAAGGCGGTGGTTTACGCGGTTCTACCATGATAATTGGGCCTATGTTGGCGCGTTTTGGTGTGGCCTACATGCCCAAACCGGGTGGCGATAAAATTGGCCGTCGCCGAATGGATACACACTTTATTGGTTTTGAGAACCTGGGAGCCAATTTTGAATACGATGCCGAGAATGAAAATTTTAAAGTAAGCGCCAAAAAACTAAAAGGCACTTACATGTTGCTTGACGAAGCATCGGTTACAGGAACAGCGAATATTGTAATGGCTGCCGTTTTGGCCGAAGGCACCACAACCATTTACAATGCAGCCTGCGAACCTTATTTGCAGCAGTTATGTAAAATGCTGAACCGCATGGGGGCAAAGATCAGCGGTGTTGGATCTAATTTGTTAACCATTGAAGGCGTTACTTCTTTAAAAGGGACCACACACCGCATTTTGCCCGATATGATCGAGATCGGTTCTTTTATTGGTCTGGCAGCCATGACACAGTCCGAGATTACCATTAAAGACGTGTCGTATGATAATTTGGGTTGCATTCCAAAAGTATTTTCGCGCCTGGGCATTCAGCTGGAACGTCGTGGCGATGACATTTACATTCCTTCGCAGGCCAATTATGAAATAGAATCGTTTATCGACGGTTCCATGTTAACCATTGCCGATGCCATTTGGCCTGGCTTTACGCCCGACTTATTAAGTATAGTATTGGTAACTGCAACCCAGGCCAGGGGCAATATCCTCATTCACCAAAAAATGTTCGAGAGCCGCTTGTTCTTTGTAGATAAGTTGATTGACATGGGTGCTCAAATTATTTTATGCGACCCTCACCGGGCCACTGTCATGGGGCTCGACCGTAAGGTGCAACTGCGCGCCATACAAATGGCATCGCCCGATATACGCGCCGGGGTTGCCTTATTAATTGCAGCTATGAGTGCCAAAGGAAAAAGCACCATTTTTAATATTAACCAGATTGACAGGGGATACCAGAATATCGATGGACGCTTAAATGCGATAGGAGCGGAGATTGTGAGAAAAAATATTCCCGGGTAATTAAATAGTTTATGAAACAGTACCTTATAGTTACAGCATTTATTTTAGGAGCTACCTTTTATTCCTGTAAAAGCAAAAAAGAAACGGCTTCGGGTTCTGCTGCAACAGCAACTCCTGCCGCTCATAGCGAAACCGGTACTGTAACAGTTGAACTGATAGAAGGTCTTAACCTCGGAAATGAAGCGCCGGGTTTCAGTATGGCAAACACCAAAGGCGAGATGGTTTCCTTAGCATCTTTTAAAGGCAAAATGGTGCTTGTTGATTTTTGGGCCAGCTGGTGCGGCCCCTGCCGTAAAGAGAACCCCACGGTTGTAGCGGCTTACAAAAAATACCATACCGCTAAGTTTAAATCAGGGAATGGTTTTGAGATATTGAGCGTATCGCTCGACAATAACAGGGCTTCCTGGATGAATGCCATTGCAAAAGATAGCCTTAACTGGCCAAATCATGTGAGTGATTTGTTGGGTTGGGACAACGCTGTAGCAAAATTGTATAATGTGAACAGCATTCCCACCAATGTATTAATTAACGGAGAGGGCATTATTGTCGCTAAAAATTTACGTGAATCTGAACTGGAAAAAGCCATTGAAGCCAATAAAATTAAATAGTTATAAAGTAAAAAGCTTACTTGTTCTTTTAGTAGGCCTGTTTGCGTTTTCCAAAACACTATCCGCGCAGGATACGGCAAAGTTAAAGCCTGGCAGTAAAGCTCCCGGTCTTATCCTGGCTACAGCTGCCAATGGGGTTCAAAGCTATGGCTTTCCTTACAATAACAAGATCGTTTTTTTGTTCTTCTGGTCCTCATCCGCTTCCCGTTCAAAGGCCGATTTGTATAAATACAGCAAGATCAATAGCCTGTACTCGTCACTGGATTATAAATCCTGCGATGGGTTTGAAATGTTATCGGTGGCCCTGCAAAGCGATAAGAGTGCCTGGCAGGAAGACCTGAAAAATTATGGCTTGATGATGCTGAACAATGGTATTGCACTTCGCGGCTTTTTCGATTTTTCGGCCATGCGCTATAACCTGGATGAAGTACCGGCAAGTTTTTTAATTGATGAAACGGGAAAGGTAGTGTTTGTTAATCCAGACATGAAGGCCCTTACCGCTTATTTAAACGAACGCAAAAATGTCATCAGTAGTTCCGAAGTGCAGGCAAAAGTAGCCGGTAAGCTGTTGTTTGGTAATAAAGACAAACAAGCCCTGGCTAACCAAAAGTTTTACCTGTTGAATGAAAAAAACGACACCCTGCATAAAGCCGTTTCAGGCGAAGATGGCAGCTTTGTACTTGATAAACTAAATACAGCCCAGGATTATTACCTGAAGCTTGTACCCGCTAAGCCTTTGGCCGACGAAGACAACCTTTACCTGGCAATGCCCGATGGAGCCATCTTAACGCTTATTCCTAAAAAAGACCGTGGATTTGAGTATAAGCTGCTAAGCTCGGATATGCCATTTTTAAAACCCGGAAAGGAAAGCACTATCACCACCAAAAAAGTAGTGCGTGAGTTGAAGGAGCTGCATTTTAGCGATCATTTATTTAAAAAGCCGGGTACCGAATTAACGAAAGAAGCTACGCAGGTACTCGATAAAGTGGTGGCGATACTAAAAAAGGACCCTAAGACACAATTAGAAATTATTACCCATACCGATAGTAAAGGTGAAGCTATTGCCAACCTGTCGCTATCTGTTAAACGTTCGGTAGCACTGTCAAACTACCTGGTATCGAAAGGAATTGATAAAAGCCGTTTAAAGGCGTTGGGAAAAGGCGGAAGCGAACCCTTGAATAAATGCGAGGAAGGTGTTGAATGCAGCGAAGAAGAACTGGAAATAAACAGGCGTACGGAATTCAGGTTTTACAAAACGGAATAAAGAACCTATGAAAAAAATCTATTTGGCTCTATTAATTATCTTATCAGGGATCAGTTACCAGGCACAGGTAACCTTACCCGATACACTTAAAATGCGAAACCTGGAGTATAAGAACAGCTCCAAAATGAGTGTTCAGTACGATTTTACCAAAGCCGAAAAAAAGGCTTTCCTTTTCTTCGATATTCAAACCGAGCCAATGGCCGAGGTGATGTATAACGGCTGTAAATTTGTGTTTGATAAGGCACCCATCAGCATTTTCCCGGTATACTTTACCGGGCAGTTGATTAAAAAGGCCTCGGCCGATTTTCCATCCGCTATTCCCACGCAATTGTATGAATCTCCTGCCAAATCGCCTTTCAAAAACTTTAACCTGGCCGATACCACATTGCCATTTTTAGTGGTGTATAACGAAAAGAACGAAATTTGCGGCTATGCCCGTAATACGGAGCAAATTTCAGAAATTGACTGCGGTATCGAGATCAAATCCTTTAAACGGCTTATGCTGAAGATCATGACCGAAGAGAAAGATAAATCACTTAAACCCTATTCGCATAAACCCATTTACTTACTGGGATTAAAAAATAACGATACCATTGCCAAATTGGTGACCAACCAGTATGGCGATTTTGAAACACAAATTCCCGACCTGGAAAAAGATTACCTGATCGTGGTGAATGAAAAAATGAAGAACATTAACTTCGTGATCCTCTCTACCCAAACCGGGAAAAAAATAGGAAACTTCAAATCAACCGACAGGGGCTTTGAATACAGGCTTTTAAAAACCGAGCTGAAATTCCTGCCGGCTATTTACGAAGAGGATGAAGACCTTGAAATGAGGTTTATTAAAGAGAAAAATAAAACACCCGACGATTTCGTCATTACGGAAAATTTGTTTTACGAATTAGGCGAAAGCGCTATTACGCCAAGCTCAAAGGCATTACTTAATAAAATGGAACAGGTGCTTGAAATGCATAAGGAATTCAAGCTCCTGGTTATTTCGCATACCGATTCGCAGGGCGACGAAGCAAGCAATTTAAAACTTTCCCTAAAACGGTCAGAATCGGTGGTGAATTACCTTATTTCAAAAGGCATTGATGCTTCCCGTTTAAAAGCCGAAGGAAAAGGCGAAACCGAGATCAGGAACCGTTGTTTTAACAATGTGGACTGTTCGGACAAAGAGCACGAATATAACCGCCGCACCGAATTTAAATTCACCAAGAAATAAAAAACAGTATATTTAACGTATCGCAAAATCCATTGCAACACATGAAGAAAATTGCTGTCACGTTTTTAATGCTCTTTGGCCTTTTATCGTTTGCACAAAAAAACGACAAGTTGCAGGTGGGCGAGAAGATCCCTTTTTCGCGCATTACCGTTTTTACGCAGGACAATAAGGAAACCAATATTGATTTACCGAATGCCAAAAGCACTACCGACCGTTTTGTGCTGGTGTATTTTTATTCGCCTGCCTCAACCACAAAAGAACTGATTGCCTATAACAATGAGGTGGAAGCCATTTTGAATAAATACCAGAACAATGCCTGCAAAGGCGCCAGCGATATTGAGTATGTGACCATTTGCCTTGAAAAAGATTTTGCCAAATGGCAAAACCTCCTCAAGGAAACCAATTATAACAAATCGCGCTTTAGCGGTAAAAAAACCAATTACCTGGCCAAAGGCGAACTAAGGGACAAAGCCGTAACCGCTTTTAAGGCTACCAAGCTGCCTGCCTTATTTTTGGTGAACCCCAAAGGCCGATTGTACCTGGAAACGGATAGCGCCGATGTGCTGGAAAACACATTTATGAATATTTGCCGCGTTAATGCCGCTTATTCTACTTCCGACCTTTCGGGGAAGATCTTGGCAGGCGAAAAAAATAAAGTCCCGGTGAGCGATATCGATGTATTCCTCATTAAAAATAACCAGGACACGCTCAATAAAACCATTACCGATAACTATGGCGATTTCGCTTTTCACAAGGTAGATACGACCCAGAATTTGAGCATTCGCATTGCCGACAACAAAAAAATGAAAACCATGCCCAAAATATTCCTGGCAAAACAATCGGGGGCAATTGTGGCTGAGTTTAAGAAAAACTCGGCCGGTGGTTTTGAATACCGTTTGTTGGAAACCGATGTGGTAAAACTGTCGAACCTGGAGGACGAAGAGGGCGATATTACCATGAAGTATAAGAAATTCAGCAAAAGCAATGCTAAGAACATTACCATCAATGAAAATGTGTATTACGAACTGGGGAAATACAATGTGGAAATTGAGTCGGAAATTGTATTGGATAAAGTGATTGTGATCTTAAACGCCAATCCAGCCGTTAAGCTCGAAATTATTTCGCATACCGATTCCCAGGGCGATGATGCCAGCAATTTGCGTCTTTCCGAAAACCGTTCCACCTCTGTTATTGCTTACCTGGTGAGTAAGGGTATTGACAAAAACCGCCTAAAAGGGCTGGGAAAAGGCGAAACCGACATCAGGAACCGCTGTGGCAATGGAGTAGCCTGTTCGGATAAAGAACACGAGTACAACCGCCGTACCGAGTTCAAATTCATTAAGAATTAAAAATTTACGGTTCTCTAAACATCCTCCGGCCTCCGGCCACCTCCTTCAAAGGAGGAATTTGTGTTATTCTGGATATAACAAATTCCCTCTTCTTAAGAGGGTGAGCGCAGGACGGGAGATGTCAATAGCTTAATTTTGTCACTTCGGGTAGTTCCGAGGGCAGGAGGAACGTATCGAGAAGTGATTTCTAAGCTGGTTCTCGATACACTACACGCCGTTTCGCTACCCGAACTGACACTATCAATGTCACCCAAAGCGCCTGTTCGACTTTTGGCGGAGAGTGGAAGGGCGATTATTGACAAAGACGCCCGTTTTTCTTGATATAATCTGACAATTTTTCCCTTTTTTGTAAATGGCAAGCATATTGTTTGTGTACATTTGCCAAAATTTTTAGCATGGAACAGAACGAAAAAGACCTGAATAACCAGAACGAAGAGAATAGTGTGGATCAAAACGCGAACACAGAGGAAAAAACGACAGAAACAGTAAAGGAAAATACAGCCCAGCCTGTTGACCTGGAAGCGAAAGTAGCCGAACTGAACGATAAATACCTGAGATTATATTCGGAATTTGACAATTACCGTAAACGCACCATTAAGGAAAAAGCCGACATTATCCGTAGTGCCGGTGAGGATGTATTTAAAGCCATTATGCCAACCATTGATGATTTTGAACGCGCCATTAAATTTAATGAAGGGGTGACGGAAGCAGAGCCTATTAAAGAGGGTATGGTGCTGATTTATAATAAATTAAAATCGGCTTGTACCGCCAAAGGCCTTGAGGCTATGGAAAGTATTGGAAAGCCTTTTGATGCCGACCTGATGGAATCCATTACCAACATTCCGGCGCCGAGCGATGATATGAAAGGCAAAGTGGTGGACGAAGTGGAAAAAGGATATAAACTGGGCGACAAAGTCATTCGCTTTGCAAAAGTAGTTGTAGGAAGTTAAAAATTGATATACCCCCAGGCATGAGCAAAAGAGATTATTACGAAGTATTAGGCGTTTCAAAAAGTGCCAGCGACGACGACATTAAGAAAGCGTACCGTAAGCTTGCAATTAAATACCACCCGGATAAGAACCCGGATGATAAATCGGCCGAAGAAAAATTTAAGGAAGCAGCCGAAGCCTATGAGATCCTGAGCAATACCGAAAAACGCCAGCGTTATAACCAGTTTGGGCACGCCGGTGTAAGCGGTGCCTCCGGTGGAGGCGGTGGCCATTACGGCGGTGGCATGAACATGGACGACATTTTCAGCCAGTTTGGCGATATTTTTGGTGGTGGTTTTGGCGGTTCACGTGGTGGCGGAGGCGGCAGGCGTGTCATGCGCGGCTCTAACCTGCGTATTAAAGTAAAGCTTAATTTGCAGGAAGTTGCCAAGGGTGTAGAAAAGAAATTAAAGGTCAATAAATTTGTGAGCTGTGGAACCTGTAAAGGAAGCGGCGCCAAGAACGGGCAGCTTGAAACCTGTAATTTGTGTAATGGTACGGGCGTGCAAACCCGCATGACCCAAACCTTTTTGGGAGCTATGCAAACCCAAACCACTTGCAGTGGTTGTAATGGCGAAGGAAAGATTGTGAAGGACAAATGCAACACCTGCCATGGCGATGGGGTAGTGAGGGCGGAAGAAGTGATCTCCATCAATATTCCGGCTGGCGTGGCTGAGGGCATGCAGCTTTCGGTAAGTGGCAAAGGAAATGCGGCACCACGCGGAGGCATTAACGGCGATTTATTGGTATTGATTGAAGAAGAAGAGCACCCGGAACTGAAGCGCGACGGTTCTAATTTATTTTACGACGCCTATATCAATTTTGCAGATGCGGCTTTAGGAACCAGTATTGAGATCCCGACCGTGGAGGCAAAAGCAAAAATTAAAATAGATGCCGGCACGCAAAGCGGCAAGGTATTACGCTTAAAAGGCAAAGGCCTGCCCGATATAAACTCATATGGCACCGGCGATTTGCTCGTAAACATTAATGTATGGACACCACAGCACCTGAGCCCGGAAGAGAAAAAAGCGCTGGAAACCCTGCGTGAATCCAAGAACTTTGCTCCAAACCCTAACCGTAAGGAAAAAGGTTTCTTTGACAGGATGAAGGAATATTTTGAGTAAGAAATAATTTGTCACTTCGAGTAGATTCGACGGTAGGAGAGTCGTATCGAGAAGTGGACGATTATAATTTAAAGCCCCTTTGCGAAAGCAGAGGGGCTTTTTTGTAAAAGATTAGTTATATTTATATAACAATTATAAATGTTTTACTCCCATTTACAATCAGTTTTATTCTTTTTAAGTACTTAGCAAAAAATCAATGTGATTTATGTTAGACGAAATTAAAAAATCTATTAATTCTAATCTTTATGAGAGGACTAGAAGTCCACTATATGGAACGCTAATTATTTCATGGTGTATTTGGAACTGGAAACTACTTTATTATATTTTGACTGTAGATTCAAAAACACCTGTATTTACAAGAATAGATTGTATACAAAATGAAATAATATCCAATTGGACTCTTTTCTTTGGTCCAGCAATTTCAACTTTAGTTATTTTAGTTGTCTTTGAATTTATCGCTAATTATGCCTATTGGCTTCATGTTTATTACAAAACTTGGAGAGCAAATAAAAAAATAAAGATGGAAGGGAAACAACTTCTCTCTTACGAACAGTCTCTTAAACTTAGAAATGATATTAGACAAAAAGAAGAAGAGTATGAAAAATTGATTCAGGAAAAAGAACATCAATTGAAATCTTTGGAAGATTCTATAAAGTTACGAGATGAATCTAACAGTTCAGGGTTGCAAGAAAAAGAAGAAATTACTAACCAACATGTTAAAGAGAAAAAAGTAGATTTACTTTATAAAAAATTATTGCACGATAAAAAAGTAGATACATTTAAACAGTTTAGTTCAGATATTTTAAATATTACTTCTCTAGATAGTGCGAGTTCAGATGTGAAAGAGTTTGTAACCCTTGGCTTAATAAAAAAAGGAGATTACCATTCAGGTAATACTAGGTATTACTATACATTAACGGAGGCTGGAAAAGAATTACACGATATGTTACTTTTTAATTAAAGTAGATAAATTTTGCTTTTGTTGATGTTATCACCAACAAAACAAAGAACATAACACCTATTTGGTACACAACAATGGACAAACTTTTACGACAAATAAGAAACTGTAAAGAGTGCGAACACCATGTTAAAGATGGTGTCAATCCCATTATTGCAGCAAGTCCAAAAAGTAAACTTATTATCATTGGACAAGCACCGGGACGAATAGTTCATAACACCAGTGTTGCCTGGAACGACAAAAGCGGGGACAACCTGCGAAACTGGTTAGGCATAGAGAAATCAACATTTTATAATGCCGAAATAATTGCTTTAATGCCGATGGGATTTTGTTACCCAGGGACTGGAAAAACAGGTGACTTACCACCACGACCTGAATGCGCACCATTATGGCACAACAAATTATTGACATTAATGCCTAATGCGAAACTGATTTTACTTATAGGACAATATGCTCAAAATTATTATCTGGGCGACCAAGCAAAAACCACCTTGACAGAAACAGTTCATCATTTTAAGAACTATTTGCCAAAATACTTTCCGTTGCCCCATCCATCACCAAGAAACAATATCTGGCAAGCTAAAAATGAGTGGTTCGGACAAAACGTTTTACCAGAGTTAAAAAAACAAGTTCAAAATATCTTAAATTGACAATAAGGGCGGAGAGATTATTAGACGATACTTTCAAATATGAACAGGTTATTTATCTTTATATTCATCCTTCCCATCATCAGTCTGGGGCAAACAGCAGCCGAGTCAGCAAAGGCAGGCCTGGAAAAAATCTATACCCAGGCCATTACCGACTTTATAAAAGACGCTAATAAAAAGAATAAAACGCCTTTCGATACTTTGTTTTTCGGCAACAGGAAGAACGCACCACCGGATAATTTCGATGATTTTCCGGATATAACATTGCCTGCTGTTATTGAGCATACACACATACTAGTCATTTCGCCCGAAGAAGGTAAAATAAAACAAAATGAGCGACTATCGCGCATTTATATTAATCTGCTTGGCTGGGTAGATAAAGGGAAAGCGGAATTTATGTTCTTTGTGTTTTCAAACGGTTTTGCTCATCAGTATAATTATGCCATTAACTACACATACAACAGCAAAACAAAAGCTTATGAAATGGTAAAGCTTGTCCGTAAAGATCAAGCTGTTGATAAGTAGTAACCATTATGATTGTTTTTTGAGCTAATGAGAATCCTTATCTTTATTTAAACATTTAAAAAATACCTACAAAGAAAATACTTATGAAAAAACCAATTACACTTATTGTTATCGGATTAGCACTAACCATGCTATTTACTCTGTCGTTTAAATCATTGGAAAATAATAAAAAGGAATATGTTACTATTTTTTGCAATGATTGGAATAAAGATTTAACCTTAAGTTATAGCGATGGGACTTATAAAATAGTAGACTATCAAAAAAGACAGGGAAATGGCGATCAAACACAAATACTGAAATAATTAATGAACATGAGGCGCTTGGGTATAAACTGGTAAATTACGGACAACAAATCTCCACAGTCAAGCCTGCATCAAATCACATCTGTTTTAATGTGCAAATAAATTCCTCTTGCCTTTATTGGTGTTATAAGTAAAAAAATAATAAATTAACGTTGTAAATGAAAAGAACCATTTTGTCCCTTATTCTTTCCTGCCTGTCAAGCCTGGCCTTCAGCCAAAAAGAACCCGCTTTAAACATTACGCCTTTAACCGGTGATTTTTATGTATTCACAACCTATAACGAGTATAAAGGAAGCCGGGTGCCGGCTAATGGCTTGTATGTGGTAAGTACAGACGGTGTCATAATGATTGATACGCCATGGGATACAAGCCAGTTTCAGCCTTTGCTGGATAGCATTGAAAAAAGACACCATAAAAAAGTGCAATTATGTGTATCCACCCATTCGCATGAAGACCGCACAGGAGGCTTAACCTACTACCGCGAAAAAGGAATTAAAACCTATACGTCAAAGCTCACCGATTCTATTTGCGAAAAGACAGGGCAAAACCGGGCGGAGTTTTGTTTTAAAAATGATACAAGTTTTAAACTCGGGCAATATGCTTTTCAAACCTTTTACGCAGGCCCGGGGCATACAAGCGATAATATTTTCATTTGGTTTGCTGCCAGTAAAGTGTTGTATGGTGGTTGTGCCGTAAAAAGTACAGAGGCCACCGACCTGGGGAATATTAAAGAAGCCAATCTGGTCAAATGGCCGGCTACTTTAAATGCGATCAAACAAAAATGTCCTAAGCCTCAATTCATTATTCCCGGGCATCAAAGCTGGACCAGTTTGAGGTCAATCGATCACACCTTAAAACTGTTGAAGGAACATAAATAATTTATTGCGGGATATCTCCACTATTTTCTGCTGGTCGTAATCCCCTTTTCTATCCCATTACAGGCCAAAACTGTCGCTTTATGGATATGTTTGGTAGCTTTATGAGCTAAAGGCATCTTTCAGTTATTAAATAAAAATAGTTATTAAAGTATTTAGCATAATTTTAAGACATGAAAAGAACTATACTCCCCCTTAGTGCTTTAGTGTTATTCAACCTTTTGGTTTGCGGACAAGTAAATCTTAATAACGGACTTCATATTTGTTATCCATTAGATGGAAATTCTATTGACTTTAGCGGAAATTCAAATGATGGAACCCTTTATGGCCCTGTAGCCGCAGCCGACAGATTCGGAAATCCAGGCAAAGCTTTATTTTTTAATGGCGCCAGCGACTACATTTCCATTAACAATCAATTACCGGATGGAACGCATTTCTCCATAAGCGTATGGGTAAATCATACCAATGCCACTCATCCTTCGTGCATTTTATCCGATGCCGATGATGTGCTATACAATGATTTATTGTTTAATGTCAGTGATGATGGAGTAGGGATTGATGCTAATAAACCAGGAGGAACAGTTAACCGGATGGACGTTTACCCTTTAGGTAACTATAATCCGGCTGTCACCGGAAAGAACCTGAATAACGCATGGCATCATTTGGTGTGGGTTTGCGACCAGGATTCTCAAAAGATATACATCGATACGGTGTTAGCAGCAAATTTACAGGTTAGCGGAAGTAACATGGGCTATCATAATCTCCATCCGTCCATAGGAAGGCTGGGTGATGGCGTATCCAACGGCCCTACCTATTATTTTCAATATTTTTCCGGAATGATGGATGAGTTTAAATTTTATACGAGAGCATTGGATTTTGCGGATGTAAAAGCATTATACACAACACCCGCCGTATGCGGTTGGGCAGAAGGCGTGACCGAGTTATCCAATCATTACGGAATAACCATGTTTCCAAACCCGGCAACTGAAGTCGTTCATTTGAAATTTGACAATGAATTGAAACAGGCTTCTTTTATCATTTACGATATATTAGGGAAAGAAATCAAAAGATTTCCGGTAAGCGGGCAGGAAGCACAACTAGATATAAGCGAAATATCTCATGGAGCATACATATACAAGCTCGTGGGAGATAGTGAACTTTATTCTAAAGGAACACTTTTGGTAAAATAAATAAAGTAATTGTAAAGGTTGGCACTGACCTGTTCTTTACACCCCAACCATTTTCTGCTGGTCGTAATCCCATACTTTTAAACGCAGGCAAGCCCAAACGTCTTTAGGATTCAAGGAGGTCCTTTTGGCCGTTTGTAATTCAGGAATGGAGGCCATCACCTCGGGCAGGCGATAAAATGGAATGCGTGAGTTCATGTGATGAATGTGATGGTAACCAATGTTGGCGGTTGCCCAGTGCATAAAAGGGTTCATCACCATAAAGCTTGAAGAGTCGAGGGCGGCGCCTTCGTAGGTCCAATCCTCGTTACCCACAAAGGTAACGCTTGGGAAATTGTGTTGTGCATAAAACAAATAACTGCCCATGGCTCCCGAAATAAAGTGCGGGATAGCGCATAACAGGATCCAGGTTTGCCAGCCTAAAAAATAAAATACAGCAACCTGGTAAGCGAAATGCACAATTAAAGCCACTAAGGAATCAATGTTCTTGCTAAAGCGGTTAATGATGGACTTAATGCACATGCCATACATGAAGGTAAAGAAATAACCAAATAAAATGGTTAAGGGATGGCGGATGAACAAATAGTGACGTTGGTCGCCTTTGCCCAGGCTATCGAATTTATGTTTGGTAAAGATAGGGTAGGAGCCAATGCTGGCACTGAACAGTTTTGAATTGTTCTTGTGATGGTAATCGTGGCTCGCGCTCCAAATGCCGGTTGGCGCCAGTACATAAAAACCAAAAATAGTGAAAATGAAATTAGCTACCGGCGATTTATCGAGGATGGCCTTATGCTGGTGGTCGTGATAAATTACGAACATACGCACAATAACCAGTCCGGCCATAATACTGCACACTATTTTTAAGCTCCAGTGGAAATTATAAACGGTTCCCACCAGCAGGCCTATTAAAATAAAAAGAGTGGATAACGTAAGCCACCAGCTTTTTGCACGGTTCTCTTTTGCAAAAGGCTTGGTTGCGAGTATCAGTTGTTTTCCTTTAAGCATTTCGGGGGAGCAAATTATTTTTTATTCTGGGCGTCAATTACGGCAATGGTAATCATATTCACAATTTCACGCACCGAAGAGCCCAACTGTAATACATGCACCGGTTTTTTCAATCCCATTAACACAGGGCCAATGGCCTCGGCGCCACCCAATTCCTGCAATAATTTATAAGCAATGTTACCAGCAGCCAGGTTAGGAAAAATAAAGGTGTTCACATCCTTATCAACCAGGGTGCTGAATGGGAATTGCTCTTTCAGCAAATCATTGTTCACCGCAAAGTTGGCTTGTATATCACCGTCAACGACCAATCCGGGGTAATTTTTGTGCAGCGATCTCACGGCTTCCTGTACTTTTTTAGGCACTTCCCCTTCGGCAGAACCGAAGTTTGAATAAGAAAGCATGGCAATGCGTGGCGTAATGTTGAACTGTTTTACCGTATTGGCTGTGAGTACCGCTATATCTGCCAGCTGTTGCGCCGTAGGATCGGTATTCATGGTGGTATCGGCAAAAAAGTAAGGGCCGCGCTTGGTCACCATCATGTATAAACCGGCTACGCGGCTCACACCATCCTGTACGCCAATAATGTCGAGCGCCGGTTTAATAGGCGCGCCGTATTTACGGGTAAGCCCCGAGATCATGGCATCTGCCATTCCCTGGTCAACCATGGTGGCTCCAAAGTAGTTGCGGTCGCGCATTAATTTGCGGGCATCGTATTGGGTTAAGCCACGGCGTTGTTGTTTTTTCCAGAGCATGTCGCCAAACTCGTTCCTTCTTGTTTCTTCCTCATCCAGCCAGGTATCAATAATTGGCGTATCGCCTAATTCAATCTGGTGCTCTTCCAATAAAGCAAGTATTTTTTCTTTATTTCCCAATAAGATTGGCTTGCAAATACCCTCATCTTTTGCCACCTGTGCTGCTTTTAAGATCTTATACGTATCGGCTTCGGTAAACACCACACGTTTAGGATTTGATTTGGCTTTGTTGGCAAGGCTGCGCATCAGCTTATTGTCTTTACCCAAACGGTTATCCAGTTCGGTACGGTAAGCATCCCAATCAGAGATTGTTTTTTTTGCCACGCCACTGTCAATAGCCGCTTTTGCAACTGCCGAACTAACCGCAGAAATTAAACGGTTATCAATTGGTTTTGGAATAATGTAATCGGTACCAAAGCTCATGTTTTTGGCGCCATAAGCAAGGTTCACATAATCGGGCACGCTTTCTTTTGCCAATGAGGCAATAGCTAATGCCGCCGCCAGTTTCATTTCTTCGTTAATGGTAGTAGCGCGCACATCCAGGGCGCCACGGAAAATAAAAGGGAAACCCAATACATTGTTCACCTGGTTAGGATGATCGCTTCGGCCGGTAGCCACAATAATATCAGGGCGGGCAGCCAGGGCTTCTTCATAAGAAATTTCGGGAGTAGGATTGGCCAGGGCAAACACAATGCAGTTTGGCGCCATGGAACGTACCATGTCCTGCGATAAAATATTTCCTTTTGACAAGCCTACAAATACATCGGCGCCCTTAATGGCTTCTTCCAGTGTATTTACTTTGGTGTTATCTGATGCGAAGAAAGTTTTGTACTGGTCAAGGTCCTTACGGTTCTTATTGATAACGCCTTTGCTATCGAGCATTAAAATGTTTTCTTTTTTCACGCCAACGGCAATGTACATTTTGGCGCAGGAGTTAGCCGAAGCGCCTGCTCCGTTTATCACCACTTTTACATCGCCCATTTTTTTGCCCGACAGTTCCACTGCATTTAACAAGCCCGCCGATGAAATAATGGCTGTACCATGCTGGTCATCGTGCATTAAAGGAATGTTAAGCTCTTCTTTTAAACGACGCTCAATCTCAAAACATTCGGGCGCTTTAATATCTTCCAGGTTAATGCCGCCAAAAGTAGGGGCAATGTTTTTAACCGTATTTACAAATTCATCAATGTTCTTGGCATCCACTTCAATATCAAACACGTCGATATCGGCAAAGATCTTAAACAACAAACCTTTCCCTTCCATTACCGGTTTGGAAGCCAGGGCGCCAATATCGCCTAAGCCCAGCACCGCGGTCCCGTTAGAAATAACGGCAACCAGGTTTCCTTTGGCAGTGTATTTATAAGCGTCTTCGGCATTCTTTTCAATCTCCAGGCAAGGCTCGGCTACACCGGGCGAATAGGCGAGGGTAAGATCTCGTTGGGTACTGTATGGTTTGGTGGGAATTACTTCAATCTTTCCGGGTCTGCCCTGCGAGTGGTAATCAAGGGCATCTTGCTTTTTGAATTTAGCCATAAATGTTAAATTTTAAGAGAACGAAAGTACGTTTTTTAACGGAAAATAAATAGTTATTGAACTTGCAAATTGAGTAATATTTGTTAATTTAGAATTCAATACCCCCTTAAAAATTAACTAAATGAATAAACTTATACTTGCTTTTTGTTTCGCGGCGTCTTTTTTAGTCTCAACCGCACAAACTACCGTTGTGGACAGCATTTTCACAGGCGGGCAATGGCGTTCCTACAGGCTTTATGTACCTGCCATATATACCGGAACTACAGCCAGGCCACTTATTTTAAATTTACATGGCTATACCAGCAATGCCCAGCAGCAGCAATTGTACAGCAATTTTATGCCCATTGCCGATACGGCCAACTTTTTAATGGTGTTTCCAAACGGAACGTATTCCTCGGGACAGCGTTTTTGGAACGCGGGAATCTCGTCGCTTTTAGTAGATGATATTTCCTTTCTTTCGGCGCTTATTGATTCCCTGGACCTGCAATACAATATTGACCTTAACCGTGTTTACAGTACCGGTATGAGCAATGGCGGCTACATGAGTCATACACTGGCTTGTGAGCTCAGCAACCGCATTACAGCTATAGCCTCGGTTACCGGGAGCATTTTTAACACGCAATACGGGACAAATTGCCATGTTACAAGGCCTGTACCGGTAATGCAGATTCACGGAACCGCTGATCCTACTGTCCCTTATACCGGCAGCAGTACCTCCATGCCCATTGATTCGGTGGTGAAATACTGGGTTACCAAGAACGGTTGCAATCCAGTGGCTACCTTCAGCAATGTGCCCAATACCAGTACAACCGATGGCTGCACCGCCGAACATTATTTTTACGGAGGCGGCCTTTCGGGCAGCACGGTGGAGTTTTATAAAATCATTGGCGGCTTGCACACCTGGCCGGGTTTTCCCTTTGGCGGTAGCGGAACCAACATGGACATTAATGCATCCAAAGAGATCTGGCGCTTTTTTAATAAATACCGTTTGAATACCTTGACGAGTGTTGCCGAAGTTGACCGGCAAAACTCAGGAATTAATGTATTTCCAAATCCTGCCACAAATGAGCTGAATATAGGTTTCGACAAAACTGTTATGCCAGTTGTAGCGATTGAAATCACCGATGTTTTAGGAAAAGTAATTTTACAGGAAATGAATACCGGCAACCAGGTTTCTTTAGGAGCTTTTAACCCGGGTATTTATTTTGTTTCTGTAAAAGAAGGGAACAAAGAATTGTCAAAAATTAAGTTTATAAAACTTTAAAAACTACAAAAAAAGGGGAGGTACAATTTATACCTCCCCTTTTTGTTTTTTAGCAGGCAGCTATTCAAATAGTATTCTTCCTGATTTTACCGGCTGGTTATTCAATGTGATTTTAAATGTATAGACGCCTTTTGCACAATGAGTGTTGCGGTAAAACGTTTCTTTACCGGTTAAAGGAATTTTATCGATCGTTTGACCAAGAACATCGTAAATGGTAAGGTCCATTCCCGGTTTAAAATCATCCAGTTTTATAGTTAGTTGATTGGAAGCCGGGTTCGGATAAACAGCTACGTTCGTGTTGCCATCATATTCTTTAATTCCAACCGGGTTTGTATTTAGGTATACCTTCATCATATTACCGTTAAGTATTCCGCAAAACAAGTCGGCAAAGCCATCTCCATTAAAATCATTTGTACAAAAAAACTCTGGCGGGCTGCCAATACTAATGATCGTTGAGCCGGTAGCATAATCATAGTTTGGGCCTACTAAAAACGTTATTATGTTGCCCGATGGTTGTGTTACAGCAATATCCTGTATGCCATCAAGGTCAAAATCGGCAATAGCTGTGTGCAAAGCGTTAAAGTTGCCCAGTGAAACAGGGGAACCCGGGGCATTGGTGAAAGAACCATTACCCTGACCAAGCAGTATGCTAATACTACTGCTGCTATAATTTGGAACTACAATGTCAGTTTTCCCGTCGTTGTTAATGTCTTTTACAGAAAGTGTTCTGGGGCTGGAACCTACAGTAATGGGAGAGCCCGGGGCGGGAGAGAAAGTGCCGGTACCGGTGCCTAAAAAGACACCTACGCTGTTCGCGGTTTGATTTACAATTGCGAAATCGGGAAAAGCATCGGCATTGAAAAAACCTGTTTGCACATACGAGGGTTTTGACCCTATGCTAAACGGCGAAGCGGTGGTAGCGGTAAATGTTCCATTACCGGCGCCTAAATAAATATAACCAATATTGTCGGTTTCGCACACAACTATAAAATCCATTTTGCCATCCAGATTAAAATCTCTGGAATCAATGCAGGTTGGTTCGTGAAACCCCGGTAACGAAATGGCTGGTTTAGGTGTAAATGCTCCCGTACCTGTGCCAAGAAAAACAATTACTTTTGAAAAAGATTGGTCGGCAGACGCAATGTCGGGAATGCCGTCATTATTAAAATCAGCAATGGTGTTTGAAACTGGCTGTTGTGACGACACTGAAAAAGATATCAGAGGTCCCTGTGTAAATTGCCCGCTTCCATCTCCTAAGTAAACAGCCAATGGCCTTCCTGAATCGTTTCCAACAATTACATCCTGTTTGCCGTCGGCATTGAGATCGGCGGTGGCAAAACCAATCACCGATTGATTTGGATGGATTAAAAACGGCGATCCTGTTGCTTCAGTCATGAAAACAGTTTGTTGGGAACTTAATCCTAAATAAAATAAACTGAATGAGCTGAACAATAAGATTTTTTTCATAGTGTCAATTTTTATTTAAATACAATCACGTGCCCGGTATAAGAATGATCCCGGTTTAGAATATCTTTAATTTCTACTTTCCAAACATAGGAGTCTTGTGGTACGATCTCCAGCTTGTTGTAAACCCTACCGTTCCAGCCTTCTGTTATATCGTCGGTCGAGTAAATGCATTTCCCCCAGCGGTCAAAGATCATCATGTTAAATTCCCTGATCCCAACTCCGTAGCCTGTAAATACATCGTTTATGCCGTCGTTGTTTGTTGGACTAAACGCGTTGGGAATGTAAAACGTAAATTCAGGTTCTACCTTTATGGCTATGCTGTATGTTGCCATGCAGCCATAACTGTTCATGACGGTTAACGAGGAAGGATATTCTGTAGCGATCTCCGTATTATAGTAATGGGAAGGGTTGAGGGTGATTGTATCCACAGGAGAAAAATCGCCGAAATTCCACCACCATTTGGTGTAGTCTATCGATTGGTTAGTGAAATAGGCAAATGGGAATACCGTCGTTAAAGGATTTGGCGTTACACTGTACAAGGCTGTAGGGCCCGGGAGCACACTCACGGTTGCCACGGCATTATCTGTGCAGGAACCTACAGATCCTGTTACCGTGTAGTTTGTAGTTACAGTAGGATTAACACTGATATAACTTAATTGTACGCCATTGCTCCATGTATACGTATCGGCGCCATAAGCAATCAATAAGGCGCTTTGCTGGGGGCAGATAGATAAACTGGTAGCGGTAACCACCGGCGCTGGTAATACGCTTACCGTTAGTGTTGAAACGCTTGCACAACTGCCACCTGAACCGGTAACGCTGTAAGTAGTAGTAATGGAAGGGCTAACTGTAATGCTGGACGATGTTGCGCCTGTACTCCATAAATAGTTGCCCGCTCCGCTTGCTGTTAAGAGTACATTTTCACCATTACAGATCACCGTACTTCCTGAAGTGCTTAATGATGCGATGCTAACGCTGGCTACTGCCGTATGTGTGCAATTACCAGTTGCTCCTGTAACACTGTAACTCGTCGTTGTTATTGGAGAGTCTGTCAGTGTTGACGTTACGGCCCCTGTATTCCAGGTATAGGTTGTCGCTCCGTTTGCGGTTAAGGTGGTTGTTTGTCCCAGGCAAATCATTAAATTGCCGCTAATGGTAATGGTTGGTGTAGCGTTTACAACAACAGGAATGCTTGCCTGGCTTAAGCAAGAGCCGGTAATTCCGGTAACCGTGTAGGTTGTATTCAACAGTGGCGAAACAACAATATCGGCACTGGGGCTGCCATTATCCCATATGTAAGTATTAGCGCCCGATGCCGAAAGGGTAGTGGTTTGGCCCGAACAAATAACGGTATTGCCTGTAATGGAAACAGTGGGTGTAGGAACAACCGTAATAGTAACCACCGCCTGGTTGGTACAGGTGGCGGCTGTTCCAGTCACAGTATAGGTTGTATTGGTGGTGGGGGTGTTGACTGTAATGCCTGGTGTAAGCGCACCATTACTCCATGTATAGGTTTGGGCGCCGTTTGCAGTTAATGTGGCGTTTTGCCCCGAACACACAAGCGTGTTGCCTGTAACCGTAATGGTAGGTAGGGGAGTAGCGTTAACCGCAACAGTGGTTTGTTTTGTACAGGTACCGGATGTGCCGGTTACGGTATAAGTAGTATTTGTTGCCGGTGCTAAACTTACCGATGAAGTTGTGGCGCCCGTATTCCAGGTATAGGAACTTGCACCACTGGCAACCAGAGTGGTAGTTTGTCCGGCGCATAATACCGTGTTACCACTTACGCTTAATGTGAACGATGGAATAACATCTGTAAAAAAAGAAGCGCTTGCTGCGCAACCCTGGGCACTGGTACCGTTAACCGTAAACGTTATAGGCGATGTAAGGGCCGTTGAAATAACTGTTGACCCTGTAGTAGTTGACAAACTGGCTCCCGGGCTCCAGGTGTAGGAAGTGGCGCCTGTTGCCGTTAAGGTATTTGTAGCTCCCGAACAGATGACCGAACTTGCCGTAATGCTTATAACAGGAATGGGACTCACGGTAACAGTTATCTGTCCCTGGCTTGTACAGCCCGTGGAACTTGTGGCTGTTGCCGAATAGGTAGTTGTGACCGTTGGATTTGCAATAACAACGCTTCCCGATGTGGTACTTAACGTGGTATTGGGCTGCCAGGTGTAACTTGCAGCGCCTGTTGCCGTTAATGTTGCCGAAGACCCGCTGCAAATAGTTGTATTTCCCACCAAACTCATATTCGCCGAGCAAATTCTTACATAATACACATGTTTTGTAACGGAGCAGCAGGTCTGGCTTATAATAACCGAGTCGACCTGGGTGCTGGTTACATGTATGGAAAAAGTGGTGGCGCCTGTGTTCCACTGGTATGAAGTAGCTGTAGGCGAGAAAGCATTTAAAATCGTATCGGTTCCGGCAACGTTAATGGTGTCAACTATCCTGCTTGATACAAGGACACAGGTATTGGATAGTGCGGAATTTAAGGTTGTGTTGGATGATATGGATGTTGTTTTAGGTGTAACCGCAGGCGTAAAATTTATTTGAAAAGGTGTCCATGTTTGCACTGTTACCGCTAGCGGGGTCCCGGTGCAGGGGACGCTAAGTGTGGAATCTACTTTTAAGACGCTGATGTTGTAAAAACCATTACTGGCTTCTGAAGAGGTGGTAAAATACAACAAGCCGTTCTTTGTATCCGATGCATTAGCCACATGGTTAAAGAAAGGCTTTTCATTTGTTGTAGGGCCGTAACTTTTGCAGGCCTGCACATTGCCCGAAAGATCTGTTTTTAAAACCAGGGCATCGCATCCCGATGAACTGTTGGCATTTGTAAAACCGGTAAGGTAAATACTGTTACCCATAATGATTGCCCTGTCAACAAACTCGGCATTCGATGCCGGAATATTATAAGTTTTGTCCCATATCACCGTACCCGAGGTGTCAATCAGCATTAAGCCCGGAAAATAATCGGTACAACCTCCTGTGCAGTTATCGTCACACATATAGGCCAGCAATAGCTTTGAGGGGCTGTAATAGATCAGGTCCCTCGAATACATACGGCTTGTTCCCGCGGAGTTTTTATGCAGGTATTTTGCCCATTTTAAATTTCCGTTGCTGTCATATTTAATCAGGTTCGACCGCATTTTAGCCGGTAAGTTTTGCAGATAGATCCTTCCGGTACTAAACATGAAATTATTTTTTATTTCTATGGCCGATTCCACATCGTCGAGCCAGTTAAAAGCCTGGTAGCCAAAGCAGCTTGTTTGCGACACAATATTGCCATTGCTTGCCGAAACAGTAATGAGCTTGGCATCAGCCCCGTTATTTGCTCCACTGCTTGAGGTTGAATACTCACCGCAAATGCAAATGTATTCGTTCACATTTTTTTCGATGATCTTATTGACATAAATACTGGTAGAGACCAATGTTTTATTCCACATGAAATTGCCGTTTGCAGGGTCTAGTTTAAAGTAACTGCCCTGGTAATTAGAGGTAATGGAAACTCCACCGCCAATCAAAAATCCATCGCTGGTTTTGGTGAGGTAATTGACAGAACATTCGGCCGATGTGAATTTGTAAGTTTTTACCCATAATACACTGTCTTTATTGCTGAGGTGCATTACCATCGCGCTGTCGTTCTTTGACCCGCCAATGTAATAGGAACCATCGTTTTCAACGTAAATAGCGGCCGATTTTTCATTCTTTGTGGCAAGCCCGAAAGAAAAAAATGTTGGGACAGATTGCCCGGACATCCAAAAAGCAAACAATAAGAGAAAAGCAAGGGGGCTTAATCTGTTCATAATCAAGCTACTAAATTAGTGAATATAAGTCAATAATTCCTATTTAAAAGCATATTAGAGGTGAGTTTTTCTTTTTATTAGAAGGAATTTTCTATTTTTTCATACTTTTGAGTTTATAAAACGGAGTTTAAACCTATTATGGTAATGCTCCATCTGAAAATATATGATAACAGCTACCAAACCCTTCGTTCCTGATATAGAAAAATACAATGACAAGATCCGTCAAATGTTTGATAATATCTGGTTCACGAATCACGGGCCCTTTGTTACGGAGTTGGAACAAAAACTACAGGCCTATTTTGGAAGCAAGTATTTTCTGTTGGTCACCAATGGCACCATCTCTCTGCAGTTGGCTATAAAAGCGCTTAATTTAAAAGGCGAGATCATTACAACGCCCTTTTCGTATGTGGCCACAACCTCTTCCATTGCCTGGGAAGACTGTACGCCGGTTTTTGCCGACATTGACAGCGATAATTTTAACATCGATCCCGCAAAGATAGAGGCTTTGATAAATGAAAAGACCTGCGCTATTATGGCAACTAATGTATTTGGCTACCCTTGTCATTTTGATGCCATCGAAAAAATAGCCAAAAAACATTCCCTGAAAGTAATTTACGATAGCGCGCATGTGTTTGGAACCAAGGAGAACGGACAATCCATTTTAAATAAAGGCGATGTGTCGTCCATAAGTTTTCATGCCACTAAATTGTTTCATTCCATTGAAGGCGGAGGCTTAACCTGCGAATCGGAAGAAGTATATAATAAGCTCAGGTTACTCAGGAATTTTGGCCACACATCGCCACACACATTCGATGGGGTGGGTATTAATGCCAAAATGAACGAAGCCTGCGCGGCAATGGGCCTGTGCAACTTAGAGTATTTGCCTGAAATTTTTGAAAGGCGTAAAGCGCAATGGTTGTTCTATAAAAATACCATTACCAACCCTAAAGTATCGTTTGCAAATTACGATCTTGATAAGATTGACTATAATTATTCTTATTTTCCTGTGGTAGTTGAAAGCGAAGAACTGCTCCTGAAAATGATGGATTTGCTTTTGGAAAACAACATCCAGACCCGCCGCTATTTTTACCCTTCGCTCAATACCCTCAATTATGTTCATTATATAGCCTGTCCTGTTTCCGAAGATATCAGCAAACGTATTTTTTGCCTTCCCCTTTATCATCAGTTAACAAACCAGGATCAGCAAACTATTTGTAAATTAATCAATTCATTATGTTAATAGTTGGTACCGGTGGCTTTGCGTTAGAGTCTTTAGAGATCTTATATCAACTGGAAAAAGAGCAGGGCGTTGTTTTCTTTAATAACGTACAGCCCGATTTCAGGTTTAGTATCGAGATGTTAAAGCAATGCGCGGTGCTTCATTCGGAAGAAGAATTAAAAAAGCAGCTTGCCAATAAGCCTGATTTTGTTTTGGGAATAGGAAACCCAAAGCACCGGAAGTTGTTATATGACCTTTTGGTATCCAATGGGGGCAAGGGTTTTCCTTTAGTTTCGCCAAGGGCTATTATCGGGAAAATCAATAACAGGATTGGGGAAGCTACCAATATAATGAGCGGTGTTATTATTACCTCCGATGTTACTATTGAAAAAGGGGTGCTCATTAACCTGAGTGTTACTGTGGGGCATAATACCGTTATTGGCGAGTTTTCGGAAATTTGCCCTAATGTGAGTATCTCAGGAAATTGCACCATTCACAAAGGCGCTTTTATTGGTACCAGTGCCACACTTTTACCGGGTATTGTTATTGGCGAAGGCGCTGTGGTGGCAGCCGGTGCAATTGTTACAAAACATGTTGAACCTTATACGATGGTAGCCGGTAACCCCGCGGTATTTAAGAAAAAACTGGCTTAATCATTCATAGCATGAACCTTCATATTTTTAATGATCCTGTTGGTTTTTTTTCAAATAAAACAGCCTCTTACCTTAATTCCATTCAGCCGGGCAATAACCTGTATTTAAACACCGCTCCCTTGTGCAAACATAAAATTGAGGGTGTTGTGTACATGGATGCCAAAACATTCTTTCAACAAAACCGCCAGGAATTGCAACGTGTTATTTTTCACAGTTATTCCTATTCTGATAGTGAACTTGTAGAACTTATCAGATCAAAAAACAAAGACCGTGAAATTTTCCTTGTATGGCTTTTCTGGAGCCATGAGTATTACCAGCTTCCCGAGTTCTTTTCGAAACTGTACCAGGGTTTTTCGAGAAAATTTTATTTAAGAAAAATACTTTCCTTTCATGCCGAACAGGTTTTGTTGTTCTTAAAAGGAAAATCGGGTTTCCCTTTTTACAAAGGATTGTCAGCGTTTAAAAAAACATTTAAAGAGTTCGATCTGTTTGCCGCTTTTCTCGAAGGCGATTACGATGTTGTGATGAAAGGCAACTCGAAGGCTTCTTTTTCTTTTTCATCGTATTTAACCGTTGCCGATTTTCCCGATATTCCTAATGATTTTTCGGAACCCAAGAACGATATCATGATCGGGCATTCAGGTTCGCCTATAGTTAACCATTACGAAATTGCCAAACAACTCTCGGATATGAAGATCGATAACACCATTCTTATACCCTTGTCATACGGCAAACCGGCATACATTAAAGGCTTGCAGGAAAAAATAAAAGAATTGGGGAACGACCATATTTCACTCATTACCGAATACCTGTCGAAGGATGAGTATTATAAAAAAATACACCACGTCGGTTATTTTATTTTAAACTCCTATTGCCAGCAAGCTCTCGGTAATATTGTGTTCTTTTTATGGACAGGAACAAAGATCTTCTTAAGGGAGAACACCTCCACGTATCAAACACTTAAAAAGCAATCCTTTCATGTGTACAGTATTGAGCGGGACCTTAACAAGCAAAATATGACGCCGCTATCTTTAACCGAAAAGCAACACAATTATCAACTAATTTGCGCGTTGATAAGCGAAGAAAATGTGAAGGCGCATTGGCTGAAGATCCTGAATTTTGATAAATCGGCCGCTAGCTAAATGCCAAAAAACAAATTATATTTGTGCCATCTAATCTTGTAAATTAAACCTGTTTTGGGAGAGATAAAAAAGCAATCCATCAGTAATACCATATTAAGTTATATTGGTGCTTTGATTGGTTTTTTTAGTTTAATGTACATTCAGCCGTACTTTTTGGGTTCCGAAAACATGGGACTGATTAAGCTGATCTATAATTTTTCATGGATCGTTGCCATGATCCTTCCACTGGGAATGGGAAACGTCACCATGCGTTTTTTTCCGAAATTCAAGAACGAGGCCAACCAGCATAATGGGTACTTTGGTTTGCTGCTCCTGATGGTGAGCCTTGGCGCGGTCATTGTTTTTGTGTTCTTTGTCTTGTTCAGGAACGAATTTCAAAACTTTTATTCCATAAGTCCAAAGTTCAATACCTATTATTATTACTGCTTTATATACGCCTACATTTTCGCGCTCATTTCGGTATTCAACATTTACTGCTCCAATTTATTGAAAACTTCTTTCACGGTTTTCTTAACCGATATTTACGCTAAAGTAGCCCTGATCCTCATTTCGTTTCTTTGTTATTTTAAGGTGATAGGTGAATTTGGTTTGGTAATAAGCTATATCGTCTCATTTGTTATTCAGCTGGCGCTTTTGGTTGCTTACCTTTACAAGCTGGATGCCGTAAGCTTTAAAATTAACTGGCAGTTTTATAAAAACATTGATAAAAGGACGATCTTTATTTTTGCGTTGGTGATGACCTTTAGTTCTTTTGCCTCTTTAGGTATTAAATATATTGATGCCCTGGTATTAGGACATTACATTGTTGATTTGAAACTAATTGCCGTTTATTCGGTTTGCGCCTTTATTCCAACCATACTGGAAATACCTTTTAATAGCCTTGAACGCATTGCCCAACCTAAAATTGCGCATGCCTGGAATATAGACGACAGTAAGGAAGTAGGAAAAATTTATGAAATGAGCAGCCGGTATTTGTTTTTTATAGGCGCTGTTTTATTTTGTTGTCTTTATGCTTCCTCCGATGTTTTCTTTTTAATTCTGCCTGACGATTACGCTGTCGGAAAAAATGTTTTCCTTATCATTTTATGCTGCTCCTTATTTAATTTATTGACCGGAGTCAATACCACGGTCATTAGCTTAAGCAAACATTATATTGTTACTTCGGCTTTATTGATCGTTTTGATAGGCGTGGGAATTGCTGCTAATTTGGTATTGATCCCTGTTTATGGCATTAAAGGCGCGGCCATTGCCACATTCATTGCTATTGGCTTGTTTAATTTATTGAAATACCTTTACATTTTGCAAAAATTTAAAATGCAGCCTTTGTCAAAACATACCGCTTATGTATTTATTGTTTTACTCTGTTGTGTTAGTTTAATTTATGTATTGCCACAATCCATGCACCCTATCCTTAGGGCCTTTATAGGTTGTTCATTCACCGTTGTTTTATTTTCATTCATGAATCTGAGAACAAATACCATTGAAGAAGTGAATAAGATTTTTAAACGGTTTAAGCTGATAAAATAAGTTGAAAAAAGTTTTAATTATAACATATTATTGGCCGCCAACCGGTGGGGCAGGAGTACAGCGCTGGCTCAAGTTCAGCAAGTATTTTCGCAGGTTTGGCTGGGAGCCGGTTATTTATACACCTTCCAATCCCGATTTTCCTATTAATGACGACACGCTTTTAAAGGATATTCCTGAGAACATTACCGTTCTTAAAACACCTATTACCGAACCTTACGATATTTATCGTAAGATCATGGGCAAGAAAAAAACAGAAACCGTAAACCAGGGTTTTTTATCGGAAGGAAAAGAAAATACACTTTTGCAATCGGCCATGATTTGGGTGCGTGGTAATTTTTTTATACCCGATGCCCGCAAGTTCTGGATCAAACCTTCCATTTCGTATTTATCCGATTACCTGAAGGAACAAAAGATAGATGCCATTATCAGTACCGGTCCGCCGCACAGCATGCACCTTATTGCCATGGGTTTAAAGCAAAAGCATAACATTCCATGGATTGCCGATTTTCGTGATCCCTGGACACAGATCGATTTTTACACCCATTTAAAATTAAGTTCATTTGCCGATAACAAGCATAAGAAACTGGAAAACCAGGTATTAACACGTGCCGATAAGGTGGTAACCGTTAGCCCAACCTGTGGCACCGACCTTGAGAAGCTGGGTGGCAGGAAAGTGGATGTGATTACCAATGGTTTTGACACCGATGACTTTAAGTTCAGCGATAGTTCAACAGTATTGGATGGTTTCCTGTTCCATCATATCGGGGCCCTGAACAAAGACCGTAACCCATATACTCTATGGAAAGTGCTGGGCGATCTCTGTAAAGAAGACCCTGCCCTGAAAAAAGACCTGGTACTGCGTTTTACCGGTAAAACAGATGCCGTTGTATTTGAAACCCTGAAACAAAACGGATTGGAAGAGAACTATCAGCGATCGGAATACATGCCGCATAGCGAAGTGGTGAAGCTCATGACACAGTCCCCCGTTTTATTATTGCCTTTAAATAATACGCCAAACAATGCCGGTGTGTTATCGGGCAAGCTGTTTGAGTACCTGGCAGCCAGGCGGCCCATATTTGGCGTAGGCTTGCCTAATGCAGATGCCGCTGCTATTTTAAAACAAACACAGGCCGGGGTAATGGTGGATTTTGATGATTATGAAAGTACTAAAAAAGAGATCCTCGAACTTTACGGAAAATATAAATCAAATACCCTCAGCATCCAATCGGGCTCCATCGATCAGTATTCGCGCGAAAGTTGCGCAAAAAATTACGCCGCTTTGTTGGATGAAATTATAAAGTAAATTATTGTCACTTCGAGCGGAGTCGAGAAGTGTTACGTAGTTTTTCGTACAGGTTCTCGACTCCGCTCGAACTGACAGAGCATTTTTACTTCTTTTTAGCGACATTCACGCTAAACGGAATGGTTAATTTAAAGCTCACATTCCGTCCCATGCTGTAAATACCCGATCGGCCTGTGCCATTAACCGGGTAGTTGTCAAAATACTTGAGCCGGCTCATGTTCGACTGGTAAGCCACATCGGTTAAGTTGGTGCAAAAAATGCCAATGGTGCATAGTGTTATCCCTTTTTTAGTACACACATCTGTTCCCAGGCCTGCTTCGAACAAGGTATAACCAGGGGTTTTGGTTTCGGTATTATCAGCTAGGAACGCGCGGTTCTGTGCGGCGTAATATTGCATCCCGACTTTAATGTAAATGTGTTGGAAACAACTTAACTTTTTTCGGAACTCCGCGCGTAATTCCGAATTGGTGTGAAGTGGCGGAATAAAAGGAAGGTATTTGTTGGAGTCGTTTATAACGGTACCGTTTCCACCTTTATTAACCGCATAAACCAACGATATCGAGTTTTCAAAATGCAACCAGTCCAATGGATGGGGATGAATATCGATCCGGGCCTCGCCACCAAATAACTGCGCTTTGGTTTGCCTGAACTTGTAAACGGTATACTCATTGCCTGCTTCGGTGTATATGGAATCGCCACCGGCAAGGCCTTGAAGCTTCTGGTTAAAAATATAATTATCAATGACATTATTAAACACTTCGGCGCTTACCGAAACGTGATGGCTGTCGAAAAACACACCAATGTCTTCCTGCAAATTAAATTCAGGTTTAAAGTTGGCATCGCCTAGTTGCTGAAAGCCTGTTCCCGGGTGCACACCTTTAGCCGAGATCTCCGAAATGTTTGGGGCCCTGAAACCACGGGCCACATTCGCTTTCACCAAAAGCTGGTCGGTAATGTTATAGGTTATGCCAATGCTACCCGAAAAGCCGTTAAACACATGACTGTAGTGATCGAACTGTTTCAGCGCACCGGCGGTATCGCTTGTTACCTTGTCAAAACCTGTTGCAGGATTGGTAGTGGTATACAATTCACTGTTTTGAAACGAACGGGTATCATAGCGTGCGCCGGCTGCTATGTCAAATTTTTTCAGCTCTTTTTTTACATACATAAAAGGGGCAATGTCGAACAAGGTGTAATTAGGGATCACAAATTCTGTTCCTGCATTGGTATTATTTACCTGGTACATGCCATTAATGCCAATTGCCGATTCCCAACCTTTTTTTTCGGGCAAATAAAATTTGACATCGTAGCTGGCCGTTTGTAATTTAAGCGACAGGCCTGCAATGCCGGGATCTTGTGGATGCGCAAATTCCTGGCGAATACTTTGCTGATAACCCAGTTTTAAAGCCAGCTTGCTTTGCCTGATAATGAATTGGTTTGTAGAAAACAAGCGGTAGTGTTGCACCCTTTGATGAATGGTGCCGATGTCATACGAGTTCAGCTCGGCATCGCTTACAATTGGTCTTAGCGTATCTTCTTCGGTAATTTGTTTGGTGAATTTACGGCTCAGCGAATCCCTGCTTCCGTCAGGGATCTCCTGCAGGTTATCATAGAGGCTAAAGTTCAGGTGCGAGTAACCCCATTTCCTGTTGATGCCCAGGTAAGCATTCAGGTCGGTTTCTTTAAAACCTGTATTGTATACTTTGCCATCGTATTTGTTTTTAAAATTACCGGCTTCTTTATACGAAGCCCTCGCGCCAAACACCATGCTTTTTATATTCCCGGCCAAAGCGGCCGATCCTGCATACAAGCCATTGTTGGTTTGATAATTGGTTTGCACGCTGCCTTTTAAAATACCTTCGGGCGTTGTGTTCTCCGGTAACAGGTTCACTACGCCCGCCAAGGCATCCGATCCGTAAATTAAGCTCGCAGGCCCTTTAATGACTTCAATACGGTCTATCAGAAACTGGTCAATCTCAATGCCATGCTCATCTCCCCATTGTTGTCCTTCCTGTCTTACACCATCAAACAAGGTGAGTATGCGGTTGTAACCCAGGCCCCGTATGTATGGCTTTGATACGTTTGGCCCGGTACTCAGTACATTTACGCCCGGTACTTTTATCATCGCGTCAATAACATTGGTGGCTGTATTTTGTTCAAGGAACTGCTGGTCGACGGAAACCATGGGAACCGGGTTCCGCTTTATTTCAGTAGCTTTCGACACACCGGTTACCACCACTTCATTCGCTTCAATATGGGATTGTTCCATTTCAATGCTGATTGTTTTTGTAACAGCCAGGTCAATGGTTTTAATAATGGTTTGGTAACCCAGCAGGCGTATTTGCAGGAGCGTTTTTATGGAAGGAAGGTTGTTGACCTCGAAACTGCCATCGGCTTTGGTGATGCTTGAGCTTTTAAGATCGGGAAAATACAGCACTACTCCGGGCAGGCTTTCGCTGGTTTGTTTATCTTTTATAACACCGCTCAATGTGGTTTGAGCATGGGTATAGGAATATATAACGGATGCTATAATGCATAGAATTTTTTTTGCAGACATAAGTATAATTTTTTTTAGGAAAATTATACATCCTTTCAAATCGTGTTTTATTTCACCGGATCGTATCCGCTGCCGCCCCAGGGGTGGCAACGTAAGATGCGTTTGATGGTCATCCAGCTGCCTTTAAAGGCTCCATACTTGTTCACGGCATCTATGCCATATTGCGAACAGGATGGGGTGAACCGGCAACTTGGTTTTAACAGAGGCGAAATAACGTATTGATAAAAGCGAATGATCGCTAAGGGTATAAATTTCAATATTTTGTTTAATGGGTTAATGACTTAATTATTTTCTGGAATAATTAAGCCATTGGCGGACCTCTTAGAGGAGAAACAAAATAATGCTGTTTTTGGATGGGTTCCTGCTTGTAAAAGAAAGAGGTATCTTTTACTTCTTTTAAAGGCAGGAAATTTAAAATAAATTTAAAAACAGTATAATATACCGGTGTGTCAAATTTCTCGAAATTACAATCAGGCGTGTTTTCCTGGCGGCTTACAGAAAAGCCATCAGCAGTATACTGGATTGCTTTGTGTGTGTGGCCTAATAGGGAGTGAATGTAGGTTTTAGGAACAGATGCAAAGATAACAACTGCTAAAAGGACAACTGAAAAAACTATTTTAAGTTTTGCTTTCACTTTCACAAATATACATAATATTTAACATCGTGTATTAGAATAATGTAGGTTTAAATTAATATGTTTTTCTATTTCTTTTTTCTTAGTCAAAAAAGAAACAAAAAGACAAGTCAAAACGATCGCGGCCCGCTCTTTTAATTTTTAAGTTTCGCAGCTGAAAAACACTGAAGGTTTTTCAGGCTCAACTAAAAAAAATAAAATTCACCCCTCACCGGCGCCACGTTTTGACAGGCCTGCGCGCTGCTTTGTAATGGCTTATATATTAATATAGGATATAAACTAAGAAATAAATCGCTGAAAAAGAGAAAACATCAAGCTTTAAGATAAATAACATTAGGACAGTGCGGGGGAGTGAACGAAAAGTGCGAACCGCCATTTTTCACTCCGTTTCCTGGGCAGGCCTGTGCGCAAAAAATGGCGGTTGGTTTTCGTTCTTGATTTCTTTTGTTCCTTTTCTTCATCAAGGAAGAAAAGGAAGTACTAAAAGAAAAAAGTAAGAGAAATTGATTAAATAATACATTATTCTACAACATAACCAGATTTAATACTACAAAGGGGGGTATTAATCCCAGATCATCCATTTGGTGGGGTTATAATCCATGGTGCTTAGCGTCAGGTCCCAAATATAAACAGGGGCTTTATCTTCTTTCCACATAAACAAGATCAGTTCACCGGTCTTGTTCCATTCCTCCAGTTCCGATCCCGCAAAAATTTGAAGGTAAAGGGTGTTGTTGGTTTTATGAAAGTGAAAATCGGAAAATTTGGCCGAATTGAAATAGGTTTTTGTACTATCATTTGTTCTGATGGTGGCGCAAAAGGAATCATCCTTTAACAAATTCAAACTATCTTCTTCAAAATTTAGTTTTACAATAAGCCATTGTCCCTCTTTTACTTTCAGGTCTTTAAATTTTACTGTAAACTCCAGCGCAAATTTGCCGCTCAGGCTGTCTAATTTATAAACAGAGGTGCGTGTTTCGAGTTTTGTATTGAGATTGAACCTGGTTTTTTTTGTGAGCAGATGATCGGTATAGCTAATGTAGTTCTCCTTATTCTTTTTAGCAGGTTTTAGTTTAGATAAAGTCACTACATTATAAAAAAAACTTTCGCTTTGTTGTTCAACGTAAGGGAAATATTCTTTTGCTATTTCAATAGTCATGGGATAGGAATTTCCTATAACCAGGTGATTGGTCTTTAGCTGCGAGAGCCATGTCCTGAAGTTCCTGGTGCTGCTGAGAACGGTGTCGGTACCCAACACATAATTGATGGGTTTGTTTTTCTTTAGCAGGTAGTGTACCACAAAATAGTTCTCGCAAAAGTAAAGGGAGCTCACATCGTTTTGTCCGTATTTCTCAATATTCCGATACGATTCGGTAGTCATTTGGTCAAACACATGTTTGTGAAAATTGCCTGTCCAGGCTTTATTCATAGCTATTTGCATGAGCAATGCACACAGGCAAAGAGAGCAAATGCAGTAAGTTGTTTTTTTGGATAAGGCCTCGGCAAAAGAAGTTGCAAAAAACAAAAGGCATACGCCGGCAAACAACAGTACCGAAAACTGCAGGATGGGCGATTTGTAAACGGAATAAAAATAAATAATGCCGTAATTGCATATGAACAAAGCAAGGAGGAGCCATTGTTTTGATCTTACTTTTGTTTTGCCGCTGAATGAGAATAATGCAATGCCTGCTAAAACGAGCATGTTAACAATACCGGCAAAACCGCTGCCCATTAAAACGACGATGAATTCAAGAATTGCCCTTCGTTTTGGCGGGGGCAGCCAACCGCCATCGCTGGCTCCCAGGCCACCCATTTGAAGCTGGGTAAGCGTAATAGGTAAATGCGGCAAATAACACACAATGGTGATGACCAAGGTGAGCAGATATGGCTTTATGTTTTTTTTGGAGATGAGAAACAGGCCGCTTATTGCGCAGGTAAAGGCAAAGAGTGCGTTTAAGTGATTATTAAATCCACATAACAGGCAAAATATACCAAAACCAAAAAAGTGTGGCCATTTCACCGTTTCGCTGTACAATATAGCATAGAGGTAATGCAAGGTGAGAATGGAAAATAAAACCCCAGGTATGTACATGCGGGCATAGGAGCTATAAACACAAAAAATAAATGAGCATGAAAAAAATACAGTCACTAAAATAGCGGCGTTAATGCCGAACCATTTTTTAGAGAAGCGGTATCCCATCATCACCACAACTAGCCCGCAAATTAAAAAGGGTAGTTTTAAGGCTATTTCCGAACTGCCAAATACTTTTATCCAGTAATAAATAAATACCTGTATCAAAAATGGATGGGTATCGCCATAGCGTACCCCTAATTCAAGGGTTTCGCCCAACGTTGGGTAAACCGTGCGGCTCAGGGCGCTTAACTCATCGTGCGAAAACTGGTATTGACCTAAGGGAAGGAACCTTAGTAAGATGGCCAGGGCCAGCAACGCTAAAAAATAAACGTTTTGCCTGAAATATTCCCTGTTAATGCGCTGCAATTTGGCCGGTTTTGTAGTAATGGTTCAAATATAATTAAACTATTCAAAAAACAGGAATATCACATTTTAGGCCTGAATCTGCCAGGATTCGGCTCCGCCAGTTCCTGTGGTTGCGATCCTGAAAATAGTTTAAGCCATTGCTGCGCAATGGTATTTTTGTTTTTCCCAGGCTTCTGTAAGCAAGCTTACAAGCCTGCTGAAAATAAAAATCCCTTGATAAATCAAGGGATTAAACTGCTTTAAGTGGCCCTGCCAGGAATCGAACCTGGATCGTAGGCTTCGGAAACCCAAATACTATCCATTGTACTACAAGGCCTTTGTTTGCGCTGACAAAAGTATTAAATTTATGCTCATATTTACAATAAATTAAAATGCTGTTCCGTTATTATACTATGCAATTAAAACATACATTTCTTTTCATTGTCCTGTTTACCAGTCTTATTACCTTTTCGCAGGTAAAAGTGGGGCAGTGGTCCGATCATTTATCTTACAACTCCGCCAACAGCGTTACTAAAGTTGGAAACACGGTTTATGTATCAAACTACTCGGGCCTGGCAAAGTACGAGGTGCCAACCGGCGTTATTGAGAAGTACACTAAAATAGAAGGACTTTCGGATGTGGGGGTTCAAATGCTAAGAAAAAATGACTACAATAATGTACTCCTGGTTATCTATAAAAACACAAACATTGACGTTATAAAGCCCGATGGAGGCTTGATTAATGTTTCAGATATCAAGCGAAAGGTCATCCAGGGAAAAAAATACATTAACGATGTGTATTTTAAAGACAACCTGGCCTATATTTCCTGTGGTTTTGGAATTGTGGTGTTTGATACGGACAAGCTCGAAATAAAAGACACCTACTACATTGGGAATGGAATTACCAACCTTGAAGTTTACCAGGTTACCAGGAACGACACCGCCTTTTTTGCCGGAACTTCTTCGGGTGTTTATTATGGGAATAAGAACAGTAATTTGAGCAATTTTCAAAACTGGAAATCCCTTAATGTTGGCTTAACTGCCGGACCTTACAATTGTGTTGTAAATTTTGATGGTAAGATCCTCGCCAATTTTTCGCAGTACATAAAAACCGGGGCAACAAACCAGGATATCATTTATCAATACGATGGCACGTCGTGGACTGCATATCCTTACAGGGCAAATAGTACAAACACTGCCATTTATGCTTACCCTCAATACAATAAGATCCTGATCCGCGACCTGGGTTGGATCATTGATTTCTCCAATACAGGAGTGAGTACCGTTAGCCTCAATAATTATGGGTTTAATTATTCCATCATCAATGATGTTTACTTTGAGAACAATGGGATCTACTGGCTGGCCGATGAGCGTTACGGATTGATAAAATCCCAGGGAGCATATCCCTATCCAAATGAGGTCATATCGGTTGCCGGGCCTTTTAATAGTTATGTTAACGACATTGACCTGAAGAATGGAACACTGGCAGTAGCCGGTGTAAATTTAGGCGATACCTATACCAACCAGTACTCACAGCTTAAACCAAGCGTTTACCAGGACCAGCAGTGGTATTCTTATGCAAACGTAATTCCCGCGGCAATAAAAGATGTTAATTGCGTGAGTGTTGATCCCAACGATAAATCACACGTTATATTCGGTTACCTTGGCAATGGCGGCGGCCTGGTTGAAACCAGGAATAACCAGCTGGCAACGGTATACGATCAAGGAAATAGCCCAATGGTTGGTTACATGGGTGGTGCAGACATAAGGGTAACAGGGGTTAACTTCGATAAAAATTCAAACCTTTGGGCATCTATTACGCTTGGTAAAAAATGTGTGAGCGTATTAAAGACCAACAATACCTGGGCTTTATTGGATTTTGAACAATTTGTGGTTCAGCCAACCATTACAAAGATCTTATTTGATAAAAATGACCAGGCATGGATTGTTTTGGCAAGAAATGGCGGTATGATGGTTTATAAAGATGTAAATGGATTGGCACAGCCAAATGCATCCAATACAAAGCTGGTTAATGTGTCGCCGGGTAGCGGTGCTTTGCCATCAAACGAGGTAAGGTCCATTTGCGAAGATGAGGATGGCCATATTTGGGTTGGAACGGCGAAAGGGATTACGGTGTTTTATAACCCGGAGAATGTGTTCAACGGTTCAAACTGGGATAGCCAGCAAATACTAATTGAGCAGGATGGGCATGTACAGATCTTATTGGAAAACGATATTATTACAGCCCTTTCAATTGACGGCGCTAACCGAAAATGGGTTGGAACAGAGAGTTCGGGTGTGTACTGTTTTTCGCCCGACGGGCAGGAGCAAATCTATCATTTCACAACAGATAACAGTCCTTTGTATTCCAACTTAATCAGGGATCTTGGAATTGACGAAACTACGGGTGATGTGTTTATTGCTACCGAAGACGGAATACAGTCGTACCGTACTGATATTATTAAAGGTTTTGATGATTTTGAAAAAGTACATGCCTATCCAAATCCTGTTAGGCCTGGCTTTGCCGGATCGGCCTATATTACCGGCTTAATTGACGAGGCTATTGTGAAAATTACCGATGTGGATGGTAACCTTGTATACCAAACAAAATCCCTTGGCGGCCAGGTAGAGTGGAACCTCAAGAACTTTAACGGGGCCCGTGTTACCAGTGGGGTTTATATGATCTATTGCTCCTCAGCTAATGGTGATAAGTCGTATACGGCTAAAATATTAGTAATGAACTAATGCTTCATACCACGCAGGGTATTGTTCTGCATAATATAAGATATGCCGATCAAAAAATAATTTCTAAGATCTATACCAGGGAATTTGGCCTGATCTCGGCCAGCATTAATGTGGGCAATACGCCTAAAGCCAAAATAAAAGCGGGCGTTATACAACCTTTAACACAAATAGAGTTTGTATTATCCTTAAAAGAGAACAGGGACATTCAGCAGCTAAGCGAGATCAAATGCCTGTTTGTGTATACCGGCCTCCAAAATAATTTTAATAAATTATGCATTGCCCAGTTTTTAAATGAGGTATTGTATAAATGCTTAAAGGAACAGTCGCCCAACGAGGATCTTTTTAATTTAATATGCGACACTTATCAGTGGCTCGACCAATCGACTGAAGGTTATACCGACGCGCATATTTATTTTTTGTTTGAGCTCACCAAGCATTTGGGCTTTTACCCGGTAAACAACCGCAGTTCCGACTTGTGTTATTTTGATACCTTGGAAGGAAAGTTTTCTGCAAGCACCAAAAGTTTTCCCATGGGTTTCGATCATTGGCAATCTGCTTTATTTTCTTCACTGTTCTCTCATTCCGTTTCCAATCAAAAAAAAATAACACGTACCGAGCGGGTGGCTTTGCTTGATTGTTTATTGCATTATTACAAAATGCAGATCCCGGGCCTGATAGAGTTAAGGTCTTATAAGGTGTTGCAGGAAATGCTCAATGAGTTGAGTTGAGAGCAGACCTGTCAGGTTTTTAAAACCTGACAGGTCTGCTCAGGTAGTTTGTAGACATAATTCTACATCAAATAATCAGAATAACAACTATTACCGCTAAACACAGCTATAAACCGTTAGTTGGCACAACGGGCATTGAGTTTGAATACTCATAGTAAATTTCTTAAACTAAAATACTATGAAAAATATAGTCACTCTAATGCTGCTTACGCCTGTAATCGCATTTTCGCAAGCATCGATGGTTCAAAACGGGACATTTGAAGATGTAAAAATGGAGCCACATTCAACCGGAGAAATTTGCGCCGCAAAAGGAATGTCAAGTTCAAACAACACATCGGTTGATCTTTACAGTAAAAAATCATGTTATAGCTACGCTATGGTCCCAAACAATTATATGGGCACGCAAGAGCCCTCATCGGGCGACCATTATGCCGGTATCATAGCTTATTATGGCGATGAATACGGATTGTTCAAGTCACATCCCGGTTACCAAAATTATTCGGAGTACCTGCAGGTTGAGTTTAACCAGCCGCTGGAAGCCGGTAAGGTATACGCTGTTAGTTTTAAAACATCGTTGGCCGAACAAAGCGCCTTTGCCATCTCAGGTTTAGGAATGTATTTCTCAAAAGATAAGCTTGATGCAAAAAGCAACAGTTACCTCGATACCATTATTGTACCTCATTTAATTGTTCCTGAAATGGCTAAAAACAAGGATTGGTCGGTTGTTGAGGGATACTACAAAGCGAGTGGCGGCGAAAAATTCCTTACCATTGGAGCTTTTAAAAATTACATGAGTATCGAAAAAGTAATTCCTGAGTACACCAACAATTCACGCAAAGCATATTACTATATTGATGATGTGTCGTTAACACCAGCCGCAACACCGGTTCCTGAGAAGGGATACGATGTGGTATTGTTAGGCGGTTGCATGCAATTAAATGATTTGAATTTTGAACTGGACAAAGCGGTTATTTTACCCGAGTCGTTTAATGAGCTCGATGGACTGGCCATGTATTTAAGACGTTACCCTTCCTTAACCATTTACCTGGATGGCTATACCGATAAAACAGGAACCGATGCCCATAATCAGCCATTATCCGAACAAAGGGCGGCAGCTGTAAAAGATTACCTGGTGAGCAAAGGTGTGAGAAGCTACCGCTTAAAATCGAGAGGTTACGGAAGCTCAAACCCAATTGATACAGAAAACACAAACAGTATGACAAACAGAAGGGTAGAAATTACCGCTTGTTATGCGAATCAATAAATAAAAGATTTTTAAAAAATAAAAAGCTCTGCATATAAGTGCAGAGCTTTTTTATTGTCTTGACTCGTCATAGCGAGGAGGTACGACGAAGCGATCTCAAACACTGCTGTATTGAATTTGAGATTGCTTCGCTCCGCTCGCAATGACGAACATCATTTAGTTTAATTTTACCAAAAAATATTAAGATGCAGGAGCTATTAATTATCGTCCTGTTTAAAATCCTGCGAACGTTTTATTTTTCGTTCTTTGATATTGAACAGCTCTACCATCATGGCAAAAGCCAGGGCTATGTAGGCGTAGTTTTTATTAAGCTCAATATGCTTCTCTTCAGGAAGGGTGGTGTTATAGCAATCAATTAAGGCTTCGGCCATTAAAATGCCGCCAATTACCAATAGGAATGACAGGGCGATCATTTTAATACCCGGGTTGCGGTTTATAAAATCGGCTACCATGCCCGAAAACAGGATCATCAGGATCATGGATATAACGACTGCTAAAACCATAATCAATACAATGCCCGACAGGCCCACAGCCGCTAAAATACTATCGAAGGAGAAAACGAAATCAATGATGATGATCTGTAATATAATGGCATTAAAAGTTGTTTTACCATTTTTGCCATGACCAATCTCATCGGCATCGCCATGTATGTGTTCCTGTATCTCCTGCCATGTTTTTACCAGTAAAAAAATCCCTCCACCAAACAGGATCAGGGCTTTGCCCGATACGCCATAGCTTCCAAGGTGAAAAAACGGGTCCTTAAGCCCGGCAATCCAGCCAATACAAAACAAAAGAATGGTACGAACCACCAGGGCCAGTAATAAACCAATGGTCCTGGCCTTTGATTGTTGTATCCGGGGCAGTTTATCAACGGCAATGGAGATGAAAATGATGTTGTCGATCCCTAAAACAATCTCTAAAATGGTAAGAGTGAGTAATGTAATGACACCATTTAAGGAAAATAAGTGGTGAAGGTCGCTGGAAAAATCGTGCATGTTTTTATTAAAACACAAATATACTGGCTTTTTAAATCTTTACCTAAAAAATTATTATCTTTGATTATCAATTAGTTATATATTATTTTAGTACTATGTGTTGCATGGTACTAAAAATATATTGTATCTTTGTGTCACCAAATACAAAAGATGGCATAGTACTAAAAAACTGAAGCTTGCGGAATGATTTCAATTTTAGACCTGCAGAATAAAAGAGAAGCCAAGCCGACCCGATGTTAAGATAACGCGAATCTTAAAAAAGGAAAAAGCGAACTGTAAAACTTAAAAATAAAAACATTTAAAACATCAAGATCATGAAAACAATTTTTAAAAAATCGATCATGGCATTAACTGCAGGAATTTTATTTAGTGTTAGCCTTAACGCTAAAACTGGTGAAAATCCTGAAACACTATTAATTGATGCTCACAAAGAAATTAAAGAGCATGTGAAATTCCCTAATATGTTCATTAGCTACGGTCAGGAAGAAAAAGTGAACGTTGTGTTTACTGTAACCGAAGGCGGGAACGTAAACCTGGTGATAGCTAACACCAGCAACGAAAACTTACGAAAAACAATTGAATCGCAGTTTATGAAACTGAAACTGAACAGCCTGAAGGCAAACAACGCCTACAGTGTAGTATTTAACTTTAAAACAATATAAGATTATGGTAAATTCAGAGAACACAAAAGCCCAAATGCGCAAAGGTGTTCTGGAACTCTGCATACTTTCTATCCTTTCTCAGGGCGATGCCTATCCAACGGAGATCATTGAGAAATTGAAAGAAACAAAGTTAGTAGTAGTTGAAGGAACGCTTTACCCGCTTTTAACCCGTTTAAAAAACACCGGATTGTTGACTTACCGCTGGGAAGAAAGCACATCAGGACCGCCCCGCAAATATTACATGCTCACCGAAATAGGCATCACCTATTTAAAAGAGTTACATCTATCGTGGTACGAACTGGTAGATGCCGTGAATAAAACCATTAATAAACAAGATTAAACATACTATTATGAACAAGACAGTAACTATAAATATAAGCGGCATCATTTTTCACATTGAGGAGGATGCTTTCGATAAGTTAAGTAAATACATCTCTACCATAAGAGGCTATTTCAGTAAAGCCGATGGCGGTAACGAGATCATGAGCGACATAGAAGCGCGTATTGCCGAAATGTTGCAAAGCAAAACCAGCGCCATCAAACAAGTGGTTTTAATGAGCGACGTGGATTTTGTCATGGACAGCATGGGTAAACCTGAAGAGTTTGCCGGCGAAGCAGGCGACACTAATTCTAATGCCGACCAGTCTGATAATAACACGTCGTACAACGATGGTGAACCAATTAAAAAACGTTTGTTTCGTGATGGAGACAGTAAAGTGGTAGGTGGCGTATGTTCCGGAATTGGTCACTATTTTGGTTTTGACCCGGTGTGGTTAAGAATTGCCTTATTACTGATGTTCTTTTTTGCAGGAACCGGGTTCTTATTGTACCTCATCTTATGGATCGCTATTCCGGAAGCTAAAACAACCTCCGAGCGCTTAGCCATGAAAGGCGAAAAGGCCGATATCAATAACATTTCAAAAGCAGTGAAGGAAGAGGCCGAACAGCTAAAAAAGCGCATGGAAAAGTACGGTACGGAGTTTAAGAACATGACTTCGGGCGCCCGCGAAAACCGTACGGCTGTTGAAAAAGGCGTTGATTTTATGACCGACCTGTTAATGAACATTGGCCGCGTATTGCTAAAGATCATAGGAGTGCTGATGGTTATATTTGGTGTGATCTTTTTCTTTGGCCTGTTTGGCACCGTGTTCGGTATGTCGTTTGTGACCACCAACGTGGAAGGGCAGGAGTGGATAGACATGCTGCTGCTGGATGGTAAGGATTTTTACATTGGCTTACTGGGCATTGCTCTTTTTGTAGGAGTTCCCATCATTATGATGATCTATGGCGGCATTAAGCTGGTATTTAAGATCAGGTATTCGAACCGCTGGTTGAATTTATCGGCAGGTATCCTGTGGCTGGTTGGTTTCTTTATGCTGTTGTATGTTGGTATCAGAACCGGCCAGGACTTTAATAAAGTAGCCAAAATAAGGGAAAACGTCAATGTGGTGCCAAATGACACACTCATATTGAAAATGAACGAAGTGGACGTGAACTATACCGAGTTACAGGTAAACGATGATGCTGAAGAGGGGGAAAAAGATTTTTATGTGCACAGAAGGCATAGCAACTACATGATTGGCAAGCATAACGATGTGAAATACATACTGGGTTACTCAAGGTTAAACATCATTAAATCGCAAAGCAATAACATTGAGATGGTGGTAGTAAAAGAAGCGCACGGCAGCAATAAACTAATAGCGAAAACACGTGCCGAGCATATTGCCTACAATGTAACACAACAGGATAGCATATTACTGTTCGATAACATCTTCCGCGTAAACGATGCCGATAAGTTCAGGGAACAGGATGTGACGGTGATCTTAAAACTGCCTGTAGGCAAAGTCATTTACCTGGATAAATCGTTGGAAAACATGATCTACGATATTGAAAATGTAACCAATACTTACGATGGCGATATGATTAACCGCCGCTGGATGATGACGGAAGAAGGCCTGAAATGCATTGATTGCGATGGGTTGATCTCGGTGAAAGATCACCTGGAAGGCGATGATATTGATGCAGAGTTTGTTGATCCGAACGATCATTCTAAAGGACATGTAAAGATCAATGTGAATGGTGTGGATATTAACGCTAAAGACGCGCAGATAAAAGTTGACAGCAATGGCGTTAACATCAACTCAACCGAATCTAAAGTAACCATCGACAAGCATGGTGTACATGTAAAATCAAAACACCAATAAATTTTTACTGCTGAGCATCTTCACCGCCAAAAAGCGGTGAAGATGCAGGCAGATCTGGAGGCTGCGAACAATGATTATATAAAGACCTTGAATTAAACGTTTCGTCCAAAAATGAAATCAATCAGATCCTTCATATTGTTTTGCTCGGGAGCGGCACCGCAAGTATTAAAGCGCTGTCCAACCGAAACCAGTAAATATGCCGGTATTGGTGCCTCGGTACTCTTCACTGCCATATTTGCAGCAGCAGCAGCGGGATACGCATTGTCAGTCATTTTTGATAGCATTTGGATCGTTCTTTTGTTTGCCCTATTGTGGGGAGGAATGATCTTTAACCTGGACCGTTTTATCGTGTCGAGCATGCGTAAAAACGGTTTGCTGAAAAATGATTTTATGATGGCGCTACCGCGATTTGTAATGGCCATCGTCATCGCTATGGTCGTATCAAAGCCTCTCGAATTAAAACTATTTGAGAAGGAGATCAATCGCAAACTCGATGAAAAAAGAACCAATGAAGCCCTTATCGCAAAAACATCCATAGCTTCAAGCTTCCCCGAGGTAAAGGAATTGGAAAGGAAAATGCTTGCACTTAAAAGTGAGGTGAAGGAAAAAGAAACTTTCCGGGATCGATTACAAAAGGAATATGATGAAGAACGTTTTGGTGCAAAGACAAGCAAAACAACAGGTGTTGCCGGCATAGGAACAAATGCAAAGAAAAAAGAAATTCAGTTGGACGAGGCTCAGAAAGAACTTAACAAAACAGCAGAATTTAATCGTATTAAAATTGATGAACTGGAAAAACAACTTGGTGTTCTGTCCACTCAAAGAGCAAACGAATTTTTGAAACAAAAACCTGGAGTTGACCACTATGATGGCCTGGCTGCACGAATAGATGCGCTCTCCGTTTTAACGAAAGAAAGCAGTGCCATGAACCTTGTCAATATATTTATTGTGCTCCTGTTCATTGTTATCGAAACTATGCCCATATTGGTTAAATTGATGACACAGCGTGGCCCTTATGACGAGCTTCTTGAAGTGCATGAACATGGATACAAAAATTACCGACGCGAGCTCATAGCAAAATCAGATTACAGAACATCAAAACGATTGCATGAGTTTGCTATTGAATAATTTATTTTTAATACCACATATTAATTTACCAATTATAATTATGAAAAAAACACTATTACTCTTAAGTTTCTTCACACTGGCACTAACAGTACAGGCGCAAACCGACCAGCAGCGGGTTCAAAAAATAGATTCTATTTTGCAGGCATTTGCAAAAAAGGATATGTTCGCCGGTTCGGTTTCCATTTCAAAGAACGGGACTACCTTATTAAGCAAAGGATATGGCATGGCCAATTACAGCTACGATGTGCCAAACACAGCCCAAACCAAATTCAAGCTGGCTTCGGTTTCCAAGCAATTTACGGCCATGGCCATTATGATGTTGCAGGAACAGGGCAAATTGAATGTTGAAGATAAGCTGACAAAATATATCTCCGATTATCCTAACGGCGATAAAATAACCATTCATCATTTGTTAACGCATACTTCGGGCATTTATAATTTTACGAATGATACAAATTATGAATCTATCATGGTGCAGCCGCATACCTTAACAAAGATCATCTCTTACTTTAAAGACAAGAAGCTTGATTTTGAGCCCGGCGAAAAATTCAGCTACAGCAATTCAGGTTATATTTTGCTATCATACATTATTGAAAAAGCTTCTGGAAAAACCTTTCCTGAATTTATTACCACTCAAATCTTTGAGCCTTTGGGAATGAAGAACTCCGGTGTTTTTGACGGGAATAAGCTGGTGAAAAACCTGGCACTTGGTTACACCGAAGGCGATAATGGATTGGAAAATACCGCTTATATTGATATGAGTGTTCCATCGGGTGCGGGGGCTTTATATTCAACCGTTGAGGACCTGCTGTTGTGGGACAGGGCATTTTACAGCGAAAAACTGGTAAAACAAGCTACGCTCGATAAAATTGTAACGCCCTACAAAGATAAATATGCCTACGGTTGGTTTGTAGACAGTTACATGGGCCGTCCACTGATTTACCATAAAGGCGGTATCCAGGGATTTTCTACCATCATTAGTCGTTATCCAAAGGATGAAGTATGCATTGTGGTACTCAAAAACATTGACAACCAAATGGCTTTTCAACCTAACAAAATTTGCAGGGCTATCATGTTCGACGATAAGTATGAGTTACCGGTTGAACACGTCGCTATAAAAATTGACAAAGCCATAGGTCAAAAGCTGTGTGGAGAATATGAACTGGAACCGGGTTTTGTAATGACCACTACTTTTGACGGAGAGCGTATGTTTGTGCAGGCAACAGGACAACCGAAGCTCGAAATTTTCAGCGAAGGGGCTTATTCTTACTTCTGTAAAATGGTGAACGCGCAATTCGAATTCACAAAAGACAAAAAAGGAAATATTACGGCTTTAACGCTTATACAAAACGGACAGCAAATGCCGGGCAAAAAAATCAAATAAGCAATGGTTTTTCATGAAAAAATGGATTTTAAATTAAACAACTACCTTTTAAACTCACATTTTTATACCCTTCATCTGCAATGATTTAGGGTATTTTTTTTGTTTAAGGTCTTAGGTTTTTTCGCCAAACAGAAAATTGTTAAATCTCTAAATTCTTCGAATAAAAATATGAAAACTGTATATAATTTGTACTTTTGTTCAACTAATTTTATTAAAAACAATAGCTACTATTTTTCCCGCAAACGAAATGTATGGTAGACTTTACTTAAACAAGACAAAATGAATAAAACATTTACTACGTTATTATCACTTTCAGTTTCCCTGTTTTCATTGGCCCAAACACAAATCCCTAACGGTGGATTTGAGAACTGGGGCGGAAACCCGAGTCCGGGCATTGCGGCTGAGCCTACAGGATGGTATTCCAATAAATCAGGTTCATCTACCGCGCAAATCGGACCACAAACCTGTTTCCAGGATGGATCAATAAAACATACAGGTTCTTATTCTGTAAGACTTGAGAATAAAACAGTTCCTATTGTTGGTACCGTTGTAAATGGTAACGTTACTACCGGAGTTATCAATGCACCATCAACCAACAAGGCTGAAGGCTATATCGGTACTGTTAATTACAGTTCTTCCAGCGACATCAGAAGGCAAACTTTTACCGGTAGACCGGACAGTATTGTGGGCTGGTACCAGTATACTTCGGGTGGAACAGGTGAAATAGGTAAGGTTACAGCCATTTTGCATAACAACCAATACTTCGATCCAGAAACACCTACAACGTATCATGCCGATCCTACAGCCGATAAAATTGCAAGAGCTACCTTTTTAACCCCAACAGGCACCAGCTCTGTTTGGAAACGCTTTACCGCTCCGTTTGTATACACTGCTTCAGGTAATCCAACGTATATCATGATTAACATGACGCCGTCAAACAACCAGTTAACCACCTTTGCCGGAAGCAAGATCTGGATTGATGATATTACTTTTATTTATAACTCGGTTACTTCGGTAAAAGACGTAGACCTGGCTAAAAATGTAAATGTGTATTATTATGAGAACGCGGTATATGTCGATCTTTCTAAAATTGAGAACTCATCAACGCTTAACGTAACTGACCTTACCGGTAAAATTGTATTTACAACTGCTGTTGAAAAAGGAAAACTGAACACGGTTCATTTACCATCTTCACTTAACAACGGTATGTATTTATACCAGGTGGTTGGAAGCGAATTCCAGAAATCCGGAAAATTCATCATTGAGTAATCAGATTAATTTTATCCCCTAAAACCCCGCGTACCCTTGCGGGGTTTTTTAATTTGAAATATGAGAAAAGCAATACTCTTCGTTTTTTTACTTATTACAGGTATTTCCCTGGCGCAACAAAAAGGAATATTGAAAGGCGTTATTACCGATGCCTCCAATAATGAGGTATTGCCGGGAGCAACCATACAGCTTGTTGCCGACATGTCGAAGGGGACGGCTTCAGATATTGAGGGTAAATATTACCTGGAGCTGGATTCGGGCTACCATAAATTATTATGTGGTTTTATTGGCTTGGGAAGCGATACTCTTGAGGTGCTCATTGAGCCGGGTGTAGTAACCGAAAAAAACGTGAGTTTAAAACCTGTTGCCCGTTTACTGGAAACCGTTGTTGTTTCGTCGGGTAAATTTGAACAAAAGCTGGAAGACCTGACCGTTTCCATGGAAGTTATCAAGCCGAATCTTATTAACAATAAAAATACCACCAGTATTGAAACGGCCCTGGAGCAGGTGCCGGGTTTAACCATTATTGATAACGACCCGCAGATACGCGGTGGTAGCGGGTTTACGTTTGGTGTGGGGAGCCGGGTGGCCATTGTGGTTGACGGAATTCCATTGTTAAGTGGTGATGCCGGGCGGCCGGAGTGGAGCTATATTCCGGTTGAGAATATTGAACAGGTTGAGATCATAAAAGGGGCCTCATCGGTATTATACGGTTCGTCGGCATTGAACGGGGTTATCAATATCCGTTCGGCTTATCCCCGCAGTAAGCCAAAAACAAGTATTAATTATTCGGCCGGACAATACAGCATTCCAAAGGCACCGGCAGGAAACTGGTATAAAATGAATGGAAATAATTCATTCCCCGGGTTTAGCAACCTTAATTTATTCCACTCACGCATCATTAAAAACAATCTTGATTTTGTTGTGGGCGCCAACTTTAATATTGACCAGGGATATATTGGTCCGCCGCCACCGGCACCATACATGCCTGCCGATTTGAAACAGGCTTTGCATGTTACGGATACAATTCCTTTGTACTCGAATGATGACATGATAAAATCCAGGGCACGTGTTAATTTTAACCTGCGCTACAGGGCAAAACGCATTGAAGGCTTAAGCTTTGGGATTAATGCCAATGCCATGTACAATAAAACCAACATGGTATTTGCCTGGCTCGACGATTCATTGGGTTTATACAGAGGGTATCCGGGAGCTGTATTTTTACAGGAACAAACGTTGTTTAACGTGGACCCATTTATTAAGTACACCACTAAAAATGGACTGAGCCATAGCCTTGTCACAAGGATGTTTTATTCCAACAACTACATTTCCAATAACCAGTCGAACAATGGTACCATGTATTATGGCGAGTACCAGTTGCAACGTAAATTTAAAAGTATTGATATGAACTTTACGGGCGGCGTGGTAGCTAATGTATCTACCTCTTATGCCTCCTTATATGCTTCCAGTGGTTCCCCAAACAATAAGATCGTAAATACTTCGGGTTACATTCAGTTGGATAAAAAATTCTGGCGTGTGCTCAATTTATCGGGCGGTTTCAGGTACGAGTACTTTAAAATGAACGACCAGGAAAGTGTGGTAGCGCCAATTTTCAGGGCAGGGGCCAATCTTGCAGTAACCAAAGGAACTTTTGTAAGGGTATCTTACGGCCAGGGTTTCCGTTACCCAACCATTACCGAAAGGTACATTACTACCAAATCGGGTATGTTTGGGGTATTTCCAAATCCCGACCTGAAGCCCGAAACCAGCAAAAGTTTCGAGATTGGGTTGAAGCAAGGCTTTAAAATCGGTAATTGCATGGGCTATCTTGACATGGCAGGCTTTTACCAAAAATACCATAATACCATTGAATACCTGTTTGGTACCTGGGATCCTGAGGTTGCTTTGGTAGGGTTTAAATTTGTGAATACCGGCGACTCAAGGGTGCGGGGCATCGATCTGTCCTTAGCCGCGTCGACCCCGGAAACCAATAAAAAATTCGGCGTTACTACTTTAATCGGTTACACCTATATTGAGCCAGTATCGCTTACTCCTGATTCGGTTTACGCGGTTACCAAATCAATACAGCCCGGTGCAACAGGCAACTCATTAAGCTACAAAAACAGTAGCATGGATACTACCAATAATATTTTGAAATACAGGTTCAAGCACATGTTCAAAGCCGATATTGAATTTAAAATATACCGTTTCGGGGTTGGATTTAGCTACAGGTATTACAGTAAAATGAAGAACATTGACAAAGCCTTTAAAGATATTGAGCAATTAACAACAGATGCAGCGCCTTATTTTGATAAAATTGAAGGGGTTGATTATTGGGCTTCACATTACTACATAGTGGTTTGCGATGCAAGATTAAGTTATAACCTGGGAGCCAAACATAAGATCTCATTGGTATGCAATAACCTGTTCAATGAGATATATTCGTTAAGACCAATGAAAATTGAAGCGCCAAGGTCTACTTCGGTTCAGTATGTATTGACGTTTTAATGCAATAAGAGCGTCATTGCGAGGGCATTTTGCCCGAAGAAATCTCACACAATTTTTAAAATAAGTATGAGATTGTTTCCCATCACTCGCAATGACGAAAAAAATGATGTAAGAAATACCTGCTTTTTGAAAGTCTTTTCCTTTCTTTCGGCCTATTTTCTGTATTTATCGTTTAATCAACTTTAATTCTTTATTTTTGTTATAAAGAAATTTTATGCGATTACTTGCCGGTAATTTACAAGCCTTTCATGATTTTTTCAGTCATTACTTGCCGGTAAAAAACCCTGTATTGATCCTGGCATTAACCCTTCTTATTATTTTATTTGCGCCATTGGTTTTAAAGCGCTTTCGCATTCCGGGTATTATCGGTTTAATTATTGCCGGCGTTATCATTGGGCCAAATACACTTCATATCATCGAAAAATCAACAAGTTTCGAATTGTTCAGTAAAACCGGGCTGTTGTACATTATGTTTTTGGCAGGGCTCGAAATTGACATGCAGGAATACAAGCGCAACCGTTCGAAAAGCATAGTATTTGGCGCTTTTACCTTTTTTATTCCTATTACTATTGGATACCTGGTTTGCATTTACGTATTTGGCTTTAGCATGTGGCCAGCGTTATTGCTGGCAAGCATGTTTTCCACGCACACCTTGCTCAGTTATCCTATTGTCAGTAACATGGGTGTTGTAAAGAACCGTGCCGTGCAAATTTCGTTTGGTGGAACTATTATAACCGATAGTGCCGTACTTATTTTGCTGGGTGTTATTACCAATATGGTAGGTGGCGAAATCAATTCCGTGTTCTGGATCCGCCTTATTGTATCGCTGGCGCTGCTATGTTTTTCGGTGTTATACCTTCTCCCAAAAGTAAGTCGTTGGTTTTTCAGGAATATAGAGGGACAGGGCAGCTCGCAATACATTTATGTATTGGCTGTGGTGTTTATTGCGGGTTTCTTTTCGGAACTTGCCGGTGTAGAACCCATTATTGGCGCTTTCCTTGCCGGTTTGGCACTTAACCGTGTTATACCGCACAATTCGGTGCTCATGAACCGGATTATCTTTATTGGCAACACCTTGTTCATTCCTTTCTTTTTAATTAGCGCCGGAATGCTGGTTGATTTTAGCCTGTTTTTACGGGGCACCGACGCTTTGGTGTTTGCCGGCATTTTAAGCCTGGTAGCATTGGTAACCAAATGGCTGGCGGCACAGGTTACAGGCGCTATTTACAAATATACCAAGTACGAAAAACGGGTCATGTTTGGTTTAAGCGCCTCACACGCGGCGGCTACCTTAGCCGTTATTAAAGTAGGTTATGATATTGGGCTTTTTGACCAGAATGTCATAAACGGAACCATTATCCTGATTTTAATAACCTGCATGGTAAGTTCATTTGTTACCGAAAGGGCGGCCCGTAAAATTGCCATGACAGAAAAGGAAACTACCAAAAAGATCATTGATCGCACCGAAAGAATCCTTATCCCGGTTAGTAATCCAGAGAACATTGCCAGGCTGATTGACCTTGCTCTCATTATTAAAGACAACCGCTCGCATGAGCCTATTTATCCTTTATCCATTGTTGAAGAGAATGTGGACGCGGATGAACGCATTAACCTTGTAAAAAAGGTAATTGACGGCGTAGTAGAGCAAATTTCTTCGGGCGACCAAAAAGTGCATGTGCTTAAAAAGGTAGATTTGAGCATAGTGGATGGTATTGCCCGTACCGCCAAAGCCTACAGCATTTCTGATGTATTGATAAGCTGGAAAGCGCAACAGGGGAGTGGTAATATTTTGTTTGGTAGCATTGCCGATAATTTATTGGTAAAAACCAAGCAATCCATTATCATATCCAAAGTCATACAACCACTTAATAGCTATCATCGTATTGTTGTACTGCTGGCACCTAACTCCGAACTCGAAAGCGGTTTTAACCTGGTGGTGCGAAAAATAAATTCGGTATTAAAGCAAATGGGGAGTAATGTAAAAGTTTATGGACAGCAAAAAACCATTGAAGCTTTTACGGGTTTAATTAAGGATAAGAAACGTGAGTTCTATAATTATTTAATGGTAAATGGTTTTGAGGACAGCGACATTATGGATGATGTGAAGGAAGATGACCTGTACATTTTTTTAAGCAGCCGGAAACAAACGGTGTCTTATGATTTCCACATCGATAACATGCCTAAAACCCTGAGTAAAAGCAATGAATTTACAAGCTTCCTGGTGTTCTATCCCGAATCTTTAAAATCATTAAGCGACTCACAGATCACTGAAATGACCGTGCCTGCCATACAGGAGAATATTGAAAAAGTGATCCACCTGAAAGATAAGATCAAGGATATTTTTAAGGGGGAGAAATAATTATCTTAGTAAATAAAGGTTTTGTGTTACTCCGCTCTTTTCAACGTAAAGCTCATCGTAGTCCCTTCGTTCACTTCGCTGCTCACATCAATGGTTTGGCCATGGGCCTCAATAATGTGTTTTACAATGGCCAGGCCTAAGCCTGTACCACCCTGTTCGCGGCTACGCCCTTTATCAACCCTATAAAAACGCTCGAAGAGGCGGGGCAAATGTTTTTCGGCAATGCCAATACCATTGTCTTTTATTTCCACAATTACCTGCTCATCAAACAGGTTAATGCTCACCGATGTTTTCCCGTCTTCTTTGCCGTACTTAATACTATTGGTTATCAGGTTTACCAATACTTGCCTGATCCTGAATTTATCTGCTTTTACCAAAATAGGCTTGTCGTATTTTTTGCCCAGGTGCAGTTTAATATTTTGTTTTTTTGCTTGTAGCTCAAGCGCTTCCATAATGTCTTTGATTTGCTGTGTAATATCATAGGTTTCCAGCTCCAGCTCCAGGGTGCCAATTTCCAGCTGCGAAATGGTTTCGAGGTCGTCAATGATCTGGATCATGCGGTCAACGCTTCTATCGGCGCGCTTTAAGTACTCCACATTTATACTGGGGTCGTTAATACCACCATCAATCAAGGTAGATACATAACCTTGTATGTTAAAAATGGGTGTTTTTAACTCGTGCGATACATTACCTAAAAATTCCTTGCGGTAACTGTCGAGATGCCGTTTTTGCTCCGCTTCTTTATACCGTTCAATAGCCAGTTTCTGGATCTCGTCTTCAAGGCGGTCAATGGGATCCACTTCATCCAGCTGAAATTCGGTATTTGGAATTTCTTTAGGTTGTTGTTCTTTTACCAGTAAATACAGGCGATCGATCTTTTCATTGAGGATACCATTATAAATAAAGTAAATAACCAGGAAACTGACTACAAAAGATGAGAAAAACGACAATAAAATAATGGCGAGGTTAATATCGCCCGATATTTTATAGGTTATCAGTGAAATAACCACCGTTTGCACCAGCGCCGATATGGCGCTTAATATTAGTGTAAGAAGTGGTGTTTTGAGGTTTTTCATGCCGGCACTATTCCGGTACCGAAAATGCGAATAAAAAGCCAATAAAAAAAACAGGTAAGGAAGAGTTAATATTAGAACATTTTAAATACAAAAGCACTTAGAAGAACAGACCGAAAAGTTTTAATACCTATCGTCATTGCGATCCGCTGGCTGGCAGAGAAGCAATCTCATGCACAGTTTTAAACTAAATGTGAGATTGCTTCGTCGTGCCTCCTTGCAATGACGTACTAAAAACCTATGTTCCCATGAGTTTTTTTAACAAGCACTCAATTCGTCCTATCCAATTTGATGAGTTCCCTGTAAAAGAATTTTTCCTGGGTACTTTCAAAAGGCCGGTAAATATAATAGGCATAACCATCGTGTATTTTCAGCTTATCAGCGCTGTGAAACTGCAGGCTGTAGCGACCCATATCCTTACCGGTTTGCGTACTGATCTGTTTAATGTATTTGTGCCCGTTCTTTTCATATACTGCGTAAATCGAATTTTCAATATCATCTTTCAGCATCAGGCGTTTCCATTCTTTCCAGTTCTTTGGGTGGTTATAACTAATGGCCACCGAATCTATTTTAACACCATGTTTATCCAGGTGGTATAGTTGATCTTTGTAATGATCGAACACGCAAATGGTATCCTTTACAATAAACAAAGGAGCAAATAACGGTTCATAGAACATACTTTTTGTAAAACCACTCATGAGCGATGCTACTACGTGCTTATCCATATTCAGGTCCATGGCCAGCCTCCTGGCCTCCAGTTTTTCTCGTGGTTTTAGGGAATAATATTCAAAATTATAAGCATGCATGAGCTCTTTATCCTCAATGCTTAATAATTGCGCTTTGGTGCTGTCTTTTTCCGTGTAACTAAAATAGTTGAACATGGGATAGTCTTTCCAGTAATCGGTAAAAATAATTTTCCCGTTAATAGTATCGATAATGGGTTTTATAAAGGTATTCACATCCTGTATGCCAAGGGGAATCAGTACAAAACGATCGTGGTACAGGTTAATGCGGTAAATGTAATTTTCGCAAACCAGGTTTGTGTAACCCATGTAATCGTGGTAAAACTCTTTGGCTTCGCCACCGGCTTTCGGGATCATGTAAGTAGTGAGGATCTTGCCGTTCGCATCAGCCAGCTTTAATTCAGCTTCTTTCAATGAGCGGGAGGCGGTGAGTAAAATGTATTTGTCCTCATAAAAATCAAAATCATACACGCTGTATTTTGGTGAACCCACCAGGGTGTCGGGCTTTAAGTTACCATAAACGGCTACGGTGTCAATAACGGTATACGATTGAGCCAGTAAAACGGAAATGTAAACACTGTCCTGTTTTTCGGTCACATCAATTTCTTTTACTCGCTTGGTATAACCCATTAAGCTAAACAACAGCGACAAGTGTTTTTTGTAGGGAATGGAAAAACTGAAAGTGCCATTCTTTGAAGTAAGGGCGCCGTAAGTGGAATTTTGCAACTGAATGGCAACACCCTGCAAGGGTTTGTGGTTTGTTTCATCGGTTACCATACCATGTATGGTAATGGTTTGCTGTGCCCGGCCGCTTAGCAGAAGGCTCATAAACAGTATGACATAAAGGGCTTTCATAGACGCGTTTACACAAAAGACGAAATTAATTTACAAATCCATAAAATTAAATGTGGTATTTATTTTAATTCTAAATATAGGCTTATGTTTATAAAAAATGAACTGAAAAAGGTCAGGAAAAAAATTATGTTGTAATATTGTACATACATTAAAACAACCCGGTTATGTTATCAACTAAAATAAAAGCGGCTCTTAACGAGCAAATTCAAAAAGAAGCGTATGCTTCAAATGCCTACTTAACACTGGCCACCTGGTGCGAGGAAAAAAACCTCGACGGTATTGCTGAATATTTTTACGCGGCCAGTAGCGATGAGCGCAACCATATGCTGGAAATTTATAAATACCTGAATACCTACGGAGGTTCGGCACACATTAAGCCTTTAAAGGATTCGTCTGTAAAATTAAAAAATCTGCTCGATGTGTTTAATTATGTGTTCGACCTGGAGCATGAGGTAACCATTGCCATTAACAAGCTGGCCAAACTGGCTTACGAGGAAAATGATTTTGCCACCTTTAAATTTTTGGAGGCCTTTGTATTGGAGCAACAACAATCGGAAAAAGGCGTGAACGAGCTCATTGACATGATTAAGCGCGTTGGCCACGATGAGAAAAATTTATACTACCTCAATAAAACATTTAAAAAAACCGAGGAGCGTAAAGCGCTGGGTTTAAGCCCAACCGGTGTTGAAGAAAAAGAATAAACGGCAATCACTTATTCTTAAAAAACTTTCACTTACCAGCCCAAACTAATCATTTGTTAGTTTGGGCTTTTTATTTACATTTTATACACTAACATTATACTATAGTTCGTTTTATGGTAAGTAATAGCGGTGTTTGTAAAGATGATTTAATTGCCTGGCGCGATTCTTCTTTTAGCGCTGGTACGTTCTCTGATTTTAAAATGATTCATTCCAATAATGATTCGAATTATGAATTGTTTAATGAAAGTGAATTGGAATATATCTCAACTTGCGATGCCGTTTTTAGTTTACCGGATATGGTACTATACGGTTTTGTAGTGATAGTGTTGCTGGTGATATTTCTTTTTATAAAGGAAAGTACCAGGGAATTGCCGTAAATAAGGGAAGCTATTTTATCCGCTTATGTTTCCACCTCCTGTGGCTCCACAACCATATTTCGGGTTGAGCAATAATGTCCTGTTCCAGCTTACGGGTATGAAGCTCCGAGATCTCGCCTTCTTTGGTGTTTTTAGGGTCCATCACCAGGTATTCGGTATTTACCTCGTAATATCCCCGTTTCACGCGGTTCACAGTTACATATACCACCGGGTAGTTTAATTTTTGAGCAATTTTTTCGGTACCCCAAAATACAGGTGTATCCTGGTTCAAAAAAGTGGTCCAGTAAGCGCCTTCGGGCGATGGTGTTTGGTCAGCAATAAAGGCGGTGGCATTTACCTCGTTGCGGTTTCGTATCATTTCGCGCATGGCTTCTTTCATGGCATATAGCTTGGTGCCAAAACGGGTGCGCATGTCATACATCAACTTATCAAAATGCTTGTTGGACAAGGGATGATAAATAACGTATAATTGCTGCGGGTTAATTAAACTAAATGAATTGCCGGCCCATTCCCAGTTCCCAAAATGCCCCATTACCAGGATGCATGATTTTTTCTGATCGTTCAGGTTCTTAAAAATAGCTTTGGTATTGTCATTAAAAGCGCAGCGTTTTATGGCTTCTTCTTTTGAGATGGTGAGTGTTTTCAGGGTTTCTAAAAACAAATCGCATAAATAGTTGTAAAACTGTTTTTCAATCTGTTTTAACTCTTTGTGTGTTTTATTTGGGAATGAATTTTTAAGGTTCTCGTAAACCACTTTTTTACGGTAGCCAATAACGCGGTACAGCAAAAAATAAACCCCGTCCGATAACAGATAAAATAAGGGAAAGGGAAGGAGGGAGATCAGGTATAAAAACGGTAATGCAATGTAAAATGCTACAGAACTCATGCTCTAAAAATACAGAATATTAAGAAACGGGCTGTTTTTTTTCACAATTAAATACGGTTTTAAATCATTTTGACTATATTTAAGCAGGAAAATTATGTTTTAAACTATGAAGAAACTGATTACAGGCCTTTGCTTTTTTGCCGCTTTATCAAATTTGAACGCATTGGACGCAGGCGACCAGGTAAAAATGGTGCTTGCCAAACAAAAATTGTATGCCGGCCAGTACATTGGCGCATTAACCATTTATAAAGATGTGTTGCAGAAGAATCCTACCGACGCCACAGTGCTTCATTACATCGGATTTTGCAATTACCAGCTAAACAAATACGACCTGGCCGAAGAGTCCTTAAAAAAGGCCATTGCCACGGGCAAAGATGTCATGCCTGAATCGTACCTGGTGTTGGCCAAGATCCATTTAAGAGATGGAAAGATAGACGAAGCCGCTTCGGAATTCAGTAGTTTTAAAACCAATGCCAAAGCTAAAGCAGCTACCGAGGAAGATGTGGATGTGTATATTGAACATTGCAGCAATGCCAAAAAATTAATGGCTGCACCACGCGACCTGAAGGTCGAAAATTTGGGAAGCCTCATCAATTCAAAATACGAAGATAAAACGCCTTGCATTAGTGCCGACGGAAAAAAACTGGTATTTACCACACGTCGTCCCGAAACAACCGATTCGCCGGTTGATGTGGAAGGAGATGGGAAATGTTTCGAGGACATTTACATTGCCAATTGGGATACGGTTGGCAAAAAATGGATGGAGGCAGAAAGCGTTCCCGGTAATGTGAATACTGCCGCGCACGACGCCTGCACGGGTATTTCGCCTGACGGAAAACAAATATTCATTTACAAGAACGATATTAATGATAATGAAAGCAGGGGCGGAGATGTGTTTGTGAGCAAGGTAGTAAGCAACAAATGGAAAACTCCTGAAGCCATGGGCAAGCCTATCAATACCTCTTACTGGGAAGGAGGCGCCTGTGTGTCGGCCGATGGCAAAACATTGTATTTTACCAGCGAACGCCCCGGCGGAAAAGGCAGAAGCGACATCTGGACCGTGCAACGCCTGAGCAAAAACGAGTGGGGCAAACCGGTAAATTTAGGCGCTGATATCAATTCGGAATTTGATGAAGTAGGTGTTTTTATTGCACCCGATGGCAAAACACTTTTCTTTAGCAGTAACGGAAAAGGATCGATGGGTTCTTATGATGTGTTTAGAAGCACCCTTGAAAACGGAAAATGGAGCAAGCCGGTAAACATGGGATATCCTATTAATACGGTTGGTAAAGATGGTCCGTTTGTGGTGAGCGCCGACGCTAAAACCGGTTATTTTGCCAGCGACAGGGCAGGTGGCCTGGGAGAAAGTGACATTTATAAAGTGGATTTGAGCAACTTTGGCATCTTTGAAAAAGAGTTTGCCAAGAAAGAAAATAACGGTCTGTCCATTTTAAAAGGTGTGATCCGCGACAGCTTTGAAGGAAGCGGTATTGCCCTGGTGGAGCTTAAAATTACCGATGCCAGTGGAAAAGAAGTGGGCAGTACAGTAACCAATGATAACGGAGAATATTTTATAACCCTTAAAGGTGGTGAACAGTACACGTTAAAAGCCAGTAAAAAAGGCTACAAGCCGGCTGAGGAAAAAATAGAACTTAAATTGGGCAAAACCGATGCCTTTTCGCTGGAGAAACAAATTATGCTGAGCAAAGAGAAATAATTATAAATATAGTTTATAATTACTTAAAACATGAGAAGCATACTGTTGATCTTTGCGCTGTTTTCAACTCAACTTTTTTTTGGCCAGGTAAATGCCAATAAAGAATATGAGGTTGGCGATATTGTGCAAAAGAAGCTTAAAGTGTATGATACCACTACGACAGAAAAAAAACTGGTCATTCCTTGTGGAGAATATGTTTTAATCTATTTTGCAAGCGCTGATAACCGCAAAAACTCATCTGATTTTATTTATAGCAAAGACAGCATGAATAAAATAGAGTCTGTTGTTCCGGAAATGCTCAAAAAATACGGTACTCAAAAAATCAGAATTTTTTATATTGATTACCAGTCGGGCAGTAACTATTATTATTGGTTGCAAAAGTTTAAACGCTCTAAGCTGATGAACAAGTCGCCGAATTATGTAGTTGATTATTATGCCATAAGGGATGATTGGAATGAATGGACTGGAATAGGGCTTAGAGACAGGGTTAGCTTAATAGGGCCGGATGGTAAGTTATTATCCACTTCAGAAAATATATCTTCTTTTAATAAGCCAAAAGCACAAAAATCAACCAAAACCCTCAAGGGGAAATTGTTAACCGAAATCCGGGGTGTTAAGACCCCTCTTGTCAATACAACCGTGTACCTTATGGTTCCCAATAGTAATGAGGAGGCGTTGGAAGAAACCAAAACAAATAAATACGGTGATTTTGAGCTGAACGTACCTTTAGAAAAATCGGGATATACAGTGAAAGCCGTACCCGATATGCAAACAACAACCAATGTGATACTGGCTACACGACAGGGTGATGAGATCGCTAAATTTTCAAGAAGCTCATTTGGATTTGATTATAAATTGCTTGATGTTGATATCGTTCGGTTAACAGAAGCAGCGGAAACTGAAGATGTAACCATGAAATTTAAAAAGCTGGTCGCTGATAATTCAAACACGGAAATCAGAATCAGTGAAAATATAAAATATGCGTCGGGTCGATTTGACATTGAAACAGATGCAAAACCGGTGCTCGATAAAGTAGTCAATATATTAAAAGACAATCCAAACATTAAAATAGAGGTCATATCCCATACCGATTCGCAGGGGGATGACAGTTCAAATTTAGCTTTATCGTTAAAAAGAGCCACGGCAGTTATGGATTATTTAACCAGTCATGGTATCGACAAATCAAGAATTAAAGCCACGGGCAATGGCGAAACAGCTATCAGGAACAGGTGTAAGAATGGAGTAGACTGCTCTGACCTGGAACATGAATACAATAGGCGTACGGAGTTTAATTTTATTAAACCTGGCGCGAAGTAAACAGGATTTTATTCCCTTTTTAGCCAATCATTCGTATCTTTGTGCCTCAAATTAAAAACTTTATGATCAAGCCAATAAAACTAATTGAAGTAAAAAGTGAGATCGGGGCAGGAACCAGGGGCGCCAGCATGGGAGTGGATGCGATAAAAATTGCGGCGCTTGATTTTGGCAGTAACTTCTTTAAAAAATTTAAGACGGTTGAAGTGCAGAATGAGAACCAGTTATTACTGGAACCGGTGGTGAATGATTATGCAAAACGCATAAAAGGTGTTCATACCTTAAATGAGCGCCTGGCCAATGAAATAAAAAAGACCTTATTAAAGGACGAAGTCCCTATTGTATTGGCTGGCGACCATAGCTCGGCACTGGGAACCATTACGGGCATTAAAATGGCTTATCCTAACAAGCGCATTGGCGTTATCTGGATCGACGCGCACGCCGATATTCATACACCATACACCACCCCAAGCGGCAATATGCATGGAATGCCTATAGCCTGTGTGCTGGGCGAGGATAATAAAGAAAGGCAACAAAACAAACCCGATGATGAAACCGTTGAATACTGGGAAAAACTAAAATCTCTTGGTGGAATCAGTCCAAAAATTCATTATAACGACCTTGTTTATATTGCATTGCGTGATTTTGAACCGCAGGAAGATTTCCTGATCAAAAAAAATAAAGTACGGGTATTTAACCTCCAGGAGATCCGTAAAAAAGCGGTGGAGCGTGTGGCCATTGAATCGTTGAACTACCTGGATCATTGCGATCTGATTTACGTGAGTTTTGATGTGGATAGCATGGACAGCCGTATTTCGAGCGGAACAGGAACACCCGTGCCAAATGGCATTACCGAAAAAGAGGCGGGAAACCTCATTTATTATATCATGCGTTCAAAAAAAATAGTATGTTTTGAAATGGTGGAAATTAACCCAACGCTCGATAAGGAAAACCTGATGGCGGAGAACGCTTTCGAGATTCTGCAAAAAGCTACTAACCAGCTGAATAACGATTTTTAGGTTATTGTTGTCACCCTGAGCGGAGTCGAAGGGTGATGATAGGCTTCGACTCCGCTCAGCCTGACACGAAAAAACTGTATTGACAAATGAAATCCCTCAAAACCATAAACGCCTATTTTATTAAATACAAATGGCGTTTAATACTTGGGGCCTTATTTGTTACCTTGTCTACCACCTTTTCGGTTTACCAGGGCATTGTGGTTGGCGATGTGACCAATGAGATTGTAGACCTTATTGTTTCCCACAAACCTGTACAAACTTCGCTTTTTGTGAAGTTTGGCCTCTTAATGCTTGGCCTGGCGCTGGCAAGCGGTTTATTTATGTTCCTCATGAGGCAAACACTAATTGTCATGAGCCGTTTTATTGAGTACGATCAAAAGAACGAATTGTATGCTCATTACCAAACCCTCGACGCGGCCTTTTATAAAAACAACAGTACCGGCGACCTCATGAACCGCATTAGCGAAGATGTGGGAAAAGTAAGGATGTATACCGGTCCGGCCATTATGTACCTTATCAATACCTTTGCTACAGTGGTTATTGTGCTTTTGTTCATGTTTAACATTAACTGGGAACTTACTTTACTCGTATTTGTGCCACTGCCATTCTTGTCGTTTGTTATTTATAAGGTTTCCGACATTATTAACAAGCGGAGCACCGTTGTTCAGCAGGAATTATCAAAACTAACTTCCCACGCTCAGGAAACATTCTCCGCTATCCGTGTCATTAAGGCTTATGCCCGCGAAAAACACTACATTAATGAACTCGAAACCCTGGGTGTAAGTTTCAAAACAAAAAACCTTCGTTTGGCAATGGTTGAAGCGTTTTTTCAACCGGTCATGGTGCTCATGGTTGGTATTAGTGTTATTGCAATAGTTTGGTTTGGCAGTCGTTTAGTAGTTGGCAACGTTATTGAGCCGGGCGATATTACAGCCTTTATCATCTTTGTGTATAAGCTCACCTGGCCCTTTGCATCGCTTGGCTGGGTTACCTCTTTAATACAAAGAGCAGCAGCTTCCCAAACCCGCATTAACGAATTTTTGGATGTGAAGCCCGCAATTATCAATACACCTGAAGTTAGTAAGAAAATAGAAGGCAAAATAGAGTTTGATAATGTGTCGTTTACCTATGAAGACAGTAAGATACAGGCCTTGAACAATTTTAACCTGGTCATTGAAAAAGGTCAAACGATTGGGATCAAAGGACAAATAGGGACCGGTAAATCAACACTTGCCAACCTTATCACACGACTGTATGATGCCACATCGGGCGAGATAAAAATAGATGGTGTGGCCATTAAAAAACACGACCTGTTTGAGTTAAGAAAAAGCATTGGTTATGTACCCCAGGAAGTGTTCCTGTTTTCGGATACCATTAAAAACAACATTGCCTTTTCAACCGATCGTAGCTATAGCGATGAAGAGATCATGCAGGCAGCCAGAGACGCGGGTGTGTATGATAACATCATGGCTTTTCCCGATCAGTTTGATACGGTAGTAGGCGAGAGGGGCATTACCTTATCGGGCGGACAAAAACAGCGCATTTCCATTGCAAGGGCCATCATTTCAAAACCACAGATCTTAATTTTTGACGATTGCCTGTCGGCGGTAGATGTGGAAACGGAAGAACATATTTTAAATAATCTTAAGACCATCATGAAAGACAAAACCTCTGTGATTATTAGTCACAGAGATTCTGCCATGCGTTATGCCGATAAGATCATTGAACTGAACTGATCTTATAATCTGAAAGTAATTCCTAAGTTAAATGAGCTAAAGGTGGTGTAACCCGCTTCGGCCGAGAAGGCGAATTTAGGCGCTACATAATACCTTACACCCAGTACTGCATTTGGTCTTGCATTAAACCTGGTTTGCACAGCATCGCTGTAATAGTATCCATAGTAATCGTAATAATAATTATAGTAAGCTGCATCCCTGTGCAATTCCTGGTAGCTTAAATCCACACCCACACCGGCGTATACGTCCAGTTTTTGAACCGGTATTAATTTATTAAAGTGGTAGTAGCCCATAAAGGCTCCGCCCATGCCCCAGGCATTGTCTTCGTATACAGTGTTTCCGGCAGTATAACGCCATTTTTTGGCGGCACCCTGCAACACTACGCCTAAGCCCACTTCGTCGCGAATAGCAAATTCAAATTTCCCCATTACCGGGCCAATTCCAATATGCCTTGTGCTGTAAGTTGATACGCCGTAACCGGTATAAAGGTAATTTGGGACACCATAAGCAAATGATAATAACAAGGTACTCCTGTCGTATGAGCCACTGTTACGGCTATTGTATGGTGTGTGGTAAAACTCCCTGCCGTTTTGGGCAGTAGCCTCAAACGTATTTAAACAAACTAAAAACACTATTGCATGGAATAATGTTTTAAATGTAATCCTGGTTTTCATAATTAAGATTTTATGGTTTTTTATAAAATCCCAATAAAATCCTATGCCAGTTTAAGTCAATTTAATAAGGGCAAATACGGAATAGTTGAGCATATCCATGTAATTGGCATCCACGCCTTCGCTTACAATGGTTTGTCCCTTGTTATCCTCTATTTGTTTTACGCGAAAGATCTTCATTAAGATAAGGTCGGTTAAGGAGCTCAGGCGCATGTCGCGCCAGGCTTCGCCGTAGTCATGGTTCTTGTCTTCCATGAGTTGTTTGGTATGTTTGGCATACTTGTTATATAAGCGCTCTACTTCGTCATACGGCAATTCAAGCCTGGCATCATCTTTTAACTCCAATTGTATGAGTGAGATAATGCAGTAATTAATAATGCCGATGTACTCGCCTTTAATATCGTCTTCTATTTTTTGCGTGCCTTTTTCCTCAATGCTTTTTATGCGCTGGGCTTTAATAAAGATCTGGTCGGTTAAGGAAGTAGGACGCAGGTTGCGCCACGCGGTACCATAGTCTTTCATCTTTTTCAGGAAAAGATCTTTGCATAATTTTATGGCCGCATCGTATTGCTGAGATGTATTATTCATAACTTTAGGAACGCTAATGTATTTAAAATGTACGAATCTTATTTAACAAATGGTAAACAATTGGGCTTTGAAAAAGCGCAGGTAATGGCCGTGGTAAACATCACGCCCGATAGCTTTTATGATGGCGGAAAATATTCTTCGCTAAGTGATCTTATAAAGGACGCGGAAATGAAAATTGGTGAAGGGGCTACCATTATTGACCTGGGCGCCATGTCATCACGCCCCGGCGCAGTTGAAATAAGTGAAGAAGAGGAAATAAAACGTTTAAAAGAACCATTGACAGAGCTCAGGAACCACTTTCCCAATGTGTTCATTTCTGTTGATACCTACCGCTCTAAAGTAGCCGAACAGGCCATTAACCTGGGAGCCGATATCATTAACGATATTTCGGGAGGACAGTTGGATGGTAATATGCTGCAAACGGTGGCTAAATATAATGTAGTGTACATTATGATGCACATGCAGGGAACTCCCCGAACCATGCAACAAGCGCCGCATTACCATGATGTGGTAAAGGAAGTAGGCGATTTTTTTAAAGAAAAGATCAGTGTTTGTGAGCATATTGGTTTTGACAAGCTGATCCTTGACCCGGGCTTTGGTTTTGGAAAAAGTACAGAGCATAACTATAAACTTCTTAAAGCGTTAGAAACCTTTTCCGCTCTGGGTTACCCGGTACTGGCGGGCATTTCGCGCAAGGCTATGATAAACAAGGTCATTCATACGTCGCCGGTAACCGCTTTAAACGGAACTACCGTGTTAAATACCATGGCGCTGCTTAATGGCGCCAAGCTGTTAAGGGTGCATGATGTGAAGGAAGCCAAACAAGCCATTGATTTGTTTGAGTTTTATAACAATCATTGATTCTTACTAAAAGAACAGATAGAACGCAGATAACGCAGATTGCTTATGATTTAAGAATGATTAATTGCAATTTCGCCTCTTAAAATCATAGATATCCTAACCATCCGCGTTCCATTTCATATATCCCATATGTAAGATTTTCTACACTTTTTAAGTTTGGTTAATACAGGCTCGTGGGGAAAATCATGCTCATCTCAATTTGATAATCAATTGATTACGTTATGGCACCAAATGTTGTTACAGAATAATCAATTCACATAATGTTCAATTTTTAAAACTTAAAATCATGAAAAGAAAATTTACTCAAATTTGTTTTGTTGTCATGTGTATGTTGTTTGCAGGTAAAAATTACGCTGCTACCATCACAGCAACTGTATCGGGCAACTGGTCGAGTGCAACTACCTGGAGCGGTGGTGCAGCCGGTGCAACGGTGAGCGGCCTCGATAACATTGTTATTCCTGCCGGTATTACTGTTACCCTCGACATGGATGTTCAGGTGACCAGTATCCTAAGCTCTATCAGCGTGTCGGGAAACCTTAACAGTACCAACTCTCACAGCTTAATGATTAACTCTGGTACTTTGTCAGGAAACGGGGGTATGAACCTGTATTACCTGGAACTTGGAACCGTAGGTGGAATGAGCTTTACCGGCGGTTTAACCGTAAACCGTTTTGTCACATCAAACACCAGTCTTACACTGGGCTCACAGGTTAACCTGGTTGATACCATTTGTTTAAAAGCGGGAACATTAACCTTAGGTAATGGTTCTATTTTAAATTTAAGCACCAACTCAAACATTAAAGTAGACGATGGTTCACTGGCCATTAGCGGCGGTGTGTTCATGGGCACTAACGTTTACAATATTATGTATGTGGGCAGCTCAAAAACAACCGGTATTGAATGGAATGGAACCGGCGCCACAAATGCGTATGTTATGTTGTCGAGCGCCAGCCAAAGCTTAACATTGGCCGGCGATATGACTGTTAACGGAACATTGCACCATAACATGGGAACTTTAAGACTGAACGGTAACATGTTAACATTGAATGGTGACTATATGTCGATGAACAATGCCGCTATTGCAGGTTCTCAAACATCCGACCTGATGATACACAGCACAGGTTCTTTATCGTCAGACATGATGTTTGCCTCTGGCGCTCAAACCTTAAATGATCTGCATATTAACACAGCGAGTACATCAAACATGGCTAACATTGCTTCTGACCTGACCATTTATGGTGAGTTGATGCTTGAAAAAGGTAAAGTGAACATGACGAACAATTCTACCATTAAAATGAACACAGGTTCAACCATTACACAGGATGCAGGTTCATTAACCCTTGCATCGGGCAGCAGTTTCAACGGAACTTCTTCTTACAATGTACACTATGTTGGGAACAATAAAGTGGGCGGTGTTGAGTTAACGGGTTCGGGTTTAAATAACCTGGATGTTGATTTGACAAGCTATGCTTACGATGCTATGATAACCGGTGATTTAGTGGTGAATGGTACTTTAATGTTAAACAGGGGCTCTTTGGGATTAAATGCTCACAACCTTGAAATTAAAGGAGGCTTAAGCAGCCAGGCAAATGGTCATATTAAAGGTGACGCGGCATCCAATCTTACCATTAACACTACGGCAGGTTTAGGTGATACACTTGCCTTGTTTGGTACAAGCACCATGACCTTACACAACCTTTCCATCAATACAGGTGACGGTTCTAATGTTATGTGGGGTTCCGACCTTACAGCAGAGAACATCACATTTGTAGACGGTGGTATGACGATTTACAACGACGATATCATGATAAACTCTACCGGCACTATCAGTGGTTACGATATGAATAAATATGTAGCTATTAAAGGCACGGGTTCATTAATGATGAATGTGAACGCTTCTTCTCCTTACGTTACTTTCCCTGTAGGAACTACAACCAGTTATGCGCCGGCCCATATTCAAAAAATGACCGGCACAAACGGCATGATGGGCGTGAGCACACATAATGGTGTGTGGGCCAATGGAACATCGGGAGCAAATTATGCCGGTATGGCAAGTATTGTTGATCGTACATGGGACGTAACATCAGCTACCAGTGGCAGCATGAACTATAACATGAAACTGGAGTGGGGCACAGCTATGGAAGTAAACAGCTTTAACCGTAACAACTCTTACATTTCGCAATACAGCGGCGGATGGGATAACATGGCGGCAGCATCGGCTACCACTACCGGAAGCGGTATGTACATGATGCAACGTAATGGAATGACATCTACAGGTCAATTTGCGGTAGTTGATAACCTTTCTTCGGTAGGCATTACCGAGATGGAAGCAGGTACTATTTCTTTCTATCCGAACCCAGCTACCGAAGCGGTAACCATGAATGTGAAGAACCTGAACGCTTATTCCATTGAAGTATTTGACGCGGTAGGTAATAAAGTGATTTCGAAAGCAACTACTACCGAACCATCGACCAAAATAGACCTGAGCACATTAAACAGCGGCGTTTATTTTGTAAAGATCTCCGATAATAAATCACAAAGCATTAAAAAAATCGTGAAACAATAATACCCTATTTTTTATAAGTAAAAAGAGTCCCGACCAGTCGGGACTCTTTTTTCATATGTAAGATTTTTGCAATGTTTGTAAAAGGCAGCTCTAACCGACTTTTCAACTAATTTTCAACACCATAGCAACTTTCAGCAAAAAATGTAAATATTTGTTATGTACTTTAAAAACAACGAGACTATGTCTGAAGAAATAGAAAGAACAGAAAGAGAAGATTTATTTTCTAAAGCAGTAAAAGCAGGAAAACGTACGTATTTTTTTGATGTGAAATCAACCCGTGGTAATGACTACTATTTAACCATTACCGAAAGTAAAAAACGTTTTGGTGCCGATGGTAAGTTCACTTATGAAAAACATAAGATCTTTTTATACAAAGAGGATTTTGAGAAATTCATGGAAGGCCTGAACGAATCGATTGAAGTAATTAAAGAAAACGCTCCCCCAATTGTAGAGAGGGAAGCCTATACCGAAAGGGAATCGTCCTACAGCGACAAAGCGGCCACTTCATCGAGCGATGATGTGAACTTTGAGGACCTGGGGAAATAATTTTTGTCACACTGAGCGGAGTCGAAGTGTGCAGTAAAAGCAGTTATGCAACGTTGGTTGTGTAACTGCTTTTTTGTTTTAATGCTGATTGTCACTTTGAACGGAGTTGAGAAGTGTTCTGAAATTAATTTTACGGAGTTCTCGACTCTCACGACACGTCGTGAGAACTGAGCAGGTGATATTACTTAATGGCTTCCCTGTTCAGGTAAAACTTAATACCGCCATTAATGTTCAGGAATAGCTGTGTTATATTCCCATAACCCGGGACCCGGCTTAAGCGTGCTCCCGGCCTGGCTTCCAGGTTAAACGCCAGACGCTTCATGTAATTTTTTTTAGTTTTTGAAAACCGCATGATACCACCAATGCGTAATGATACCTGGTAAACATTACCACCTTTAATCACGGAGCGTTCGCTCAAATCTACCCTGGCATGAGCACTTTCGGGATAATCGTATGTTTTATTGTTTTGATCTTTGAACTCCTCATTATAATAGTATTCGGCATAGGTAGTGGTATTGATAAGTCTTCCATAACCAAGACCATAGCCCCCATACCATGAAAAAATGCGGTTTTGCTTGCTGTGAAAGGTATGGCTCACATCGGTTAACACAAGCGTACGTTCATGCGAGTAAAAATAACGGCTTGTTTTAACCGTATCAATATAATACTGTGTGGTTGATGTATTGCTGATGAGGGTATCAAAAGGCACTTTTGTCTCGAACCGGTAGCCTTGTTCTGCTTTTTCATGAGTTTGATAACTCAGGCCTATTTGCAGTTCCTGCCTTGTATTGAACTTCTTTTTGCGCTTGCTGTAAAACACCAGGTTTGCATTGATGCTAAGGCTGCCCCCCGAGAGCTCATTATTTGGACTTGTTATTTCGTAAGCCGAAATATCTTTTTTGAGTAACTGGTTACCGGGATTCATTCGTTGATATTCTGCCTGGCTCATAAACGAATTGCTGAACAGGTAAGCGCCGCCGTAGGCCGTTACAGCATACAATTTAACAAAGCCCGGTTTTGCCGTATCGCTTTGCGCCATGCCGGCACAGGGCACCACGAAAAATAAAAGGAGTATGTATACCGCCGTTCTCATTAATTGGTGCTTTGCCTTTTAAAGTACAATTTGGTGCCTATTTGAAAAGCGCCTAAAGGCGTTGAGGAATAAGACGATGCATCATTTTTTTGAAAACGGTAGCCAAAGCGGGCCTCTGCAAAAAATGACAGCTTATACGCCTTTTGTTTCTTTTTCTTCACAAATCTGAAGATCACACCAAAAGGGACAGATGTATTGTAATAAAGCTCATTACCTAGTTTTGTTCGTTCAGTTACCGTGTTGTCATAATAGCGCTCGAGCCTGTAATAATGCCCGTCTTTGCGGCCGCCTAACAAGGAGTCATTAGCTGTTGTTACGTCCAGGTAATTGCTAAATGTGTAACCCATGCCAAAATTAATACCGGTGTAAAAGCTGAACCGCTTTAACTGGTTGGTATGGTATGTTTTGCTCATGTCGAGGTACACATTTTTACTTCGGAATTTATACTGGTAAATGTTTTCGGTGGTACTGCCTTCATAAACAACCATGGGTGTGTGGTTGCTGTAAAAGGTATCGGTACGCTCCATGATCTTCTGGCTGTAAATAGTTCTTTCGGCGAGAGTGGTTGCTATGTTCAGGCCCACACGCCATTCGCTCGAAAAAGTGGTAAAGCGGGTTTTAAAATCCTTTGTCTTTAAATGGATATTAAACCCCAGGTTAAGCATGGCATTGCCCGAATTATTATTGGACACACGCTTTTCGGCACTGGCGGGTATTGTTTTGGTAATGGAATTGCCTGGACTAAGGCTCTTAAAATGGTTAAGGTCATGCGACTGGTATTCGGTGCCTACAATGCCTGCCATAACTGAAAACGCATTGAAATAAACATAGGGCTCGGGCTTTAGGGAATCTGCCTGGCAATATAGAACGATTCTATATAACAAAAACAGTATTAAAATCAGGGAACGCCGCATTAGTGCCGAAGCTTTATTCAAATCTATTGATCTTTTTTCTTAAAAATATACCACAAAAAAGGTAATTATTTCTTAAATTCGTACCGCAATTTGGTATTTTAACATCATACCGGATTCATTGAAATCGTAAATCATTAAAAACATAATAACCCACATCAACCCCAATTTCCTATGGCATTTGATATTGAAATGATTAAACAGGTTTATGCAAATATGCCTGCCCGTATTGAAGCGGCCCGTAAAAATCTCGGCCGTCCTTTAACCTTAGCAGAAAAGATCCTTTATTCTCACCTGGATAAAGACACAGTTTTAAAAGATTACCCTCGTGGAAGCTCTTATGTTGATTTTAACCCCGACAGGGTAGCCATGCAGGATGCAACGGCCCAAATGGCCTTATTGCAGTTTATGCAGGCAGGTCGCCCAAAAGTGGCTGTTCCTTCATCGGTACACTGCGACCACTTAATTCAGGCAAAAGTTGGCGCTAAAGAAGATTTAGACCGCGCAAAAACAGAAAGCGAAGAAGTATTTAATTTCCTGGCCTCTGTTTCTAATAAATACGGTATTGGTTTCTGGAAACCAGGTGCCGGTATTATTCACCAGATTGTGTTAGAGAACTATGCTTTCCCGGGTGGGATGATGATTGGTACCGATTCGCACACGGTTAATGCCGGTGGTTTAGGAATGATTGCCATTGGTGTTGGTGGTGCCGATGCCTGCGACGTTATGGCCGGTTTACCATGGGAGCTTAAAATGCCAAAATTGATTGGTGTTAAGTTAACCGGTAAGTTGAATGGCTGGACAAGCGCTAAAGACGTTATTTTAAAAGTAGCCGGGATCTTAACCGTAAAAGGTGGTACCGATAAAATTATTGAATATTTTGGCGAAGGCGCCGAGAATTTATCGTGTACCGGTAAAGGCACCATTTGCAACATGGGTGCAGAGGTTGGCGCTACAACTTCAACTTTTGGTTATGATGCCAGCATGAGCCGTTACTTATCGGCTACAGGCCGTGCCGATGTAGCTGCTTTGGCCGATACCATTAAAGAACATTTAACAGGCGATAAGGAAGTATATGCCGATCCTTCAAAATATTTTGATGAAGTGATCGAGATCAATTTATCGGAACTGGAACCACACGTAAACGGACCTTTCACCCCGGATTTAGCGACTCCTATCTCCAAATTAAAAGAAGCAGCTACCGCTAACGGCTGGCCGTTGAAAATTGAAGCGGGTTTAATTGGTTCATGCACCAACTCTTCTTACGAAGATATTTCGCGTGCGGTATCACTGGCAAAACAAGTGTCTTCAAAAGGATTAAAGTCAAAAGCCGAGTTCATGATTAACCCGGGTTCCGAGCAAATTCGTTACACCATTGAGCGTGATGGTTTCTTAAAAATATTTGATGAAGTAGGAGCAACGGTATTTACCAATGCCTGCGGTCCTTGTATTGGTATGTGGGACAGGGTAGGTGCCGAGAAAAAAGAGAAGAACACCATCATTCACTCCTTTAACCGTAACTTTGCCAAGCGTGCCGATGGTAACCCGAACACTTATGCGTTTGTAGCTTCTCCTGAACTGGTAGCGGCAATGGCTATTGCGGGCGACCTGACATTCAATCCATTAACCGATACCTTAACCAACGAAAAAGGAGAACAGGTAAAACTGGATGAGCCAACCGGTTACGAATTGCCTCCTAAAGGTTTCGCGGTTGATGATGCCGGTTACCAGGCCCCTGCTGCCGACGGTAGCAAGGTACAGGTATTGGTAGAGCCAACTTCAAAACGGTTACAATTGTTAGATCCATTTGCAGCATGGGAAGGCGTTGACCTGAAAGGCTTGAAACTCCTGATTAAAGCAAAAGGAAAATGTACAACAGATCATATCTCCATGGCAGGTCCATGGTTAAAATTCCGTGGTCACCTCGATAACATTTCCAATAACATGTTAATTGGCGCGGTAAATGCTTTCAACGATAAAACCGATTCGGTTAAAAACCAATTGACCGGTACTTACGATGGCGTGCCACAGGTACAACGTGCTTATAAAGCCGAGAACATTGGCAGTATTGTAGTTGGTGACGAGAACTATGGTGAAGGCTCATCGCGTGAGCACGCGGCCATGGAGCCACGTCACTTAGGCGTACGCGCGGTATTGGTAAAATCGTTTGCTCGTATTCACGAAACAAACCTTAAGAAACAAGGTATGTTAGGCTTAACCTTCTCAAATGCGGCCGATTATGATAAAATTAAAGAAGACGATGTGATTGATATTAACGGCTTAACTACGTTTACTCCTGGCGTACAATTAACAGTAACGTTAAATCATGCCGATGGAACCAAAGAAGATATTAAAGTGAACCATAGCTATAATGCTCAGCAAATTGAGTGGTTTAAAGCAGGTGGCGCCTTGAATATCATTCGTGCTTCTGTAAAAGCATAAACATAATGTTGTCACGCTGAGCGGAGTCGAAGCGCGACAAGTTTTCAATATGTAAAATAAGATCCCTTCAGGCAACTGAGGGGATTTTATTTTTTATAACATAATTTTATAGCTTTGTTAAGATGTTCTTCCAATATAAGAATAAAGGCATTTTGGTACTTGTTTATGTGGTAGTATCACTTGTTGTTACCATGTCGTTAATGGCATTAATTAAGGCATACTGCTTTCACGATAAAATGCTGAAACATTTTTATGGTGTTGCTTTTGGTGTTGCAATCTTAGTTTCGGGCTTTTGGACATATTATACCTCAGATGATTATTATATTGATGAAAACGGCGAAAAACAGTATATGTATTTCGATCATCAGTTTATGTTTATGGATATGAAATCATGGGCTTACGTATTCTGGGCAATTGGAGGTTTTATTTTATTAGGATCAGTTTACGAAGTAGCAGAGGCTCTTTTAAAATAGAGTGTCTTGTGTTTGAATAGTATTCGCGCTGTTTTGCTGTAAATCTATCGCCGTCATTGCTTCTCCGCCAGCCGGCGGATCGCAATGACGAGGCATTGAAATTACATTCGTTATATCACGGATTTTTGTAATTTAGCTCTACTCCCTTAATGCCAAAACTATGAAGCCATTTATTCTATTTGCGTGTTCATCATTACTTTGTTTAGTAAGCTGCTCATCTCCTTCAGCCGAATCCAAATCAGAAATTATAAAAAACGACAGCTCGGTGTATGACATCGTAAAACAACACCAGGTATTACTAACCAATTGGGCTGAGTTTAAAGAACACACTGGTCTTAACGGGGCAAGCGCTTTTGTGATTAATTACCGCAATAAGCACTATGTAGTAAGCGCCAAACATTTAATTGGTACCGATGGGGGCGTAGAACCCGAAATAAAACCGGCCGAACTGATGGATTACCTGCTCAGCTGGAAACTATTTCCAAGAGTACCGGTTAAGGAAGCGTCGGATACTGTAGTCATTGCCAAGGAAAAATTGAATTACAATACCGACAAGGATATTTTGTTATTGCCAATAGCCAACAGGCCGTTAGAAATTTTACCATTAACAGTCAATTTTGAGATGCCCAAAAAAGGAGACAAATTATACATCATTGGCTGCCCTTACAGCGAAGAGAACTGTAAGCAAAATGTGTATGAATTGACCTACGATTCCTATGAGGCCGACCTGGGCGTGATGCTCGCCATTAGCAAAGACACCTTTCAGCTGGCAGGTTTTAGTGGCGCGCCTTTGTTAAATGCCAAAGGGGAGGTAGTGGGTATTATTGTTTCGGGTGGCGAAGACAATGGCATTCGTTATATTGCGGCTACCTGCATCAAAGAAATTGAAAACATAAAATAAAGGGTTACAGGATGGAAAATATTTTGCCTTTAGCAGTTCTTGCATTAGTGGTGGCTCTGTTTGTTTGGTATGTAACAAGAGGATACAGGGCTGAAAAAGATAAGTACCGGAAAAATTTGGAAGACGAGTTTTTATACGATCCCGCAACCGGTAAAAAGTATACGCTCGAAGAGGCCCAAACAACAGGATTTCCTGCTGAAAACCTCAACCGCGTTAAAACAGACGAAGAAATAGAAGCTAGCTTTACTGATGAGGAAAAGGAGGCGGAGTATGCCAGGAATTTCCTTCGCCGTAAAGGATATAAGGTTGTGGAAAACGAATCGGAAGAAGAGGTTTCAAGGTTTGAGAACATTAGCTGGTGGGAAAGCTACCTGGAGGTTTATCCCGATACCATTTTCAGGATCAGTAGCACAAGCTATTTGTATTTTGTACAGGTTACCTATACAACTACCGGCTTTAAAGGAAAAACGGATACCCTCACGGAAACACAGCTGATGCTGTGGGTTAAAGCACCATCAGATACTCAACTCAATCAGTTAAATGCCATCAGGGACATAGAGTACCTTCAAATGCGTGATGACCATTTTTTTAAGTTGAGTAAACCGGCCAACTCCGATGACGTAGACCGGTTAATTTAAAATATGGTATCAAATTGTTTTGTGCCAAAAATCGCTTTATCGGCCAATAATTAATACATTAGAGCTATAAATTTGTTTTTCTATCCTATATAAACAATTAATGAGCCGGTCATTTTTTATAGCCTTGTGTTTGTTTGGCTTTTGTTTGTTTGCAATGGGGCAAACAGCCGATACAACCTGGTATACTAAAAAGTGGAAACCCTGCTTAAAACAGGAAGCAAAATATTTCAGGTTGGTAAACCAAACCAATGGTCTGTACGAGATCAGGGATTTTTATTTAAATGGCAAATTGCAAATGAAGGGAAAAGCCATCAGCATGGAGCCCGAGGTATTGCACGATTCATGTACCTATTATTACGCCAATGGTAAAATAGATGCCACCGGCAGTTACAATAATGGTAAAAAGGTTGGTATTTGGAAGTATTATTCGTCCATTGGTCAATTGCTTGAGACTACTGATTATAGCTTTGTTCTCAATAAGGATTCTGTTCGAAGGGCCGATTCGATCCGAAGGATAAAAGCAAAGATCCCCGTTTCTTCAGTGGATAAGAACTTTTCCATAGCCTTAAGAGGTAAGCTCTTTGGCTTTGTTATCATTGAGGATAATTACTTTTCGACCTTTACCCTGGGAACTGAGTTTTTAATGAAAGGCAGGCACAGCCTTGGACTCGATTTTACCTTTTTTGGCTGGCAAAATGAACATGATAACACAGGCGATACGGCATTGTATGAAACCTACGAGCGAAGAACTTACGCTTATGTAGACTATAAGTATAGATTTTTATCATACAAAATATTCGATTTTTACATTAACCTGTATGATAAAATGGGGACTTACCATATGTGGCACGAAGGCGTATCGGAAGGCTATAACTTTTGGGAAAAACCATCCTTGAGCGACAAGGTAGATGGTACTTTTAACCAGGTAGGGGCAGGGCTTGGGCTTAAGTGTTATATTGGCAATCGCTTTTACGTTGATGTGAGCGCTAATGGCGGGAAACTGTTTAGCAAGAATAATACGCTTACTTATGATAAAGATAAAGACGGGAGCGATGTACAATACAATGTTAAAACAAACCAGGATATTTTTTACATGCGGCTTAACCTGGGCTATAAGTTGTACATGAAAAAGAAGGAACCTTCTTTTTATACAGATTAAAATTAAAGTATCTTTTATTTTTCTTAAATTAGTATCTGTTGGAAAAAACGATAAGCCGATACTCACTTAAAAAACATTCCCCTATGTTTGAAAACAAATTCGAAGAAGTAATGTCAGAACACCCTGACACGGTCTTAATAAAGACCTTAAAAACGAGGAATACTTACCAAAAAGAAGCGGTTGATGCCGCCGTAAAAGAAGCCATAAAAAGAAGACTGATCCTTAACGAACAGGACCTGAATGAGAAATATCCTGTTGACGAGATCCAGGAGATGAGTATGAGCGATGCCGAGCAGGAACTCATAAACGACCGCGCCAAAAAAGATATTTTATATGGCGCCTTATGGTGTGTGGGCGGGCTTGTTGCTACCGCCGCCGAAATTGGGTACATATTCTGGGGCGCTATTGTGTTCGGAGGTGTTCAGTGCGTAAAAGGTTTAATGAATTATAAAGGTAAATCGTAACATACATAACGAAAAGCAATCGAATGAAAAAGCTGATCTTTTTGCCGGTTCTCATTTTTTTGACCTGCTGTAATTCGGGTGTTAAAGAAAACAAGGCATCCGTTCCGGAAATACAGGGAATAAAAAATGAGGAGATCCGCACGCATGTTTTTTTGGAGCCTATGCAGCGTGATACCTACTATCCACCATTTTTGGTTGATAAGGGAAAGAACATACTGATTGGTTTGTGCAGTAATATAGAACTGAAAAAACCTCAAAACACTACCCAATTACTTGAGCTTACCCATAAGGCAACACAGCAATTCAATGAACTGAATAACGAATTTATGCTTCACCAGAGCGAAATAGAAACGGTGGCAAGGGAAGCCATTGCTGCCGACATTGATTTTATTTCCAAAACCTATGGCTTTAAAGCCGATATAGAAGAGCTTATCAGTAACAGGGATTGGTAAATAGCTGAATAAAACGATCTACGCTTTTTTGGCGAAGAGGTTTACTTTCGATTCCTGGCGTTTTAACAAACGGGTAATGTTCTTTTTGTGGGTCAGGATCAACAAAGCTGCTACCAGGACCGAAAAGATCATTAACATTTGGTTCTCATTCTTAAGCACCAGGTTTAAAAAGATAGGGAAACTCAGGCCCGCTGTCATTGACGACAAAGAAACGTATTTGGTAGCCAGTAATACAATTAAAAATACCGAGAGTACAAATAAGCTGGTAACCGGGGTAAGGCAAATAACAATCCCTAAAATGGTGGCAACTCCTTTTCCGCCCCTAAAACCGGCATAAACCGGGAATACGTGGCCAACCAGGGCAGCAATGCCAAGTCCCAGCTCAAGGGTCACAAACTCATTACTATCAAACTCATAGCTGGAAAAGTAAACCAGTAAAACGGCCAGCGTCCCTTTCAGAATATCGATAAACAATACCGGAATCCCGGCCTTTTTACCTAAAACCCTGAATGTGTTGGTGGCTCCGGCATTTCCGCTGCCAAATTCACGAACATCAATACCGTAGTACCTTTTTCCCCACCACACAGCGGTTGGGATAGAGCCTATTAAATAAGCCCCTAAAAGGAGGGATACAATAAGTAAGGTTTCCAAATGTAGTTTAAGTTTTGGTTACACAAATATAATATTTTTTTAAGATTATAAAAATACTAAACAGTTTAGTAGGTCTTAAAAGATGCAAACAACAAAATGTTAAAATGCCCTCTAAAATACGAAAAAAGCCTTAAAAAATGCGCAAAATTATTTTTTACGGATTACAAAAATATTGCTATTTTCAGCCTCCTTAAACTATGATAAGTTACGTTACCGGGCAAATAGCCGAACTGAACCCTGCTATGGCAGTTATTGAGTGCAATGGAGTAGGCTATGGGCTATTGATTTCTCTCACCACCTATTCGCAAATACAGGGTAAAACCAGCGCAAAATTATTTGTGGAAAGCATTTATGTAAGAGACGACAATCCACGTTATTTTGGCTTTGCCGATGCCGAGGAGCGTGAGTTGTTCCGTAAATTGATTTCGGTTTCGGGTGTAGGTGGTGGAAGCGCTATCTTAATGCTGTCGTCATTAAGCGCTCCCGAAATTGCCGGCGCCATTAACACGGCCAATGTGGCTTTATTAAAGAGCATTAAGGGCGTTGGCGAAAAAACCGCGCAGCGCATTGTTGTTGACCTGAAAGGAAAAATGGGCAAACACGAAGGTGGTATTTCCCAAATTTTAAACCCGTCATACAATAAAAATAAAGATGAGGCGTTAATGGCCCTAGTTACGCTTGGCTTCCCTAAAATGGCCGCAGAAAAGGCTATTGAAAAAGCAACGAAACAACAAGGTATAGCAACAGATAATGTAGAACTGCTGATAAAGTCGGCATTAAAAAATATGTAATTAAGCGTGGTAAAAGGAGTCGTTAAATTTCTTGTTGTTGGTTCTGCTACTATTGGCTTAATGAGCGTGGTTGTTGGCTCTAAGGCTAAAAACAATCCGTTGAGTAAACCGCATTATTTTTATAATACTCCCATTCTGAACCCCGATTCGCCAATTGTTAACAAAGACGATCTGCCTTATAAGTTCAACGATAACAATGGTTCGCAGCCAATGTACGACGACAAGAGCGGTTTGTACCTTGAAACGCCGTCGAACATAAAAACCGAAACAACTTACAACCCAAAAACAGGTAATTACGATGTGACCCAAAAAATGGGTGACCTGGATTACCGTCCCGAAACGTATGTAGAGTTCCAGGATTACCAGGACCAGTTGTTTAAGCAAGCAGTGAAAGATCACTGGAAATCAAAAATAAAAGCCGAAGACCTTAATAACCAAAATAAAAAAGGGCTTGTTCCTAAACTCACCGTTAACAGCGAAATATTTGACCGGATCTTTGGTGGTAATACGGTTGATATTAAACCTACCGGAACTGCGGAGCTTATTTTTGCGCTAAACCGTAACAAAACATTGAACCCTGCTATTCCTCAACGTCAGCAAAAGGTTACCAACTTCGATTTTAACATGCGTATCCAGTTAAACTTAATTGGAAAGATTGGGGATAAGCTGAAAATTACAACGAGTTATAATACCGAGGCTTCCTTTGACTGGGAAAACCAAATGAAACTGGAGTATACCGGTTACGAGGATGAGATCATTAAAAAAATAGAGGCGGGTAACGTAAGCATGCCTTTAAACAGTACTTTAATTACCGGAAGCCAAAGCTTGTTTGGGGTAAAAACAACCTTACAGTTTGGGCGCTTAACCGCAACCGCCTTGTTCTCGCAGCAGCGTGGTAAAAAACAGGAGGTTTCGGTACAGGGCGGCGCGCAAACACAATATTTTACGGTTACGGCCGATAATTACGAGGTTAACAAACACTTCTTCCTGGGCCATTACTTCAGGGATAATTATGATACCTGGATGAAATCCTTGCCGGTTCCTTCAACTCCCATTGTAATTACCAAAATAGAGGTTTACATTACCAACCAAACCGGTAGTACCGATCAAACCAGGGATTTTGCGGCTTTTGCCGACCTGGGTGAGGATTCGGCACATGTTAATCCATCCTTAAGCAGTGCTTTGTGCCAAACAAATCCTCTTTACAGAATCGCGGACAGTGCCGGTGTTCAACCGCACAATAATGCCAACACACTTTACAAGATCTTAACCGATACTACTCCGGGTTTGAGCATCATGCCTGCAAGAACTAACATAAGCGCTTCGGCCATCAATGCCTCTTTGCAAAGTAGCTCCATTGCCACAAATAGCTGCAACCCAAATGGAGGCTTTATGCAGTCCGACAGGGATTATGTGTTCGTTCAAAAAGCGCGTAAGTTAAACCCAACCGAATTTACCTACAACAACCGTTTGGGTTTTATCTCCATTAACCAATCCATTAATAATGACCAGACAGTGGCGGTTGCTTACCAATACACATACAACGGTAAAGTTTACCAGGTGGGGGAATTTAGTGACCAGTTTGCCACAGGGCCATTGTACCTTAAATTATTACGTAGCGGTAACGTCGTAAACCCTAAGTTCAGCACATGGGATTTGATGATGAAGAACGTATACTCCCTGGGAGCTTATAACTTAAACCCGCAGGATTTTAAATGCGATATTTATTATAACAACATCGAAACAGGTGTCGACGTACCATATATTCCTAGTGGAAGCGTGAACGGTAAACTACTGGTGCAGGTTATGGAATTGGATAAATTAAGCGTTAACGGCGATCCATATTCCGATGGGGTGTACGATTTTGTGAAAGATTACACCATTAACCCTAACAACGGGCGTATTTATCTATCATCAAAAGAACCTTTCGGTAATAACCTGAGGGATAAATTCGCAGCCGATGATTTCCCGGCGGCCAATAAATACATTTTCCAGGAATTGTATGACTCTACCCGAACTGTAGCGCAACAGTTGCCCGAAAAGAACCGTTATAAAATTAAAGGCTCTTACAAATCGGCATCGGGTTCCGAGATTTCGTTGAATGCGCTCAACATTCCGCAAGGCGCCGTTTCGGTTACCGCTAATGGGCAAAAACTGGTGGAGAACCAGGATTATACCGTGGATTATACCCTGGGTCGTGTAAAGATCATTAACGAAAGTATCCTTAACTCGGGAGCCAATATTAAAGTAAGTACTGAAAGTAACTCCTTATTTAACGTTCAGCAAAAGAGCCTCTTTGGTACCCGTTTGGATTTTAAAGTGAACAAAGACCTGACCCTGGGAGGAACCTTATTACATTTAAATGAGAAACCGGTTACACAAAAAGTAACCATTGGCGATGAGCCGGTGTCAAACACCATTTGGGGTGTAGATTATAACTACAAAACCGACCTTCCATTCTTAACCCGTGTTATTGATAAGATCCCATTGATAAACACCAAGGAAATGAGTAGCCTTACCACCCAGGGTGAGTTTGCCCAGCTGGTGCCGGGTAATGCCAAAGCCATTGGTAAGAATGGTAACTCTTATGTGGATGATTTTGAAGGTAGTATCTCGCTTATTGATTTAAAGAGCCCAAGCGCCTGGTCGCTGGCAAGTATTCCACAGGGACAAAACTCATTATTTCCTGAGGCAGCCTTGTTTGATGATACAAGAACTGGGGCCAACCGTGCGCAATTTAACTGGTACAATATTGATAACCTGTTTTATGGTTTCCAAAATGGTGGTATAAAGCCGGCAAAAATCACCGAAGAAATATATTCCAATAACTTTATGCGCCAGGTGTTGGAAACGGAATTGTTCCCAAGCAAAACACCACCAAACGGACAACAGGTTGTATTGCCTTTACTTGACCTTGCTTTTTATCCTGGTGAAAGGGGGCCTTACAATTATGATGTTAACCCATCAGCTTACACAAAAGGTATTTTAAATGATGGAAGCCTGGCAAACCCGGAAACACGCTGGGGCGGGATCATGCGTCGTTTGGAAACTAACGACTTCCAGGCCGCCAATATTGAGTATGTACAGTTCTGGATGATGGATCCATTCAACGAAGATTATAAAGCCGATACCTATCCGGGCATGGATCCCAATGATCCACCAAGTGGTGATATGTATATTAACATTGGTAACGTGAGCGAAGATATTTTGAAGGATGGTAAAATGACCTACGAAAATGGGCTACCGGGCAGCCCTGGTGGTGCCAATGGTTCACTGCCTGTGGTAAGTTCAAACCTGGGCGTTTCTCCGGCATTATCTCCTATCTCCAACTCATTTTTAAATGATCCTGCCGAGCGTCCGTTCCAGGATGTGGGGTATGATGGTTTATCGGATCCTGATGAGGCAACAAAATTTTCCAGCTTTATCAATGCCATGAATGCCTCAGGGGCCAGTGGAGATGCTAAAGCTGCCGTGCTCGACGATCCGAGCACCGACCGTTACCACTTCTTCAGAGGTGGCGATTACGATGATTTACCAACACTTGAAGGAAATACATTGCACCGTTATAAAAAATACAATAACCCGGAAGGTAACTCTCCTACGGAACAACAGTATCCTGATAAATCGGTTCCAAGCGCCGGATCCAATAACCCTAATATTGAGGATATTAACAAGGATAATACCTTGAATGAATCGGAGAATTACTACCAGTATCACATTAAGATCTCGAAACAGGATATGGACCCGTCCAATATTGGTAACAACTACCTTGTAAACGTATTGGATGGTGCTGCCGTCATTGGAAGCACAAATAAAAGTGTAAAATGGTACCAGTTCAAGGTTCCTATTGCCGAATTTGAAAAAGCGGTTGGTTCTATCGAAGGCTTCAACTCCATTCGTTTCATGCGCGTGTTCATGACTGGTTTCGACCGTCCTGTGGTATGCCGTTTGGCACGTTTTGAGCTGGTACGTAGCGACTGGAGACGTTATGCCTATGACCTGAAAAGACCTGGTGAGTATATTGCCAATGACGATAATACCACTTCTTTTGATGTATCGGCAGTGAGCTTGCAGGAAAACGGATCGAAAACACCAGTTAACTATGTTATTCCTCCGGGCATTAACCAACAGCAAAACGTGCAAACCACTAACCTGGTATTATTGAACGAGCAGGCTTTATCATTAAGGGTTTGTAACCTGCAGGATGGCGACAGCCGCGCCATTATTAAAAATACCGACCTGGATGTGCGTTCGTTTAAAAAAATGAAAATGTTCATGCACGCCGAAAAATTGAATAACGATCCGTTAAATGATGGAGATGTGAGTGTGTTCATTCGTTTAGGATCCGATTTCAATAACAACTATTACGAGTATGAAATTCCTGTTAAGTTAACACCTGCCGGTACTTATGACCCTAATACCGACGATGGTAAATATGGTGTTTGGCCAACGGATAATGAATTTGTACTTGATTTTGAAAAACTAACGGGTGCCAAAATAAACCGTAACGCGGTTAATGGAAGCATAGACCTGACCCTGGCTCAGAAACCGTATTTTGAAGAAGATGGCAGTAACATGATTACAGTTGTTGGTAACCCTAACCTTGCCAGTATAAAAAGTATCATGATCGGGTTCCTGATCCCGATCATGATAC
>JBEHXV010000015.1:0-126133 GCA_048498515.1 Bacteroidota bacterium | reverse complement strand
ACGACTACAAGCTGGGCTCGGTGGCCAACCCCGACCCGCGGGTGCGCTAATTGCGGCGTTACGCTAATGAGCGATCCTGCCGCGCAGGCATCCCTTAAATAATGCGTGTTCGAAAAATAGATTCCCAATTCCTTAATGGCCCATGGCGAACCATCGGCTAAACTCACGTACATGCTCACACAATAGGTTTGTCCACCAACCAAAGGCGTTGTGGTGTGCCCTTCAATGTATTCCCTGTAGTTATCAGCCAGCCCAAAAGGCGCATCATAAGCAATGAGGCCCACGTGGCGGGTCCCTGTATGTGAATACTGGTAGCCCAGGGTAGAGCTTGGCATATGGGTTGGACCAGGCATACCAAAAATAATATTACAGGCCGAGAACAGATCGGGTGACGAACAACTATCGCCCGCTAAATTGGAGTTGGCGTTATCCCAGGAAGGATCCAGGTCCTGACGAAAACCTTCGCCACCAAAGCCTCCGCAATTGGTATTGGTGATCTCAAAACTGGGATTTACAACCAGGTTTTGCGCGTTGAAACGCATGTTGACTGTTACCAGGCATACTGCCAGTAAGAATAAGTGTTTAGTGAAAAATTTCATTTTTTGGGTGGATTGATAAACAAATATCAATATACCATTAACGAAATGTTAGAGGGCTGACCCCCTATTTTAATTTAGGTTAATAAGTGGGTGTTTTTTTTGAAAATCGGTTGTTAAACAGAAAGATTGCTTCTTTCCATTTGGCTCATTACGCAAAAATCCTCGTAATGACGAAAATAACCCTAGATTTATTTAATCAATTACTTTTTCTTTTAGTACTTCCTTTTCTTATCGGTTTAACATCATTCGATAATTTTAGAATAATATATAAGCCTTTACAAAGCAGTGTGTGGGCCTGTCAAAACGCGGCGCCGGTGAGGCGTGAATTTTAATTTTTTTAGTTGAGCCTGAAAAACCTTCATGTTTTTCAGTTGCGAAACTTAAAAATTAAAAGAGCGGGCTGCGATCGTTTTGACTTGACTTTTTTGTTTACTTTTTTCGTCAAGGAAAAAAGTAAAGGAAAAAACTATTGTATTTAAATCTAGGCTTATTTTCGTCCTTGCGATCACGACTTGTCGTGATCGCAAGGACGCTTAGAAATATATAATGCCGAGGCAAACGTTGGCATGAGCTGATGAACGTATCTTTCCGCCCTGCTATGTCCTATTGTATCAAGGCCGAATGTTACAGAAGCCTGCAGTACCAAACCAAATCCCAGGCCTTTCCAGAAAGTGGAAGGCGATTTGTAAAACTTCAGGTACAGTACAAGGCCCGCCGCTATTAATGCAATTTCTATCCATTGGTATACCTGGAAATGTTGCAGGACAGTTTGCATCCTGTACAATTCCTCTGTTTCTATCCTTTCAGGCTGTTGTTGCATCATTACCTGAACCCTTTCTAAATCGTTAGTACTTCGTTTAAAAACAACAGTTCCCAGTGTTACTTGTAAAACACCAAACAACAACAGGGGGATGGCCATGCCTTTATAAAAGGAATATTTGATGATACTTAAAAATAGGAGGGCGAGAATAACAGAGAGGGAACCAAGGATCATGCAAAACAGGTTCTGAATTTTCTCCTCCGTAAAATACGTGATGACCTCCATTTCTGTTTCCTGAATTTAAACCAATGGCACGTCAATAATAACAGTAGTGCCGCGGCCTATGGCCGAATCGAAATGAACCGAACCACTTAAGAATTCAATGCGCGTTTGTATGCCTTTTAAACCTATGCCTTCAAAATTATCGAGTTTTGTAGTGTCAAAACCAACCCCGTTATCTTCAATCATTACGCTCAGTTCAGTTTCGTGACGAATGAGTTGCATGCTGATCTGCGATGCTTTGGCATGTTTGATAATATTGTTCACTATTTCCTGGATCACCCGGTACAATACAGTTTCCGCCTGGTTATCAAGCCGCGTATCCAAACCCACAATCTCCAGGTCCACCTTCAGAGTAGGTGCATTGCCTAGTTTGGTAATAAATTCCCTTACGGCGCTTGCCAAACCTAATTTAATCAATGTATTCGGCATCATGTTGTGTGAAACGGCGCGCACTTCCTTTACCGAATCATCTACCAGACTAATGGCATTTTGCATGGCCAGTTTTTGCTCTTCGGTTTCCACCGAAATTTTTGAATCGAGGTTGCTTAAATTCAGTTTGGCGGCGCTTAATAATTGCCCCACACCATCGTGCAAATCCTGAGCAATGCGGCGACGTTCTTTTTCTTCGGCTTCTAAAATGGCTTTGGTACGAATTTCTTTTTGTAAGGCAATTTCAGCGTCGAGTTTAGCTTGTTGTTCAACCCGTTTTTTACGGTAAAACAAATACCCAAGCAGAGTGATAAGTACCAATAAACCAATAGTAGCAGCAATAATACTGTTTTTAATAAAGGCTTCTTTTTCTTTGGTTTCCAGTTCGGCTTTTTGTTTGCCTAGTTCAAGATCCTTTTTCTCCACATCATATTTAGTCTGCATCTCAATAATCTGCGAGCTGAAGTCAGAATTATTAATACTGTCATTAATCACCGAACTGTATTTATAAAGCTCCAGCGCCTTTGGAAGGTTGTGAAGCTCTTCGTAGTTCATTGACAGGGCAAAGGAAGCTTCCCTCATCCCTTCTTTGTAACCTAACGCTTTCGATTCTTCGAGGGCTTTTGTCAAAGGCTCTATGGCTGCCTCGTATTTTTTCTGATCAAAATAAACATTTCCAATGTTAACGTAATTACTAATGACACCGGTTTGGTCGCCAAAATCAGAGTATATCTTTAAGGATTTATTGTAATATTCAACCGCTTTGTCAAATTGTTTTAAGGAAGCATATACGCTGCCAAGGTTATTATAGCTACTTGAAAGGCCTTTCAAATCATTGAGTTTTTCTTTTAGTTCAACGGCTTTAAGATAATTGGTAATGGCGGGCTCATATTCCTTTTGAAAAAAATGAACGTTCCCGATGTTATTGTAACTGAATGAAAGGCCCTTTTCATCGTTGTTTTCTTTTTGTATGGCCAGGGCTTTTTCGTAATATTCCAAAGCCTGTTTTGGTTTCGACAAGCCAATATTATATACATTTCCAATCCAGGTATAACAGTTGGCAATACCTTTCTGATCTTTTACCTGTTCCCTGTATTTAAGCGATTCAAGGAAAAAAGCCAGTGCTTCTTTATGGTTTCCTTTATCATACATGTTTAACCCGTAAGCCATGTTACAGGCAGCCAGGCCGGTTTTATTATCAATCTTTTTATATTGGATCAGTGCCAGGTTAATATAGTGGTCGCTGGTATCAAAGTTTGCGTGCCGGCCTTCAAACTGGCCTTTGTTATAAAGCGCGTAGGCATAGCCGTTTGTAAAATTTGTTTTTGCACCAAACGACACAGCCATGTTTACATATTTAACGGCCATTTCCTCATCGGTTGCACGGTAAACTGCAAACAACTCATTAAGTGCTTTTACCTTATTACTATCGGCTGTAGTGGATTGGTAAACTTTTAAAAGCGAATCGGCTTTTTGATTTTGAGAATGCAACAGCACACTTAGCCATAAGCTAAAAAAGAAATATATGTATGCCGGTTTTAGTTTCATGTCCGGCCATAAAGATACTAAAAAAAGTAAATGCCCGTTAACCTCAAAGTGAAAGTGCATCATCTGTTACAGGCCGGTTTAACCTAAATGTAGCCAATTTTAAAGTGTTTTACCACACGGATAAATGTTGTATCTTTGCCGCATAAATGAAAACTAAAACCTTAAAGAAGAATAAAGTAAATGTTGTGACGCTGGGCTGCAGTAAAAATATTGTAGACAGCGAGGTTTTAATGGGACAGCTCAAAGCCAACCATTTTAATGTGGAACATGAGAGCGAGAGCGACGACCATAACATTGTGATCATTAACACCTGTGGCTTTGTAGAGAACGCCAAGCAGGAAAGCATTGATACCATTTTACGTTACGTTGATGCTAAAAAAGAGGGGAACATTGAAAAATTATATGTGACCGGCTGCTTAAGCGAACGCTATAAAGCCGATCTTGAAAAAGAGATCCCCGATGTGGACGCTTATTTTGGTACACGTGAATTGCCAAAGATTTTAAAGACCTTAAAGGCCGATTATAAAAAAGAACTGGTGGGTGAGCGCCTGCTCACTACACCAAATCATTTTGCTTATTTCAAGATCAGCGAGGGATGCGACCGCCCCTGCAGCTTTTGCGCCATTCCTTTAATGCGTGGCGGCCACATTTCCGAACCAATTGAGGCATTAGTGAGCAGGGCTAAATTGCTGGCAAGCAAAGGAACCCGCGAATTGCTACTCATAGCGCAGGACCTGACCTATTACGGACTGGATATTTATAAAAAACGTGAACTGGCCAATTTGGTTGATCGGTTAAGCGATGTGGAAGGCATTGACTGGATTCGCTTGCATTATGCATTCCCAAGCGGTTTCCCAATGGAAGTGCTGGACGTGATGAATAAAAAAAGCAATGTGTGCAATTACCTGGATATGCCTTTGCAGCACATCAGCGACAATATGCTCAAGAGTATGCGCCGCGGCATTACCAAACAAAAAACCATTGATACGGTTAATCAAATAAGGGATAAAGTTCCGGGCATTGCGATCCGTACTACCCTGATTGCCGGTTACCCGGGCGAAACGCAGCAGGATCATGAAGAAATGCTGCAATGGGTTTCCGATACAAAATTTGAGCGCCTTGGGATCTTTACGTATTCTCACGAAGAAAATACACATGCCTATTTGCTGAAAGATGATGTGAAAGAGAAAGTGAAACGTGAGCGCGCGGATGCGGTAATGCAGGTGCAGCAGGAAATTTCGTACAAGCTGAACCAGGAAAAAATAGGTAAAACCTATAAGGTGTTATTTGACCGTAAAGAGAATGATTATTTTGTAGGCCGTACCGAATTCGATAGCCCCGATGTGGACAATGAAGTATTGGTAAAAGCGACCGATACCAATTATGTGCGCATTGGCGACTTTGCAAACGTAAAAATTACGGATGCCAGCGATTTTGACCTGTACGGCGACCTGGTATAATGCATGTTGTCTTTTTTTAAGAAACCATATCCTTATAATTCATTTTCCTTAAGGGATGTGCTTACCTATTTTATCATTGGTTGCTTTGTTTCTTTTTTTCTCATCGTTTTTCAACCTTTCGAGATCTCCATCTGGCACCCCAATTACAAATTATTGAAACTGTTTGGTTTTGGCTTTGTATCGTTTGTGTGCCCCATTCTTTTCAAACTGCTCACCGAAGTTCTTTTCCGCAAAACCAAACCCGAAGAAACCTGGACCGTGTGGAAAGAAAGTGTTGCCCTGGTGCTGCTTTTATTATTTATTGCTTTAGGGAATTTATGTTACAGCAACCTCATTGGCATTGCGCATTTCAGGCTGGGTGAATTATTGTTTGCCGCCAGTGCCACATTTCTGTTAGGTCTTTTCCCCATAGTTGCCAGCGTAGCTATTAAATACAACCGCTTTGTGGTGCTGAACCAAAAGGACGCACAGCTGATGGAAAAGGAAGTGATGGCCTTTCAGAAAAGAGAAGAGTTGCAGGTCCCTCAACCCGAAAAGGCAACTGAACCCAAAGCAGCTGAATTATTAGTGCTGATCTCTGAAAATGAAAAAGACAGGATTGAATTAAAACCTGGCGAGTTATTGTACATCGAATCGGCCGATAACTATTCAACGGTTTATTACCTGAGGCATGGCGCTGTGGTTAAACAAATGATCCGTGGCAGCTTAAAGCGTTTCGAATCGCAGATTACTTTTCCGTTCATTATACGTTGTCACCGGAGCTATATTATAAATTTAAAGCAAGTTAACCACATTAAGGGAAATGCTCAGGGCTATAAAATTGAGTTTAAAACGGAACTGAGCGAGGAAATTCCTGTTTCGAGGAGCTATAGTAAAACACTTTTTGAGAGACTGGAAGAGTTGAAGTAATTCAATAGATCTTGTCACTTCGAGTAGTCCTGACGATAGGAAGGACGTATCGAGAAGTAATCTCAGGATCAGCAGTTCTCGATACGCGCCACTCCGTTTTGCTACTCGAACTGACAAATACCGTCATCGCGAAATAATACTTTGTCATTCACCCCAAACCGCTTTGTCATTCGTCCCAAAGCCTGCAATTAATCCCAAAAGCTTGACCATCAACCCTTTCATTTGCAGACGACCTGTTTCGTAAAGTAGTTTTGTAACCAATAAAAACTATTGTTATGAAAACTGTTTTCACCATTACTATTCTTATTCATGTGCTTGCCGGAATAGGGGCACTCATTTCGGGAGCACTGGCCATTATTTTAAAGAACAATACACCAAAACACAAGCCGGTTGGCCGGGTTTATTTTTGGTGCATGACCGTTATTTTTGTCACAGGTGTGTTCCTGTCGGTTTGCAAAGGCCTGCTGTTCTTGTTTTTCATCGCCATTTTCACCTACTATGCCACCATTATTGCTTACCGTGCGCTGAGGTTAAAGAACCTGCACAATGGTCAAAAACCGGCCAGACTCGATTGGTTTATCCAGTTTGTAGCTGGCCTCACATTTATTGGCCTGGTTGTGTTTGCCATTTACCGTTATATGGTTCAGCATTCTCCCGACGCGGTTATTCCCCTTGCATTTGGTGTGATGGGCGTTTTAGGTGTTTACCGTAATGTAAAACGTTTTATCGATGGACCAAAAGAAACCATGTATTGGCTCAAGATCCATGTAGGCAATATGTGCGGGAGTTACATTGGCGCTATTACCGCTTTTGTGGTAAACCAGTCGGAGCACATCCCTTTAAATCCCATTTTGCTATGGCTTGGGCCAACGTTTATTTTAGTGCCGGTAATTATGGTGGAGCTAAAGAAAATAAAATCGAAACCTTTGGAGCAATCATTAAGTTAAGAAAATAACAGGCATCCTCCGGCCTGCGGCACCTCCTTCAAAGGAGGAATTTGTTATATCTGGATCTAACAAATTCCTTCTTCCCAAGAGGGTGCCCGTCCAATAATTTTCCTTAGAACTGAAAAAATTAAGTTTCTGGCATAATCCCCACAAAAATAGCTACCAACGTGCCCTTGCCGGGTGCCGACTGGATATCGAGCTGTCCTTTCAGGAAATCGATCCTGGTTTTTAAATTGGCCAGGCCAATGCCATCTTTTTGCTGAGTGGGGTCAAAACCAATGCCGTCATCCTCTATCATTACCGAAATACCTTCCAGGTCTTTAATGATCTGAATTTCCAGTGTTTTTGCCTGCGCATGTTTTATCACATTGTTCACACATTCCTGGATGACCCTGTACAACACCATTTCGGTGTTATGATCAAGGCGTTGGTTTAAACCTGTTGTGTCGAGCCTTACTTTCAATACATCGGCATCTATCTGGTTAATAAATTCTTTAATGGCAGCTACCAAACCACTCCTCAATAAAGAGTTCGGCATCATGTTGTGCGAAATGGCCCTTACTTCCTTACAGGCGCCGTCCACCATATTCATAATATTCTCATAACGGGCGCTATTCTCATCCTGTATGTTTGATTGCAAAGAGGATAAATTGATCTTTACCGCCGACAGGATTTGTCCTACACTATCATGCAGGTCACCTGCTATGCGTCGGCGTTCATTGTCCTCAGCTTCCAATATGGCTTTCGATGCAATATCCTGCTGTTTGATAATTTCTTCCTTGAGTTTTAATTTCTGGTTTTGCTTATTGCGGTAATACACAAAAAAGAAAATAAGTCCGATGGTAATGATAGACAAACACAGGGCAATGATGTAATAGTTCTTTTTACTGAGCTGGTACTCCTGTGTTTTAATGGTGAACTCTTTTTCCTTGGTTTGGTATTTTGTTTCCGCATCGGAAAGCGAGCTTTTAAAATCCTGGTTAAAGATGGAGTCTGTCATGGCTTTGTAAAGCATCAGGTAATGGTACACACTGTCGGCATTTTTGCTGTTGGTAAAATATTCCGCGATGTTATGATAAATAACTTTTTGCCTTGACAGGAATGTGTTTTTTTTACTGAGGTCCAAAGCCAGCCGGTTGTATTTTAAAAAATTTTCCCAGTCGCCTTTATATTTATAGATATGGGACATGTTAGTGTAAATATGAACAATGCCTTCTTCCTCATTCATTTTTTGTTTTAGCTCAAGCGCCTTTAAAAAATACGTCAGCGCTTCGTCGTATCGTGTGTAGGGGCTGGTTGAAAGTATGGTGGCATAATCAATATAGGCTATGCCCAGGCCATACAGGTCGTTTACCTGGGTGCTGTAGTTAATGGATTCGTTAATGTAATACTCGCAGGAATCAAGTTTGTGCAAGGCATGATATACATTGCTTAAATTGGTGCAGGTAGCTCCAATATGCTCCATGTCTTTTTCGTCTTTATAAATCCTTAAGGCTTTCATCTGAAAGTCAAGCGCTTTTTTCAGATCTTTTGTTTCATAAAAAATAAGGCCAAGGTTGTTGTACAAATTAGCAAGGTAATTCTTGTCATCCAACTGCTGAAAGTAGGGCAGGGCTTTGTAAAGATAATCGCTGGCATCCTTTAGCTTCGCGTGTTTCCATTCAATAAGACCAAGGTTGTTGTAGGCCGAGCCTAAACCTTTGGGGCTTGTGTATTTTGTTAAGGCATGTTTATAACAATACACCGCGCTATCATACTGCCCTGTTACGTCGTAGGCTATACCCAGGCGTATGTAAGCCTTGCCGCAACCTTCACCGTATTTTTCATCGTCGGCTACTTTAATGCACTCAAATATGAGCTGCTTTGCAAAGGAAGGTTCATTGTAGCAGTAACCAAGACTGAGCTCATTTAAAAGATCTACTTTCGCCTTCCCTTGCTTTGTTTTAATGACTTCGCGAATGCTGTCGTGCGCTGCATTATCGGCATAACCAACAAAGGATGCCAGTAAGAATAAAAGAATGGCTATACGTGTTGGATTCAACATTTTATGGGGTGAAGATGACAACAACGTTAAATGGCAGTAACTTACTTCAAAGGTTTTATAATGCGCTTATCAACGCAGTATTTTAAAAGTCCTATCACACTCTTGGTATCGGTTTTCCTGAAAATGTTCTTTCGGTGCGTTTCCACGGTGCGTTCGCTAATAAATAGCGCTTCGGCAATTTTCGCGTTGGTATATTCCTTGGCAATTAGTTCTATCACTTCAATCTCGCGTTGCGATAAAGAAATTTCTTTAGTATCGCTTACCGGCGAAACCTTCATCATTTCGGCGCTTACCTCGTCGCTGAAAAACGTACTGCCATTGGCTACTTTTTCAATAGCTTTCAGCAATTCCTGCTTCCCGGTATTTTTTAAAATATAAGCGCTTACGCCGGCTTTCAGCATGTCGCTAATGGTTTCGCGCTCACCAAACATGGAAAGGGCAATAACTTTGATCTCAGGATTTAATTTTTTTATTTCTTTGGTCAGTTCAATACCATCCATTACCGGCATGTTAATGTCGGTAAGTACCATGTCGGGTCTGTATTCGCCAATTTCTTTCAGCGCTTTTTCAGGTAATGTGTTTTCGCCAACAATAGATATGTGCGACTCCCCGCTTAGCAAAGCTTTTAACCCATCAATCAACATTTGATGGTCGTCTACTAAATATAGTTTTAAAATGCTCAACTAAAAAACAGATAAAATTTATTGCTGACTAAAATACGTATTTATTGCGTTATAATAACAATTCGCCGCCTGATAAATCCGTTTAGACGATTTTTGTCCATAAACCTCAAAATCTTCACGGCTCAAGCTCAGGCATTCTTTCAGATTATCCTGGTACAAACATTCGCCATACACCAACGGGGAATTGATGGTGCGGCACAGGGCCAGGTTCCGGCAAAATACACCTTCCGATGGTGTTTTCAGGCAATTATCCCTCAGGTAATCGGCATCGCTTTTTTGAGCAATGGGAATGTTCATTTCTTTGCTAAACTGGTTCACGGTAAGCGAGGATAGTATTTCGGAACGGTTGAGCTGGTCGCTGAGCAAAAGCCGCAAAAAATGCACTTTGTTAATGGTTTTCGAAAAATTATCGGCCGTCATTCCCCCGCCAATAAAGGTCATAGTGTAATTCTTAGGGCCAGGGTTCTTCCAGTCGGTATTCTTTTCATCCACATTGTAATGTACAATCACGCTAATGTCGGGCTTAAATTCATTAATGATCCTGGCACGTTCCATCAGTTCATAATCCCTGAAAAATTCCCAGAACAGCTTTTGTTTGGAAAGTTTCATTAAAGCTGCATGACGTTTGACATCCATGGCGTTTGCTTTCAATAAACTGTCGAGCACTGTTTTTTTTCGTTTCAAAATCCAGTCATCATAGGTCATTTGAAATGCGGTATAGTTTTGCTGTGGCCTGGTAAGCATGACGATGGCGCCCTGTTCTTCGAGCTTGTGCTTAAGGATATGAGCGGTTTGATACGTGAGCCGGCCTTCGTTAAAGCGAATGGTATCTTTTAAACCATTTTGAGGCGAAGGCGAAAAATCAATGAATTTTTGCTCAATGCGGGCCACCTCCATGTTACCGGCAAAATGCCCGGCATCGATCGCGATCCGTTTTCCTGCAATGCTTTTGGAATTATTGGGAAGGGCCAATCCCCCATGTTTTGCTAAAAGACTGTCGAGTTGTTTTTTATTCAGGTGTGTGTTCTTTTTCCAGGTATAGATGGACACAAAATCTGATGGTTTTAAGACTTTAAGTAAAGCGCTTATGGTATTAATCTCGTCTTCATACACGGTAAATTCATTTTTTCCTGCGCTGAGTATGGAAGCCGAATGCTCACTGAAATTAACAGATGAGCTAAGTGAGCCATTAAAATTAAGGTAGGTGTCAAACCTTTTTTTTAATTGGGGAACAGATTGAGAAAAAATAAATAAGGGTGTAAGACAAAGAAAACAGATAAACTTCATGAACTAAAGTTAAAGCGGGAAACGAAAAAGAAATGAATCAGATGGGTAAAGAAATAAACAGTGTTTATTTAATAGCTGACACGAAGTTTTTTTGGTACTCTTCCCATTTTGTTTTCTGGTAATCGCCAGAGCCGTAATAGGTGAGTACAGGTTCAAAGTTTTTTGGAGGCATAAATCCTTTGATGATGTCCAAACGTTGAATTTGGTTGCTAAGAAATACGATGGATGGATAAGCCATTTGATTATCGAGGATAGAAGCCGCAAACTGGTGGGGTGCTTTAGGGTTTGCGGGATCGGTGCTTACAAATACATATTTATCAAATTTTACACTGTCTTTGCTTTCCGCATCAAATTTTACGGCGTAAAAATTATCGTTAATGTATTTTGCAATTTGCGGATCGTTAAATGTTTGCTCTCTCATCATTTTGCAGGGGCCGCACCATTTTGTGTAAATGTCCACCATAATTGGACGCGGGTTTTTTTTACATTGCTTATAAGCCTCATCAAAAGTGATCCAGTTTACGGGTGAGTTTTCATTAAATTCGGTGTACGTATTGGCCGAAACAAATTCGAAAGAGGCATCGTCCTGTTCAATAAAATTGCTCACCCTGTTTTCGGGAGAGCTGATAGAAGCCTGGAGGGTGCTTTTTTTACAGGTATAAAATACAATAGCCAGGATAATGATCCCCGCCATTGATATGTCTTTCCAGTTGAACATGGTTTGTAGTTAAGCAAAGGTAATGCCAAAATCTGTTAATTGCTTCACCAAAAGGTTACTAAATCGTTTAATTATTTCACGCCCCCCATTAATTTTTTAATTAGTGGCGATATGGCTATTAATACAATTCCCGCTATCAGGGCATAAATGCCCAATTGTTTGTAGCCGTCGGCATAAATGATGAGTTTTTCGTAATTGGTTGAATTTTCGGATGCCGAAGCGATATTGGCCCCCAATAAACCGGCAAAATATTGCCCATAAGCGCTGGCAAGGAACCACATACCCATAATTACCGCCTGCAACTTAGCGGGCGATAATTTGGTCATAACCGATGTGCCGATGGGTGAGAGGCATAATTCCCCAAAGGTGATAATGAACCAGCCAAATGCAAATAAACCTAAGGGTGAAATGCCATTGGCATCGCTGAATAATTTGCTTGAATAAAAAATGTAAAATCCTATGGCCAGAAAAATAAAGCCCAAGCCGAATTTGACAATGGTATTGGGTTCGGCTTTGCGGTTGGCAAGCCATAACCACAATAATCCCAAAGGTGTGGCAAAAATAATGACATACAAGGAGTTGGATGAATTGTTAACACCATTGGGATCGAAATGGATCCCAAGGATGGAATCACTCAGGTTGTTGGCTGCAAAAATGCTCAGGGAGCCTCCGCTCTGCTCAAAGAATGCCCAAAAGAAAATGGAAAAGATCATGAACAACAAGGCCGCGACCAGTTTTTTGTTTTCTGTAGCCGAAAAATTGCGCATCTCAAAAATAACATACAGTACGGCAAGCGGCCCTATGGTATACATAAACCAGTCGGTATACTCGGTTTTAGCTACCATGAACATGATGACAGGAACAGCGATCAGCGAACCCACAAAGGTCAGTATTTCCTGAGTAAGCCGGGTATTCTTTGGTAGATGCAGCAAGGGAGATAAACCAATGTTGCCTAATTTTTTTTGCGTTTGTGTAAAGGTCAGCAAGCTAATAACCATAAATACTGAAGACAAGCCAAATGCTACATTCCAGCGGACGGCTTCAGGAATCATACCGGCAAGCCAGTCGCCTTTGCCTATGGCAATACAGGCATAGCCCCCAAAAAACGCCCCGGCATTTACCCCGGCATAAAACAACATAAAGCCGGCATCCACTCTATGATCGCCATCCCTGTACAGGTTGCCGACCATGCTCGAAATGTTAGGTTTGAAAAAACCGGTACCAACCACGTTAAAGGCTATCCCCAGAAAAAAGAAGTCGGCCGGATCTATCGCAAGCAAAATACTTCCAATAATCATTAAAATACCACCCCAAAACAGCGAACGGCGCTTGCCTAATATTTTATCGGCAAACAAACCTCCCACAAAGGTAAAGGCGTAAACAAAGGCCTGTGTGGCGCCATATTGTAAATTAGCCACTACTTCGTTAAAATTAAGCTGGTTTATCATGAAGAAAACCAACATGCCCCGCATGCCATAAAAGCTGAAACGCTCCCACATTTCGCTAAAAAACAGCGGCCAGATTTGTTTTGGATACTTGCCTTTAAAGTCCTGTATTTCTTCGATGGTTAATTGTTTTTCCATTGATGTTACTATTTAATAAAAAACCTCTCCGGATTATTCAGAGAGGTTTTAAATGAGCTTGTGTGATGTTATTTAACGCCGTGCATTAATTTTTTCAATACTGGTGTCAGTAAGAATAAAACGATGGATGCCACACCGCAAAGCACCACAAACACCATAAAGAACTGGAAGAGGTTATGGATTTCGCAACCCGCAAATACCGGATAGCTTGATGCGATTTGATTGTCTTCCAACAATTTTAATTGTTCAGGGCTTGGCGTAATGGTTTTATCCAAAATAGCCTGAAGGTCAACACCCAGTTCTGTTGCTTTGGTAAATTTATCGCCGGTAGCCGGTAAAATGGAACCCAGGGTTCCGGCAAGCGCGTAACCCGCGGCATTTGACAGGAAGAACACCCCGTATAATAACGAAGCAAAACGCTTAGGCGATAATTTACCTACCAGCGAAAGACCGATAGGAGATAGGCAAAGCTCGCCGCAGGTTTGGATGAAATATAATAATACCAGCCATTTGATGGCTAATAAACCATCGTTTCCAAGGTCTTTTACATTGTAAGCAATAATTAAGTAGCTCAGGGCAATAAGCGCTAAACCAATAGCCTGTTTCATTGGCGAGATCGGTTCGCGTCCTTTATCATTCAATTTACCCCAAAGCCAGCTAAACGGGAAAGCAAGTATAACCACAAATAAACCGTTGAAGATCTGCACCATGGATGCCGGCATTTTCCAGCCAAATAAAAAGGTTCTGTCGGTTTGGTTGTCGGCAATAAAGGTCAGGGAAGAGCCGGCTTGTTCAAAGGCCGCCCAGAAAAAGATCACGAAGAAAGAGACGATGTAAATAACAATGATACGCTGTCTTTCTATTTTGGTCAAAGAGGTGTCGGAAATAATTAAACCCGCAAGCGTTAAACCGCTGGCGTAGATGATAGGATAGATAATGGTTTTAACAAAATTCTTCCCATCCAGTAAATAACGGCAAATAAAGAATAATACAACAAATGAAATGGCAGCAATAATCAGTGATTTGGTTGAAAAGACCGCTTTTTGTGCTTCGCCTTCTTCAAACTCGGCCACATCATTTTTGCTTGGCAGCCCTCCCAAAGGTTTACCTTCAGGGGTTACCACGTATTTATTTTTAAGAAAATAGAACAACGCGGTTCCTAAGATCATGGCAATACCGGCTGCCAAAAACCCCCACTTAAAGGCATGTATGTCGCGTACGCCACCAGCATCCTTTACGTCGCCAATAAGCGGGCATAACCATTGGCTGAATAAAGCGCCCAGGTTAATACCCATGTAAAAAATGGTGAAAGCCGAATCGAGTTTGCTTTTTTCATGTTTAGGGTATAAACTTCCAACCATGCTGGAAATATTTGGTTTAAAGAAACCGTTCCCGAAAATAATGATGAATAAAGCAACCCACATCAGGGTGGTTGCCAGGCTGAGGTTTGAACTGAATACAGAAGCGCTTATAAACAATAACATTTGCCCTATAGCCATCATGGAACCACCAAGCATAATGCAATTCCTGTTTCCTAAAAAGCGGTCAGATATAAAACCTCCCAGCATGGGGGTTAAATAGCACAAGCCTAAAAAACCACCGTAAATCAATGAAGAGTCGGCTTCCTTCATCATCAGGGCATTTACCATGAATAATGTAAGGATAGCGCGCATTCCGTAAAAGTTGAAGCGCTCCCACATTTCGGTGCCAAATAATACCCACAGTCCTTTCGGGTGGCCTGGTTTCTGTTCAATTGCTTGTTCCATAAATTTAGTCAGTAAGTTTTTTAGTGTTTAATAAGTCGTCTAAAATACTGTTTTTTTGCTCTTTTCACTAACTTTCGGTGTAATTTTAGAAAATAAATGGCAAAAAAAATCCCTTAAGTTTTTGGCTTAAGGGATAAAATTTTAAATGGTATGTATATAACTAAGATAGTTTTACGTTTACTGCATTTAATCCTTTTTTACCTTCCTGAATTTCGAAAGTAACGGTGTCATTTTCTTTAATTTTGTCGGTTAAACCGGTTACGTGTACAAAGTACTCTTTTCCTGATCCATCCTCTTTAATAAAACCAAAACCTTTTGTTTCATTAAAAAATTTTACTGTTCCTGTGCTCATTTTGTGTTTTTAAAAAATTGTTATAGCCCAAAGTTAATAAAAAAAGGTAATAAACAAATTTTTTCAATAAAAAATCGTCATTTCCTAATCATTGGTCTAAAACTTATTACATTTTAATTAAACGTGTCACCGATTTTTGTTTTCCATCAGTAACTACCACAATATAAGAGCCATTGGCCAGGGCCGAAAAATCGTAAGTTTTGCTAAAGTTTTCAGTAAGTTTAATGCTCTCGGTTCTCACCAGGTTCCCTAAAATATCATACACGTTAATCACTGTCTTATTTTCATCCAGCGTACCCAATGCATTGATGTCAACTTTTACTGTGCTTGAAAATGGATTTGGATATAATTTGACATTGATGCTGTTGCCGGCATATTGGTTAATACCGGTTACAGCGGAGATGATGAACAATTTTTTATTGATGGAGAAGAAGTTACTGCCAATGCTCTCTACTTTTATCCGGCATGGCGAAGTGGTAGTTGCCACAGTAGGTAATGTTACAGGCTCAGTACCATCATTAGGTGTATTGGCTACTAATAAGGTCCAGGCAACGCCATTGTTGGTGCTGAGGTAAATGTTAACGTTTGATACGTTAAACGGCGGAAGATTGGTATTAGCCACATTCCAGTTAACCGTTTGTGTAGAACCGCTTGGGTAATTAAGCGCTGTAACGCTTTGCGAGGTAACTACAAACGGCCCTGCTACGGTGCTGCTTTGTACCGCTGTGGTGGCCGAGCAAACGCCACCGCCGCCCATTCTGTTATCGCGGGCGGTAAACCTGAATTTCAGGGTTTGAGTGGTAAGCGGCGTGTATTCGCCGGCTACAGCCTGCAAATTGCCGTTTTGCGAAGCGGTAACGTCAGGGAAATTTTGAGATGGGCTTGTAGTTGGATTATGTGATTTGAAGAAGGGTTTGGTACCCGTATTCCAGCTGCCTGCGCTGGCGCCAAGGTCCATTTCTTCCCACTGATAGGTAAGGGGATCGCCATCCTGGTCGGTGGCCGAACCTGTTAAGGTAAAAGGCGTACCTGCCGGAACAGTATAGCTTATAGCGCCAACGGTAGCTACCGGAGGGTGATTACCGGTTGCCGTCATCACATCGCAGTTATTGCCACCACCACTGTTAATGAAGTTGGTGATCTCGTCGTAGCTTACCGCATGAAAATAGGCGATACTGTGAGATGCCATATCCTGCCCGGTGCAAATACCAGCGTAAGCCATAATGGTGATCCCGCTTCCCGGTTCCACAGCTGTTGATGCATTTCTGTTTCCGCTGCATGAACCCGCGTTGCCATTAAAGGTATGGTTACCGGCAAACTGGTGACCCATTTCATGCGCTACATAATCAATGTCGTAAGCATCGCCTACAGGCGACGGGCTGCCTGTAATGCCGCTTGCTTTTGAACCGCTTGAGCATACACAGCCTAAATTGGCAAGGCCGCCACCACCTGTACTAAAGGTATGGCCAATATCAAAATTGGCAGTTCCTATCTGGCTGGTAATTAACGACTGGCTTTTGCTGATTAAGGTGTTGGCATTGTTATTTTCGGCAGTGGTGTAACCTGTGCCCGGTACGCCATATAAAACCAGGGTAGTAGTTGCTACCAGTACTAATTTTACCGCAACTTCCGTTTCATAAACGCCGTCAACCCTGTTCACGCTTGTTACTACTTTTGCCAGAATTTGTGAAGTTGTTGGTGTATTGGTTCCTGTTCCGCAGGCAGCCCTTGCGTATTCGCCGGTGCAGCCAACCGCTAAACGGTAGGTTTTTAAATTAGCGCCGGCGCATATGGCTGTTGTTTGCGCTGTTCTTAACGAGTTGGATTCGCTATTGATGTTTCCGCCGATCACACCTTCACAAACACCTCTTTCATTCAAAGGTTTTATAAAATCGCTGGTATAATACGTTATATAATCGTTGATGTTCCATTTGCAATATGGATCAATGAACACGTCGCCTTGCGGGCTACGGATCATTCCATGAAACCCGTATTCGGTCATGTCTAATTTTCCGCTGGCGTATTTATCATCAATACCGCGCACATTATAGGTCCTGATGCCCGGGTACCCAGCCTGTAAGGCATCGTCCATTACCGGCGATTCGGTTACTTTAAATTTCTGTGTGCTGCCGTCAGGCATAGGAAGGTTAATTACTACCGATGAATACTCAACCGGTATGTTCTTATCCAATGGTGTACTGGCTAAAAGTGTTTTTATGGAGTTAAGGTCCAGGTGAAAGGTTTTATACTTCTCGGGAACAATATCCCGCTTGCCGGTAACTGCCACCTTGTTTTCATCCACAGGTTTCCAGTAATCGCTGGCTGATTGGGCGTTTATAGATAAAGAACAGATAAAAAGGCTTGATAGGGTAATGATTTGCTTCATTGTATAATGTGTTTAGTAATTATAAATTTAATGATCTAAATCGAAAAAATCAAATTTTATTTTTTTAACAAAAAGTCTACAGAATCGCAGGGGTGGCTATTCAGTAAATAATGGTATATTTGTTAGATAAATTCATAAACCTAAACTCAACACCATGAAAAAAATAGTTTTAATGTTAGCTTTCGCTGGATTAGTAGGAAGCGTATCGGCATCAGTTAACCACGACGATAAAGATAAAGGAAAAGCAAAAAAAGAAACCAAATCATGCTGCAAAGACAAAGGAACTGCTGAAGGCAAATCCTGCTCTGGCGAAAAATCTGGCGAAAAAAAATCATGCTGCAAAGACAAAAAAACAGCTGAAGCAAAACCGGCTGAGACAAAATAATATTACTTTTTAAAATTAAGCCCATATGTCGTTTGATGTATGGGCTTTTTTATTTTACAAGCTTAATGGAACGCAGATGACGCAGATGAACCCTGATCGGATAGGGAAATGGTGTGTTATATTATATCAAAAATCATGTAACACCATAACCATCAGCGTCATCAGCGTTCTATTTAATTTATAATTCATTTTTGAATTTCCCGTATTTTTTTGTTTTATTTGTTAACCTAAAAACAGCAACATATGAAAGTTGGAATTCCAGCGGAAATCTCTCCCAATGAACTAAGAGTAGCCGCGACTCCTAAAACGGTAAAACGTTTACAAAAACAAGGCTTTGATGTTTACATACAACACAACGCCGGACAAAAAGCTAATTTTTCGGATAAGGATTTTGAAGAAGCAGGCGCTAAAATTGTTCCTACGGCGGCCGATATATACGGTAAATCCGATATAGTACTGAAGGTAAAAGAACCTTCGATGGAAGAAATTGATTTGATGCATGAAGGTTTAGTGACGCTGAGCTATTTATGGCCTGCGCAAAATCAACCTTTATTGCAAAAACTGGCCGATAAAAAAGTAAACGCTATTGCTATGGACGCGATCCCCCGGATCTCCCGGGCACAAAAAATGGACGTGCTTTCCTCGATGGCAAATATTGCAGGTTACCGTGCCGTAATTGAAGGGTCCTATTATTTCGGGCGTTTTTTAAACGGACAAATTACTGCTGCCGGAAAAGTAGAACCTGCAAAGGTTTTAGTAATTGGTGCGGGGGTTGCCGGTTTAGCGGCTTTAGGAGCAGCTAATTCATTAGGCGCAATAGTAAGAGCGTTTGATACCCGCAAAGAAGTAGCCGAACAAATTCAATCAATGGGCGCTACATTCCTTACAGTAGAAGTAGAAGAGGATGGAGCAACCTCATCGGGTTACTCCAAAGAAATGAGTAAGGAATTCATTGAAGCGGAAATGAAATTGTTCCTGGAACAAGCCAAGGATGTTGATATTGTGATTACCACAGCGCAAATTCCAGGCAGGCCCGCTCCTAAATTATGGATGGATTACCATGTAGCTGCCATGAAGCCGGGATCAGTTGTAGTTGATCTGGCAGCTTCAACCGGAGGTAACTGTACCGAAACAAAAAATGGTGAAGTGTATACAACACCAAACGGGGTAACCATTGTTGGTAAGCTAAATCAGCTACCTACACAAGCTTCTCAATTATACGGTAATAACTTGTGTCACTTATTGGATGACATGGGGAAAGCCGAAAAATTTAAGATCGATATGGAAGATGCCGTTGTGTCGCGCGCAATGGTAACCTATAATGGTAAAATTAACTGGCCGCCGGCACCACTTCCGGTAAGTCCTACAGCGGGTGGCGGTGCTAAAAAAGTAGCAGCGCCTACGGCCGAAGAGCAGAGAATTTCTGACGCGGAAAAATCAAAAAAAGCGGCCACTTCCATGTTTATTAGCTTAGCAGTGGTGGGTGGTTTATTATTGTTGGTTGGAAAATTTGCCCCACCTGAATTCATTCAACACTTCACGGTGTTTGTTTTAGCAGTATTTGTTGGCTGGCAGTTAATAGCCAATGTAGCACATTCATTACACACGCCGTTAATGGCTGTAACCAATGCTATCAGTGGTATCATCGTTGTGGGTGGTTTATTGCAAACAACCAATGATCTTTCAGATCCAATGACCATCATAGCGTTTATTGCCATTTTGGTAGCCAGCATTAATATTGTTGGTGGATTTATGGTTACTCACCGTATGTTGAAAATGTTTAAAAAATAATTCACCTTCGCTGAAGTTTCGCGAATAAAAGAAAAATAGAGATTATGTTTATAGTAAAGGAAATACAAACAGCAGCCTACTTATTTGCCAGTATTCTGTTCATATTAAGTTTAGGAGGATTATCTTCACAAGAATCGGCAAAACGTGGGGTTTTCTTTGGAATTGTTGGGATGATTGTAGCCATCATTGCTACCGTTTTAGGGCAAGGAGTAGCAGGCCATATTTATATTATTGCTGCTATTGCTGTTGCATCCGTCATTGGTTTAATGCTGGCCCGCAAAGTAGAGATGACAGCTATGCCTCAGCTGGTGGCTATCCTTCACAGCTTTGTGGGATTAGCGGCTGTACTGGTTGGTTTTGGTTCTTATTTGGATCCGAAGTCTCACGAATTAACCGGCGCGGCTCACATGATTCATTTAGTGGAGGTGTTCATCGGTATTTTTATCGGGGCTATTACATTCACGGGCTCTATCATTGCCTGGGGAAAACTGGACGGAAAAGTGCCTTCCAAACCATGGGCTTTTAAAGGATTGCAAACCATGAACCTGGTTTTGCTTTTAGTTTGTACTGTTTTAGGTGTTTTCTTTTGCAAAGCAGAAGGAACAGACGGTATGTTATACCTTGGCATCATGACAGCCATTGCCTCCTTTATTGGTGTTGTGTTGGTAATGGCCATTGGCGGCGGCGATATGCCGGTAGTAGTTTCCATGTTAAACTCTTATTCAGGCTGGGCAGCTTCGGCAGCGGGCTTTATGTTGGGTAATGATTTATTGATCGTAACAGGGGCATTGGTAGGAAGCTCAGGGGCTATTCTTTCCATGCATATGTGTCATGCCATGAACCGTTCTTTCTTTTCGGTAATATTTGCCAGTGGTACAGGCAATGGGTCGGGTGGCGAGAAAAAAGCCATTGAAGGTGAAGTAACGGCATTGAACCACGAAGAGGTTGCTACTTTGCTTAAAGAAGCCAAATCGGTGGTGATTGTTCCGGGTTACGGTATGGCGGTTGCCAAAGCGCAGTATCCTATTTACGATATGGTTCAAACCCTGCGCAAGGAAGGTAAAAATGTACGCTTTGCCATTCACCCGGTAGCGGGCCGTTTACCGGGACACATGAACGTATTGTTAGCGGAGGCTAACGTACCTTACGACATTGTGTTGGAAATGGACGAGATAAACGACGACATGCCTGATACCGATGTGGTGATGGTTATTGGCGCCAACGATGTGGTAAACCCAAGCGCGCAGGATGACCCGGCAAGTTCTATTTACGGCATGCCGGTAATAGAAGCATGGAAAGCGGAAAAAGTAATCATTATGAAACGTTCTATGAGTGCAGGTTATTCAGGTGAGGACAATCCATTGTTCTACAAACCAAACTCCGAGATGTTGTATGGCGATGCTAAAGCCAGTGTAGAGAAACTCCTGAGTTATTTAAAATAATCAGTAACATAACATTTATATGAAGGTGCTTAAGGGCACCTTCGTTATTTAATACCATGAAGAATTTTATCTATTTCATTACCGCGTTGGTTCTGCTGGTATCGTGTAATACTAAACAGGATAAGAAAGAGCTTTCGCCTTACGAAAAAATGCAGGCAGAAGCGATGAACTTTATTTCGCAACCCTCTTTTTCGGGCGATTATATTTTTTATAAAGTAACAGCCGCCAAAGCAAACCTTGAACGCTATTATGTAGATACGAAGCAATTGTATTTTACCTGCAACAAACAGGATTATACCGATGCCAATCTCAACAAGTTCGTTATTAATAAAGACAGCATTACCCTTGCTAAAGAAGAGAACGGTTCGTTGGTGTTGGGAACGCTAAACTACAATGATACAAGCAAGGTATTTTTTAAAATGCCTCTATCCAATTTCAAAGTCGACTCTACCAAAATAATTGAAACGCCTTATAATGAGAACCTGAAATATAAAATAACCCTGCCGCAGATTTTAAACTTTACGTATTTGCGCAGCACGCTTGGTGGTGGTGCTATTGCCATTACCGAGGACCAACATCACTTTATGAACCATGGCTCAGTAGTTGCCAAAGCGGGCGAACCTTCCCTGAGCGATTTTGTAAATCAATTGACCAAACAGGTTACAACAACCGAAGAAAAAGCGCAGGCTTTGCTTGATTTTGTAACCAACGAGATAGATTATAACCAGAAAGAAGCCGACAATGGCTACGAAACCATCAAACGGCCTGATGAAGTAATGTTTACCAAAAATAGCGATTGCAGCGGCAAAGCCATTCTATATGCTTCGTTGTTGCAACAGCTGAATGCCAAGTGGTGCCTTTTTTATTTCAAAAATCACATTTGTGTTGGTGTGGCCGGAAAGTATGAGCAGGATAAGCCGCACAAATTTAAATTAAACGGTACCGAGTATTACCTGGCCGAGATCACCGACCCTCATGCCAAGATTGGTAAAGACAGCTGGAACGGTGAAATGAATGAAACGAACCTGGAGTATTACCAGGTATCGGACAAAGGAAGCGATGTGTTTAGTTATAAAACAAATAAGAAACTTGATTTTGTAACAGGGAAGGTCTCGTCGTCACCCTGAACTTGATTCAGGGTCTCATGAGATGCTGAATCATCACGACACGTCGTGACAGCATGATTTCTTCTTAAAACAAGCCCGTGTCAGCGGTTTGTACCCAACCTTCATTACCGTTCTCAAGGCGTATGTTGGTCCACTCGGCGTTGGTTTCCAAGACGCTTACTTTAGTGCCCTCATGTAAACTGAATTTAGAGGGAGATGATTTGTCAGGTTCCGTCTGGATCTTGGTTTCTTTAGCGGTGATGATGGCAAATTTAATTTGTTGTTTGGCATTAAGTGCCGTAAAGCCTAAAATCATGGAAATAACAAAGCCGAGTAAAGAGAGGCCCGAAATAAAAAAGCCAATGCGTTTGAACACGACTTGTTTTGCCATGAGGTAAATAAAGGCAAAGCCCAGGCAGCCAATTAAGGTAAGGATCGTTAACCAGGCCCATCCGGCAGTAGATAAGGAGTTAACCACACCTGATTTAAGCGCCCCCAGGAAAAAGTTCTCCTTGCTTTCAATGTCATCTATTGTTTTTTCGTTGGCAATGCGCAGGTTGGTTTTAATATCCTCGTTATTGGGTTTTAATTTATTGGCCAGTTCGTAATTGTAAATGGCTTTTCCTATTTCATTGTTCTTGTAATACGCATTGCCAAGGTTGTAATAAAGTTTGTAGGAAACATAGCCTTCCGCTAAAATGGATTCATAAGCGGCGATAGCGTCCTTGTATTTTTTCGACGAATAGGCTTTCTCGGCATCAATCACTGCTTTCAAATCTTTATGGGCAAAAGCAGATAGTGACGTAAACAGCGCCAGGGCAAAAATTACTATGTGTTTAATGTGTTTCATTTGTCTTCGACTCCGCTCAGACTGACAATGAATTGTCTTTTATCCTGAGTCCTTTATCTTTAATCCTATTTCTTTATCTGTTCTTCAATTTGCGAAATTAATTCAACCGTATCGTCATACACTTTTTTAAGATCACCGGTTACGGCGCTTGGCGCGTACTTGGCATACTCGCAGGTATTCAACGTTTCAATAACACGTGTAGTTGTATCGGCATTTACGTTACGAGATAACAGCATCTCGGAGATCCTTTCTTTTGAAAGATCAACAATGGATAAGCCAAATTTATTACCAATGTATTTGTGCAGGGCATTTAATACTTCATCAAAAAACGGCTCCTTGTTATTGGCTTTCATTTGTTTTTCGGCTACAATCAGCTGCTTTTTAGCCATTTTAGCTGCTTTACGTTCCTTAACTGCCGCCATGTTGCTGTTTGCTTTTATGTATCGCCTAAGCGCGATGTAAGCGATCATAAATAAAACAAGCGGCAGGCCCAGCAAAAAATAATGAAGTGGTGAAGCAAAGAACTCGGAATCGTTTTTTTGCAATTCAAGGTTGTCGGTTTTAATGTAACGGATGTCGTTCTCACTTTCTTCAACACCCTTTTTTGTTGGGGTAATAATTTTGACACCCGAGGCGTCGCCTTCCAGTACTGTTAACTGAATGTCGGGAGAAGGGATAACAACGTATTCTTTTTTCGAAGGATCGAAATAACTGAAATTAAGGTTGCTTAAGGTATATTCACCTTTTTCGCGTGGAATGATAAGGTAGTCGTATGTTTTTGAGCCGCTAGCGCCGCCGTTGGTAGTAATTTTTTCGGAAACTTTAGGATCGTACACTTCAAAACTTTCAGGCAGGTTTAACTTTATAGGCTCTACCAGTTTAATATTTCCTTTGCCGCTAATGGTTAGTTTCAGGTTAACAGCATCATTGGCTTTTACCTGCTGTTTGCTGAGTTCTGCTTTATACGAAAAAGTTCCTACACCACCTGTAAACCCTTCGGGTTTATTTGTTTCTGGGAGGTCTACCACGTCCACAGTAACCGCTTTGCTTTTCACTTTGATCGAAACATCTTCATAACCACCGGCGCCAAAAAACTGTTCAAAAATATTACGGGGAGCGCGTTTTGTAGCCCTCCTCACAATGCAATCCAGCTCAACAGGATCGATGGTAAGTTTGCCGGTGCGTTGCGGGAACAGGTAAATCTTATAATAATCGGCTACATAATACATCACGCCGTTTACATTTTCCTGCTGAAAATTAAAAGGTTTTTCGTCTTCCTGTTGCGACCAGAAACCATTGTAAGGAGGGAATTTTACATTTTGAAACCCTCTGAAATCAACCCGCGAATAAATTTTTTGGGTTAAGGTTAGCTGTTCGCCCAGGTAGCATTTTGATTTGCTGAGGTAGGTCCGTACAAAAAGGTCTTCGTTACTAATAGGCGTCGAGTACTGGTTTTTTTCCTGGGCTTGTTGTTGTCCCGCTTGTTGTTGCCCTGTATTGCCGCCCTGGCCGGGGTCTTTGGTAACCTCAATGACAATGGATTTGGTTTCAAATTTTTGGTTGCCAACAACGGCTACCGCCGGGCCTATGGTGAACTTGCCTTCTTTTTTTGCCGCAATAAATAAGGATAGGGTCGCGGAGCGTGACAAGGTACCATTAACGATACTGGTATTCTCCATTTTATTTGGCCCCGAATAAATATTGAAATCATTGAAATTGGGGAACGTAATGTTACCGCCGCTTCCGTTGAGGGTAAAAGCTATCTGAAATACTTCGCCTACAATGACCTTATTTTTACTTACCTGCGCATTAAAGCTTGGCGCCTGTGCATGGCCCAAAAAAGAAATAAATAAAAATAATATGTATAATTTCTTTATCACAGTTTATAACATCCTCCGCCCTGCGGGCACCTCCTTCAAAGGAGGAATTTGTTTAACTTTCAGTTCAATGACATTTTCTGGCAAGAAGTTCACATTCTTTTAAAACGGAAAATTGATCTTATATCTTTAATCTTTCGTCTTTAATCTTAATTTACCAGTCTTTTTCTACTTTTCTTTTTTGTCCGGGTTCGCCTTTTATTTTTCGTTCGCTCTGTTTTTTCTTCTCGTCGTTTTTCAGCGCGTTCAACATCCTTTCGGCCTCTTCTTTGCTCATTTGTGGTTGCTGAGCTTCCTGTTTTTCCTTATCGTTCTGGTTATTGATGTCTTCCTTATCTTTTTGGTCCTGATCTTTTTTCTCGTCCTTCTTCTGATCCTTATTTTCCTTATCGTCCTTATCCTTTTTATCTTTTTGCTGTTTCGCTAATTCGCGTTGGGCAAAGGCAAGGTTATAGCGGGTATCTTCATCCTTTGGGTTTAAACGTAAGGCTTTTTTATAACCCGAGATCGCGGTTTCAAAATCCTTTTGCATCAGTTTTGAATTTCCGTAATTGTGCCAGGCTTTTTGCATGGTATCGGGATTGTTGGTTGACTTGGCAGCTACTTCAAACTGGTCGGCTGCCTGGTTGTACACCAAAGCCGCGGCTGAGTCAACGGTCATTTTTTTATCCGGCACAGGGATCTTTCCGGCTTTAATGAGGTTAGCTGTTCTGTAAAGAGCGTCACCCAAATTGAAATTAGCTTTGTAGTAATCAGGTTTAGCTTGTAACGACTGCCTGTAATGGTTTGACGCTTCAACCAGTTTACCACTGTGGTAAGCATTATTTCCTTTATACAGGATTTGCTTTTCCTGTTGCGCGAAGCCGCATAAGAAAAGCATAACGCTTAAAAAGAATGACAGGATATATTTACGCGTTGGCATCTTTAAATACATTTAATTTTTTCCATAGTTTACTTGTTCGTTCCGATACAAGCGATTCAATAAGCAATAATAATAAAGCAGCGCCAAGGAACCATTGGAACTGGTCTTCGTAATCGGTGAACATTTTGCTTTCCAGCTGTTTTTTGTCCAGTTCGGCAATTTTATTCATGATCTCGTCAAGTCCTACATCGGCACTGCTGGCCTGTACATACACCCCATTAGTGGTTGCCGAAATGTCCTGCAATATTTTTGCGTCGAGCTTGGTCACAACAGTGGCTCCGCTCGCGTCTTTTTTGTAACCGCTCACAACACCGTTAATGATATTGGGAATAGGAACGCCCGACTCCGAACCAACGCCAATGGTATGTATCACAATGTTTTTCTTGCCCGCTTCCTCGGCGGCATCAATGGCACTTTCCTGGGCTTCTTCATTATTTTCCCCATCGGTAATAATGACAATGGCTTTGTTCTTGCCCTCATCTTTACCAAAGCTTTCCACCGCTTTATTAATAGCGTCGGCAATATTGGTTCCCTGTACCGGGACAATTTTTGTGTTAATGCTTTCTAAAAATAGTTTTGCCGTACTGTAATCGGTGGTAATAGGAAGCTGAACGTAGGCTTCGCCTGCAAAAATAACAATGCCCAGGCGGTCGCCCTGCAACTTATCAACCATGTTCTCAATAGCAAGCTTCGCCCTTTCCAAACGGTTAGGACTCAGGTCCTGGGCCAGCATACTGTTCGATACATCCAGGCAAATCATAATGTCTGCACCTTCGCGTTTTACATCCTGCATTTTTGAACCTGTTTGCAAATTGCATAATCCCAGGATAAGGAATGAAAAAGCTAAGAGGAATAAAATGAACTTGGTTGTTTTTTTTGCTTTCGACACTTCAGGTACCAATTGCGACACCAGGTGCGAATCGCCCAGTTTTTTCAATCGCTTTTTGTTGCTGAGAACATACCAGGTATAAACCAATATGCAGAAAGGGATAACTGCAAAAGCGTAAAAGTATATGTGGTTCTCAAACTTAAACATTAGGGTATGGCTTTAAACACAAAGCGTTTTAATAAGAATTCGATTAATAAACAAATAGCGGCCGCTAAAGCCAATGGTAAAAAGTGTTCGGCCTTATTGGTAAAACTTTTTTCGCTGATGATGGTTTTTTCGAGCTTGTCAATTTCTTTATAGGTCAACTCCAGGCTTTCGCGGTCGGTAGCCCTGAAATATTTTCCGCCGGTCATTTTCGATATCTTGGTCATGGTAGGCTCATCAATATCCACATCCTGGTAATCGTACTCTATTTCACCGTTAGGATACAAGGCCACTGGTTGCAGGGCTTTTCCTTTACTACCTACGCCAATGCAGTATACCCGTACACCAAATGTCCTGGCAATTTCGGCGGCAGTTAAAGGGTCAATTTCCCCGGCATTATTTACACCATCCGAAATTAAGATAACCACTTTGCTTTTTGCCTTACTGTCTTTTACGCGTGCTACGCCATCAGCCAGACCTAAACCCATGGCCGTTCTCTGCTCAAGCATGCCCGCTTTAATATCATTGAACATGTTCTTAATGATCTTATGGTCGGTAGTTAAAGGGCATTGTGTAAACGCTTCGCCGCCAAAAAGAACCAAGCCTATTTTGTCGTTTGGCCTCGCGTCAATAAAATCAGCCAGCACCTCCTTGGCTACCTCAATACGGTTTGGCTTAAAATCTTTGGCCAGCATGGATAAGGAAACGTCGAGGCTCACTACAATGTCAATCCCTTCTGTTTTTGTGTCTTTCCAGCTGCTGCGTGATTGCGGGCGGGCAATAGCCAAAATGAGCAATGAAATGCATAGTAATCGTAATACAAAAAGAACATGCCTGAACTTTGCCTTTAGCGATGATTTGATGCCGGCAAGTAAATTGAACGATGAGTAATTGACTTCTCCCTCGTATGTTTTTAATTTATACAAATACCAGGCAATCATTACCGGTATCACCAGGAATAACCAGAACCAGTGCTTCTCGGCAAACTGTATGTCTTTAAAATAACTAAACACCTTTGTTCTCGTTGTTAATTGTTGTGGCCGCTGCCGGCGCTTCTTCTTCTCTTAATGTGCCTTTCACAAAATCAAACGCGTTGTTCAGTGTGAGCGTATGTTCGGCCTCAATAGGAATTTGCTTGGCGAATTTTACAAAATCCGAAAGGGTCAGGATCTGTGTCAATTTCAATTTACTTTCGGTATCTATTACCTGTGTTTTAAATATTTTGATGATCTCTTCCGATGTTAACTCAAGCGCGTTGATGTGAAAACGCTCTTCGATATATAAACGCACCGTATCGGTAATGGATGAATAATACTCCTTCACCTTGTTGTCTTTCCAGATGGCCTCTTCTTTTATTTTTTCAAGAGAAGCAAGGGCTGTAATGTGAGCAGGAATTTTTGGTTTTTCAATAACGATCTCCTGCGGTTTCCGCTTATTGAGTTGTATGATGACAAGGGTGAGAATAACAACAAATGCGATCACCGCCAGCCCAATGTATAAGTAATTGATATACCATTTCCAGTCAAAAGGTTCGTCATAAGGCGGTTTAATATCTTTGGTTTTGGTGATCGATGTATCCGTAGGTACCGTATTCACTTCCAGGAGTAGCGGTTCCGTAAGTAAAGGATTGGTAGTATCCTTATTCAATACAAATTTAAAAGGAGCAATATAATACGCGCCCGAATCGAAAGCGGTAACTGTAAGCTGAATATGCTGCCGTACAATGTTTGGTTTCGTCTTATCAGGAATAGTGGTATCTATCTGGGTTGTATTAATGATCTCAAGCCCTTTTTTGAGCGTATCTTCAATTAACGGCCATACAATATCAAGGTTCTTTTGCGTGGAAGCATCATAGCTCAAATAAATATCGAGCTTGGTTTGTTCGCCAATGCGAATCTTGCTCGAATCCAGTACAGCGTGCACCTCCACCTGCGATTTAAGCGCTAAGCTTGCTACAACAGCAAAAAAGAATAATATGTATTTTTTTATGGTCATATGTTTCTTGTCTTCGACTCCGCTCAGACTGACATGGTCATTCGTCTTGTATCTTTTGTCCTGTATCTGTTTTTATCTCTTCTTAAACAATGTCATCAACGGCTTAATGTATCCCTCGTGTGTATTAATGGTTGTGTAATCAACTCCGCTTTTGGTAAACAACTCTTTTAACTGCGCTTCAAATTTCAAATGATTTACTTCCAGTCGTTTTCTAAAAGCTTTGTCGCTGGTATCCACCCACATCAGTTTTCCGGTTTCATTATCCCTTAGTTTAATGAGGCCCACATTGGGCAAGGTGTTTTCATGAACATCATTAATGCGCAGGGCAACCAGGTCGTGCTTGCGGTTGGTTATTTTCATGGCGTCGGCATAGGAATGCGAATCACGGAAATCGGAAATCAAAAAGGAAATGCTTTTCTTTTTAATGATGTTGGTCAGGTATTTCAATGCCAGTTCAATGTTGGTTCCTTTGTTTACTGGTTCCAGGTTAATGAGCTCGCGAATGATCCTTAGCACATGCGATTTTCCTTTTTTTGGAGGAATGAATTTTTCGATCTTATCACTGAAAAAGATCACACCGATCTTATCGTTGTTTTGCGAAGCCGAAAAAGCGATCACCGCCGCAAGCTCGGTAATCAATTCCTGTTTGAATTGTTTTTGGGTCCCGAACTGTCCGCTGGCGCTTACGTCAACAAGGATCATCACATTGAGTTCGCGCTCTTCTTCAAATACTTTTACATAGGGCGTTCTTAAGCGGGCAGTTACATTCCAGTCAATGGTTCGCACATCATCGCCGGGAGTATATTCGCGCACTTCGCTGAATGCCATACCGCGGCCTTTGAACGCAGAGTGGTATTCACCAGAAAATATCTGGTTACTCAACCCTTTGGTCTTGATCTCTATTTTTCTTACTTTTTTAAGTAATTCTGCCGTCTCCACAATTGGAATGATAAATTTTGAATGATAAATTTTAAATGTGTTGAATGATATTAATCCATTTTACATTCAACATTTTCCATTTATAATTTCTATGGTACTTCAACAGCGTTTAACAACTCGTTGATGATATGCTCCGTTGTAATGTTTTCGGCTTCGGCCTCATAGGTTAAGCCAATCCGGTGACGCATCACATCCAGGCAAACCGCGCGCACATCTTCCGGAATAACATAACCCCTGCGTTTAATGAAAGCATAGGCCTTCGCTGCTAAGGCAAGGTTAATACTGGCACGGGGCGAACCGCCATAAGAGATCAATGGAGCAAATTTATCAAGCTTGTATTCTTTAGGGAAACGGGTGGCAAAAACAATGTCCACAATGTAACGCTCAATTTTTTCGTCCATGTAAACGTCTTTTACCACATTCCGGGCATTTAAAATATCTTCGGGTTTTAAAACAATGTTTGCTTTTGGCATTCCCTGGCGTGAGATGTTGGCGGCAATTACCTTGCGCTCATCTTCACGGGTAGGGTAGGTAATTACCACTTTCAGCATAAAACGGTCCATTTGCGCTTCGGGCAAAGGGTAGGTTCCTTCCTGTTCAACCGGGTTTTGGGTAGCAAGAACTAAAAATGGATTTGGTAGCTTAAACGTTTCCTCGCCAATGGTTACCTGTTTTTCCTGCATGGCTTCCAGCAAGGCCGATTGTACTTTTGCCGGGGCACGGTTAATCTCATCGGCCAGTACAAAGTTGGCAAAAATAGGGCCTTTACGAATGGAGAATTGCTCCTGTTTCTGGTTGTAGATCATGGTACCGATCAAATCGGCCGGTAAAAGATCGGGCGTGAACTGGATGCGGCTAAATTTAGCGTCGATGCAGGTAGCAAGGGTGTTAATAGCCAATGTTTTGGCCAATCCCGGTACTCCTTCCAGCAAAATATGCCCATTGCTCAATAAGCCAATCAGTAGCCGCTCAACCATGTGTTTTTGGCCAACAATTACCTTGTCCATTTCGGATGTTAAGATATCCACAAACGCGCTTTCACGCTGAATGCGCTCATTCAATTCTCTGATGTCTACTACCATAAGTGTTTTTTGTTAATACAAGCTGCACAAAATTAGCAATGGTAAGGGTTACAGCCGTTTTCGACCTGTTAAAATATGTTAACCCAAAAGCCAAAATTTGCTTAATCTTTCGCCCTCAAAAAATACACTTTTTTATTGGTTTGTATCACTTATCGCCAAAAAGTTATCACTTACCAATCTTGTAAAAATATGCCGCATATACGGGATAACTTTATACCAATTATTGGTCAGTACCGGCCGCTTATCAAGTTAAAAAACCAGTACCGTAAGCAATGATTTGATTTTGAATAACCAATAAAACCAAGTACTCATGAAAAAACTACTATTTTTCTTATCCTGTATCGCACTGATTACAGCTAAGGCACAAAACGGGTTCTCTACCTATACCACTAACCTCAGTATTGGCGGGAACGTTAAATTTCAAACAGCTTTTTTAGTTGATAATGCGGGTAATAAGTGGATGGGTTTTAAAACACTGCCACCTACCTCGCCAACTAATGCAGGCCTTGTAAAATATGACGGTACAACCTGGACGGTTTATAACGCTACCACCAGTCCTTCTTTTTCGGCTCCAACAGTGAATACGCTTGCTCAGGATGCAGGGGGCAACATCTGGATAGGCACAACAACCGGGTTGGTGAAATTTGACGGCGCTAACTTTACCACGTTTACCACCGCCAATGGTTTGCCAAGCAATACGATTACCTGTGTTAAAGCGGTTGGAACACAAATTTACGCCGGCACATACGCGGGGCTGTCGCGTTACGATGGAACGGCTTTCGTTACGTATAATTTGTCAGGAGGCACCTTACCCAGCGATACAATTACCTGCATTACCGCTGAAACATCAAACTTGTTGTGGCTTGGCGGATGGAACAGGTTAGTGGAATTTAACATCAACGGAACTTTTACAACTACAAGTTATGTAAACCATGCTGTACCGGTTTTGCCGCCTTACAACTACAATCCCGGAATAATAAACTGTGTTTACATTGATGCCCAAAACTCAAAATGGCTTGGTACCTCCACTGCGGGTATTTATAAATACAATGGACTGGCTTTTTCAAATATGTATCACGACTATGATCTGTTTGGCTCATCAATTCCTCCAAGAGTAGCTGATATAGAGGCGGGATTACATGGAGGCGTAATTTTCAGACATAGAAATTTTATAAATTCAGGTGCTTATAATGGTTTAACTGAGCTCGCGCCAAATGGAAAGATCTACCAGTATTTCTATCCCATTACAACTTACGATCTTGGCGATTTTATTGAATACGAAGGAACTAATTTGTTGATCTCACAAGGTGGGCTAACTTTAGCCTATGTGTCACCTAAAATGTATTATAAACTTGACCCTTTAGCGTATACATCGCTCTTAGGAACTGTTAACAGCAATAATTTCAAAACATTGGACATTAACAATGTAAGAGCGGGTATTGCCAACCGTAGCGATATGCATTGGGATATTGGAGGCGGAGGAAATGCCATGTATGAAGTACCAAAAGGAAGCGGGATCAATTCCAGTTTTGCATCGGCCTTATGGATAGGAGGATTGGATGCAGGCGGACAACTCCATGGTGGCGCTCAAACTTACCGCCAGGGCGGGGTTGATTTTTGGCCGGGACCATTGGATACGATCACGGCAACCATTGACACCACAACAGCTAAGAACTACGATAAGATCTGGAAAGTAAGCTACACCGATATCAATAATTTTATTACGGCATACAATTCAGGAAGCGTTGTTGCTACCGAAGATATGATGACCTGGCCCGCTCACGGAAACGGAAACAATTCGAGGAACCTGGCACCATTTGTAGACAATAATGGGGATGGATTGTATAACCCCAATGATGGCGACTATCCAAAAATAAAAGGCGATCAGGCATTGTATTTTATTTATAACGATAAGCTGGCGGCGCACAGTACGTCCTTTACACCAATGGGCGTTGAGGTTCAGGCAATGGCTTACGCCTATGGTTGCCCTGCAGTCGTTAATGGGCATAATGAATTAACCTATACCACCTTTTACGATTACAAGATCATCAACCGTTCTTCTTCCAGCTACCACGATGTATATGCAACGATGTGGACGGATGCAGATCTTGGACATTATTCCGATGATTACATAGGTTGTGATGTGGCCGGTAATTACGGATATATTTATAATGGCGATAGTTATGATGAAACAGTGGGTGTCAATGGCTATGGTGCCTATATGCCCGCGCAGGGCTTTAATGTCGTAAAAGGCCCATTGGCAAATGCTGCAGATGGTATTGATAATAATAACAATGGTGTGATTGATGAGCCAAACGAAGAGTGTAAAATGAATAAATTTAACTTCTTCAATAATTTGTTTCCCGGATTCCCTACACAAACAACTGATCCGCAAAATGGTACTGAGTATTACAATTACATGACAGGCTTGTGGAAAGATGGAACGCCATTCACCTGTGGCGGTAACGGATATGGTGGTTCAATTCCAACCAGTTTTGTTTATCCGTCCAATACCTATACAAATGGTCCTTGTGGCTCAGCTACATGGGATGATACAGGGGTGCCCGGTGACAGAAGGCTCATCCTGAGCTCAGGGCCTTTTACCTTAAACGCAGGCCAAATGCAGGAAATAGAATACGCCTTTGTTACCTCCTTCGACAGTTCAATGGCCAATGCTCCAATGCTTCCCTTAGCTAAGCTGAAAACCGATATCCAAAAAATAAACATGTTTTATAACCAGCTCAACAAGCCAAACTGTTTGCAGGCCCTTAACGTAGGTGTTACAGAGGTATTAAAACAAAATGACTTTATGCTGTATCCAAATCCGGCTAAATCTTTGATCACCCTGCAATCAGGTATTGAAGGGAATGTGAAAATTGATTATGAGGTTGTGGATGTGCTTGGAAAAACAGTCATGCAGGATCAAAGTCATGCCAACAGTTTTACGGCTAATGTATCCGATCTCACAACCGGGATCTATTTTGTAAGATTAAAGCTTAATAATAGCCTTGTAGTGAAGAAATTTGTGAAGGAATAAAGGAAATTCAGGATCAGATGTTGGCCATAACGATCACTTATACCCTAAAAGTGATCGGTTATCAGTTTTATAGAAATAAATGGGGTAAAAAAAAGTATTTTTACCAGTTATAGGCTAATAGCTGCCAGTTATCAATTCATAGAACCGATACTGTAGTGAATATCCTAACTTTGATACAAACCAATAAAATCACGTACTCATGAAAAAACTATTACTTTTCTTATCCTGTATCTCAATGGTTGCAGCTAAGGCACAAAATGGGTTCACAACCTACACTACAAATTTAAGTATTGGCGGATCTGTTAAATTTCAATCGGCTTTTTTAGTCGATAACGCCGGCAATAAATGGATGGGCTTTAAAACGGTCCCGGTTACCTCTCCAACTAACGCCGGCCTTGTTAAATACGATGGCGCAGTGTGGACAGTATACAATAACGCATCAAGTCCGTCTTTTTCAGCTCCGGTTGTTAATGCTCTTGCCGATGACGGTGCAGGCAATATCTGGATTGCTACAACTACCGGGTTGGTGAAATTTGATGGTACCAACTTTACAACCTTTACCACTGCCAATGGTTTGCCAAGCAATACCGTTACCTGTGTGAAAGTAGTTGGAACGCAGGTTTACGCCGGTACATACGCGGGCTTATCGCGCTACGATGGCAGTGTTTTTACCAATTACAATGTGGCGGGCAGTACCCTGCCTAACGATACCATTACCTGCATTGCAGCCGAAACGCCAAATTTATTATGGCTTGGAGGAAAGAACAGAATGGTTGAGTTCAATATGACAGGCTCTTTTGTAAGTAGCTATACAAACCACGCTATTAGTGGTAATCCGGGAATCATTAACTGCGTTTATGTTGATCCGCAAACCGATAAATGGTTAGGCACAACCAATAACGGGATCCTCAAATATTCGGGTTCATCTTTTGTAAATGCCAATACGCTTTTCGATTTGTTTGGCTCAACCATACCGGTTAAAGTATCAGATATAGAAGCCGGTTCAAACAATGGTATTATTTTCAGGCACAGAAGTGAAGCGGGATCAGGTTCAAACAATGGCTTAACGGAGTTAGCCCCTGGAGGAAAGGTATCTCAATACTTTTACCCGACAACAGCCTTAAATCTTGGCGATTTTATTGAGTATGACGGTTCCGGCATTTTAATTTCGCAAGGTGGCCTATCGTTAAGCTATAGTTCTCCAAAAATGTACTATCGGTTTGATCGTCCAATGTATAAAACGCTTATAGGAACAATTACAAGCAATAATTTCAAAACACTGGATATTAATAATGTGCGGGCAGGTATTACCAACCGTAGCGACATGCACTGGGATATTGGTGGCGACGGAACTGCCATGTATGAAGTGCCAAAGGGTAGCGGTAATAGCTCTAATTTTGCTTCGGCCTTATGGATAGGTGGATTGGATGCAGGCGGACAATTACATGGTGGCGCACAAACCTACCGCCAGGGTGGTGTTGATTTCTGGCCCGGACCATTGGATACGATCACGGGAACTATTGATACCGCAACAGCCGGGAACTATGACAAGATCTGGAAAGTAAGCTACACCGATATCAATAATTTTATTACGGCTTACAACTCAGGAAGCATCGTTGCCACCGAAGACATGATGACCTGGCCGGCTCACGGAACAAATAATAATTCGAGAAATTTAGCGCCGTTTGTAGACAATAACGGGGATGGAATGTATAACCCCAATGATGGAGATTATCCAAAAATTAAAGGCGACCAGGCTTTGTATTTCATATACAACGATAAACTGGCTGCACACAGTACCGGGTATTCGCCAATGGGCCTTGAAGTTCAGGGAATGGCTTACGCCTATGGCTGTCCGTCTGTAGTTAGCGGTCATAATGAATTAACTTACACAACCTTTTACGATTATAAGGTCATTAACCGTTCTTCTCAAAGTTATCATGATGTATATGCAACCATGTGGAGCGATGTAGATCTTGGGCAGTATTCCGATGATTATATTGGTTGCGATGTGGCCGGTAATTATGGTTATGCCTATAATGGTGATAATGACGATCAAATTGGAAATGGTTCTGCCAGCCACTATGGCGCCTATATTCCGGCACAGGGCTTTAATATTTTAAAAGGGCCTTTCGCTAATGCGGGCGATGGTATCGATAACAATAACAATGGTACCATTGATGAACCAAATGAGGATTGTAAAATGAATAAATTCAATTATTTTAATAATTCACTTCCCGGAGCTCAGGTAGGAACTACCGATCCGCAAACGGCAGCTGAGTATTACAATTACATGACCGGTTTCTGGAAAAATGGCACGCCTTTTACCTGCAGTGGTACTGGTTATGGTGGCACAACCAACACTCCCTGGGTTTATTCAACCGATCCTAATACAGGAGTAAATACCGATCCTAATGCCACATGCAATCTCTGGACCGAAGGTTCAGCCGGTAATATGCCATCAGATAGAAGATTATTGTTAAGTGCCGGACCTTTTAACTTAAATCCCGGTCAGATGCAGGAAATAGAATACGCTTTTGTGACCTCGTTTGATAGCTCGTCAGCCAATAATAACTTAATTTCTTTGGCTAAACTAAAAACCGACATTCAAAAAGTGAATGCTTTTTACAACCAGGTCAATAAACCAAATTGCTTGCAATCTATTGTACTTGGTGTCAGCGAAGCCTTGAAGCAAAACGATTTTACATTGTACCCAAATCCTGCCAGGTCTTTAATCACATTACAATCAACTATTGAAGGACCTGTAAAGATTGATTATGAAATTGTGGACGTATTGGGAAAAACAGTCATACAAAATCAAAATAACAACAATACCTTCAACGTTAATATCTCTGATTTGAACACCGGCATTTATTTTATACGCTTAAGGATAAATAATAGCCTGGTAGTGAAAAAGTTTGTGAAGGAGTAATTTGAATTTTAATGATCGCTTTTTTTGCCATGACAAGTTCTCTTGTTTACAAAAAAAGCGATCATTTATCATTTTGTGAACCAATGCAAATTCCAGGTTTGTTATAATTTGTAAACGGTAAAGATTAAATAAAAGTTTTTATCTACATTTAAATCAAAACCGGTCGTATGAAAAAAAGCTTGTTCCTGATCTGTACCCTGTTTGTCATCAACCTGCAGGCGCAAAATCCCACTTATAACGAAAAACTGTTTTATACCTGCAAGGTATGGGGCTTTGTAAAATATTTCCATTCGCGTGTCTCAACCTGCCAGGTCGACTGGGATTCTGTTCTGGTTAAAAGATTACCGCACATAAAAGGCGCTATAACCAATAACGATTTTAATAACGAGTTGGATACGCTTTTGCAAATGGCCGGCCCTATGGCAATTGCCGTAACTCCGGCTTTACCCGTTGCGCCCGAATTAAGACGGAACCTGAATTTTAGCTGGATCAATCATCCCATTTTACGGAATGATATTAAAGTAATACTGGATACCATCAAAAACAATTACAGGTCGCATACCAATTGCTGGGTACACGATAATACAGGCGGTAGTAACACGAGCTGGCTTATTCATCCGCATGACAGTCTTATGCTAAATTTAAATACCAACGTTAATTTTCCTAATGAATATTTCCGTTTATTGGCAGGCTTTAAATACTGGAACATCATTAATTATTTTTATCCCTATAATTATGTACTCGATGAGCCCTGCGATAGTATTTTAAGCAAAAAGATTTTATTGTTTGCCAATGCCGCTACAACAAAGGATTTTGCCTATGCTGTAAAAAAAATGAATGCCAGTTTAAAAGATGCGCATGCGGTAAGTTCCCAAGCCAGCGGCGGCGCGCCCTATTATTATTACACGCCGCAGGTTAAAGTAATGCATACGCAAGGCAAATATATAGTCGTAAAATCCAATGTATCTCCCATTAGCCGGGGCGATGCCATTGTTTCTGTTAACGGTGTAACACCGCAGGCGATGGAAGATAGCCTGAGACCTTATATTTCGGCCGGCGACAGCAGCGTTTTTTACCGCTTTATGAACACGTACCTTCTCAACGGGAATGTCAATACCCCCGTTGTTATTGGTTATTCCGACAGCCTTGGAGTAAACCATACCCTAAGTTGTAACCGGACAGATCTGTATACCGCTGCTTATTTTAAAAGTGTGTATAATGACACACTTAATACGGTTAAGTGGCAAATGCTTAATTGCAATACCGGTTATGTTAATATGGGTAACTTGCTCACTACAGATGTAAACGCTATGTACAATGATTTGATGGGGGCAGATGCGATTATTTTTGATATACGGAATTACCCGAACGGAACAGCATGGAGTATAGCAGGATTAATGTATCCCGGATCGATAGATTATGCAAAACTGACTACGCCGGATGTGTATAACCCTGGTACTTTTTACTGGTCCTACCAGTTTGCCGGTGGTTCGGCTTCCAACCCCTATGCAGGTAAGGTAATCCTGCTTATGAATGAAGAAACCCAAAGCCAGGCCGAATACAGTTGCATGATGCTGGGCGCTATTCCTAATTCTGTAAAAGTGGGAAGCCAAACCGCTGGCGCTGATGGGAACGTTAGTTATCTGAAAATTGCAACAAATATAGTAACGTATTTTACAAACCTGGGCGTGTATTACCCCAATGGTGATAGTACGCAGCGCATAGGCATTGTGCCCGACTCGCTGGTGCGCCCAACACAGGCAGGTATCAGGCACCACCGCGACGAAGTGTTGGAAAAGGCTTTGCAAATAGCGAATTGCAATGTGATCTCGGTTAAGGAAATTTCAAACGCAAACGAAGAGGTGCACTTGTTTCCAAATCCTGCTAAATCCTTAATTACATTGCGATCAACCGTTGAAGGCTCTGTGAAAATAAATTATGAAATAACAGATGTTCTCGGTAAAACCCTCATCAAAAATCAAAATGAGAACAACAATTTTAGTGTTAATGTAGCCGATCTCACACCCGGAGTTTATTTTATTCGCTTAAAGGTCAACAACAGCCTGGTAGTAAAGAAATTTGTGAAAGAGTAGATTTACCTTCAAAAAGCGTGAAATATTTAATTAAATTTGAGTAACCTTCGATTTATGAAAAATAGTTTACTCTTTTTATTCAGCCTTTTCTTACTGACGTTAAAAGCGCAAAATGGCTTTACTACTTACACGACTAATTTAACTGTTACCGGAACAATTAAATACCAATCGGCTCTGTTAGTCGACCATAATAACAATAAGTGGATCGGGTTTATGACAATAGGCGGTAATGCCGGGCTCGTAAAGTATGATAATACCTCCTGGACTATATATAGTACATCATCAACTCCGGCTTTGCCATCTAACAATGTTACCGCTTTAGAAGAAGATAATCTCGGAAATATATGGATAGGGACGAATGTGGGTTTGGTAAAATTCGATGGTTCCGTCTTTACTACTTATAATGTAAGTAATGGAATTGCAAATAATGCCATTACATGTATTGAAGCTGTTGGAAATCAGCTATATATTGGAACACTGTCAGGTCTGTCGCGTTTTGACGGTTTAACATTCACAAATTATAATTTATCAAATACTTCACTTCCAAATGATACAATACTTTGCATACAGGCAGAAACTCCTAATGTATTATGGTTAGGAGGTAGTAACAGATTGGTCGAATTCAATATTAATAACACATATACTTCTACAAGCTATATCAACCATTTAATAACCGGCAATCCTGGTTTAATTAATTGCCTGCATATTGATAGTCAAAATGCTAAATGGCTTGGTACAACAAATGTCGGAATTTTAAAATATTCTGGCACATCATTTATGAATGCAGATTCACTGTATTCATTTTTTGGCTCTATGATTCCTAAAAGAGTGGTTGATATCACATCAGGATTGCATAATGGTGTTTTATTTGTGCATGATATGTATGGGCATGGTGCAACAGGGATGACAGAACTGGCTCCTAATGGGATGGTATACCAATATTTTTATTATTTACCATCGCAAAAAATAGGTTATTATGTAGAAAACATCGCAGGAACTATTTTTATCTCGCAAGGTTCAAAGCAGACCAACCTTGGCCCGGGCTATTCATATGTAGCGCCAAAAATGTATTATACTTTTAATGAGTCAAATTACACAATGCCTATTGGGACGGTCAACGTAAATAATTTTAAGATACTGGACATAAATAATGTACGTGCGGGCATTGCCAATGTGGGAGACATGCATAGAGATGCAGGCGGAGACTGGAGCGCTATGTATGAAGTGCCAAAAGGAAGCGGAAAAAATTCAAATTATGGTTCCGATTTTTGGATTGGCGGGTTGGATAATAATAACCAGTTATATCTTGCTGGTAATGTGTTCAGGCAACATGGTATTGATTATTGGCCGGGCCCTTTGGATACTATTAATGCAACGGTAGACTCCGCAACAGCCAGGAAATATGATAAAATCTGGAAAGTAAGTTACAATGACATAAATACGTTTATATCTGCATTTAATACCGGTAGTGTTGTTGCCACACAAGATATGCTGACCTGGCCGGCACATGGTACGGGAAACAATTCAAGAAACCTTGCCCCCTTTGTTGATCGTAATAGTGATGGGATTTACAATCCTTATGATGGCGATTATCCTAAAATAAAAGGCGACCAGGCACTGTATTTCATTTTTAACGATAACCTGGCAGCTCACGGTTCATTATCCGGACGAATGGGCATAGAAGTACAAGGCATGGCTTATGCTTATGGCTGTCCCGCTTCGGTAAGCGGGCATCCCGAATTGATGTATTCTACATTTTACGATTATAAAATCATAAATCGTTCAGCAACTAACTATCATGATGTTTTAATCGGGATGTTTGATGATGTTGAAATCGGAGATTACTTGGATGATTACGTAGGCTGTAATGTGGCGGAAAATTATGCGTTTGGGTATAATGGAAATACCACCGATAATATTTATGGGCATTTTACCCCTGCGCAGGGAACTAAAATTTTAAAGGGACCTTTGGCAAATTTATCCGATGGTGTTGATAATGATAATGACAGTGCTATTGATGAAGCCGGAGAAGAATGTAAACTCAATAAATTTACCTATTGTGATAGACTAGGAACGTATCCAAGGGCAGAACCTAGCTATGGACCGGAATACTATAACTACATGGCAGGGCATTGGCAGAACGGAGCCTATTTTACCTGTGGTGGTAACGGGTATGGAGGAACTGTGAATACGAATTGGGCTTATTCCGGCGACCCTGGCTTGCCGGGAGTAAATACTGACCCTAGTAATACCTGTAGCTATTGGACACAGATTACAGCTGGTAGTAACCCTAATGATCAAAAAATGGTACTGGGGGCTGGTCCTTTTGATTTTAATTCAGGCGAAACTATAGAGATTGAATATGCTTATGTCACTTCCTTTGACAGCTCACAGATGAACAATAACTTGATTTCCGTAGCCAAATTAAAAACCGATATGCAAAACTTAAATGCTTTTTATAACCAGGTCAATAAACCCAATTGTCTGCAGTCCATAACTGTTGGTGTTACTGAAGTCCTGAGACAAAATGACTTTACATTATATCCAAATCCCGCCAAATCTTTAATCACTTTACAGTCAACCATCGAAGGACCTGTAAAAATTGATTATGAGATTGTAGATGTATTGGGTAAAACGGTAATGCAAAACCAGAACAACAACAATACGTTCAGTGTGACTATTTCTGATCTGAATGCCGGCATTTATTTTATCCGCTTAAAGATGAACAACAGCCTGGTAGTGAAGAAATTTGTGAAGGAATAGTTTTTTGTTTGTGTTTTAAACCCGTTGGCATTGTTAAATGAATGTTGGCGGGTTTTTTTGTTATAGTTAGGCAGTTTCAGGCCCTTTTCCTATCTTTACAAGATAAATTTTTCATCATGATAGCAGAAATGAACACATCTACAAAAGCACAGCAGTTAATTGACCTGGAAGATAAACACGGAGCGCATAATTACCATCCTTTACCGGTAGTTTTGGAACGTGGGCTTGGCGTGCATGTATGGGATGTGGATGGAAAACAATATTATGATTTTCTTTCTGCTTACAGCGCGGTTAACCAGGGGCATTGTCACCCAAAAATTACGCAAACCCTTATTGAACAGTCGCAGAAACTAACGCTTACCTCAAGGGCATTTTATAACAATGTTCTTGGTGAGTACGAAAAATTTATCACCACCATGTTTGGCTACGATAAAGTGTTGCCAATGAATACAGGTGCCGAAGGGGTTGAAACAGCTCTGAAACTGGCCCGCAAATGGGGTTATGAGAAAAAAGGCGTCGCTGTGAATACTGCGAAGATCATAGTGTGTGAAGGCAATTTCCATGGCCGTACCATTTCCATTGTTTCTGCCAGTACCGACCCTGACGCGCGTATGGATTTTGGGCCGTTTACACCGGGTTATATTACCATCCCTTATAATAATACAGCTGCTTTAGCCGACGCATTAAAAGATACGACCGTGGTTGGTTTTTTAATGGAACCTATCCAGGGCGAAGCGGGTGTTTTTGTACCGGATAACGGTTACCTGAAAACCTGTGCCGAAATGTGCAAAGCCGCCAATGTATTATTTATTGCCGATGAGGTACAAACCGGCATTGCCCGCACCGGTAAAATGCTGGCCTGCGACCATGAGAACGTGAAACCCGATATGCTTATTTTAGGAAAAGCCTTGTCGGGAGGTATGTACCCGGTATCGGCTGTTTTTGCCAACGATGATATTATGATGTGCATTAAGCCGGGTCAACACGGTTCTACCTTCGGCGGAAACCCCTTGGGTTGTAAAATAGCCATGGCGGCCATGCAGGTTATTTTGGACGAGAAGCTGGCTCAAAATGCTGAAACCCTGGGCGAACTATTAAGAACGGAATTAAAAGCCATTAAATCCGACAGGATCACGATCGTAAGAGGTAAGGGTTTATTGAACGCGATTGTTATTAAAGAAAAAGACGGCATTACTGCCTGGGAAGTGTGTTTAAAATTAGCCGAGAATGGTTTGCTTGCCAAGCCAACGCATGGCGATATCATTCGTTTTGCGCCGCCATTGGTTATTACCAAAGAGCAGATCATGGATTGCGCTTCCATCATTAAAAAAACAATCGAAGGCCTGGATTAAATCACATACCTGTAAAAATGCCGATGGCGTCTTTTCCAGGTAAGTATTTTCTCACCTCTTCGCTTATTGCAGGATCAGGGAATTGTAGTTGCGGATTTTTTCCAACAAATACATCTTTGTAAAACTCCTTCAGGTAAGGTTTCTTTTGGAGCAAGGGAGCAATCAGGAAATAATTATGCTCGTCGTCCAGCACTGCCGAAAAATCAACGTATTTCACGTTATCGCAGTATTTAGGTTTCGGCTTCAATCCCAATTGGTAAGCCGCAAAAATAATGCTGGCGCCTCTCAGGTTTCTGTCACGGTCATTAACGGTTACATAAATATTTTTGGCAAAGGATAAATTGTTCAGCCAGGCTTTATGCTTGTGTTGGTTCACACAAGCCGCATTCAACACCACGTTATCAACCAGGCCCGGAGAAATATGTTTGTAGAGGCCCTTTTGCAAATCGTACATCAGCAACAGGTTTCCCATGCTATGAAAGAACAGGGTGACCGTTTGAAATTTTTGTGAATGGCTGATCTTGTATGCCTGGAACTCTTCCAAAAAACGCGCATAGGGCACTGCCACATCCGGCGCTATCTGGTAAGTTATTTTTATGTTCTTACCCGGTTTCATATAAGGCCTTTCGGTTGGCCAGTCAAAAAATAATTCGTCCACAGCATACAACCTCATTAATTTGGTAGCCCTGTCAACGCCCAGTGTAAATGTTTTTCCTAACCCCTCGGTAAATACTACAAGATCCCTGAAACTATCTTTTGTATCAAGCATGGCTTCGAGCGAAGGGTAGGGGACAGCTGTCCAGGAATTTCCTCTATAATAAAGAGTGAAATATTTGAGTGTGGCAGTAGTATCATAATCATAATCCACAAACTCTTTTTTGGTCTCATCATAATGCCTTGTCGAAACTACAAATAAACAGCTATCACCTTTTGCAGGCACATACTGCTTGTCTAAGGTAACATCGCTCCAGTTACATAAGGAAGGCAAAGAAGATTTTTGCCCATAAATGAGGTAATTCAAAAAAATGCAACCCAATAATAAACACAGTCTTATTTTACTTTTCACAGGCTCCGGTATATTTTGTTGATTAAAACTAAATTGCATAATAAAAATAGGTATAAATAGAATAAAAAAACAATTATATTAGTTCTATATAAAATGCTATGCCAAACGATTTTAACGAACAAACCGCCGAAACGGGTAATTTTATCAAATGCAGGGATTGTGGTGCAAATTTGAAGTATTTGCCTGGTACGCCCTATTTAAACTGCGAATACTGCGGTGCTAAAAATGAAATTGAATCCGAACAACAAACTGAAATTGTAGAGAACGATTTTGAAAAGTTTTTGGATGAAAACGCCAATAAGGTTGATAAGCAGGAGATAAGTACGGTGAAGTGCACAAATTGCGCCGCTTCCACAACTTTGCCGCCTAATGTCACCTCAAGCTCATGCCCTTACTGCGATACCCCTTTGGTAATTAAAGACGCCTCGGTATCAACTATTATAAAACCTTCGTATGTGTTACCGTTTAAGATCGACCGGAAAAAATCGACTGAGTTGTTTGTATCGTGGGCAGGTAGTTTATGGTTTGCTCCCAATAAATTAAAGGAATATGCCAGCCACTCGGCCGATAAACTGAATGGTATTTACATGCCTTACTGGACCTACGATACCAATACCGCGAGCGACTACTCGGGTATGCGCGGCGTTTATTATTATGTCACCGTTTCATCAAAAGACAGCGAAGGAAAAACAGTAACGCGCCAGGAAAGAAGAACCAACTGGACACCGGCCTCGGGTCATGTGCGTAATGATTTTGATGATGTGTTGGTGGTGTCTTCCAAATCGCTGCCCGAAAAGCTGGCCAACGACCTGGAACCATGGGATTTGCCGGAACTGGCGGCTTATAACGATAAGTTTTTAAGCGGATTCATTACCGAAAGTTACCAGGTTGGTCTGAAAGAAGGATTTGAAAAGGCGAAAATAAGAATGGACGACAAGATTCGCAGTTCCGTCAGGGCCGATATTGGTGGCGATGAACAGCAAATTACCTCGTTGAGTACCGAATACAATAACATTACCTTTAAACATATTTTATTGCCGGTATGGTTAAGCTCTTATCGCTATAAGGATAAGGTGTACCGTTTCCTGGTAAATGCCCGTACAGGCGAGGTCCAGGGAGAACGTCCTTATTCGGCCGCCAAGATCGCTGCGCTGGTAATTTTTATTTTGGGAGTAATTGGAACGATCATTTATTTCGCGAAGAAATAATTTGTATCAGCCACCGGTGATTGAGGCTCTCGAAATTAACGGTGGCTGAGGCTCCCGAAGCCACAGGAACAAACATTCAACCCCTTCAGGCTTGTGTGGTGTTCATTTATTATTTTTCTATTCAGTATTTGACCCCTTCGGGGGCTGTATAAAAAGTCCCGAAGGGACTTAATATAAATAGAAAAAATGCAGAGCATTGCAATTGCAACCCCGGAGGGGTTGAATATGAAAAATATCTGATTGCTTAGATAATAGGAAACTAAGCCTTCTTAACCTTTGTAGGTTTAATGCCCAGTTTTTTCATATTGCGCTTGTTTTGTTTTCTGTAATCGCGGCGCATTTTCCTTACCCCCTTTTTTTCCTCACGGGCAGCTATGGAACTGGGTTTGTCTTTTTTCTTTTTTTTAAGATAAGGATTGTACGCTTCTCTTGCCTTATGCCGTTTTCCTGATTTACGCCACATTTTTTTACGCTCGTCACTTTCGGTGAACTGAGCCTTTAATGGCAGTTGGCCAAAAAAGAGGGTGAGCAAAAACAAGATCAGGTGTTTTTTCATGCTACAAATAACGGCTTAATCTCAAAAAGATACTGTTAAATTGCACTAAATTACTAACAGTTTTACTGTGCAAATAAGGTTTTGCCATTTGTACCATTTATATTAAATTTGTTAGATAAGTATTGCACTATGGCTATAAAAGATTGGACAAAACAAGAGATACTGGACGTGTATAACACGCCTTTAATGGAATTAATATACAGGGCTGCAGAAGTTCACAAGCAACATCACAGGGTAGGAGAGGTGCAGGTAAGCTCTTTATTATCCATCAAAACAGGCGGCTGTCCCGAAGATTGCTCGTATTGCCCACAGGCAGCCCGCTACCATACCGAAGTAAAAGTGCATAAATTAATGAGCGTGCCTGAAGTGGATGCCGCGGCTGATAATGCGAAAGCAGGTGGCGCAAGCCGCATGTGCCTGGGTGCTGCATGGCGCGAGGTTCGCAACAACCGCGATTTTGATACGGTACTGGACATGGTAAAAACCATTAACAGCAAAGGGCTGGAAGTATGCGCTACCCTGGGTATGGTTACCGAAGACCAGGCAAAACGACTGGCGGAAGCCGGATTGTATGCCTACAATCATAACATTGATACAAGCGAGGAGAATTATAACAACATTATTTCTACCCGTAATTTCGACGATCGATTAAATACCATTCACAATGTGCGCAAAGCGGGCCTAACGGTTTGCTCGGGTGGTATTATTGGAATGGGAGAAAAAATTGAAGATAGGGTAGGGATGTTGTATACTTTAAGTTTGTTACGTCCTCAGCCCGAGTCGGTGCCTATTAATGCGCTGGTAGCCGTAGAAGGTACTCCTATGGAAGATCAGCCCCCGGTTCCAATTTGGGACATGGTGCGCATGATTGCTACTGCCAGGATCGTATTGCCAAGAACAGCTGTACGTTTGTCGGCCGGCCGTTTAAGCATGAGCATGGAAGGACAGGCTTTATGTTTTATGGCAGGCGCCAATTCCATTTTTGCCGGTGAAAAACTGCTTACTACTCCTAACCCGCTGTACAACCAGGATATGGAAATGTTCAATATCCTTGGCTTATCGCCAAAGCAAGCCTTTGTTGATAAGTTAAAACGCGAAGAAGAAGCTGTTCAGGCATAAAAATTGATTTACAGGGTTTAAACTAAACGATCATGAAAAAGATATTTTCTATACTGACCATTTTGATATGCCAGCTTTTAGCGGCACAGTCAACCGAAGTTTCCGGTAAATATGATAAGATCGGGAAATTTATAAAAGGGATTGCCCTTGTTCATAAGAACGGATTGGTGGGTGCTATCAATAGCGAAGGAAAAGAAATTATCAAACCTGAATACGAGCGTATCTCCGGTTTTGGCGACGATGGTATTTCGTATACTTACAAAACCGGACTGGTTGGCCTTATCAATAAAGAAGGAAAGGTTATTATCAACAACGAATACGACTATATTGGCCATTTTAAAGACGGTTACGCTACCATCCGGAAAAAAGGACTGACGGGCATTGTAGATAAGAGCGGAAAGATTGTGGTGGATATAAAATACGAACGCCTCACCTGCGAGCCGGGCGGCGTGTTTAAAGCCACTAATCCTGATGGTACGGAAGTATTGGTTAAAAAGAACCTCTAATGAACGGGAAACATAAAATTCCTTCATCAATTACCACCTTACTCGAGCAACGTTCTCAAAAGAACAACCTTCGTTCACTTAAAACACATTATCCTTCCATCGATTTTTCGGGCAACGATTACCTGGGGTTTTCAACTTCGGGATCTTTAGCAAACGAGATGCAAAAATTAGTTCCCTCAAAGCGGAGCGGCTCCACCGGTTCACGCCTCATCAGTGGCAATTCGGTTTTGTTTGAAGAGATTGAAAAAGATATTGCTCGCTTTCATCATGCGGAGGCTGCGTTGATCTATAACTCGGGCTATGATGCCAACATTGGCCTGCTGTCGAGCGTGCCTCAAAAAAGAGACCTGGTTTTGAGCGATGAGCTTATCCATGCTTCGCTGATTGACGGGATCCGGTTAAGTTATGCAACTCACTATAAATTCAGGCATAACGACATGGGTTCGCTGAAAGAATTAATTGTCCGACATAAAGAATCCTTTGATGCAATATATGTGGTGGTGGAAAGCGTTTATTCCATGGATGGCGATTGCGCGCCGTTAAAAGAACTGGCAGCTTTATCCAACGAATATAAGTTTAACCTGATGGTGGATGAGGCGCATGCCATTGGCGTATTTGGTACCAAAGGCCGTGGCTTATGCCATGAACTGGATGTAGAACAGGATTGTTTTGCGAGAATTTATACTTATGGTAAAGCCATGGGCTGTCATGGCGCGGCTGTTGTGGGTAATGAAGAGCTGAGAACTTACCTGGTTAATTTTTCGCGTTCGTTCATTTACACTACCGCTATGCCCGAACACAGCCTGCTGGCCATAAAAGCGGCTTATCACTTATTGCAAACAACTCCTGAGATTGAGAAGTTAAAAGAAATCATACAGTATTTTAGGAAAGCACCAAAGCGAAATTTTATAGAGAGCAACAGCGCTATTCATTGCCACCTGAGGCCGGGCACGGAGGCTGTTCAAACACTGGAAGATCAATTACATGAAGCAGGCTTTTTTGTGAAGTCCATTAAAAGCCCAACCGTTAAAGAAAACCAGGAACGGTTGCGCATTTGCCTGCATTCGTTCAATACGAAACAGGAGATAGATGGTTTGTTGGAATTACTGAACCGTTAATCGTAATAAAAATCCTTGGTACGTTTATACAAGGGCAGGATCCAGCTAACACGTATGCCCATTAAAACATCAAAACGTTTTTGCGTATCGTATAAACCTGTATCGTAATTAAAGCCCCTGAAACTTTGCGTAAAGGCTTCATAAAATTCAAAGCCCACATTAAAGTTCACCAAACGGTTCTGGCTCAGGTAATGGTAGCCAATATATTGTGTTAAGCCAAAACCTCCGCTCAGGCGGTCGTATCCTTTTTTAAGATCGCCTTTTACAGCCGCAATTTTTTGATTGGCATCGTACAGCTTTACTTTGTGTTGCATATAACCGGCGCCAACGGTAAAAAACACTCCCGAGTTAGGGTTATGGCCAAGCTTTGAAAAAAGCATCCCCACATTTCCATAAAAGTTCCAGCCTCTTTCGGTTAATCTCAAATCGGCAGGGTACCCTTCGTTATCAACAATAAAACCATCGCTGTTCCTTAACGAGGACACCACATCTTCTTTTACCTTGTTCCCAAAAAAATAACTGCCTTCAAGGCCAAATAAAATATTGCGTTTTGTTTTCCAGGTAAAAGTAGCGCCTGCGCTAAAATTAGATCCAAAACGCTTTGCCAGGTCCTGTTGAGGGATTTGCCCGCTGAAATGAATGCCAACCATAATGATCCTGAAAGCGGAATCTTTAACCGATTGCGCATAGGATTGAAAGCCTAAAAACAATAAAACAAGAGCTGTATAAATGCTTTTTTTCATGCGTTAAGATCGGGCCAAATGTAGAGTATAAATTTAAGATAACCTACCTAAAAATGAGGGCTTTTGCCTCATTTTAGGAAATGATTTTTTTAAATTCAAATGGCATAAAAATGGATGCGTAACTATAAAAAAACAACTACCATGGAAAACAGCAACGGCAGAACAGAACATGATTTTATTGGCGAACGTCAAATCCCCGATAACGCCTATTATGGTGTGCAAACCCTACGCGCACTCGAAAATTTTAATATTACCGGGATGACCATATCCGGAGAGCCCCTGTTCATACAGGCCTTTGGCTATGTGAAAAAAGCAGCCGCCATGGCAAACAGGGATTGCGGGGTGCTGGACCCAAAAATAGCAGAAGCCATCCTGTTTGCCTGCGATAAGCTCATTGCCGGGGAGTACAGGGACCAATTTATTACCGATATGATCCAGGGTGGGGCAGGTACCTCGGTAAACATGAATGCCAATGAAGTGATTGCCAACATTGGGCTTGAATATCTGGGCCATAAAAAAGGCGAATACCAATTTCTGCATCCCAATAACCATGTCAATTTTGCCCAGTCAACCAATGATGCTTATCCTACAGCATTGCGCCTGGCTTTATATAAAAAGATGGAATTGTACCTTGATGCCATTGACCGTTTAAAGAGCGCCTTTTTGGAAAAAGGAAAAGAGTTTGATAAGGTATTGAAAATGGGGCGCACGCAATTGCAGGATGCCGTACCCATGGTGTTGGGCCAGGAATTTGACGGTTTTGCCAGCACCATTGAACAGGATATAAAACGCTTATTGGAAGCCCGTGCCTTACTGGCAAACTGCAATATGGGCGGCACCGCTATTGGCACCATGATCAATACCCCGAAAGGTTATCCGCAGCTGGTTACAAAATACCTGGGCGAACTTACCGGCATTCCTGTTACGCTGGCCGATGACCTGATTGATGCCAGTTCCGACACCGGCGATTATGTTCAACTCTCGGGAGCCTTGAAGCGCAGTGTGCTCAAGATTTCGAAAATTTGCAACGACCTCCGCTTGTTATCTTCAGGCCCACGCTGTGGCCTTAATGAAATTAACCTTCCTAAACTGCAGCCGGGCTCATCTATTATGCCTGGTAAAGTAAACCCCGTAATACCGGAAGTAGTGAACCAGACCGCTTTTTACGTTATAGGCGCTGATGTAACCATTACCATGGCAGCAGAAGCGGGGCAATTGCAATTGAATGTGATGGAACCTGTGATAGGGTTCAGTCTGTTTACATCGCTCACCTACATGAGCAATGCTGTAAATACCCTCACCCAAAAATGTGTGAATGGCATTACGGCCAATGCAGAGACCTGCAAGAATTTCGTCATGCACAGCATTGGGATTGTTACGGCCCTGAACCCTATATTGGGTTACGAAACATCAGCTTCCATTGCAAAAGAAGCAGAGCAAAGCGGAAAATCGGTTCACACCATTGTTGTAGAAGAACGTAAATTAATCACACAGCAAAAATGGGACGAGATCTATTCGTTTGAGAACATGGTAAATCCTACACTGATTAAATGAGGCTACCTGGCAATGATTATTTTTTCTTTAACAGGAAGATCAGGTGATTGTCCTGAGATAAAATACATACCTGAATTGAGGAGGTCAATAGTTTGTTGAAAATGATTGGCTTCGGTTAATTCAACGCATTGTATGAGTTGACCAAGTTCATCGATGATCTGTAAGCTCATTTTTTCCTTCGATGCAATGGTAAACACACCATTGTTTGGATTGGGATAAATAATAAGTGCAGCTTCGTTGTTTTTTGTGATTGCCTGCATACTTGTGATGACAGGCGGTCCCATTTTGTGAACAAAGAGGTCGTAGTTACCTTTTGCGGTTAAGGGATAAGATGCTGTTACGGGATCGAAATTAACCAGGCCGCTGTAATAACCCGTAGTGTAAATGTTTCCCGACAGGTCTGAATGAATTGACATTCCTTCACAATTATTACTGCCTGGTGAACCAAGGCTAAACGCATTTACAAAATTTCCGGATGAATCCAGTTCAGAAATAAAAATGGTGGTATGTGCATTTCCACTATTATCTAATACAAACGAATTGATACCCGGGTCGAAATCACTGGAAAGAGCATACCTGCCGGTTGTATACACATTCCCATGGAAATCGGTGCATATGCCATTGCCTGTTTCATTGCCCGGCCCTCCTAATTTTTTTGCCCATTTATAGTTTCCGGCAGTATCCAACTTTAAAACAAATACATCCCATGTTCCGTATGCTGTAAGTGTATCAACGCCTGCGGATGCATTAAAATCCACCACATCAGAAAAATACCCGGTGGTGTATAAGTTGCCAAACTCATCTGTAGTGATGGATTGTCCACCATCACCCAGATCTCCGCCCATGGCTTTTGCCCACACAAAGTTTCCCGAAGCGTTTAGCTTGAGAATAAAGATGTCATTAAGACCTACAGGACTTAAGGAATATGAATTTATGCCCGGATTAAAATCACTTGTGCCTGAAAAGGAGCCGGTTGTGTAATTGTTTCCTGTTGCATCTGTCATGATCGAAACACCTTCGTCAATGGTATTGCCTCCTATGCTTTTTGCCCAGACAAAATTTCCCAACGGATCGAGTTTTAATATGAAAATATCGGCATCACCATTAGAGATCAACTTGTTTAGGCCCGGTCCGGGGTCGAGATCAAGTGTGTCGGAAAATGAGCCTGTGATGTAAGCATTCCCGGCATTATCTGTACTGATTCCCCGGCCGTATGTATCTCCCATTCCACCTATGCTTTTTGCCCACACAAAATTTCCGGATGGGTCCAGTTTTGAAATAAATGTATTCACAGCGCCGGGGGTCGATTCCGAGATGGTATAAGTGCCAGGACCCGGGTCAAAATCAACTACACCTCCAAAAGTACCTGTCGTATAAATATTGCCCGAAGGATCAATTGCTAAGGATAAACCTACTCCCGAAGAACCATTCATGTTTTTGGCCCACACAAAATCGCCGGATGAATTAAGTTTTAAAACAAACACATTGCTTGTGTTTTTGGGAGTTAATAAATTGAAAACACCCGGCCCTCCATCAAAATCTGTTGTGTCGGTAAAGTAACCTGTAATATAACTGTTCCCCAATCCATCTGTTTTTATGGAATTTCCGCGAACGCCATGATAAATGCCCGAATCGCCAACACTATTCACCCATTGAAAGCTCTGAGCATACGTGCAGAAATTGAACAGGGCCAATAGGAACAACAGTATTTTTTTCATCATAATGGTTTAAATAAAAAGGCTGATGGTTTACATCAGCCTTTTCAATGATTATAGTTACTAATTATGCGTTTACACCTTTTAGTACAGCTGCCATTGTTTTTCCAATAGCGGCAGGGCTGTCAACTACATGAAGTCCGCATTCGCGCATGATTTCCATTTTAGCCTGTGCCGTATCGTCGTGGCCGCCAACAATAGCGCCCGCGTGACCCATGGTACGGCCTTTAGGAGCAGTTTGGCCGGCGATGAAACCAACCACTGGTTTTTTATTTCCATTGGCTTTGATCCAGCGCGCAGCATCGGCTTCGTAGCTTCCGCCAATTTCACCGATCATAACAATAGCGTCTGTTTCAGGATCGTTCATCAGTAATTCTACCGCGTCGCGGGTAGGAGTACCAATAATTGGGTCGCCACCAATGCCAATGGCAGTACTTACACCTAAACCTGCTTTTGCTACCTGGTCGGCAGCTTCATAGGTTAAGGTTCCTGATTTGGAAACAATACCGATACGTCCTTTTTTGAAAACGAAACCTGGCATAATACCTACTTTTGCTTCGTCGGCAGTAATAACACCCGGGCAGTTTGGCCCAATAAGACGGCAGGTTTTGCCTTTTAAATATTCTTTCGCGGCGATCATGTCTTTAACCGGAATACCTTCGGTAATGCAAATAATTACTTTAATGCCGGCGTCAGCCGCTTCCATAATGGCATCAGCTGCAAAAGCAGCCGGTACAAAAATAATGGAAGTATCGGCGCCTGCTTTGTCAACCGCTTCTTTCACGGTGTTAAACACCGGCCTGTCTAAATGCTGTGTACCGCCTTTACCCGGAGTAACGCCACCAACAACGTTGGTTCCGTATTCGATCATTTGTGTGGCATGAAAAGTACCTTCTCCGCCTGTGAAACCCTGTACAATTACTTTTGAATTTTTTCCGACTAAAACGCCCATTTTATTTGAGATTGATTGGTTATTTTGAATTAGTGATTTAGAATTTGATGCGCTAATTTAATCATAAATCTGTAGTTTTTACAACTATTTCAATATTTTTAGATCAATTTAGATTTGCCGGGGACTGAGGCCTTTTTTTGCCTGAGATCAGCCCTGGTAGCCAAAGTTTTTCAGGTTCGAATCGTTGTTGCGCCAGTCTTTAACCACTTTCACAAACAACTCGAGGAATATTTTCTTTTGAAAAAAGGTTTCCGCTTCCAGGCGTGACCGGGTGCCTAATTTTTTTAAGGCCTCGCCTTTATGGCCAATAATGATCCCTTTCTGGCTGTCGCGTTCCACTAAAATATCGGCCTGGATCTTCAAGATATCGGCCTCATCCTTAAATGAGTTGACAACAACTTCAACGCTGTAAGGAATCTCCTTTTTGTACTGCAGCAATATTTTTTCGCGGATGATCTCGGAAACGAAAAAACGCTCCGGCTTATCGGTTAATGTATCCTTATCGTAAAACGCTTCGCCATAAGGCAACAGCTGCGTAATGCGGTACATCACGTTTTCTAAATTGAATTTCTTTAAAGCAGAAATAGGAATGATCTCGGCATTGGGCAGTTTTTCTTTCCACTCCGCTAATTTAGAGTCCAGGACCTCCTGTGTGGCCATGTCAATTTTATTCAATAAAAGCAGGATAGGGGTGGAGGTTTTTTTCAGTTTTTCAAGGTACTCTTCTTCCAGTTGTATGTCGTCGTAAATATCCACGATCAGCAAAAACACATCAGCATCGCTGAAGGCGGAGATCACGAAATTCATCATCTTTTCCTGGAGTTTGTAATTGGGCTTCAGGATACCAGGCGTATCGGAAAACACCACCTGGTAATTATCGCCGCTTACAATGCCCATAATGCGGTGGCGGGTAGTTTGCGCTTTGGATGTAATAATGCTTAAGCGCTCGCCAACCAGGGCGTTTAAAAGTGTTGACTTGCCAACGTTAGGACAACCAACGATACTGACAAAACCGGATTTATGTGTGGATAGTGACAAATTAAAAACTGGATTAAAAATTACAAAGCATTAAGCTTTTCAGCTGCAAATATAGGCTTTTTGTTCTAATTCCCCTTCCTGAAGGATGGATGGCGAAATAGTTTTGTTCTCCGAAAATAATGGTTAGAGATGATTTATTTTAAGAAAGGGCGGTTTACCGCCCTTCTTTTATTGGTAAATGTGAATATATTTAGATATACCCAATTTTTGGCTATAATGAAAATTACTATTACACCAACATATTCCGATATTTTTGATGGAGAAGTACCTAAACTTGAGGATTTAATTAAAGATATACCTTCAGAGACAGTCATCTCCATACTCTCTGTAATCAGTTCATACTTATATCTGGAAGGAAATGGTTTGAAAACTCAATTTCGAGTTTTGAATTTTTTAAATTTACGACAATCCTTGGAAACCAGACAAAGTATTTTACAGAGATTGTTTCGAAGAGCCGATAAAGAAGAATCTATAGAGTTTTTTACTCAACTTTATTGCATGGAGTTTTTGCATTATGAGTTTACTCACTATCGTGACTTCAAAATAAATGATACTACACCTTATCAAGAATTAAATTTTCTAAAAGCTTATTTTGTTATAGCAGAACAAGTCAATAAAAAATATACAACAGCTTTTGATACTAATAAAGAGCTAGCAGGAGATTACTTCCAAAAAAGTATATGGCCTACGCTGTTTGACCAATTTGAAGTAAATCACAGGTCGAATCCATTTACGGGAATGATTAAAGGTATCGCCTTTTTAAATTTTATGGAATTCTATTCACCTTATAATAAATACGTACATGAATTTTTGGCAAAACACAAAAAGAAGAAATCCTGGAATTACATCCTGGATTTAATGATGTTAATTAAGAGTAGCTGGGACGAAATACTTAAAAAACCGGATAGACCACCTTTTAGCTTTAAAGATATCGAAGGATTTACGTCACTTTTCAAAAGTTTTGCAATTTCGGTTGAAGAATACAGTAAAGAATACTCCTTAGGAAAGAAAAATTTCTCGGGGTTTAAAAGTAAACCACTTTTTGAAATATTAAATGGTCACTACATTGTGATTAATTGGGATTTTCTGTCGAATAAACTTTATGATGGTTTATTATTTGATTTTTATAACCAATCCGGGATTTCGGAAAATGAAAACTTTAAGGATTTTATTACTTTTAAAAAGTATGTTTCTGAAAAGCTTACCGAGCAATTTTTATTTCAGAAGCTTATCACCCAGTGTTTCCAAAAAAAACATACAGTGACTGTTTTTGATCACAAGATTGTAGATGGTTTCCCAGATGCATATGTAAGAGATGGAAAGACAATTTTTCTTTTTGAAATAAAAGACGCGGCGTTTCCCGTAAGTTCATCCAATTCGTTTTCATTTGATACAATTAAAACCACAATCGATCAAAAGTATAATAGTGAAAGGAAAGGTACAGCTCAATTAATAAAACACTTGAAATTACTCAGAGATGGAACCTTTGAATCCAAAACATTTGAACAACTTAAATTAAAACGAAGAAACCTGAGAGTGTACCCAATTATGGTGTATACTGATAAATTTTTTAATGCTCCTGGTATAAACCGATATTTAAACGCTGAATTTAAGAAGAAAATTAGTGCGGCGGAACTTGAGAATGTGTTTGGTAAAATTGAAAATTTAACTTTTCTTAATTTATCTTTTCTTATTGACAATATACAACTTTTCACCGATGAAAAATTAGGGTTCAGAAACCTTATTGATACATATAATCAGGAAATAGTAAATTTGGAAAAGAAAAACAAGAAGAAAAACACAGAAATAAGCTTGCTTTTAATAAATGAATCATTTGAGGAAGTTATGTCACGAAAACATTCTAGCAAACTAAACAAAAAGGATTATATTAAAACAATCGTTGAAATTCTAAATCTTACAGAAAATTTAGATTGAACACGACTAAAATATTTCAAAAAGGGCGGTTTACCGCCCTTCTTTTGTTTTTTTGTTTTTATATTTTAGCATCAGTGTAAAACAATGCTTTAGCATATTAAACTATTTTAATAAACAAGCCGATGCGACAAAGTAAATACATTCTCACAGCCGACGATTACGGTGCCTGTGACTTTATTGATAATGGAATTATTAAGGCTATTAAAGCCGGCAAGATTAATTCGGTAGCCTGCTTTGCAGTACCTTTTGGAAAGGAAGACGATCTTGCGCAGCGCATAACACGCCTGGTGGAACTTAAAAAAGATTTTAATTTTTCCATCGGTTTGCATTTCAGCCTTACCGCTGGCAGGTCGAATATGGCATCCACTTTCGAAAACGGGAATTCGCTTACCGAATACGATAAGTATGAGGACCGGCACTATATGATGAACGCCTACAATTATCATTTTTGGAAGGTACAGGAACAAGAGTTGGAAGAAGAGCTTCAGTCGCAGATAGAGCGCTTGCAGGCCTGCCTTGGTGCAGATATCCAGATCGATTCCATTTCCAATCATCACGGCATTGTCTATATGAGCACTCGCTTGTTCAGACCCTATGCCGCGGTGGCGCAAAAAAATAACATTCCTCTGCGTTCGCCCCGCATTTGGCGAAAAGCGGGCTTGCCTTTCCGTAATTGGGACCGTTGGCCTTACAATCCTATGATAAGGCAAGGCCTGAGATTAAGGTTGCTCGATCAGGCCCTGGATGCCAACGATGAGGATGACCGATTGAGGCTTGCCGATGAATTTGGTATAACGTATCCTACCTGTCTCGTTGATGAAATATATGGACAGGCGTATCCTGCCAATATTAAAGCGCTGTTCGAGAGTTTCAATTTGGGCGTGTTCAGCGCCGAGTTCATGTTTCATCTCGGAGATCCCGAGTATAGGGAAAATAAAGGACTGGGACCCAGTGAAGCATTTAAACTCGAAGAACCTTGGGGAATTGATGCCGGTTATTTTTCGGGACGCGAAAAAGAACTCGACCTGCTCATGAATTACACCTTGCCATTGGCTCCTCTTCAAAAGGCGAGTTTCAGAGAGCTGGTAGCCGATGATAAAAAATATCCCGATTGGCATTTATAGCATTTGTTGGGCTACATCTACATATAACATTTAAAATGCAAATCATGAATAAATTTTATCCCTTTTTAATTCTTTTTTTTATTTCCATATGTATTAAAAGCCAAACAGTACAGGTGATAAAACAGAAATTCGTCAGGGAGCATATGGCCCTTACAAATGCCACAATTATTGACACGAATAAACTAAATAGTAACATTATTGCCTTAAAAAATGCCGGAGTTCTTAAAGATTCAGCTACAGATGTAATTAACGAAGTATATAAAAATGTAAACTCTGCAGCAGGTGATCTGAGAAAGATTGTTTATGAGATGGAAGAAAAAACACTGAATGAAAAAGACATTTCAACTGATACGCGTGACCTGATAACTTCCATAAAGGAGCCATATGTTTTGGTTTTACTGGAACGGTCTATAAAGGAAGACATGAACGAAGTGTATAAAAACGATAATCCATACCGGCAGTTCAAAGAAAAAATACTGAATGCTGTTTCGTACGAGCTCAGCCTGCAAATGAAATATACCTTGCCATATTATTCATACGAGCTAAAAAGAAAAAAAGCCTTAAAATTTATTAGTATCCGTAGTGGGAACGATCTTTTTACTTTGGCTGGGCTTATCTCTGAATTTTATTCAAATGATTACTATGTGCCCGATAATCTTGCTCTGTTTCAACGAAACGATGATAGGGATTACACAGGTTCCTTTCTTTTGGAGGTTGGAACGGATTATTTGAATTTTCTTAGAAAAAGGCCTATAAAATCTTACCAAACACTTTTATATGGCTTTGACGTATATACCCCTTATTTCAGAAATAAAACAATTTTTGAAAACGATACCAGCTTTAATCCTTATGACAGGCCACATGCATCATTTCAATATTTTGGCTGGAGTAAAAAATGTTTATCAAAATATGAAAAGTTCAGATGGGAAACAACCTTGAAGTTTGGCCGCATTGGAGGTAAAACCGGCGAAAATTTTCAGAAAGCCTTACATCAAGATGTTTCTTACAGTCCACGCCCGAAAGGGTGGGGAGCCCAAATTGCCAATGGAGGACGGATAGGTTTTTCTGTAGAAGCAAAACAGGAATATCAATGGTACTTAATAGCAAAAAGGACTGATAATTTTTTTAACCTTAATACGTCTGTTTTTTTAGAAGAAAAAATAGGGACATACATGACCACGGGAGGCTTGGGCCTTCAGATTGAAAATAAAAAGTTTTCACAAACAAATAGTAATTTTATAAATCACAGAACTAAACAAGGTGATAATGGTTTTTTAGATCATTTGTATTATAAAATAGCATTCGGTGCAACTTATGTATTTCATAATTCGATGCTGGAAGGGTATGGCATCATTAAATCTTCAGAAGATAAAAATGATGAATTAACACCAAAGAGCAGGTACTATTTGAAACCAGATCAGGTTCGAAGGCTTACCGCTCTTTTAAATATTACTCTGTCTTATACAACCAGATTTGCAACACTATTTTATAATTGGAAATCGTATAGCCCTGAAACCTATCTGGCTGGTATTGGCATATTATCTCCCAGTGGCCGGGAAATGAACATTTCTAAAAGATGGCATCATTTCGCTGAAATTGGATTTAGCTTTAATATTCATTAACGAAATTGCCAGGTAACTTGTGAACAATTGCCAGAATTGGTCTCATTAAGCGTTCTCAATGTTTCTGGCTTACTATAAAATAAAAACCCCACCAGTGAACTGATGGGGTTTCTCTTAGTAGCGGGAGAGTGATTCGAACACCCGACCTTTGGGTTATGAGCCCAACGAGCTACCCCTGCTCTATCCCGCAATATGATTGATACTTATATTTCGTTTTTAGGCTAGAAAATAACAAACGTTATTTTCGGGTGCAAAGATAAGTTTAATTTCCTTACCCGCAAATATATTTTACAGATGAAAGCGAATGGGTTGATAGCCAACCGTGTACGTATAAAATAAGGTTTTCCTTAGCCTGCTATTCCTTTTAACTTAGCGTAAAGCGTAGTTTGTTGCTCTGCCGGCAAGTCCTTAATGCGGCTTTTGTGGCTGCCGTTCTTCACAGTGTAGGTGTTTTTCTTGACAATGCTTTGCAAAGCCCAGGGATCGTTTTGTCCGTAAATAAAGTAAACAGTTTCGGCATCGGGGCTTTGCATAAACTCCTGCATGGCTTTCTGATAACTGTCGTCGAATTGGATGTTCACCGATAAAGGTGCAAAATACTGGTTAGAGTAGGCCTGGTCTTTCAGGTAAGCTTTAAAAGGTGCGGTGTTATATTCATAATAACCTAATTCATGATAGAACATGTAAAAGGAAGGTTCAAGAACCGATTTATTATTCAAAGAGAAATAGCGGGGCGAAACAATGGTGGTTACATAGTTCACCAGTTCGGGAGCATTTTTCGTTGCCGGAATTTCGCTGCAGGCACTGCCACTTTGCCAAAACGAATAAGGTAATTCCAGCAACAGGTAATCAAACACTTTCTCATCATCCAGTAATTGAAAATTATAGCCCTTTTCCCTGGCATAGGCCGAGAATACAGGGATCAGCTCTTTTTTGTTCTTAAACAGGTAATTCTGCAGATCGTTTATTTTTTTACCGCAGGCGCTTTTCGATAGGTTAGCCAGCACGGCATCGGTGTAAATGCTTTGTTTGTTTTTTATGGCGGCGCCATATACCACTGTTGCCGCAACATCTTTTGGGTAATATAGTTTATAGGCCAGGGCCGCTTGTCCGCCTTTGCTGATGCCCGTCGAGATCCATTTGCCGGTAAGGAGAGTGTCCAATAGTTCTTTGATGTGGTGATAATCACCCGCTGCCTGTTGTAAGGTAAGGTCTGCCAGGTTTGCGGTGTCGGGTAACGATCTTCCACAAAAACGGTGTTCGGCAACAAGTAAATTAGCATTAAGTCCTGTGGCCAGCTCATTGGTGTAATTTGGTTTGGAGGCATAATCAATGGCATAGCCATCGGTTTCCATCACTACAGGAGCTTTCAGGTTGTTAATGCCGAGGTAGATCCGTTGGTTAAATAATTTCCCGGGCTTTGCATGGTCACAGGTTTGTGGGACGCTAATCTCGTAATACTCTTTAAAATTACTGTTATTTACCGGCATTACTTTTAAACCTAAAGCCGTGAGCCTTGGCTGCAAACTATTTTGAGAAACCAGGCAATGCCCTGAAACAAGTAAAATAAACCAAAGGCAGTTTGTAAAATATCTTTTCATATAAAAACGCATTTTAGGGTGTTGTCAAGCGTCTATGTATGTAGATGCTATTTTTATGCCAGCAGGGTAAGGCGTTTTTTATCTACTTTTTTTTGATCTCTTTACAGCCACTTTCTTTTTAACAGCTTTAGCCGGCGCCGCTTTTTTTGCGGTAACTTTGGTGGCTGATCGCGACTTGTCGCTACCCGAAGCTACTTTCTTTACTGGTGCTTTTTTTACTACTGATTTCTTCGCCGTGCCTTTTTTCTTTACTGCTTTTTTGGTGCCTGATTGCGACTTGTCGCGACTCGAAGGCACCTTCTGCATAGCCTGGCAGTACTCACAGCTTTTATTGACCACACATTCGTGATGCTTAGGGTCGCTAGGGCGACAGGTTTCGCGGCCCAAAAACGACATGGCCATGCCTACTTCTCCCCAGGTAGTTTGAGGCATCACTTCCATGATCTGCGCTTCTATTTTTTTAGGATCGGTACCTGTGGCAATCCCCAGGCGCGGCGCTACCCTCAGCACATGCAGGTCAACGATCACGCCCTCAGCTTTGGCGCCTGCCTCACGCAAAATAACATTGGCCGATTTGCGGCCAATGCCTGGCAGTTGCGTCAAGGCGTCAAGGTTTAAAGGAATGTTCTTGTCCTCTTTAATGGCATCCGCGATCTTCAATAACCAATTGGTTTTATTTCCAAAATTGCGCACCTTGCCAATAAAAGGGTACAAAGCTTCCGCATCCGCTTTGGCCAGCGCTTTCATGTTGGGGAACGCTTTAAACAAAGCAGGGGCCAGTGAGTTGATGTGCTTGTCGGAATCCTGCGCCGATAAAACCACCATCACCAGCAGCTGGTAATTATTCTTGTATTCCAAAGGATGTCTTTTCCCTTTGTATTTAGCTAATAAAGGTTTCAGCGCGATTGGCCAGTTGGTTGTTTGCATGGTTGTAAGTAGTATAGCATAAAGATATGGAATCTGAAGTGTATAATTAACTGGAAACAGTCTAAATTAAGCGCTACGTTATCGCTCAATTTTTAAGAGTAAAATTTTTTTAATGGAGTGCGCAGGCCTGTCAAAACGCGGAGCCGGCGAGCTGTGAATTGTAATTTTTTTAGTTGAGCCTGAAAAACCTTTAGTGTTTTTCAGTTTGCGAAACTTAAAAATTGCAAGAGCGGGCAGGGATCGTTTTGACTTGACTTTTTTGTTACTTTTTTCGTCAAGGAAAAAAGTAAGTGAGATAATATTCATAACTTGCAGTAATATTTTAAAATATGAAATTACCATTACCTGTTTTTTTCATTACCCTATTCCTCATGTCCTGTTCTTCCGAAAAGAACGAGATCCCCGAACAAAAGCAGGATTTTTGTGCCAGCATCCACCGCGATAGTTCTACCACCTTGTCGAAGGAACTGGAACCGGTTGCTGACCTCATGAATGATAAAACGGGTGTGTATGTGTTGGAGGACGGCGACGGCTCCATGGTAACAAGGGCCTGGCTCAGCGAATATGCCGAAAAAACGATCGATATACAGTACTTTATTTTCTCTACCGATAATGTTGGCCTCATAGCCTGCGACTACCTGGTGCGTGCCGCCGACAGGGGTGTAAAAGTAAGGATCCTGGTAGATGATATTATGGTGGAAGCAGGGGCGCATGAAATTTTGACCATGGACTCGCATGAGAACATTGAGATTAAAATTTATAATCCCGGCATAAATTTAGGAAAGAACATTTTTCAAAAACTCACAAAATTCAATAAGGATTTTATTGGTGCCAACCAGCGTATGCATAACAAAACATTCACGGTCGATGGCCGGGTTTCCATTACCGGTGGTCGCAACATAGCCGACGAATATTTTGATTATGACCACGAGTATAATTTCCGCGACCGGGATGTGTTGTTGCTTGGAAAGGCCTCAAAAAGCATTGAACATTCGTTCGAAGATTTCTGGAGCGATAGCCTGAGCATGCCGGTAAGCAATTTGGTGGAAGAACCCGGAAATGATTTTAAAGCCAAAGATAAATTTGAACGCTTGCACCAGTATGCCTGCAATCCTGAAAATTTCTGGCCACAGGTCAGGGAAAAGATCAGGAACCTTCCGGCGGCGTTTAAAGCCATACAAAGCTCGGGCGAAATGGTTTGGCTCGATACGGTAGAATTTGTATCTGATATCCCCGGCAAATACGACAGGCTTAAAGGAAAAGCGGGAGGCGGTGTCACCACCTTCGCACTCATTAACCTCATCAAAAATGCTAAAACCTCTATTGATATTCAATCGCCTTATTTAATTACCACAGAGTTGGGTGAAGGCTTGTTCCGCGACGCGGTGAAACGTGGTGTAAAAGTACGGATCCTTACCAACAGCCTTTCTTCCACCGACAACCTGGAAGCCTTTGCAGGCTATCAGAAATGCCGTCAAAAACTATTGGAAGCGGGAGTGCGCATCTTTGAATTTAAACCCGACGCGGCCGACCGTTTTAAGATCATGACCGGCGCTTTGCAAAAGAAATTGAATTATGCACCCATTTTTGGCTTGCATGCCAAATCAATGGTGGTGGATGGGAATAAAACGGTGATAGGAACCTTTAATCTTGACCCACGAAGCGCTAATTTTAATACCGAATGTTTTGCAGTAGTACATTCCACAAAAATTGCGGCGGGCGTTTTAAAGCATATGGAAGAAGATTACAAGCCTGAGAATGCCTGGGAAACAACATTGAATTATAATCCCGACGAGGAAGCCGGAAAGAAAAAACGGGTTGGAACAACTTTGCGAAAGCTGGTACCCAAAGAAATATTGTAAAGCTGCTGGCTAATTTTTTGATTGTAAACACTAAAGCATAAACACATGAGCAAATACGCGATCGCAATTCACGGTGGGGCGGGTACTATTTTAAAAAGCACCATGACCTCCGAAAAAGAACTGGCTTACAATACAGCGTTAAAAGACGCCATTGAAGCGGGCGAGGCCATTTTAAAATATGGCGGCGCAGCCTTAGATGCGGTAGAGCGGGCCATTGTTTCTTTAGAAAACAACCCTTTGTTCAATGCCGGGAAAGGCGCCGTGTTTACCCACAATGGCAAGCACGAAATGGACGCGAGCCTTATGAATGGCAGCGACCTGAAAGCTGGCGCCGTATCGGGGGTTTCAAATATTAAAAACCCGGTAAGCCTGGCGCGAGCGGTGATGGAAAATTCGGAACATGTGTTTTTATCAGGTGCCGGTGCCATGGAGTTTGCCAGGAAAGTGAATACGGAGTTTGCCGATGATGCCTATTTTTTTGTGCAAATGCGTTACGAACAATTACAGCAGGCCTTAAAAAGCGATTCCATTATTTTAGACCACACACAAACCGACCATGAACATGGCGAAAAGAAATTCGGAACGGTAGGCGCTGTTGCGATTGATTTGAAAGGTAACCTGGCAGCGGGCACCAGCACAGGCGGCATGACCAACAAAAATTACGGCCGGGTAGGCGATAGCCCCATTATTGGAGCGGGTACCTATGCCAACAATAACACCTGTGCCATTAGCTGCACGGGCCATGGCGAACTGTTTATCCGATCGGTAGTGGCTTATGATATTTCCTGCTTAATGGAATACAAAGGACTTTCCTTAAAAGAAGCCTGCGATATGGTTGTAATGGATAAGCTGGTGAAAATTGGCGGTGAGGGCGGATTGGTAGCCATTGATAAGAATGGGAACATTGAGTTGCCATTTAATTCTGATGGCATGTACCGCGCTAAAAAATCTTCGGACGGAGAGCTGTTTATAGGAATTTACAAGTAGTTATGAGTTATAAGAGATGAGTTATGAGTTGATGTACTTATAACTCATCTCTCATAACTCATCTCTCATAACTCATCTCTCATAACTCATCTCTTATAACTCATCTCTTATAACTCATATCTATTCTGTCAGTTCGAGCGGAGTCGAGAACGACAACACTTCTCGGATACGAATTTGTAAAGAATAGGCAACAAAAAATGAGTTACGATTTCTCATAACTCATCTCTTATAACTCATCTCTCATAACTTACTCAATCATTACTTTCGAATGGTGGATCGTCAGCTTCTTTGTTTTCAGGTCATAAAAATCACCGATCGACATCACGTGTACGGCCATGTTCTCAATAGAAACCGGTTCGCCGTCGGCTACATCCGTAATATTGGTATCGCGCATATGTGTGCCGTCAATTAAAATGACCAGTCCCGAGCCGATGGCTTCCATGGTATTACCGTTGGTAATCAGGAGTCCTGTATCTTCGCCCAAACCAATTCCCAGGTTTATAGGGTTGCTGGCGCAGGCATACAATAAACGGCCAATGCGTCCACGCTCCACAAAATGCGTGTCAATAATCACGTTATTAATAAAGCCCAGCCCGCCGGTAATTTTTACTTTTCCTTTCAGTAAAGCGTCATGGCTTTCGCCCATGTAAATCATGTTATTGGAGCTTGCCGCAGCGCCGGCCGAGGTACCTGCAATAATAAAGTTCTCGGCGTTGTATTTTTCAAATAATAAATAATGAAAATTAGTACCGCCAAAAATGGACGACAAGCGAAGCTGATCGCCACCGCTGAACATCACAATGTCGGCGTCCTTTAAGCGGTCAATGTATTCCAGTGAGTTGGCCTCTTCGCGTGTTTTTACGTTAAGCACCCCTACGTTCATGGCGTTAAGTTGCGCAAACGCTTTAATGTATTCTTCGCCAATTTCTTTCGGGATCATGGAGGCGGTTGTAATTACTTCTATTCTTGATAAAGTACCTTTATCCGATTCGGTAATCATGCGTTTTAAAATTCCTTTTTCAAAGAACTTTATTTTTTTTGAGGCGTCAACCGGCACATCTCCTTCTAAAAAACTTCCCCTGTCAACAGAACCGCCAATGATAATTAATTTTCCTTTAGGACTATTCATTATGATGTTTTAAAATATATCCAGCAAATTTAATGCTATCCTAACAACTACATAAAGTTCGCCGGCTACACTTATCACAATATTTTAAACAGTTTTGCTTTTGTGAAAAACAAAGGCTATATTGATAAAAAATACATTTAATTGTAAAACCAATCCTGTTGTCCTATGAAAATAATTGAGATCAAAACCCTGCGAGGCCCTAATTACTGGTCGAATTACCGAAAAAAGCTGATTGTGATGAAGCTCGACCTGCAAGAGCTGGAGGAGCAGCCAACCAACAAGATCCCTGGTTTTTCGGAACGCATCGAAAAGCTGATGCCTTCCATGATAAGCCACCGTTGCTCAAAGGACCATGAAGGTGGTTTTTTTGAAAGGGTAAAGGATGGTACCTGGATGGGACATGTGATAGAACATATTGCACTTGAGATCCAAACCCTGGCAGGCATGGATTGCGGTTTTGGACGTACACGCGGTACAGGCGCGCATGGCGTGTATAACGTGGTGTTCTCCTATATGGAAGAGAAAGTAGGGGTTTACGCCGCCAAAGCATCGGTAAAAATAGCGGAAGCGTTGATTGCTGGTACCGATTATGATTTGCAAACAGATATTAAAACCATGCGCGAGATGCGCGAACGGGAACGTTTTGGGCCAAGCACGGGAAGTATTGTTGATGAAGCCATTGCCCGCGACATTCCGTATATCCGCTTAAACAGCGAGTCGCTGGTGCAGCTGGGTTACGGGAAGAACCAGGTGCGTTTCAGGGCTACCATGACGGATAAGACCAGCTCCATAGCGGTAGATCTTGCCAGCAATAAGGACGAAACAAAACGCATTCTCGATGCCAATGCCATTCCGGTTGCCAAAGGCATGTGCATTCAGTACGAATCGGAAGTGCAGGAAGTGATTGATAAAGTAGGCTTTCCGCTGGTATTTAAACCGCTGGACGGGAACCACGGAAAAGGCGCTTCCATTAATGTAAAGACCATTGAAGAGGCCTTGATCGCTTTTGAACATGCCAAAAAATACTCGCGCCGCATCATTGTCGAAAAATTCATTAGCGGCTTCGATTTCCGTGTACTTGTTATTAATAACAAATTCATTGCAGCCGCCTTGCGTGAACCCGCGCATGTTATTGGCGATGGAACATCTACCATTGAGCAATTGATTGAAACAGAGAACAAGGACCCTCGTCGTGGTTATGGGCATGAGAATGTGCTTACCGAGATCAGCATTGATAAAGAGACTTTCGACCAGTTGGAAAAACAAAAGCTCAGCTTGCAAAGCGTCTTAAAGAAAGATGAAAAATGTTATTTAAAGGGAACCGCTAACCTGAGCACCGGTGGTACCTCCACGGATGTAACAGATATCATGCACCCCAATAATATTTTTATCTGCGAACGCATTTCGCGGGTCATTGGTTTGGATATTTGCGGCATTGACATCATGGCCTCGAACCTGAGTGAGCCCCTGGAACTAACAGGAGGTGTTGTGCTTGAGGTAAACGCGGCTCCCGGCTTTCGCATGCACCTGGCGCCTGCCAAAGGTTTGCCACGCAATGTGGCAGCGCCGGTGATTGACATGCTTTACCCTCCCGGGAAATCATGCCGCATTCCCATTATTGCCATTACCGGAACAAACGGTAAAACCACCACCACGCGCCTTATTGCGCATATCGTTAAAAATAACGGTTACCGTGTTGGTTACACCACCTCCGATGGTATTTATGTGCAAAACTCCATGCTTACCAAAGGCGATACCACAGGGCCCATGAGCGCTGAATTTATTTTAAAAGACCCGACGGTTGACTTTGCTGTGCTCGAAACAGCGCGGGGCGGCATCCTCCGCTCGGGCCTGGGCTTTGGAAAATGCGATGTAGCGGTGATTACCAACATCCAGGAAGACCACATGGGCCTGTCGGATATCAATACCCTGAAAGACATGGCCAATGTAAAAGCCGTTGTGGCCCGCGCGGTAAAGCGTGATGGTTATGCTGTGCTGAATGCCGATAACCAATATTGCGTGGGCATTGAAAAACACCTTGATTGCAAGGTGGCTTATTTTAGCATTGATGAAAATAATCCTGTTATTGTAGAGCATTGCCGCAAAGGAGGCATAGCCGCCATTTACGAGAACGGTTATATTACCATTAAAAAAGGCGATTGGAAATTCAGGGTCGAAAAAGCCTCCCATATTCCGCTCACCTTTGGCGGTAAAGTAACGTTCATGATCTACAATGTGCTGGCCGCAACACTGGCATCTTATGTATATGGTTTTACCATTGAGGATATTAAGAATAACCTTGACACCTTTATTCCTTCCGCCGCACAAACACCAGGGCGCATGAACATTTTCGATTTTAAGGAATATAAAGTACTCATCGATTTTGCGCATAATCCTGATGGCTTCCGGGGCATTAAGGAATTCCTGTCGGCTATCGAATCGCCTTACAAAATAGGGATCATTACCGGTACGGGCGACCGCAGGGATGAGGACATTCGCGAAATGGGAAAAATTTCGGCGCAAATGTTCGATCACATCATTATTCGCCAGGATAAATTTTTACGCGGGCGTTTGGCCGAAGAAATTGTAAACCTATTGGTGGAAGGCATTAAATCGCAGGATCCCAATAAATCGTATGAATACATTCCTAAAGAAGTGGAGGCCCTGGAGCATGCCTTGTCGCTGGCCAAACCCGGAACTTTTGTTACCGCTTTAAGCGATGTGATTGATAATGCCATTGAGGTGGTGCAATCGTACCTTGATAAAGAAAGAGGGGAGTAATTTTTCCGTCATTGCGAGCGGAGCGAAGCAATCTCAAGTATAGTCGATCAATTAATTATGTTTGAGATTGCTTCGTCGTACCTCCTCGCAATGACGATTTGTAAAACGATTAGTATTATCCTTACCTCTCTCTTGGCAAGGCTTTTTGCGTGGCAAAAAACGATTTGTAAAATGGCATGGCCACACATACAAAAAACAGGATGCCGCTGATTTGCGCGTACAGGCAAATAGTATCGAATTGCTCCCTTATGATCTCACATTCCTTCCACCTGTTCTCAATATATTCCATGTCGTAACTGCACCTCAGCCAGCCAAAGGCGGTGTGTGCATAAAGACATAAGAAAAAAGGCATCAATGGAAGAGCAATATAAAACAAGTTGGTGGCAACAGCGCCTGTAACGCGGTACCGGTCTTTTTTGAAATAATAATTCAAACTGATGGCGCCTGCTACCAGCCAGGTGAAGATGCATAAACCACCAAAGAGCTTTTCGGAACCTGCCAGTGAAATAATGCCTATGATAATGCCCAGGACAATAACCGTTACCCCCGATACAAGAAAATGCTGCCATTTGTTGTTACGGAACAGGATAATGAAAAGAGAGATGAAAAACGAAAAATAAAAGGAAAACAATAAGTACTCGTCGCAAAGAATGGTTGGTAAGGCAAACTTTGCTTCATAAATATTGCTCATGTACGACAAAGGATTGGCAAAAGGCAGGTACCTCATGGTGCTGTCCTGGGGTTTTAAATTGTAAGCATACGGAAAATGCGAAGTACAGGTTTTTTCATAATGGTTGTACTCATCCAGGTAATCCTGTGGCGTATAATTGAAAATGGTTCCCGGTGGATAAAAATTATCGCGGTATAATTTTGCAACGGAGTAGTAGTCCTCAATCGTTTTTAGCTTGGCGGCGTCTGTGGTGTGCGACCGGTACTCGTTTTCAACCTGCCTGGCGGTGAGCATGCGCGCTTTAAAGGCATCCGTTTCCGAAGTGTTTTGTGGATCGATAAAAAAAGACAGGAAGCTGTACCGCCTGAAGTCCAGATCTGTTCTGGGGTAAAAATTAATAAAATCCCTGTACTTGCTCAGGTCGTAATGAAAACGTTCGTTCCAGAAAATAGTCGTGTCCTTCTTGGCATCTTCAAAGCTTACCGTATCGTGCACCTCATGGCCGCAGTACTGAAAATTGTCGGTTCTGCTCGTCATGTATTTATGAGAAAGGTTCAGGATATTATATTGATTGGCCAGGGTGGCATCATCATAGGTATTGCCGATCCTTGATTTAAGGCACAGCTGCATCGGGTAGGAAAATGACATGAGCAGGTTGATCCCGATAATAAATACGCCCAGTAATTTTGTATCGTCCCAAATGCTGTAACGTCCAAAATGATCTTCGTTATTGTAGATGGTTAAATAATAAACCCAGGCACAAAACAGGATTACCGCCAGCACGGCAAAACCAAAGATCCAGGTATTGGTGACATTCATCGGGTTATAGCTGGTAATATCAATAGGTAAGAGCCAGCCAACCAGGTAGCTGATGAGCCACATCACCACGGTGAAGTAGGCCAGGTAATGCAGTTTCACAATGTACCAGAAAGGGTAATTGAGCAGCAATGGTTTATCAAGGTTTTTGATAAAGGAGGGAACTAAAAACTTTAACATAAGCTAGTGGTTTAAATGTCTTTTTGAAATAACTGGCGCGTTGATTTGGAAATATCCCTGAAATAATTGATGGGCAATTTGTTATCGGTGAACACTTTCAGCAAGGTAACCCCGTCAACCGATAAAGGCGTATTCACGATCATGACGGTTCCCGAATCAACGATTTTTATATTTCCCAAAGAAGCTAAATGTTGTTGGAGTTCGGCGATGCTGAAATTGCCGCCAATCTCAAAAGCGTTGGTAGTGCGGTTGGCGGCAAACGATTGTTGTTCGCCGCTGTAAAGCGTTTTTCCCTGCTTAATGAACACAATGTTTTTGCAGTTGCGTTCCAGCTCATGCAATTGCTGCGAGCTAAGCACAACACCCATGGGGTGGCGGCTCGATTGCGACAGGTATTTTAGGTCCTGCAACAACAATTGCTGCGCGTTAATATCGAGGTTTGCCAGGGGTTCATCCAGGATCAGCAGGCGCGGACGCATCATCAACGCTTTTGCCAGCTCAAAGCGCAGGCGGTACCCACTCGATATTTCGGTCCATTTTAAGTGGCGGAACTGGTACAAGCCAAGCCGGTGCAAAATGTAATTCACGTGCCCTTCATTCTCCTGGTCGGTAATACCTTTTATGGCGCAAAAGAAATGCAGGTTATCAATAAGGGTGCCGTACCACCTGTCGGGCCGTTGCGGAATGTAAGCGATCTTTCCTTTAATATGGTACCAGTTGATCTCTTCAGTTTCAAAATACTGCGCGCTGCCGGTAGTAGGGGCCAATTCGCCGGCAATTAAGCGAAGGAGCGTTGTTTTTCCGTTGCCATTCTCACCAACTACGGCGGTCAGTTCGCCAAGCTTTACCTGTAAGGACACAGGCTGAAGTTTAAAATTGCGCGAACCGCTTTTGTATTCTTTACTCAGTTCATCGGTTTTATAAACAACGCTTTCGGCATGATCCTCCTGTTTTTCGATTGCCGGAAATTGCTGCGCGACCTGTAGCCAGCGTTCAAACAGCTCATGCAATTGTTGTGTATCGCCAATGTCGTTTTGCGATTGCTGCAGGTACAGGGTCCTTATTTCAAAACTCAAGGCCTCCATCTCCTGGTTTTTCCGAAGGTCGTAATCGTAAAAAAAATCGAGCACCCGGCGCGATGCCAGGCTATAATCGGCGTTTGAAATACTGGCCCGTATTTCGGACAAGTATTCGGCGGAAGTTAAAAACATATTCAGGAAGCATTTAGGGTTAATACTAAGATACAGGATTTTAAAACTAAAAGTATGAATGTTTATTGTATTGTTTTTAAAACTTCTGATAACTAATGTTCTATTATTACTTTTTCCCTGATGAGGGCCATTGTGTAGCACACAATTGAGCCGGCATGTGTGCAGAGTAATCAAAAAATCAGGTCAACACGATCCCTACGCGTTCCCCTGAATGAAATGCATAGCAAATAGGATGCATACTGCTGGTAAAGCACCTCTGAAAAAACAGAAAATCGACTTTAAATTCACTCCCGCGCGCTGTGCTAATAATATTGGTTTTAAAATCAGGCACTTTATTTTTCAAAGGTACTTAATTTTATAGCTATGACAGTAATATGTAGTTTATTTGAGGTTGCGCGGAGGCTTGTCAAAACGCGGAGCCGGTGAGGTGTGAATTTGTATTTATTTAGATGAGCCCAAAAAACCTTTAGTGTTTTTTGGCTGCGAATCTTATAAATGCAAAGAGCGGGCTGGGATCGTTTTGACTTGATTTTTTTGCTTACTTTTTTCATCCAAGGAAAAAAGTAAGTAGAAATATATAATGAGGAACTATTTTTATGATTATAAACAATAAAAATGATAAATTTGTTTAGAAGCTATTATGGCCACCTACCTCTTAAATAACGATACCATTGCCGCGCTGGCAACGCCACATGGCGCTGGCGCCATTGCCGTCATCCGCTTAAGCGGGAAAGATGCCATTGCCATTACCGAAAAAGTATTTAATACCAAAACGCTGAAACCCAAAAAACTGGGCGATAAGGCCAGCCACACGGCGCATTTTGGGCTTATAGTTGAAGAGGGTGTAATTATTGATGAGGTATTGGTCACTATTTTTAAAGCCCCTAATACCTACACCGGCGAAGAAACGGTGGAGATTTCATGCCACGGTTCGGTATTTGTGCAACAGCAAATTTTGCAGGTTTTGTTTAAGCATGGTGCAAGGCCTGCGCAGGCGGGCGAATATACCTTGCGGGCATTTTTAAATGGCAAGTTAGACCTGAGCCAGGCCGAGGCGGTGGCCGACCTCATTGCCAGCAACTCTGCCACTTCGCACCAGGTAGCCATGCAGCATATGCGTGGCGGCTTTAGCAACAAGATTGCAGTACTGCGCGAGAACCTGCTAAACTTTGCCTCTTTAATTGAGCTGGAACTCGATTTCAGTGAAGAAGATGTGGAGTTTGCCGACCGCACCGATCTGAAGAAGCTCATCAATACCATTTTAAGCATCATCGAAAAACTCATTGCCAGCTTTGAAGTAGGCAATGTGATAAAGAACGGGATCCCGGTAGCCATTGTGGGCAAGCCCAACGCCGGCAAATCAACCTTGCTCAATGTATTGCTCGAGGATGATCGTGCTATTGTGAGCGACATTCCCGGCACTACCCGCGATACCATTGAAGATGAGCTCATCATTGAAGGCGTGCTGTTCCGTTTTATTGATACGGCGGGCATTCGCACCACCAGCGACGTGATTGAGCAAATTGGGGTGAACAAGGCTTTTGAGGTCATCAAGAAATCAGCCATTATCATTTATTTGTTCGATACCCACGAGTTGAGCCGTGGCGACCTGGAACTGGAACTTAACATCATTCGTGAACACATTGGCACCTCGCAATTGCTGGTTGTAGGGAATAAAATAGATTTTGAGAACCTGGAAGATCTTAAAAAGGAATTTGCCGATGTACAGGCCATTCAGTTCATCTCGGCCAAAGAACAAAAGAACATTGACGCGCTGAAAGCGACTTTGGTAAGCCTCTTCGATACCCGCACGGTGAATACCACCGATACCATTGTGACCAATTCCCGTCACGTCAATTCGCTTAACAAAGCACAACAGGCCCTCATCAAAGTAAACGAAGGCCTTAGCTCCAACATCCAAAGCGATTTCCTGGCCCTTGACATCCGCTACGCTTTAGAAGCCCTCGGCGAAATTACCGGGCAGGTAACCAATGATGATTTGTTGGGGAATATCTTTTCTAAGTTTTGTATTGGGAAGTAAATAAATAAACCTGATTCGGAAATTATTATTTTCTTTCCTGGATTCGTTTTATTTTCTGATAAAATTCTTGTGAATCTTTATTTGTTTCAATTTGAGAAATTTGTTCTATGTGCTTTATAACTTCAGATACAATTTTATGACTTACTTCATATTCTTCTTTTTTGAAACCAGATGGTGAACTCCAATGATTACCATCTTTGTTAACATAAAAACCTTTATTTTTGTTTGAATTTGCTTCATTCCACCATTGCTCATTATAATTAATTTTTGGTTCAGTTTTTAGCCAACTAATTAAATCCTGATAGCCTTCTTTCCGCTTTTCTAATAATTCTTCGGCTGTATAATTATCTTTTCTTTCTTTTATCATCTTTTTGGCTGGCGTTAAAATAACCCTGGTTGATTCAAGAATAAAATTTATAAAGAAAAAAAAGTCTTTTATAGTCTTATGCTTCAGCTTGTGATCTTTAAAAAAGCCATCAAAATCTTTTATATCAATATTTGGTTCATAAAATTTAGCATAACACATATATGCTTTTACTGCTTCTTCAGATGATAATATTAGAAGAGAATTTGCAATTCCATAATTTACTTGTTGAGCTATTATTTCAGCAGCCTTCAAATGAGCAATAGCATTTTCTATTGCTAAGTTATAGCCTTGTTTAAAATCAATTTTATTTTCCATTCTAAAGCCTTTATATACGTTAGGAAGTAATTCTCACCTCATCAAGCCCGAAATATCCACCGTATTGGCATACAAGGAAATGCGGGCATCATCCGGGTCCAAAATGGCCACATCGGTAAGGTAATTGCTGCGCAGGTCGTAAAAGGCTTCAATGTAATAACCCTCTACGGTGTATAAACAAATTTTATAACTAAAATGTTTGATCTCGGCAATGAGGTCAGCTTCCAGTGCCACATAAGTCATGCGCTCCTCCAGGCTGAGTTTATTAAATTCTATTTCAAATAGCTTGTTCACGCGTTAAAATTAAGCCAAAAAAGAGCCCGCTCCTGCTACATTTTGTAGCAAATGGGATCGCTGTTGAAATTACCTTTCAGTTCGAGTGTTTTTTGCGGTTTCTTTGCAAAAAACGTATCGGGAACTGTTCTTACTCCCTCACTTCCCGATACAAATTTGCAAAGAGGCAGCAAATTTTACCCGAAGTGACAAGCGGACGTATTAATTTCTGATCAAGCGTTAATAAAAGGCTTCATCTCATCTTCAATGTTCTTTCTCAGCTCCATGAGGCGCACGGCATAATCGCGCATAACAATTTCCTTTTCGGTAACGGGGTTAAAAACAGGTACTTCTTTGGGTTTATTGGCCCCGTCCATAGCCACAAACACAATAATGCAATGCGTGTTCTTTATAAAATCGCCCGAACCTAATGGCTTTGAGTACACATCCACCGCAATGTGCATACTGGTCTTGCCGGTATAAATAACCCTTGCGTCGAGTTTTACCAAATGCCCGATGTGAATGGGATTAAAAAAGCGGATGCCGCCCACATAAATGGTTACGCAATAAGAATCGCTCCATTGCAGGGCACAGGCGTAACCCGCCTGGTCGATCCATTTCATCACCGTTCCTCCATGCACCTTGCCACCATAGTTCACATCCGATGGCTCGCTCAGGAATTGCAGTTCAATGTTGTTTTTTGGGAGGCTTGATGAAGACATAAGACTAATTTTGAGTATGAATTTTGGATGAGTAAAATTAGTATTAAACAACATAAAAAGTAAAAAGAAATTTTAAAAAGAAAACTTATTTACTCACCTTCCCACTTGCTTCCTTATCCTTTACCTCGCGTTGCTGCACCTTCAGCTTCCCGAAATTGTAATTGATGCCTATGTTGATCCTGCGGGTATCGAAGCTAAGAGTGCCGTTGCTGCGTTGCCCCTGGTAATCGGTGGAAAAACTGTATTTCCAGCCAAACAAAATGTCGTTGAAGGAAAGTGAAAAAGACAATTTCTTGTCAAGGAAGGATTTTTTGAAACCCAGGTGCACCATGTTACGTGCTTTCACATGATTCACTCCTTCCAAAACAGGCATCATGTAAAAGGCATTCAGCTCAATGGAAAAATCGTTCTTAAAAGCAAAGCGGCTAAACAAGCCTGGATTAAAACCTAAGGTCCCGATGGTGTAGGGCAGGTCGTTTACCAGGCCCTTTGCCGAAATGTAATACACATTGGCATTGAGGTTGGCCGACCACCATTTGGTAATGTCTTTTTGCAGGAAGAGGTTGTAGCTGTATACATCGGCATACTGCAGGTTGGTGCTGGTGGTGATGGTCACCTTGCTCGAGTCGTTTTGCTGGTTGTAACCAATATAGGCATTGTAGATTCTTGAAAAGGAAAGTGTGTGGTACATCCACGTTTTGTATGAATAAGTAAGGTCGATGGAATGGCTGTATTCCGGCTTTAAGTAGGGATTACCCTGCTGTGATGATAAAAGGCTCCTGAAAATGCGGAAGGGATTGAAGGAATTGTAATCAGGGCGGTTTATCCGCTTGTTGTATGAGAGCTGTAAATTATGATTGTCTGAGATCCTGTAATCAAAACTAGCCATGGGAAACAGGTTAAAGTACTGCCGTGTAAAGCCGGTATTATTTGTTTTACTGATGGTATTTATAATGGTGTTCTCTCCCCGTACTCCCAATTGGAAAGAGACCTTTTTGTAATCCTTGCTGAGGTTGATGTAGCCCGCGCTGATGTTTTGCCGGTAGGTGTATACATTGGTAAATGCAGGATCAGTACTGTACTCACCGGTGATGGGGTCCATGTTCTCAAAAATATAATCACTCATCATCTCCTGGTAAGTTTGTTTTAAGCCGGTTTCAAGTTTCAGCTCCTTTTTAAACGTCTTCTCAAAATCGAGCATACCCGATAGGGTATTGAACAACAAGGTATTGGAGGTGCGGAACACGCTCGGTTGTGTTACTTCCTGGTCGTTGGCGCCAATGAGGTGGTTATCGAACTCAGCGGCATAAATATCCCAGTAGGGGTAATAATTAGCAGAAAAACGCAGAGCGGTCCCTGTCGTGTCAAATAAGTGCTCGGCATTAAGGTTGAACTCAGGGTAGATCCACGGATTTGGTTTTCTGAAATTATAACGGATCGCGTTATAGCCCAGGCTGCTGTCACTTACAGTAGTAGTAGCGATCCGGTCTTCGTTACCCATACCAAAAGCGCCGCTCATTTTTATACCCACCGAATTACGCTTATTGATGAACCAGTCGGCACCAAGGTTATACCGCTCCAAATTGTTATGCTGTTTTTCTACATAATTTTGGTGAAGGGTTGTTTCGGTTGAATTGTATGTGATCGTATTTCTAAAATCATTTTCATGTCTCCGCCATTCCTGTTCGGCCGAAAAGCCCGAAAAAAAGTTGAAACGCCTGCCTTTGTAGTTCAGTGAAAAGCCACCGCCCGGATTGCCGTAAAATCCCTGTGAAAAGGAAGCAAAAACATCGCCGCTAAAACCCACGAGCTTTAGTTTTTTGGTTTTAATATTGATCATGCCACCCGTTCCTTCGGCATCGTATTTCACAGGAGGCTTTTTCAGTACTTCGATCTTTTCCACCTGCGAAGCATTCATGCTCTTTAAAACATTTATCAGCTGCGAGCCCGAAATTTGCTGTAGTTTTCCGTCGATTAATATTTTAACGCCACCTCTTCCCTGTATGGAAATGTCGCTTTCATTTACCGTTACGCCCGGTAGCCGCGCCAAGAGATCATATACGCTATTGCCCACAGCCAAAGCGGTGCCTTCCACGTTTACGGTAATGTTCCCGTTCTTAAATTCCACTGTTCTTTTTTGTGCCGAAACCGACACTTCGTTGAGGTTAACACCGGCGGGTTTTAGTGTTATAACGGGAACAGATAATGGAGTGATGCTGTCGTACGTTATCTGATCCGAATAAAAGGTGTTGAAGCCAATGGCTGAGACTTTGATGAGGTAAGTGCCTTTTTTCAGGCGCTCAAAACAATAATTGCCATCCTGGTCGGTCATTACCCCTTTGTAAACAGAGCTGTCTTTGACGTTTACCAAGCCAACAGCGTTAAACGGGATGGCAACATGAAGTGTATCTGTTAATTTTCCCTGTATGCCGCATTGCGCAAAGGAACTGAATTTCAGGAATAGGCATAAAATGAGCGGTAAATAACGTAGAGTTGCTATCATACGATCGGGGTTAAAGTAAAAGTAAAGCTTTATAGGTATAACCCAATTCGGTAACAAGGGAATTAAGATAATTTAAGAGATTTCAGAAAAGGCTTGTTGAAAACATCCCATCACATTTTTCTTTAGAGCCCTGTAAAAGCCATAAAAAAGTGGTTTCTTTGCCTACCTCATGTCACTCTACATCACATCTCTCAACTCAGGCAGCAATGGCAACTGCTATTATGTGGCCAACGAGCGGGAAGCTGTGCTGATAGATGCCGGGATCTCCTGCCGGGAAACCGAAAAACGGATGCTTCGTCTTGGTTTGAACATGCAAAAGGTAAAGGCTGTTTTTATTTCGCACGAACATTCCGATCATATCAAAGGACTGGAAGTGCTGGCGAAAAAATACAAGCTCCCGGTTTACATTACCGATGCTACTTTAAACTATAGCCGCCTGAATTTATGCGGACTCGAAGTGCATAGCTTCCGCTCATACCAAACCATCAGGATTGGTGATTTAGCGGTAGTGCCATTTTCAAAGGTGCATGACGCTGCCGACCCCTATAGTTTTGTGGTAAGCGGTAATGGTGTGAACATTGGCGTATTTACCGATTTGGGGCATTGCTGCGAAAATGTGACACGCAATTTTAAACACTGCCATGCCATATTCCTGGAAGCGAACTACGATGAAAAAATGCTCGAACAGGGAATGTATCCTTACCATTTGAAAAAACGCATTAAAGGAGGACGGGGACATTTATCCAACACGCAAGCCCTGGAGTTATTTAAAATGCATAAACCCGCTTACATGAGCCATGTGCTTTTATCGCATTTGTCAAAAGACAATAATTGTCCCATTTTGGTGAAAGACCTGTTTATGCAACATGCCGGTAATACCAATGTCATTGTTGCCTCCCGTTACCAGGAAACAGACGTATTTCATATCACCGCCTCTGAAGATAACACGCACCTCAATGAAAAGCGCTTGTCGGCCTTGGGTGCTGTGCAAACGAGTTTGTTTGATGTGTAGTCGTCATTGCGAGCACGCTTTTTTTCGCGTGCGAAGCAATCTCATAAAGACTATAAGAAAAACAAAGTGTTTTTGTAAGGTAATTGTGATTAGAACAGCGCGTGGGCGTGAACGAACGGTGTGAACTACAATTTTTTCGGCGGCATTGCGCAGGCATTTTGCGCGAGAAAAGAATTGGAGTTGGCGTTCGTTCTTGATTTTTTTGTTTACTTTTTTCATCAAGGAAAAAAGTAAAAAGAAATTAAATTGAGATTGCTTCACTCCGACCGAATAAGATCATTGAAAATGGTAATAATTGCCCTGCAAACGAGTTTGTTTTAAGAAGATTATTAATAAAACATCCTCCGGCCTGCGGCCACCTCCTTCAAAGGAGGAATTTGTTTATGACGATTTAGCAAATTCCCTCTTCCCAAGAGGGTGCCCGAAGGGCGGGAGATGTTTGTTTAGATCAAGTTATATTTTTACAGAAATCACTTCAACTCCAAGCCATTCATATCCGTGGTAAGCACCTCGCTCATGTAATCAAAGAAAGGCCGCATATGCCTGAATGTTTGTGCAGCTTCTTTTAAGAACGTATCGCTCATTACTTCCTTATCGCTAAAGTTCCGTTTCACCAAAAACTGCTTGTAACGCAGCAGGTCAATGCCTTCGTTATCCGAGTCATAACCTTTAGGTGTGGTTTTTACCTGCTCGCCCTGCAGTTTTCCGAAAGTGGAAACGAAGCTTTTGCTTTTTAAGATCTTTCTGAGCGGAGTCGCATCATAGGCAATGTCATCGCGCACACGTTTCAGGTCCTCGGGGTTTGGCCCCCAGAAACCACCGGCAATAAAACTGTTGCCCTGTTCTAAATGAAAATAATAGCCGCCACGGCGCTGTTTGGTGGCACGCCTGAAACTGCCGCTCCAGTTGGTTTTGTAAGGTGTTTTTTCTTTCGAGAAACGAATGTCGCGGTAAATGCGGTGCAGGCTTTTTTTGCCGCTTGGTGTTTCAATCACATCCTCTTTATTTAATTCTGCCAGCAGGGCATCGGCAAATTGTTCAATGAAACTTAGCTCTTTGAGATAACGGTCTTTATTAGCATTGAACCAGTCGCGGTTGTTGTTCTTTTTTAAGCTGCTTAAAAATTCAAAGCCCGATTTGGGAATGAGGGCAGTTTTTTTACTGGAAGAAGTTGTTTTTTTTGCCATAAAGTTTTAGGAAAGAAAATAAATGATTTAAAATTAGTGTCACCCTGAGCGGAGTCGAAAGGTCAGACCAAGGCTTCGACTTCGCTCAGCCCGACATTATTTAATATGGATCAATTCCGTATTGGCAATGATTTCCTTTAAGGCGTTGTACAAATTATCCAGGTCCTGCTGTGTGTTGAACACCTGTATGGAATAACGCAGATAGGTATCAATCCCATGGCGCATCACGGGCACTTCCACTTTATAGGCTTCAAACAATACACGCTGTAATGTTTCAGGCTCCGGCGTGTGAATAGGGATGCTGAACATCTGTCCTAAAAATTCATCGGTGAGCGGAGTAAGTGGTTTAGTACCCACAAGAGTGCAAAAGCGTTCGGCATTGTCCCTCACCAGTTTCCGGCATTCGGCAGCGCGTGCCGGCCAGTCGTAATGATTTAAAAATTCAATGGCTTTAGGAACAGTTAAGAACGCGGAAATGTCGCGCGTACCTTGTCCCTGGTGGTAATCCAAAAATTGTGAATGCGATGGCATGGCGCTGTCATAGCCCCAGCTCACCACCAATGGATCGAAGAGGTTTTGAAATTCTTTTTTTACATACAGGAACGAACAGCCTTTGGGGGCGAGCATCCATTTGTGGCAGGCGCCGGTGTAAATATCCGCTTTCAGCTCGGCCAGGTTCACAGGAATGTGTCCGGGTGTATGTGCGCCATCCACAATGGTGAGCAGGCCCTTTTGTTTGGCCATGTCGCAAATTTCTTTTACCGGTAATTTCAAACCGGTGCTGCTGGTGATCTCGCTGATAAAAATAGCTTTTGTTTTTTCGCTATACCCTTTCCAAAATTGTTCAATAAGGGCTTCCTTGCTTTTAATAGGCAATTCTATTTCCTGTCGCACATAGGTAGCCCCGGCCTTGCAGCAGTAAAAGTTCCAGGTTTTGTCCATGGCGCCATATTCCAGGTTGGTGCTCAGGATCTCGTCGCCGCGTTTCAATACCAAACTTTTGGCAATGATGTTAAAGGCATAGGAAGGGTTGGGCGTAAACACCATATCATCGGCATGGCAGCCTATGTAGTTGCCCAATGCTTCTCTCGACTGTTTTAAATAATTAAGGCTGTTAACCGTAATGAATTGTACGGGTTCTGTTTCCAGCTCAAGCTGCCATTTCTGGTAATCTTCAAAAATAGGTTTTGGGCAGGCGCCAAATGACCCGAAGTTCAGGTAGGTGATTTCGGGATTTAATAAAAATTGTGATCTCAAATCGTTTTGCATACACCAAAAGTAGGAAATATCCGCAGGTAACAAAAAACCAAAAAAAACTAAAAAACGTATATCATTTCAAACAGCTGAACCGGATCAGCTGTTTAATGATTAATTTTATATCACAAAATAAACCTTATGAAAAATAACTTAAACATAAAGGATAAGCGAAATTTTCTGTCTTCTTTTCTGATGATGGTTTTCCTGCTTACCATTGGTTGCAGCACCACGCAGTGCCAAAACCCGGCAAGTACCACAAGCACTAACACACCTAAACAAACTACGACTATGAAATGGAACAAACTCACGCCTGCCGAAGAACGGGTGATCCTTCACAAAGGAACCGACATGCCTTATACCGGTGAATACACCGATAATTTTGAAAAAGGAACCTACGTTTGCAGGCAGTGCAACGCGCCATTGTATAAATCGGATGATAAATTCCATTCGGGCTGCGGCTGGCCAAGTTTTGACCAGGAGATTGCCGGGGCGGTAAAAAAGATCCCGGATGCGGATGGCATGAGAACAGAGATTGTTTGCAACACCTGTGGCGGACATTTGGGCCATGTGTTTTATGGCGAGGGCCTAACCGCCAAAGATACCAGGCATTGTGTCAATACAACGTCCATGATCTTTGTGCCTGAGAAAGGAAATGACTCAAAAAAAGCAACAGCTGCTAAGACGGATAAAGCCGTATTTGCCGGTGGTTGCTTTTGGGGTGTGGAATATTATTTTCAACATGCCAAAGGTGTTATCAGCACACAGGTAGGGTATACCGGCGGCACCAAGGAAAATCCTACTTACCGTGAAGTATGCACCCACACCACCGGGCATGTGGAAGCCCTGGAAGTAACCTTTGATCCGGCACAAACAAATTTTGAAGAGCTGGCGCGTTTATTCTTTGAGATCCATGATCCTACTCAGGCCAATGGACAAGGGAATGATGTAGGGAATCAATATTTATCCATGATCTTTTACCAGGATGAAGATCAAAAGAAAACGGCTGAAAAGCTCATTGGTATTTTACAACTCAAAGGGTATAAAGTAGCCACACAGCTTAAAAAAGCAGTTAAGTTTTGGCCAGCCGAAGATTACCACCAGCAGTATTATGAAAAAGAAGGCGGTACACCGTATTGCCACAGGCGGGTAACGAGGTTTTAAGCAAAAGGTAAATGATACTGTTTTGTCACTTCGAGCGGAGTCGAGAAGAGTTCTTAATCGTTCTTTCTGGTTCTCGACTCCGCTAGAACTGACAGACTCTTCAATATTATTGAAAATTATTTCCCCGCAATGCGTTTCCTGTGCTTGGTTCCCCAATCCCTCAGCGCCATAATTACCGGGTCAAGCGTATCGCCATAGCTGGTGAGTTCATACTCCACGCTTACCGGTATGGTATCATAAACCGTACGCTTTACCAGTTCGTTCATTTCAAGTTCCTTTAATTCTTTGGAGAGCATTTTAGCGGTAATGCCGCCTATTTCGCGGTTGAGTTCCTTAAAACGCTTGTGGCCGTGTTTTAGCGCGACAATGATGGGGAGTTTCCATTTGCCGCTCAATATGTAAAGCGCGTCCTGTATGGGTAGCATGCTTTTGGTGCAGGCTTCCTTGTTCAGGTTCTCTTTCGGGATCTTGGATATCATGGTGTTCATTTAGGTCAAAATTACAATTTATTTCCCTGTCTTTCCTATTGGTTTACTAAAGTATACTGGTATACAAAAGTATATCAGTAACCATTTGATACCAAATACCGGTACCTTTGTTCCGTAATTTTAAATCAAACGAATATGAAAGTAGAGATTTGGAGCGACGTGATGTGTCCCTTCTGTTATATAGGAAAACGCAAATTCGAACATGCCCTGCAGCAATTTGATAACAAAGATAAGGTGGAGATCACCTGGAAAAGTTTCCAGCTTGATCCTGAGATGAAAACACAACCCGGTAAGAACACGCATCACTACCTGGCCGAGCGCAAGGGCTGGACTGTAGAATATGCCAAACAGGTAAGCCAGCAAGTTATAAACATGGCAAAGGAGGTGGGTTTGAATTATGATTTTGACAAAGCGGTAGTCGCCAATTCATTCAACGCGCACCGTGTATCGCACCTGGCTAAAAAATACAATCTGGGAGATGCTATGGAAGAAGCCTTGTTCAAAGCCTATTTTACAGAAGGAAAAAATATAGACGATCGTGAAGCCCTTATTCAACTGGGAACCGGAATTGGTTTAAACGCATCGGAAATAGAAGAAGTACTAAACAGTGGCTTATACGCTGATGCGGTAGAACAAGATATTATGGAAGCACAACAGGTAGGTGTAAGGGGCGTTCCCTTTTTTGTGATCGATCGGAAATATGCTGTTTCGGGCGCGCAACCGAGCGAGGTGTTCCTGGGGGCACTCAACAAAGCATGGGACGAATCGGGTACTGAAAATAATAAACTTTCCGCTGATGGAGGAAGCTGCTCCATTGACGGGAATTGTGATTAATATATAACAACATCAACTTTAAACTCAAAACAAAAAACATTATGGAACTCATAGAAGCACTCAACTGGCGCTACGCCACCAAAAAAATGAACGGACAAACAGTACCGCAGGAAAAAGTGAATCGTATTGTTGAAGCCGCCAGGCTAGCGCCAACTTCGGCCGGTATTCAGCCTTTCTCGGTGATTGTGGTGACAAACCCTGAACTGAAAAAACAAATTTTACCCATTGCCAATAACCAGTCGCAAATGGTGGATAGTTCGCACTTGCTCATATTTGCGGCTTGGGATAACATTACCAAAGAACGGATAGAAGAAAATATGGCCCGCACTGCCACCCAACGTGGTATGCCGGTTGATGCCATGAATGACTTTAAGGACAGGCTGGTAGGAATGTTCACTGCAAAATCGGCCGAAGAGAATTTTCAGTACGCCGCACGCCAAAGTTACATTGGCTTTGGAATGGCTTTAGCCGCGGCCGCAGTAGAAAAAGTAGACTCAACGCCTATGGAAGGTTTTAATCCTGCTGAACTGGACAAACTCCTAAACTTGAACGAAAAAGGATTAAGAAGTGTTGCCTTATTACCTTTGGGTTACAGGGACGAAGCCAACGACTGGCTGGCGAAGCTTAAAAAAGTAAGACAAAACGAAGAAAGCTTTGTAGTTAATTTTAATTAAGCTTAATGATGCTGTATTGCCATAAATTTAATTATAATGCAGCGCGTAGGCCGGTCAAAACGCGGAGGCGGTGAGCTGTGAATTTTGATTCTTTAGATGAGCCTGAAAAACCTTTAGTGTTTTTCAGTAGCGAATCTTAAGAATCGAAAGAGCGGGCTGCGATCGTTTTGACTTGACTTTTTTGCTTACGCTACGCACATCCCGGCTCAATTGTGTACTACACAATTGCCCTCATCAAGGAAAAAAGTAACTTAATAAATAAAAAACCTGTTAGTTAAACTAACAGGTTTTTTGTGTTTTTTTCCTGTTAATTCATTTTTAATAACCCTTTTCCTTGCAATTAAGGAATAAATTGTAAATTGGGTTAATGATTAAGGTTGGCAGGTATGCATTGTTAGTTGTGCTGTTATGTGCACTCCATTTTGGTTTTGCTCAAACCCCGGCTATCGATTCCCTTAAAAAGATTACCCAAAACGGAACAGAAGATACAAGCCGTATCATTAACCTCAATATATTATCGCGCCAGCTGTTCATGACCGGCGAATACGATAGCGCCATGGTGTATGCCGAAAAAGCTACCCTGTTGGCCGGTAAATTATCCGGGCAAAGCCAGCCTGCCATTTATAATTCGGTACAACGGACATTAGCCGCATCGTATAATCTAAAAGGATTGGTGTATACCAATGTAGGTAATTATCCTTCGGCTATTTCAGTCTTCCATAAATCGTTACAAATAAGCCAGGATGTATATGATAAAAAAGGCCAGGCTACCGCTTATGGGAATATAGGGAATGTGTATTACGGACAGGGAAATTATACCGAGGCCCAGCGGCAATTTTTTGCGGCACTCAAGCTCAGGGAAGAAGTAGGCGATAAAAAAGGCATTGCTTTTTCGCTTGTTTCCATTGGTAATGTGTATTCCATGATCCGCAATGCGGACGAGGCCATGAACTATTATAACAAGTCGCTGCTGTTATTTAAGGAGCTCGACGACAGGTACAGCCTTGCCGGCACCTACAACAATATTGCGGGAATTTACACCGCGAAAAAATACTACGATAAAGCCCTCGAAATGTATGTGTCTTACATGAAGATTATGGAAGAGTTTGGGGATAAGCAAAACATAGCCGATACCTATAACAATATTGGGAACATCTATTATTACAAAGGCCAGGCCAATGAGGCAATAGAAGCCTATGAAAAAGCGCTGAAAGAAATGCAGGAACTGGAAGACATTTCAGGGATCGCTTTTTCAAATATTTCAATTGGCGATACCTATGTTGCCATGAAAGATTATGCTAAGGCAAAGCCGTATATTTTTAAAGGATTCCAATTGGCAAAGGAAACCGGGGAACTGGACCTGATGCGTGATGCCTACGAAGCCATGTATAATTACCACGACCGGACCGGCGATAAAAAACAAGCCCTGGAAAATTATAAACTGTTTGTGGCATATAACGACAGTGTAAACAACGAGGAAACCACCAAAGAAACCACCAGGGCCCAAATGAACTATGAGTTTGAAAAGAAAGAGGCCACGGCAAGATTGGAACAGGAGAAAAAAGAAGCCATCTCAAAAGCGGAGAGTAAAAAGAAACAAATCATCATTTGGTCTGTAGGAGGCATGCTGTGCCTGGCCGTTTGTTTTTCTGTTTATGCTTACAGGATCTACCTTCAAAAACAAAAAGCCAATGTAGAGATCACCAAGCAAAAGGAGATCATCGAAGAAAAACAAAAAGAAATTGTGGATAGCATTCATTATGCCAAGCGCATCCAAACGGCCCTGCTTACTTCTGAAACGTATATTGATAAAGTGCTGAACAGGTTGAACAAATCATGATCGGATGAAAAGAAAACACCTTGCATACCTGTTTTTGCTGTTCAGCTTTTATAACCTGTTATCGCAAGACCATGAAACAGACTCTTTGAAAAAAGCGATTGCCGGCGCGCCAGACGATACCAATAAGGTGAAGACCCTGAACCTGTTGTCGTGGGATTTAAAAAGCATGGGTGAGTTTTCGGAAGCCTTAAAATATACCGAAGAAGCGAAAGCGCTTTGCCTGAAACTGAATTATAAAAGGGGATTGATTGGCGCGCATGGCAACCAGGGAATTATTGAACTGTACAAAGGTAATTATTCAAAGGCGCTCGAATGCCAGTTTAATGCCCTGAAAGTTTCGGAAGAGCTGGATTCGAAAAGAGACATTGCCAATGCCTACAGCAATATTGGCAACATCTATTGGCATCAGAGCTCTCACGATAAAGCCCTGGATTACCAACTGCGGGCGCTAAAACTAAGGGAAGGATCACTTTATCCTACCAAAGCGGGTAACGACAGGGCAGTAGCAAATTCCCTGAGCAATATTGGCAATATTTATTACGAAATGGAAAAGCCTGATATTGCCCTTGAATACCAGCTTAAGGCATTATCGCTCATGCGCTCGGCCGGCGACAAGGAAGGAGAGGCCAATGCATTGACGAATATTGGCAATGCATACGGAAGTAAGAACGAAACGGAAAAAGCCTTAACGTGTTTCACAGAGGCCCTGCACATTTACGAAGAGATGGATAATAAAAGCAATGTAGCCATTTCCTATTTTAACATGGCCGATGTATACTTTGTGGCGAAGGATTATAAGCAAGCCGAGAAATACCAGCTCAAAAGTTTGGCTATTGCTGGTGAAATAAAAGACCTTGAAGGGATACGGGATGCCAACTATGCCTTATATGAGACTTATAACGCTACCCGGGTTTACGACAAGGCATTTGCCCATTACAAAACATTCGTATCGGCAAGAGACAGCCTGCAAAACGAGGAGAACATAAAAGCAACGGTGCGCCTGGAAATGAACTATGAATTTGAGAAAAAAGAAGCGGCTACCAAACTGGAGGAAGAAAAAAGAGAAGCCATTGCCGCTGCCGAAAGTAAAAAGCAACAGGCCATTATCTGGAGCATTTGCGGGGCACTGTTACTGGTGCTTGGTTTTGCAATGTTTGTTTACCGTAGCTACCTGCAAAAACAAAAAGCCAACATAGAGGTAACGAAGCAAAAACACATTATTGAAGAAAAGCAAAAAGAGATCCTCGACAGCATCCAGTATGCCAAGCGGATCCAAACAGCTTTGCTCACCTCAGAGAAATACATTGAAAGGAACCTGGATAAACTCATTGACAAGAAATAATAAACTATGGAAGCAAACTTTAAAAACAGGAAGTTCTTTATCCTTTATAAACCTAAGGATATTGTGAGTGGCGATTTTTATTATGCCCTGGCGCACCAGCACCCTGGCAGTGCGGTGGAAAAATTTTACCTGTGCACGGCCGACTGTACAGGCCATGGTGTACCCGGCGCGTTCATGAGCATGTTGAACATTTCGTACCTGAACGAATCCATCATCGAAAAAAACATAGCCAGTCCTAACCTCGTACTCGATCATATCAGGGAAGAGATCATTACTTCCTTAAATCCCGAAGGCAGCGAAGAAGAATCGAAGGATGGGATGGATTGCATCTTAAGCGTTTTTGATTTTACCAACAACATCCTGGAATACGCGGCAGCCAATAATGGTTTTTATATCGTCAGGAATGGTGAGCTGATCTCCTGTCCGGCCGATAAAATGCCGGTTGGCAAGTACAACGATATGAAACCGTTTACGCTAAGAAAGGTGGAGCTGCAAAAAGGTGATGTGGTGTATTCCTTAACCGATGGCTATGCCGACCAGTTTGGCGGACCTAAAGGAAAAAAATTCAAATACAAACCATTGGAAGAATTACTGATTGCTAATTACCAATTGCCAATGGAAGAACAAAAAGAGATCCTTGATAAAAAGTTTGAAGAATGGAAAGGAAACCTGGAACAGGTGGATGATGTTTTATTGATAGGAATAAGGATATAATTGAAAAACTACGGCAAACATATTCTCTTTTTCATGCTGATCGTTTTTCAGTTGGCGCTCCATGCCCAGGAGCGTGCACTCGATTCGTTGAAAGCTGTTTTCCAAAAAACAACCGTTGATTCGTTAAGGAGTGACCTGGCTAACGAGATAGGCCAGATGTATTACGAGCAGGGCAATTATCCCGAAGCCATCAATTACTACAACCAGGCATTGGATTTGAGTCAAAGATCTAATTACGGAAAGGGTATTGCCGGTTCTTATAATAACCTTGGAATGGTGAAGGAAGTGCAGGGCAACTATACCGAGGCCATTAATAACCTGTTTTCATCTTTAAAAGGTTGGGAGGCCATTCACGACCAGGAACATGTGGCAGCCACTTACATTAACATTGCCATTATTTACATGGATGAGAAAAACTATACCGACGCGCTCATCAACATCAATAAAGCCCTCATTCTTTGTAAAAATTCGGGGAATAAAGCTTACATGGGCTATACTTACAACATTCGCGCGCTCATTTATTATTTCCAGGAAAGGTACACGGAGTCCCTCGCACAGCATTTTCTGGCGTTGGAAATAAGAAAAAACAGCGGCGATAAAAGCAGCCTTGCCGATACCTATTCAAACATTGGAGTAGTGTATTACGACCTGGGAACAGAGCTCAGAAAAAAAGGGAAAGCGGATAGCGCCGGTATTTATTTTGACCTTGCCCTTAAAAATTACCTTTCGGCCAAAAGCATCATGGAAGAGCTGGAGCTTTTTCAAAGCGTTGCCAATATTAATGTGAACCTGGGAAGCCTGCACATACAACTTAAAAAATACCCTGAAGCAAAAACGTATTTGTTAAAAGGGCTTGAGATGTGCCGGCAAACGGGCTCCAAAGAAGGAATGAAGGAAGCTTACCAGGGATTGGCCGAGCTGAACTCGCTTACCGGTAATTACAACGAAGCATTGGAGGATTATAAGTTGTTTATTACCTACCGCGACAGTTTGAACAATGAGGAAAACACCAAAAAAATAACCCAGGCCCAGATGCAGTACGAGTTTGATAAAAAAGAGGCTGCTGCCAAACTGGAACAGGAAAAAAAAGAAGCCGTAACCAGGGCCGAAAGCAATAAACAGCAGGTTGTCATCTGGAGCATCTGCGGGATCCTGGTACTGGTAATTGCTTTTGCAGTCTATGTGTACCGCAGTTTTTTACAAAAACAAAAGATCAATGTCGAGATCACACAGCAAAAGCATATTATTGAAGAAAAACAAAAAGAGATACTGGATAGCATTTATTACGCCCGCCGCATTCAAAGGGCCCTTATTACCTCCGAAAAATACATTGACAGGAACCTGAACAAACTGGCCCGAAAAGATTGATTTTTTGTTTAGTAGCACACCTGCTGGCTCAATAGTGTGCTACACAATTGCCCTCATCAAGGAAAAAAGTAAAAATTAGCGCTATAGAAGCTAAATTTTAATAATGATACTGATAAATTGTTGAATAGTCTCCTGTTTTGTGAATTAAGTTTCTCCCAAATTCCTGAGCCTTTTTGTAAATTTGTTCATTAGCCTAAACCCTAAATCAATAACGTAAATATATATAACAATGGAAGTAACAGGACAGTTAAAATTAAAATTCGACACGCAAAAAGTGAGTGAGAAATTTCAAAAAAGAGATTTCGTATTAGCCACCGACTTAAGCACACCATACCCTCAATATGTAAGTTTCCAGGTAACACAGGATAAATGCAGCATGCTCGACCAGTTTAATGTGGGCGAAGAGATCAAAGTACAGTTTAACTTACGTGGTCGTGAGTGGAACGGACCTCAGGGTATTCGTTATTTCAATACACTGGAAGCATGGCGTTTGGAAAAAGTAGGCGCACAAAGCAGCTCACCTGCCCAAAACAGCAATTCAGGAATGCAGGAAAACACGTCGGCACCGGTATTTAACAGCAGCATTGCCGATAACGACGATTTACCATTCTAAATCCGATACATGATTCAGGACACAGGATTAAAGACAGATCAACAAAGTCTTAAATCCTGTGTCTTTTATTTTAAGCCTATATGAAAAAACCTTCCGTTCTACTCATCTACACCGGTGGCACCATTGGCATGATGCAGGATGTGCGCAGCGGTGAATTGAAACCTTTCAATTTTAAAGCCCTTACCAAACAAATTCCCGAACTCGAAAAGTTTGATATTGATCTTTCATCCATCTCCTTCAAACATCCCATCGATTCGTCGAACATGCACCCAAGAGTGTGGATTGAAATAGCCGAAACGATTAAAGAAAATTACGGAAAACATGATGGCTTTGTGATCCTGCATGGTTCCGATACCATGTCGTATACGGCAAGCGCTTTAAGTTTTATGCTCGAAAATCTTGCCAAACCGGTGATCTTAACCGGTTCGCAATTGCCAATCGGTATTATCCGTACCGACGGTAAGGAAAACCTGATTACCGCCATTGAAATTGCGGCTGCCAAACATAATGGCAAGCCCATTGTAAATGAAGTGTCTGTTTATTTTGAATATAAGCTGCACAGGGGCAACAGGACTTACAAATACAATTCGGCCCATTTCGATGCCTTTAAATCGCCCAATTACCCCGCTTTAGCCGAAGCTGGCGTGAGCATTCAATACAACCTTCCGGCCCTCTTCAAACCATCCAAAAAAGCGTTCAAGGTACACACCGAACTCAATAACGACATCGCGGTGCTGAAATTGTTTCCGGGCATCAGTAAAAAAATAACCCTGGCTATTTTAAATACAGATGGGATCAGGGCAGTAGTTATCGAAACATTTGGCGCGGGCAATGCCAGTACCGATGAGTGGTTCATTACAGCCTTAAAACACACCATCAGCAAAGGCATTATTGTGTATAATGTCACGCAATGCGACGAAGGCAAAGTGGTGCAAGGGATGTATGAAACCAGCAGCCAGCTAAAGCGCATGGGCGTTGTGAGCGGTTACGACATTACCTTTGAAAGCGCCATTGCCAAACTCATGTATGTGCTGGGAAAAAACCTATCCGTTCAAAAATCAAAAGAACTGCTCGAAACAAACCTGAGAGGGGAAATTAGTAAATAATTTGTCACCCTGTCACGACACGTCGTGAGAGTGAAGGATGTTCTCTGTTTATAAAACACCTCTGTATCTCCGTGTCTCTGTGGTGAGCAAAAAAATAAGAAAATGAAAAATCAAATCAACGTCGAAGGAATACGCTTATATGCTTACCACGGTTGCCTTCCCGAGGAAACCAAAGTGGGAGCCGAATATATTGTGGATGTAAGCATGGTCTGCGATTTCAAAGAAGCCGCCGTGAAGGACGACCTGAATTTAACCATTGATTACTGCACGGTTTTTAATATCTGCAAACAGGAAATGGCCATCCCTTCAAAATTAATTGAGCATGTGGCAAAACGCATCTTCGATAAGATCATTCATACTTTCCCTCAGTTGATCGAAACCAAAGTGAAGGTCACCAAGTTGTTACCGCCTATGAACGGCCCGGTGGACAGGGTTTCTGTTGTTATTGAGGATTAGTTTTCGAGCTCTGCCAGTTCGAGCGGAGTCGAGAAGTGTCCTGGTTCTCGACTCCGCTCGAACTGACAAACATCAATTTTGTAATTAAGACTCTTGATCCCGTTTTACCAGGAGGCAGTATTTTCCTTCCTCAACCAGGTACCCATACTCATAACAAAAATGGTATTTTTTTCCGTCTTTAGTAATTAAGGTATTTGTAAGATAAGTAAAGTTAAAACCTTTATCCGTTAGCTTTTGTTTCAGGATCGGTAAAGGCTGAGAATCCTTAGGCAGCAGATCTTCAATAATGCGCCGGTTCCTTCTTAAAATATTATTGATGTTCCTGACGTAATTGGTGCTGTCGCTGTTGAGCTTGTTGTTATGGGAGTTACGGCACAGGTCGCTGCAGAATTTTTTGTCTGCCCGTCCCTGGAATGCTTCTCCGCATTCTATGCATGTCCGTTTTTCCATTGATATTAAATTAGCAAATCTTTTGGAATGCTGCAAACCGGGATCGGGTCTATTTTATGTTTGTTGGCCCTGTGACGGCTTTGATAAATTTGCATCACCAGGTTTTGCCTTTCATTCAACTCGTATAATTCGCCATTGGCACTATACTGCATGGCCCATTCCAGTTCGTCATAAGTAGCGCCTATCTGGTCCTCGTCAGTTCTGCCATCGGCAAATAAACCATCGGTTGGCCTGGCATTTAAAATGGCGCTAATAACACCCGCTTCCGCTGCCAAAGCATACACCTGCGATTTCATCAGGTCGGCTATGGGGCTCAGGTCCACGCCACCATCGCCATATTTGGTAAAAAAGCCAATGCCAAAATCCTCTATTTTGTTGCCTGTGCCGGCTACCAGTAATTTATGGTGACCTGCGTAGGCATACAAAGTAGTCATGCGCAAACGGGCCCTGGTGTTTGCCATGGTTAAAAAATCCTGGATGCCAGTTTCATAGGTTCTTTCCATTTCTTCAAAAATGGGTGTCAGGTTCACTTCGGCGCTGCTCACATTGGGGTAATTTTTTTTGAGCCATTCAATGTGCGCGTTGCCCCTGTCATATTCCGTATGGTGTTGCCTGATGGGCATGTTGAGGCAAATCACCTTTTTCCCGGTCATGGCACAAAGGGTAGAGGTAAGGGCCGAATCGATGCCGCCCGAAATCCCTACTACAAAGCCTTCTGTTTTTGATATGCTGGAGTAGTTATTGAGCCAATTTACAATATGACTGAGGATCTCTTTCTTTTTCATAAACGGTTAAGTTAAATAAAAAATCCCACCCGCCTTAGCAAATGGGATTTTTTTAAAGACGTGAAGTTTAGAATAAAACACCGACGTTAATTCGAATGGCATTCATTAATAAGCCTTGTTTTACATGGAAAAAGGTCATAATATCATTTGAATCGGTATTGTAATCATATGCCATGTATTTCGATTCTTTTTTCATTAAGTTTGTAAAAGAACGGAAGTAGTTAACACTGATAAAAGCGGATGTAGAACCCGATAAACGGTACTCGGCACCTAAACCAACGTTCATGCCAACCCTTATCGGAATTAAAGAGGCATCCGGATTGATGTTGACCTTTGTATTGGTTCCGCCGGAAGTCATACCTGAATTGCCATACGACTGAGAATAGATGTATTTATCGGTAGCGGTTGTTTTTACCCTAACGCCAATTTCGCCACCAAACATTCCAAAATATTTAAAGCCCCCAATCTCTTTGGTCATCATTTTTAGGGCAACAGGAATCGTTACGTGTGTGGTTTTTATTTTTCGCTCAATAAGCCCGTCGTAACGAGTGTCGCCTGTTGAAACAAGGGTATTCGCATCCTGGCCATCCTCCAGTTTTTTCATGTTACCTGAAGCATCCAGCACGTAACCAACAGAATAAGGAGATGCCGATAACGGCTCATATCTGTATTTAATACTTCCTCCCTCAAAATCACCACCGATGCCGGTTACAAAGCTGGCCGTTTTTCCCAGGCGAAATTCTGTTACCAATCCAAAACCAAAACCAAAACCTGTACCCAGTTTTGAGGCACTGTTTTCTTTGGAAGAAAACCATGTTGGTTGAGCCGCCACTTTTAAGCCCAGGCGAAATTTTTTATCATCATCGGCCTCTTGTGCTAAAAAAGAATTAGCTAACACTAAACTGCTTGAAACTATCAGTAAAAATTTTTTCATGTGTTGGTTTTTTTTATAATTTAACTCTGTAAAATTAATATAATTTTTGGTATGAAGTCCTCTTTAAAGCTCATTATAGTTTGTTTAATTGTTAACTTTTTAACAGGATGTAAACATGACCGTTTTGATATTGATACCACCAAGGTAACTGTACCTCCTGTTGAATTTAAACGCCTTGATAAGGACATATTCTCCCTTGAAGAAGCAAAAATAAAGACACAAATTGCTGATATGCAAAAACGATACCAGGCGTTTTATGATCGTTACAATTCATCTATATTAAACAATGCTGGTGTTAACGATTCGTTGTATTCTAGCAGCCTTTTAAAATTCATTCATGACAAGGACATGAGTGAAGCATATGCCGCTCTTTCAAAAATTTACACCATCAATGAAGTGGAACTGTTGGGTGATGAAATGACCGAAGTGGTAAAACGCTTTAAAGTGTATTTTCCAAAACGTAAAATTCCCAAACAGTATGTTACTTTTATGAGTGGGTTCAATTATAATGTGGTGTATGTTGACTCTACTTTAGGAATAGGTTTGGACATGTACCTGGGAAGCGATAACCCATTTTATTCGGCCTTGCAATTCCCCAAGTTCAAAACGCAATGCATGAACAAGGAAAACATCCTTCCGGATGCTGTTCATGGTTGGATGGTTACCGAATTTGATAATGCCGACCCGGTAAATAATTTATTGAACCACATGATCTTTTACGGTAAAATTTATTATGCCATCGATGCCTTATTGCCAAAAGTAGCCGATTCGTTAAAGATTGGGTATACAACCGCTCAGCTCAACTACTGCACTACGTATGAAAAAAATCTTTGGGGTTTTATGGTAAAGGACAACAAGCTATATGAAAACGATATGAAGATCATAGCGGAGTTTACCGGCGAAGGACCATTTACAAGAGCTATCAGCAAGGAATGTCCGCCACGCATTGCCATGTGGCAGGGCTGGCAGATCGTAAAATCATACATGGATCATAATGAAAATGTAACTCTGGAAGAATTAATGAACGAAAAAGACGCTCAGAAAATTTTAGCAAAATCGAAGTACAAACCATAGGAAAGACGAAAGGGACTAAAGAGACAGAAGGGACAGGAAAGACTTAGTACAATGATCTCTTGAGTCCCTTAAATCTCTTGAGCCTCTCCAGTCCCTAAGCCAATGACGCTACGCGAACAACAAATACTACGCAACTCGGAAATATTAAAAAAATATATCCCCGAATTTGCTGTTCCGCAAATTGCGCGATGGATCATTGAGTTTGATTTTAAATTAAAGATCACCAAAGAACGAAGTACTAAACTTGGCGATTATACGTCTCCTCACGATGGCTTGAACCATACCATTACCATTAACCATAACCTTAACCCTTATTCGTTTTTTGTGACGCTGGTGCATGAAATAGCCCATTTAAAAACATACAACCAATACCGTAACCGCGTCATGCCACATGGCGAGGAATGGAAACAATCGTTCAGGGAACTGATGACGCCCTTTTTAAGTACAGATAATTTACCATTAGATGTATTGTATGCCTTGCGAAAATACTTGCTGAATCCGGCAGCAGCCAGTTGCAGTGACGATACCTTAATGCGTACCTTAAAACTATACGACACTAAAGATACCAACGGGCATTTGATCTTATTGGAACATTTACCTTATCGCACCCATTTTTTATACAATGGTTCCCGTATTTTTGAGAAAGGCGAGAAATTAAGAAAGCGTTTTCGTTGCCGCGAAATTTCAAGCGGTTCTGTTTACCTCTTCAGTCCTTTGGCAGAGGTGGAGGTGTTTGAAGGAAAGTAAGTTTTTTGTTTTGAGTCATCCCGTCACGACACGTCGTGGTTTTTCAGACTCAACTAAAAAAATAAAATTCACCCCTCACCGGCGCCGCGTTTTGACATACCTATGCGCTGCCTTGTAATGGCTTATGTATCAATATAGCATATAAACCCACAAATAAATTCCTGAAAAGAGAAGATATCAGGCTTAAAAAAATAAATATTATTAGTACAGCGCGAGGGAGTGAACGAAAAGTGCGAACCGCCATTTTTTCACTCCGTTTCCTGGGCAGGCTTGTGCGCAAAAAATGGCGGTTGGTTTTCGTTCTTGATTTCTTTTGTTCCTCCACCCACATGCCGGCTCAATTGTGTACTACACAATTGCCCTCATCAAGGAAGAAAAGGAAGTACTAAGAGAAAAAGTAAGAGGAATTAAATAAATATTTCTACATTATTCTAATATACGATGTTTAACAATGAGATGCCGAATCAAGTTCGGCATGACGATATCACATGTGGAACGTTCTAAAAATTGTTGGTATCTAAAAACCCTGATACTCACTCATTTACTTTTTCAACTGTTCATAAATCCGCCTGCTATAAAACGCTTATAGGTTTATATTTGTTAGTAAGGGTTTATTTTTCTTAGAAAACCTAAGCACTAAACCTGAAACACTAAACCAGAAACCTGATAACAGAATGACCGATACCGCTTTATTTTTTAAAATAGCCGCAGAGCTTAAAGTAGATGCTAAACAAGTAAAAGCAACCGTTGAACTATTGGATGAAGGAGCTACTGTTCCCTTTATTTCACGTTACCGTAAAGAAGTGACGGGGAGCCTTGATGAAGTGCAGGTTATTACCATTAAGAACGAAATTGAACGCCTGCGCCAGTTGGAGCAGCGTCGCGAAAGCATCCTGAAATCGATTGATGGCCAGGGTAAACTAACACCTGAATTGTCAGATAAGATTCTGGCAGCCGAAACCCTATCGACCCTGGAAGATCTTTACCTGCCCTATAAACCAAAACGCCGTACAAAAGCCACGGCAGCCCGCGAAAAAGGACTGGAACCTCTGGCAAATTTAATATTGGAACAAACTACAAACGACCTTTTTCCTGAAGCATTAAAATTTGTGGATAAGGAAAAAGGCGTGGAGAACCCCGAAGAAGCCTTGCAGGGAGCCCGCGACATTATTGCCGAGATCATCAGCGAAGATGCCGTTGCGCGTGAAGCCATGCGTGTGCTGTTTAAGCGTTCGGCCATTATTAAAACAAAGGTCATCAGGGGAAAAGAAGAAGAAGGACAAAAGTTTGAGGATTATTTTGAATGGGAAGAACCGCTCATGTCTTGTCCGAGTCACCGTATGCTGGCCATGCGTCGTGGCGAGAAAGAAGACATCCTGATCCTGGATATTATAGTGGACGATGAAGAAGCGCATGAGTTGGTTAAAAAACAATTTATCCGTTCGCGTAATGAATGTGCCGAACAGGTTGCCCTGGCCATTGAAGACGGTTATAAACGTTTATTGCAACCTGGCATTGAAGCCGAAATGCGATTAATGACCAAGCAAACAGCTGATGAAAAAGCCATACAGGTATTTGCCGATAATTTACGCGAATTGTTGTTGGCTTCGCCTTTAGGGCAAAAGTCGATCCTGGCTATTGACCCTGGTTTCCGAACCGGGTGTAAAGTAGTGGCATTGGATGCGCAGGGAAAACTATTGGAAGAAACCGTTATTTACCCGCATGAACCGCAACGCCGTGTGATCGATTCGCAGCACGTGGTAATGGCTATGTGCGCCAAGCATGAGCTGGAAGCCATTGCCATTGGTAATGGCACGGCTTCGCGCGAAACCGAACAGTTTATCCGAAGCATTGAGGTATTGCCAAAAACAATCCCGGTGATTATGGTGAGCGAAGCGGGCGCTTCCATTTATTCGGCGTCGGATGTAGCCCGGGAAGAGTTTCCTGATTATGATTTGACCGTTCGGGGCGCTGTTTCCATTGGCCGTCGCTTAGCCGATCCTTTGGCGGAGCTGGTAAAACTCGACCCAAAATCCATTGGTGTTGGTCAGTACCAGCACGATGTGGACCAAACAGCATTAAAAAATAAACTGGACACCGTGGTGATGAGTTGTGTGAACGGCGTAGGTGTAGAGCTAAACACGGCCTCCAAACAATTGCTGTCATACGTATCCGGTATTGGCGAAACACTGGCAAAAAACATTGTGGATTACCGCAATGAACATGGCGCTTTCAGGTCGCGTAAAGACCTGTTGAAAGTAAACCGTATGGGCGATAAGGTGTTTGAGCAATGCTCTGGTTTCTTAAGGATCAGGGACGGCATTCACCCTCTTGATAAAAGCGCGGTACACCCGGAAGCTTACCATATTGTAGAAAAAATGGCTACTGATTTGAATTGCATCATCGACGACCTGATCCGTGATAAAGACCTGCGTAAAAAAATAAACCTGAACAATTATGTAACAGATACCATTGGTTTGCCAACTTTAAAAGATATTATCAGCGAATTGGAAAAACCAGGACGCGACCCGCGTAAATCGTTCGAAGTGTTTAGCTTTGATGACAGCGTGCATAGCATTGAAGATTTACGTGAAGGAATGCGCCTGCCCGGTATCGTTACCAATGTGACCAATTTCGGGGCTTTTGTGGATGTGGGTGTTCACCAGGATGGCTTGGTGCATATTTCGCAATTGAGCGATACCTTTGTGGACGATCCTAATTTAATTGTAAAAGTAGGGCAGCAGGTTTGGGTTAATGTAACGGAGTGTGATGTGAAACGCAAGCGCATTGCACTGTCAATGAAAGGAGAGGGAATTGTTTCTTCTAAAAAACCGTCACCAAAGAAAGAAGAAGTAGCATCCTACGACCCTAATGACATGGCATCGGCATTGGCCGCGCTAAAAGGAAAATTTAAAAAATAATTTTACTCGTGTCACTTCGAGCTGTCACACTGAGCGCCGTGCCCGACCGCTGGCGGGAAGTCGAAGTGCGAGAACTACTTAATCTTTAACCATCATAAATTTAAAATGAAACCACTTTCTCTTATTACCGCACTTTTTCTGTTAAGCACCTTCACCATGAACTCACAATTAAAAGAGATCAATTATGCCGATGGCACGCAAAAATTGAGCGGTGTCGCCATTAAACCAAAAACGGATGTGAAAAAGAAAGCAGGCGTATTAATTTTACCGGCCTGGATGGGAATTACCGCACATACAAAACGGGTGGCAGAGCAATTGGGCGAAATGGGTTACTATGCCTTTGCGGCAGATATTTATGGCGAAGGCCATCATCCCAAAGATGGGAAAGAAGCAGGACAGCAGGCCGGTTATTACAAAAATCATGTGGATGAATACCGTAAGCGCATAAAACTGGCATTGGATGAACTGATTAAACAGGGGGCCGATCCTCAAAAGATTGTCGTGATTGGGTATTGTTTTGGAGGAACAGGAGCGCTGGAAGCTGCGCGTGCCAATTTCCCGGTAAAAGGTGTGGTAAGCTTTCATGGTGGATTGGGAAGAGATACAACCAAGCAACAGGAAGCTATTGTTCCAAAAGTACTGGTGTGTCACGGCGCTATCGATCCGTACGTACCCGAAGCGCAGATCAAAGCATTTCAAAAAGAAATGAATGAGAGCAAAGCCGATTGGCAAATGATCTATTACGCTAATGCGTTGCATGCCTTTACCGAAAAAGAAGCCGGCGACGATAACAGCAAAGGCGCCGCCTATAATGCCAGTGCCGATAAACGATCCTGGGAAGCGATGAAACAATTCTTTAAAGACGTGTTTGGGGAGTAATTACATTTCATTTGTTGACTTCGAGAGCCTCAGTCAACGGGTGGTTGATCCCGACTTGTCGGGACTCGAAACCACCCGTGTGACTCGAGATTCATTCTAAACCAGTTTAATTAACAATTTACTCTTAAAATCTTCGACGAAAGCCCTGTTTTAACGGATGGTTTAATGCCTAACCTTGCACCTGATTTTTGACAGGATTTGCAAAACCTGCCTGTTGGTAGGTTTTATTATATATGCAGGGGGTATTATAGTTTAAGAGATGGTAAAAACACTAATTGCGGGAGCATTGATCTGCTTTTCGCACATCGTTCCGTTTGATGGCGGAAAACGAACATCAGACCATTCGGAGCCAATGCCGGCGGAATCTTTTTGGGTAAAGTCTGAAACAGGCGTGTGGCTGGGTAATTATGATACATGGTACAAGATCGATCAGGCTACCGAGGCAAGGTTGCTGAACGCCATTAAATTATCGCGCAACAAACGTAAATGGAAATCATCCACCAATGTAGCCTGGCAAGACAAACAAGGCCGCTGGCTTACCATTAGCAATAACCGTTTACTTTGGACAGAAGATAACAAGCATTGGACAGAGGTGCCCGCTAAAGCCTGGCAGGGTATTGACGGTAAGTGGTACCGCTTCGACACGAACTGGGAGTTATGGGAAGTGAAGGAATAATCAATCACCAATTAAGATCAAATGCCCGTCGCAGTCGCGAATCATAAATTCCCGGCTTCCATACACACGCTTTACAATTTCCTGTGTAATGTCGGCGTGTTTTGATGTAAGCTCTGCATAAAACAAATCAATTTCAGGAACCCAAATAATCAGGTCGCTTGTTCCTTTCCTTATTGCTTCATTGGTATGAATGGATTGCGTATCCGCTTTCCCAAAATGAACCTGGAAGCCGTCTCTTTCTACCATGGCGTATACAGGTGGTGTGCCAGCATAACCAATAATGTTGAAACCTAAAATATCCCTGTAGTATTCGGCAGTTTTTACCACATCGGCTACAACCAGCTGTGGAGCAATGCCAATTAATGTTGCTTTTTGTTCCATGTAAATTGAGATAAGATAGTATAAAAATAAGAATCCATTTTTTAATCCGCCTCTTTTTTTGTGCCATTTAAACAAGATTATTTCCGCTCCAAATTATTTGCCCGAAGAAAGCTCAGGGATGATGTAAATTTGATAAACCAATAATTTTTATACGATGAAGAACATAAATTACTTTGCAAAAACCGCTGCATTCATTTTTTTAATGAGCTCGGGTGTTTCAAGCAGCTTTGCACAAGGCTTAAAGTCAATGCCCTCGGGCGGAAACAAAAAGGCGGTAGTAGGTGAGCAAATTGGCATTACCCGTGTGCTCATTAACTATGACCGTCCGGGTGTAAAAGGCAGGGAAGGAAAAATATACGGTACTTCCATTGTACATGTTGGTTTTATTGATAAAACCCCTGAATACGGAACCAGCAAAGCGGCGCCATGGCGCGCAGGCGCCAACGAAAATACCACCATTGAATTTGATACCGATGTGAAGGTGGAGGGAAAAGACCTGCCCGCTGGTAAGTATGGTTTTTTTGTAGCCTATGGCCCCGAGGAGAGCACGGTCATCTTTTCAAAAGATAATGTATCGTGGGGAAATTATTTTTATGATGATAAGCACGATGCCCTGAGAGCCACTGTGAAAAATGTGAAGCTCGATAAAAGTGTGGAGTGGTTGAAATACGAGTTCATTAACCAAACAGAAAATTCAGCAACCATTGCCCTGCAATGGGAACATGTGATGATCCCTTTTAAAGTGGAAGTGGATTATGTGAAAACACAATTGAATTCTTTTCGGAACGAATTAAAAGGCGACAAAGGTTTTGGCGTAGATGGCTGGGTGCAGGCTTCACAATTTTGCCTCGACCATGACACGAACCTGGAAGAAGGAATGGCATGGGCAGACGTTGCTTTGTCGTTTAAACGTGATTTCAAAACTTTAACCAATTCAGCCTTGTTTCACAGCAAACTTGGCCACCTGGCCAAAGCCGATTCATTGATTAAAGAGGCCCTTCCAATGGGCAGTATGCAGGAGCTACACCAGTATGGCAGGCAATTGGTAGGAATGAAAAAGAACACACAGGCTTTGGAAGTGTTTAAATTCAATGCCAAAAAACATCCGAAAGATTTTACCACCATGGTTGGCCTGGCAAGGGGATACTCGGCTAACGGCGATTTTAAGAACGCTTTGGTGAATGCCAAAACTGCTCTGCCATTGGCGCCTAATGAGCCTAATAAAAAAGCGGTGACAGACATGATTACTAAGCTCGAAAATCAAAAAGACATTAACTGACCATGAAGCAATTCATTACTTGTGTTTTTATTGCTTTAAGTTGCTATGGCATTGCCCAGCCGGCTGCCCGAAAAGCGATGATCGGAATGCGGATCTCGGCAGGCGATAATGGAATTCGTATTGATTCGGTATTGCCAAACAGCACAGCCGCTCTTTTGAAACTAAAAAAGAACGACCTCATTACCGCTTTCAATGGTACAGATGTTAAAAGCATTAGTGAGTACGGCAGCCTTATTTCACACGTGAGGGCGAATGAAAGCGTAAGTTATACTGTGTTGAGGAATGGAAAAAAGCTGCAACTCACCGGCAAAGCAGTTATGCGCCCTTATGAAACATCGGAACTGGCGGATGTGACATATGATTGGGTAAAATTCAGGGAAGGTTACCTGAGGACTATTACACGCAAGCCCAAAGGAAAAACAAATTTGCCCTGCATCTTACTCATTCCGGGTTATGGGTGTGGGAGCATTGAAAATTATACAGGAAGCTATAACGGAAAATTAATGGACGAGTGGCTAAAAAATGGCTATGCTGTTGTAACCATTGAAAAATCAGGGCTTGGCGATAGCTATAACTGTCAGCCCTGTTCGGAGGCCGATCTGGCAGCCGATATTGAAAGCTTTGATGCCGGTTACCGTTATATGGAAAGCCTGCCTTTTGCCGACAAATCCAATTTATTCATCTGGGGGCATTCACTGGGTGGCATGGTAGCGCCAGAGGTTGCCAAACGGCATAGCCCAAAAGGAGTGATGGTGTTTGGCACTGTGTTCCGCCCATGGAGCGAATTTTTACTGGAAATGCACCGCGTTCAAAAACCCTTATTGGATGGCATGGGTTACGAAGAAACAGAAATCTTCACCCGCCTGATCCAAAAAGTGTATTATGAATTTTTTGTATTGAAAAAGACCAGGGAACAATTGGTACAGAACCCGGAATATAAATCCATTGTGGAAGGAGAACTGGAATACAAGCCCGGTAATACCAATATGTGGGGAAGGCACTGGCGTTTTTGGCAACAGATTGATACGCTGAACCTGGCCAAAACCTGGGGACAATTAAACTGCAAAGTGCTGGTGCTGAATGGTGGTACCGATTATGAACAATGTGCTCCCATTGAACCGGTATTGATCGAAAAAACAGTGAACACGACCCATCCGGGTTTTGCCACCCGCGTTCAGATCGAAGGGCTGGATCATTTTATGATGAAAAGTGCTACCTACGAAGAAGCGGCTAAGAACTTTAAGGAGGGAGCTTATGCCAAAGGCAATTTCAATAAGCGCATTGCCGATGAAACGGTTCAGTGGTTGAATGCAGTTATTAAGTAAATACCGTCATTGCGAGCGATAGCGAAGCAATCTCAAACACAGTTTAACTAAATTTGAGATTGCTTTGTCGTGCCTCCTTGCAATGACGCTATTCTTAAATAGCTATTTCTTCCTAGCAATCATAATTAAATGCACAGCCGTAGTTCCATCTGACTTTGGGTAGCTTTTACGGAACACTTCAATTTCTTCAAAACCAAATTCTTTTAACCATTGTTGCAGGTAAGCAGCTTCATGGTTATATACAAACATGCTGTGCTCGCCATTGCTGCTTGTCTCCATACCCGATTTGGCATAATCATCTTCAATAGCACTGAAATAAAGAATCCCAGAGGTGTTTAATAACACCGAACAATCTTTTATGAATTTACGGCAATCCTCTTTCGAGAGGTAAGGCAGGCAAAAGCCACACAGAATGGCGTCGTAAGTAATGGTAAGTGTATCAATATGCCGGCAATCCATCACTTTAAAGTGGGCAGTGGGATTGTTCTCTTTTGCCAGTTTCAGCATGTTGGGTGCTACATCAATGCCTTCCAGCTTAAAATCAGGTCTTTTGGCCAGGATGTACCGGGTAATATTACCAGGGCCGCAGCCAATTTCAAGAATTTTTGCGTGTACAGGTTTTACCAGCTCACAAAACCGTTCATAGGTATCATTATACAGGTCAAGGTCCATGAATTTATCTTGATACTGTAAAGCCAGTTTATCCCAGGTTTTAAAGGTTATTTCGTAATGATCCATGTTTTTTAGTGTCACCCTGAGCGGAGTCGAAGGACGACAATACAAAACTAAGTTCTTTGTGTCCAAAATCACACAATTATCGAAAAAAACTTACATCCTTAATATTGGATTTGTTTCAGGCTGGATTAGGGGACATAGAGTGCCGAACTTTGAAGAAAATTTAAGGCCATGAAAACTTTACTATTTACCAAAAGCAATTTGTTAGCAGCACTTTATTTACTGCTAACGTTAAACGGGATCAGCAATACTCCTATGCTTCGTTTAAAAATGAACGGACTTGTAAATTCTCTCGACGAGACGGTTATTTATTACCAAACCGGTGCCACCCAGGATTTTGATCCTGATTTTGATGCCTATAAATTGTTCGGGCCTAACCCGGCCCCGCAAATTTACCAAGTATGTAATTCAAATTTAATGGCTATTAATGGTATTGAACCTGTTTCGCAAACCTTTTCCATGAGCATTAAAGCTACCACCAATGTTACCGGTAATTTTACCATTACCGCCAGCGATTTTGGCGACCTGCCGGCCGGCACCTGTGTGTACCTGAAAGACCTGCAAACCGGCACTATGGTTGACATCCTTATCGGCAACTACGCTTTTAACTTATCCAATAGCACCACCAACGCCCGTTTTGTATTAAGTATTACTCACTTTGAAGTGCCATTTAGCTCAGTGCTTAGCCAGCCCAGCTGTCAGTTAACAGATGGAGGACGCTACATGGTCAATCCTACAGGTAATGGTCCATGGAACTACCTCTGGAAAGATTCTGCCGGAACTGTGATTAAAGCTACGTTAAATTCAAATGCTGCCGATTCCTTAACCGGGTTAACAAACGGGCACTACAGCGTAGAGATCCGTTCCCTGGCCGACCAGTGTTATTCAAGCAGCGATACCTTCTCTATCATGCAAATGGTAGCGCCGGTAACGGCTTTTGTGTCGCCCGATACTATTACCGCCAGCATTTCACAAAACTACATGCCCCTGAACCAGTCGCAGAATTGTGCGACTTACAGCTGGGATTTTGGTGATGGCGGAAGCTCTTCGGATGTAGAGCCGGCATATAACTATTCGGTAGCTGGTGTGTACCAGGCAAAATTGATAGGAATTAGCGCAAGCGGCTGCAAGGACAGCACACTCAAATCCATCAGGGTATTGAACTTAGCTACTAAAGTAATGAGCGAGGTAACAAAAACCATTAAGCTTGCCGACCAGGGAAATAACACCTTCAGTATTGTGGCTGAGAACAGCAGCATCAATGAACTGGATATTGACCTGATTGATATGAGCGGAAGAAGACTCATGAGCGAGCACAAAGAGAATATTAACGAAGCAGGGGCAATGACTGTAGACCTTAACGGTTACAGCATAGGAATGTATGTGCTACATGTAAGCTATAAGGACCATTCGCTTATCAGCTCCAAAGTACTGGTTAAATAGTCAGGCCTTCTTTTCCTTGTAAGCACGGTTCAGTGATTTGTAGTGGCGGATAAAGAGGATGGAGATCACTGTAAAGGGCAAGGAACATACGATCATTTTTAAGTGAAGGCTTAAAATGCTGATTAGGAAAATAAAGAAGGCCAGTAAGCCCAATAAGATCATTCCTGTTAAAATGAGTTTAGGGTTGGGCTCTTTTGGAAAGAGTGAGTAGAGGAGAAGCAACTGCCCTATTGCCGGAAGAAGAATAAAAGGATGTAACAAAGAAGATAATGTCATGGTGTTAACAAAGAACCCGTATTCCATTTCAAAAATGAACGCGCTTTGTTTCCCCCACTCTAAATAACAAATTAAAAATGACAGCAGTAAACCGATTCCGTATCCTTTTTTCATTGGCGTGTATTTTTCATTGTACTGAAATTCAAATCAGGGATTACAACCAGGTCTTATCGGAGGCTTATCTTAAAATAATTTTTTCTGCAAAAGTTTTATTATTTGCTGCTATTTTCAAAATATAAACGCCATTCTGAAAATTGTGGAGGTCAATTGTTTTTGTACCGGATGGAAATGTGGCTAGTTTTTCGCCCATAAGATTGTACAGTTCCATTTGATCTAAATTATCGTAAACTATATTTATAATACCGCTTGTAGGATTTGGGAATAGTGCTGGTTTAGTTTTATCTAAAGACCTATAACCCGTAAATGTGTGACTACCCTGGCAGCTTGCCATATCAAAAAAATAGGAAAGTTGTGGTTCCGGAAAATTGATTGGAGTGCCAAAATAAAAGGATGATCCGCTAATGATTAGTGGTACTATTTTTCCCGGAACAAAGGAATTGGCACTTCCAAATCCAACATATAAGGTGCCATTTAAAAAAAACATGCCATAAGCATTATTAGAGGAAACTGAAACTGAGGGTGAATAGGTATAGGGTGCAAAAGCATTTCCTAACGAATCAACTACTTTGAGGGAAGGATTATTTAGCAGATCTTTTGTTAGAATCCATGAAAAGCCAAGCGTGTCAACCGCAATGTCGGCCACATAAAAATTAGCAGTAAGCAAAAAGGAAGAATTGGAGCCGTTGAAATAGTATAGATTGGAGCCGTCTGCATAATAGTGATATTGTTTATATCCTCCTGAATTATGGCAGTGAATAGTAGAATTATTGATTACCTGCCAACCCGGAGAATTGTAATAAGCAAAACCTCCCCCATTTAGTCCCGAAAAAAAAGTTTGAGCCGTGCTATTACCGCAATATGATAAAGACCTGAGAGTAGAAGAGTTGCTTAAAATGACCTGTCCCCCGGAAACAACATTATTATTCAATTGCCATTCCTGAATTTCACCAAAGGTGTTAAGCGTCCAAAAAGTGTTATTGTTGCAAGGGTAATGAATAATACTGTCAATAGGCAATGCTCTTAAATGATTACATAAGCCAACTAGAATAAGTATTAAAAACAAAAAAAGTGATTTAATTTTCATATGCTTATGTGTAATTATTTACTCTTTACAATACTTGTCAATATAAGTTTGTGCTGAAGTCTCTCCAAGTTCTTTGGCTTTATTAAAATCCTCACAGGCAGTTTCATTTAGGTTGAGCGTTCTTTCATAAATTCCCCTGTAAAGAAACGCCTTTGCATGATCGTTTTTCAATTCAATGGTTTTGGTGAAGTCCTCAATGGCTTTTTGGTATTGCTTATTATCAGCGTAAAACAGAGCCCTGTAATAATAAGCGTTAATAAAATCGTTCTTTAACTGTATGGTTTTGTTCATATCAGCTATGGCGCCATCAACATCTCCGGTACTATGTTTCATGGTTGATCTATAGTAATAAGCTAAATAAAAATCAGGTTTTAATTTTATAGCTTTCGTCATGTACTCTACTGCTTTTTGAGGGTGGCCTGTTTCGTTTTCAACAGCTGCTATCTGCGTGTATGAAAAATATAGATCAGGTTGTAATTCCACTAATTTATAAAAGTCAGCAAGGGCCTCTTCCGTTTGTCCTAACATTCTCTTTGCCGTACCTCTTTGGTAATACGCAAGCGCGAACTCAGGATCGAGTTTTATACTTTTGTTAAAGTTCTCAATGGCTTTATCGTAATCACTCTGTATAAAGTACAGCCCTCCCATACCATACCAGGCGTTGGAATTGTTCGGGTCTTCCTGCACCGACAATTCAAACTCTTTCAACGCATTATCAAAATCAGATGCTAATAAAAAGTTATTACCCTTAATAAAATGATTGTCGCAGGGTTGTTCTGTCTTGCTTTGGCAGGAGAACATAATTATCAGCATAGTTGCTGATACTACATATGTGATCGGTCTTTTCAATTTTCTAATTAGCCGGCAACAACTTCGCCTTACACTCTCCAAAGCCCAAACGTACCTTATCATTCTGGCAATGCCCGCGAATGATGATGGTGTCGTTATCGTTCACAAACTTGCGTTCGCTGCCGTCTTTTAAGGTCATGGGTTTGGTGCCGCGCCAGGTGAGTTCCATCATGCTACCGTATTCCTGTGGCTCGGGGCCGCTAATGGTACCGCTGGCCATCATGTCGCCTACGTTAATGTTGCAGCCGTTTACGGTGTGGTGCGCCAATTGTTGCTCCATGGTCCAATACATATATTTGTAGTTGGAAGAGCAGATCTTGTTCTCTTCACCGTTCTCAGGAACTAAGAATACATCTAACTTTATATCCAGGTTGCGGTCGCCACTGTACTGCAGGTAAGGCAATACTTTTGGCTCCTGCTCATAGCCTTTCGTTCTAAATGGCTCCAGGGCATCCAAGGTCACAATCCAGGGTGATACGGTAGAGGCAAAGTTTTTGGCCAGGAATGGCCCCAGTGGCACATATTCCCAGGTTTGGATGTCGCGGGCGCTCCAGTCGTTAAACAACACCATGCCAAAAATGTAATCGTCGGCTTTATCGGTGCTTACAGTTTCTCCCAGTTGAGTGCTTTTGCCAATGATAAAGGCCGTTTCCAGTTCAATGTCCAGTAATTTGCTCGGACCATACACAGGCAATTCCGCATCGGCTGGTTTCTGTTGCCCTTTTGGGCGATGAAACGAATGTCCGCTCACGCAAATGCTCGAGGCGCGGCCATGGTAGCCCACCGGCAAATGTTTCCAGTTGGGCATCAGCGCATTTTTAGGATCACGGATCATGGTGCCAATGTTAATGGCATGGTCAATGGAACTGTAAAAATCGGTATAATCGCCCACTTTTACCGGCAAGAGCATATTTACCGCGTTTTGCTTTTTGAATATGGTATTGAACAGGCCTTTGTTGTCCTGCAATTCTTTATTACCCTTTTCCAGTAAGTCAGACAGACGGTCGCGGAGGGAACGCGTGGTTTCCTTACCCAGGGCGATCAGCTCGTTCAATTGGGGTAATTCCAGCACTTCCTGGGGGATATTAATTCCCTTTAGCAAACCGGCTTTTGAAAGCTCGCCCAGGTCGATGATATAATTGCCAATGGCAGAGCAGGCGTGGTGCTTTACAGTGGTATCTGCATAAATGCCAAAAGGCAGGTTCTGGATCGGAAAATCGGAATTGGCATCTACCTCTATCCATGAAGTAAGTGAAGGATCGTTGGCTTTTATAGTCATAATTTTTAAGTTAAAAAAGACGAATAAATGGTGTCAGGTTTTAATAGTTTTTTATTTTTATCAAATATAGTGATTGTCAAAATTATACATTTGTAGGATGCAATTTAATAAACTTCTTCTTCTTTTTTTAACCCTGTTTTCCCCGGTGGTTAAAAGCCAGGTTTATAATGATTTTGCAGTGGTGTTGCACGAAGAAACGATCAATAAAGTGTTTACCGCCATTGGCGAGATCTCGGGCAAGAACGATTATGAAGTGTTGCTTATTAAAGGCACTTATACCTGGACCGTTGTTAACCCCAAAATTAACCTGAAACCTGATAGCAGCGATTTTACCTGCGATGCCAAGGTGGATGTGGGGCCTTTTAACTATAAAACCAAGGTAATAGGCAATGTGAAGATTGCTTATGATAACAAGAAAAACCAGATCAGCATTCGCATTACCCGCGCTATTTTCGAATTGTACACCATGGTGCTTGGCAAAAAACTGCACATTAAGGATATTCACCTCGAAGAACATTTTAAAGACCCTTTTGTGTTTGAAGGCCCCAAGAGCTTTGCCACCGACATGACCTTTACCTTGCCCGACAGCACGGTGAAAAAAATTTATGTGCAGCCCACCGAATGCATGATGAAAGTAACCAAACAAACCATTGTTACCTCCTGCGAAATTGCGGCCAGCGACAAACCTTTTAAAACGGTCATCAAAGTCACGCCGCCCATACAGGCTGCCGATAAACCAAAAGACACCACCCTCAAGCAATAGCCGTGAAAACCTTTTTGAAACAAAATAGCGTCTACCTGGTATTGTACCTTTTGCTCATTGCTTATTTGGGTTATGTGTTGCTGCATGTGGATAAGTTCGAAATTCATCGCTTCATAAACAAACATGTGGAGAACGGGAAGATTTCCACTTTCTTTAAATACGTGACGCATATTGGCGATGGCGTGTTTGCCGTGATCCTGGTGTTTGTGTTTTTATTTGTGAACATGCGCAAAGCAACTTTTTTGTTACTGGCATACCTTAGCTCGGCCCTGGTAACTACGGTATTGAAGAACTTTTTTTATGCCGATTATTACAGGCCTTATTTCCTGTTTCATTTTTACAAGCGCGAAGACCTGAACCTGATTGATGGTGTTGAGATCCTGAGCAATAACTCGTTCCCCAGCGGGCATTCCACTTCTGCTTTCGCTATTTTCTTTACCCTCATTTTTATGACAAAGAATCATGCGCTTAAATTCCTGTACTTGTTAACGGCCTGTACGGCAGCATTTAGCCGCACCTACATTTCGCAACACTGGTTGGTTGATATTTACATCGGGTCCATTATTGGTGTAAGCTTTGCTGTTTTGTGTTACTTTGTGTTTTATGTAAAGCCAGCCTCACAAAAGCTGGAAATAACCTTACCTCAATTGTTTGCCAGTAAAAAAAAGAATGTATAAGCTTTTAAATACCGATGCAAAGGCTTACGCATTTATTGTATGCGTAGCTTCCCTGCTGTTCATTCCTTTCATTGGCAATATGCCTTTGTTTGATTGGGATGAGATCAACTTTGCTGAATGCGCGCGCGAAATGATTGCTTCCAACAACTACTCCGATGTACAGCTGTATTTTCATCCCTTTTGGGAAAAACCGCCTCTGTTCATCTGGTTGCAGGCTTTGAGCATGAATGTGTTTGGCATTAATGAATTTGCAGCCCGTTTTCCCAATGCTTTATGTGGCGTGATTACCTTACTGGTGCTTTATAAAACCGGGAAGGAGCTCAATGACCGTCGCTTTGGTCTGCTTTGGGCATTTGTTTATGCAGCAACCTTATTGCCCCATTTGTTCTTTAAAAGCGGCATCATCGATCCCTGGTTCAACCTGTTTATTTACATCTCAGTTTACAATTTAATTCAGCATACCAATAATCCTGTTGGAAATTATGGTTACAGAACGGCTTTGCTGGCCGGTTTCTTTTTAGGCCTGGCCTTGCTTACCAAAGGACCGGCGGCATTAATTTTAGTTGGCTTAGCGGTAACCTTCTTTTTTGTATGGGGACGTTTTAAAAAAATATCTTCTGCCAAATTTTTGATCGCCTTTTTTGCTGCCTTTTTAATTACAGGTTTCAGCTGGTTTGCCATTGAGATAATGAAAGGCAACAGCCACGTAATTAAAGAATTTATTGATTACCAGGCACGTTTGGTTTTAACAGAGGACAGCGATCATGGCGGACCTTATATTTACCATTTGGTAGTATTGTTAATAGGTTGTTTTCCTTCTTCCTTGTTTTTAATTTTAGCGCATAAACGTTCTTCACAGGACACGCCTTTTCAAAAACACACTAAACGCTGGATGATGAGTTTGTTTTGGATGGTGTTCATTTTGTATTCGATCATAGTGAAAACAAAGATTGTACATTATTCATCTTTGTGCTACTTTCCGTTAACCTACCTGGCAACTTACGGTATTCAAAAATTAATGACCCATGAGTTTGCATGGAAGCGCTGGCTGCAGATTTCTTTTATCATCATTACCTCGCTCATGGGAGCGGCATTTATTTTAGTAGCCTGCATCCCTTTTGTGAAACCATGGCTTCTATCGTCAAACCTTATTGCCGATCCCTTTGCCGTTGAAAATTTAAAAGCCACGGTATACTGGAGCGGGTTTGAATGGCTCGTTGGCTTTTTATTTTTAGCGATAACCTTATACAGTCTTTACAGGATCAAACGCCAACAATTTAAATTCATTTACTGGATCTTTGCCACATCCCTGTTTACCACTTGCGCCTTAATTATGGTTATTGCTCCCAAAGCGGAAGAGTATACCCAACACGCCGCTATTGATTTTTATAAGCATTGTGCCAAAAACGACATCAATGTGGAGACCATAGGATTTAAAAGCTATGCGACCTTATTTTATGGCAATGTAGACAAGTCGCTAAAAACCGATACAACGTTCAGCAATTACATTGAAAGGCGACGTGCCGAATTTGAATCGCAAAACATCAATGTAGAAGTGTCCTACGGACTGATTCATACGTATTGGTTACTCGATGGTTATGGGAAAAAGCAAGCCTGTTTTGTGGCGAAAATAACGGACGAAGAAGTAGTAAAACGCGATTGCCCGCAACTGGAAGTACTGTTTAAGAAAAACGGTTTTATTTTTTACCGGAGAATGGGGGACAGAAAGTAAAACAGTGGGCAGTAAGCAGTAGTTTATACTGCTCAACTTGTTTGCCTCTCAGTGTTTCTATAACGAGATTTATTCAATCACGATCTTTTGCGTCGTTACAGTTCCGTTAGTGTTTATGCTTACAAAATAAATTCCACTGCTCAGGTCGCTGATTGCAAAAGGCATTTCATGGTATCCGTAAGCCATGTTTTCTTTGGCCGATTGTTTTACGGTTCTTCCCAATACGTCTTTTAACTGTACTTCAACTAATTTTTCTTCCAGCAGATCAAACGTTACCAATAAATTATCCTTAGCCGGGTTAGGGTAAATGGAAAAATTTAAAACCGGGTCATCTTCTTTAATAAAGGTCGAACTGGTTAAGTTAATATCATCCACATAAAAATTATTAGATTTTCCGGACTCAGCTGTAAATTTCAGTTTAAAAAGAACGTTAGTAGCGTTGGTTAATCCAACACCCGCCAGTGGCACTACTTCCTGTTTGAATTGCGACGGCGTAGGAACAAAACTGCCATTAACGAAGCCACTTAGCCCGGTTGTACCGGATTTTATGTTTCTTGTTACACGGGGAGTCCAGGTTAAACCGCAATTGGTAGAAAATTGTACACTGAAAATATCGTAGTCTGTAGTATTAGTATCTCTTTCGGCGCCTGCCCATTTTAAGGTCAGGGCCAGGTTTGGCATAGCGCTGAAGTTATAGGTTGGAGAATACAATTCTACAATAGAACCTCGCGATACCGATTCATCAATATACACACTTTTACTGCCTGTAGCGTAACTTAATGCGGTTTGCTCCCAGTTGGTACTTGAAAAATCATTTCTAACCGACCAGGTGGCGTTTGGTACCGCGCTGGTTTCAAAACCTTCGGCTAAAGGCGTAGAGATGGGACTTGGTAAAACTGTAATGTAATTGAGTTTTACCTCAGGTGCCGATGATCCGACCGTATTGCTTGAAACTAACTGCACCGAATACGTACCCGGTGTATTGTAAGTAATACTTGGGTTTTGCGCTGCTGATGTATTAGGTAAGCCGCCGTCAAAGGTCCATGCCCAGCCTGTAGAAGTGGCCCCATTGCTCATATCGGTAAAGTTGATTGTACTACCCGCACAAATGGTTAACTTATTTGCTGTAAAGAGTGCTAATGGAGCACAAGGAGTAACAGGGCTGACGCCCGTAATGGCTAAATTCGAAGGACTGCTTATATTATTCCTTCCCGAAATCGTGCTTTGCAAGGCAGCCGCCATTCTTGCTACCTGCCCATTGGTAAACATCAAACGGCAATACGATTCGTCCATAAAGTTCTGGTAGTTTTCTGGAATACCGGGAGTGCAGACTTGAGAAGCGGCTTCGGTAGTGCAGTTGTAAAAACCTTTTGTAATCGGGGTATCCGTTACCTGGTCATCACCGCAGGCGAAGCCAGGACCTGTGTTAGGCCACCAGCCAACATTAGAGCCTAAGCCCCAGGTATGTTGTAAATTTAACCAGTGTCCAACTTCATGTGTTAAAGCTCTTGAGGTTAAGGGAATTGAGGTACCAATACTGCCAATACAGCCGTGTACAATAACCACTGCATCCATTCGGTCACTTGTCGGTAATGTTCCCGCCAAATAAGTAAAACCGTTGGTACAAGAAGTACGGGTAGTGCCAATATGGGGCATTCCAATTCCTTTTACGACATATATATTCAGGTACATCTGCGGATCCCATGTATAAATGTAATCGGATGGATTTTCCTGCCAGTTTGCTGTTTTCGGATCATAGAACCGGTCAATACCGCTGGTGCAATGACCATTAGGATCTATTTTTGCCAGTTCGAATGTAATGTGAGCATTCCCGATGATATTTTTAAATGGCGTGATCACATCCGAGGTATCGGTGTTTTGTAAATTATAATCCCTGTTAAGGATCGCCATCGCATCCATGATCTGCGCATCGCTGATGTTCTCAACACCGTTTTGATGTAAGATATGAAATACCACAGGAATAGTATAATTAGCCACTGCCGTTCGTTGTGGAGTGTTAACCATCGCATTCTGCGCCGGATTTAGCTGTGTCTGACAGCTCTTGTATTGCTGTCGCAGTTCAGGATGTTTTTGAAAGTTGGCTTCCATCATTTTGGTGGAAAGGCAAGGGCTTTGGGATGGAGCTTGTGCAGATAAGAGTCCTGCGAATAAGCAAACTGAAAAGGAGAACAGGGCTTTTTTCATGTGGATCGGCTTAGTATCCCTAAGATACAAACATAAAACCACTTTTCCAAAAGCCTTTTTGAAACGGTAAAGTTCAATAAATAAGACAGGATTTACATGGCAGCTCCAAAAATGCCTCAGGTCGTTACCTGATGACACTAAAAACTATTCAATAACAATCTTTTGGGTTGTTACCGTGCCATTGGTGTTTACACTTACAAAATAAATTCCGCTGCTCAGATCGCTAATTGCAAAAGGCATTTCATTGTGTCCGTAAGCCATTTGTTCTTTGGCCGATTGTTTTACGGTTCTTCCCAATACGTCTTTTAACTGTACTTCAACCGTTTTTTCCTCCAACAAGTCAAAGGTCACAAATAAGTTGTCTTTAGCCGGGTTAGGGTAGATGGAAAAATTTAAAACCGGCGCTTCTTCTTTAATGAGGGTTGAGCTGGTTAAATTAATATCATCTACGTAAAAATTATTGGAGGTACCTGACTCTGCTACAAACTTTAATTTAAAAACAACATTATTCTGGTTTGCCAACGAACCCAAAGTTATTACTTCCTGTTTGAATTGCGCGGCTGTTGGCACAAAATTTCCATTTACCAAACCGCTTACGCCAGGGGTAACTGTCCTGATGTTTTTTACCAGGCGGGGTGTCCAGCTTTGCCCACAGTTGGTGGAAAATTGTACGCTGAAAACATCGTAGTCGTTTGTGCTGGTGTCCCTTTCGGCACCCGCCCATTTTAAGGTAAGGGCAAGGTTAGGCATGGCGCTGAAATTATAAACCGGGGAATACAGTTCTACAACAGAGCCGGCTTCCAATGCTTCATATGCATCAACATACACACTCATGCTGCCGGTAGCGGCGCTTAGTGGTGTTTGCTGCCAGTTGGTGCTTGAGTAGTCACTCCTCACCGACCAGGTTGAGTTTGGCACCGGGTTGGTTTCAAAGCCTTCGGTTAAAGGGGTAGAGATGGCGTTTCCAAGAACCGTAATGTAATTAAGCTTTGTTTCAGGTGCCGACGATCCCGCAGCATTGCTCGAAATAAGCTGTACCGAATAAGTACCCGGTGTATTGTAAGTAATGCTCGGATTTTGTGCAGAAGATACATTTGGCGTACCGCCATCAAAGGTCCATGCCCAGCCGGTAGGAGCCGTTACATTACTCAGGTCGGTAAAGTTTATCGTACTGCCTGCGCAAATGGTAAACTTATTGGCGTTGAAGTGTGCTGCCGGTGTGCAGGGTGGCGCCCCGGGACTAATGCCAGTGGCTAACAAATTTGCCGGGCTGCTTAAGTTGCTCCTTCCTGAAATTGTGCTTTGCAGGGCTGCAGTCATGCGCGCTACCTGCCCGTTGGTAAACATGACAGAGCAGATCGTCATGTCCATAAAGTTCTGGTAATTTTCGGTAACACCGGGAGTGCAGATCTGCGCGCCCGTTTGAGTAGGGCAGTTAAAAAATCCTTGTGTAACCGGTGTGTCTGTTACCTGGTCGTCGCCGCACGTAATACCGGCATCTGTAAGGTAGCCCCAGGTATGTTGTAAATTGAGCCAGTGCCCAACTTCATGTGTTAAACTCCTGGAGTATATCGGCATAGACGTACCGATGCTGCCAACAGCATCTTGTACCATTACTACCACGTCCATCCGGTAGCTTGTTGGGAAGCTTCCCGGATTATTGGCGTAGCCATAAGCGCCAGCGGAACCGGCCCACACATTAATTGCTTTTACCACATAAATGTTAAGGTACATCTGGGGATCCCAGGTATAAATGTAATCGGCCAGATTTCCCGGCCAGCTGGCCGTTTTTGGGTCATAGAACCGGTCAATACCGCTGGTGCAATTACCGTTGGGATCTATTTTTGCCAGTTCGAATGTAATGTGAGCATTCCCGATGATATTTTTAAATGGTGCGATCACATCCGAGGTATCAGTATTTTGTAAATTATAATCCCTGTTAAGAATGGCCATCGCATCCATGATCTGCGCATCGCTGATGTTCTCAACACCGTTTTGATGTAAGACGTGAAATACCACAGGAATGGTATAATTAGCTACTGCCGTTCGTTGCGTATTGTTAACGATCGCATTCTGAGCAGCGTTTAACTGTAGTTGATAGTCCTTGTATTGCTGTCGCCATTCGGGATGTTTTTGAAAGTTGGCTTCCATCATTTTGGCGGAAAGGCAAGGGTTTTGAGATGGAGCTTGTGCAGATAAGAGTCCTGCGAATAAGCAAACTGAAAAGGAGAATAGGGCTTTTTTCATGTGGATCGGCTTAGTATCCCTAAGGTACAAACATAAAAACACTTTTCCAAAAGCCTTTTTGAAACGGTAGAATTCAATAAATAAAACAGGATCTACATGGTAAGTCCGAAAAAAGTCTGACGTTGGTTAGATTACACTAAAAACTATTCAATAACAATCTTTTGGGTTGTTACCGTGCCATTGGTGTTTACACTTACAAAATAAATTCCGCTGCTCAGGTCGCTGATCGCAAAAGGCATTTCATGGTGCCCGTAAGCCATTTGCTCTTTGGATGATTGTTTCACGGTTCTGCCCAACACATCTTTTAGCTGCACTTCAACCGTTTTTTCCTCCAACAAGTCAAAAGTTACAAACAAGTTGTCTTTAGCCGGGTTAGGGTAGATGGCAAAATTTAAAACCGGCGCTTCTTCTTTAATGAGGGTTGAACTGGTTAAATTAATATCATCTACATAAAAGTTATTGGAACCGCCCGATTCCGCTACAAATTTTAATTTAAAGAGGATATTGGTGGAAGTGGCAAGTGAACCCAAAGGCACTACTTCCTGTTTAAACTGCGCGGCTGTTGGCACAAAGTTCCCGTTCACCACGCCGCTTACTCCCGGAGTGCTTGTTCTCACATTTTTCACCAAACGTGGCGACCAGGTTAAGCCACAATTAATAGAGAACTGCACGCTGAAAATATCATAATCGGTGCTGGTGGCGTTTCTTTCAGCTCCGGCCCATTTTAAGGTAAGGGCAAGGTTGGGCATGGCGCTGAAGTTATAGGTTGGCGAATACAATTCAACTACAGAACCTGCCAATAACGATTCGTCAGCATACACGCTGTTATTACCTGTAGCTGCGCTCAGTGTTGTTTGTTCCCAATTGCTGGTAGTGTTTGCATTTTTAATTGACCAGGTTGAGTTTGGCACCGGGGCGCCTTCAAAACCTTCGGTCATAACAGTTGAAATTGGATTAGGAAGCACCGTGATGTAATTTATTTTGGTAGTAGGTGCCGATGATCCTGCGCCGTTACTTGAAACCAGTTGTACCGAATAAGTGCCCGGCGTGTTGTAGGTAATGGTAGGATTTTGCACGGCCGATACGTTTGGCGTGCCGGCTTCAAATGTCCAGTTCCAGCTTGTTGGAGTTGCTACATTGCTCATATCGGCAAAGTTCACACTGTTACCAACGCATACGGTTAATTTGTTTGCCGAAAAATTGGCATGTGGGGCACAGGAAGCCACAGGTGTAATGCCGGTTGCTGCCAGGTTTGAAGCGCTCCATAAATTGTTCCTTAATGATATGGAACTTTGCGCAGCATTCCGCATACGGGTTACCTGTCCATTGGTAAACATGACACTGCAGTAGGAGTAATCCATGTAGTTCTGGTAGTTCTCTGAAACGCCCGGTGTGCAAATCTGGGAGCCTGTTTCAGAGGAGCAGCTGGTGAAGCCTTTTGTAACCGGTGTGTCGTTTACGGCATCATCGCCGCAGGCCACACCGGGGTTATTGGTGTTGCCCCATGTATGCTGCAAATTGAACCAGTGACCTACTTCATGCGTTAACGCTCTTGAATGCAATGGAATGGAAGTGCCAATACTGCCCACATAATCCTGTAAAATAACAATGGCATCCATTTGCGAACCCGTTCCTAAACTTCCCGGATAATAGGCATAACCGGCAGCGCCGCCGCCAATTCCTTTTACAACATAAAAGTTAAGGTACTTGGTTGGGTCCCAGGTATAAATATAATCTGAAAAATCGCCGGGCCATAATACGGTGTTAGGGTCATAGAAACGGTCGATACCACTTGTGCAATTACCGTTCGGATCTAGTTTGGCAAGTGCAAAAGTGAAATGAACATTACCGATCACGTTCTTTAATTGCGGTACAACTACCGAGGTATCCGTATTCTGTAAATTATAATCGCGGTTAAAAATAGCTACCTGGTCAGCGATCTGCGCGTCGCTGATGTTCTCTATACCGTTTTGGTGCAATACATGGAACACAACAGGAATGGTGTAATCCGTAACCGCGGTTCGTTGCTCACTACTGCCATTATTCTGCGTGGCATTTAACTGGGCCTGGTAAGCCTCATATTGTTGTCTTAACTCGGGATGTTTTTTAAAATTAGCTTCCATCATTTCAATGGAATGGCACCAGTTTTGAGCCGGGGCTTGTGCGGATATAGATCCTGTTGTTAAGCTGATAGATAAAGCAAATAAAAATCGTTTCATTAGGGTCGGTTTAGAATCTCTAAGGTACTGATTTAAACCGATTTTGCAAGGCGCCTGTTGGAAAATAGTCTTGCAAAATGACAAAATATTCCCTTATGTTTATAATCCTAAAATAGCTGTTATGACCATTGATTTAAGAAGCGATACGGTTACCAAACCGGGTAAAGCCATGCTGGATGCCATGATGAGCGCTCCCGTGGGCGATGATGTGTTTAACGAAGATCCTACCATCCTTAGCCTGGAAGAGAAATCCGCGAAATTATTTAACAAGGAAGCCGCTTTGTTTTGCCCGAGTGGCACCATGACCAACCAAATCGCGATCAAGTGCCATACGCAACCTGGCGATGAATTGATTTGTGATGTGAACTCGCATATTTATAATTACGAAGGAGGTGGCATCTCTTTTAACTCGGGCGTGCAGGCAAAATTAATTGCAGGCGACAGGGGAAGGATAAGTGCCGAACAAATTGAACAAAACATCAATCCGGAATACGATTGGTTGACCCGCACGTCACTGGTGTCGCTCGAAAATACGGTGAACAAGGCAGGAGGAAGCTATTACGATCTCGGCTCGCTTAAAAAAATAAAGGCATTGTGCGAAGAGAAAAAATTACCTGTTCACCTTGATGGGGCAAGAATTTTTAATGCCATTGTAGAGAACGAGTATACTGCGGCCGATATTGGCAAGCAGTTCGATTCAATTTCCATTTGTTTGAGCAAGGGCCTTGGAGCTCCGGTTGGTTCTTTACTGTTAGGAACAAAAGACCTTATAAAAAAAGCGAGGCGTGTGCGTAAAGTGTTTGGCGGTGGCATGCGCCAGGCGGGCTTCCTGGCAGCTGCCGGTATTTACGCTTTAGATCACCATATTGAACGCTTAAAAGAAGACCACCGTCGTGCCAAACAAATCGGGTTAGAATTAAAATCTTTACCGTACGTTGAAAGCATGATGCCGGTTGATAGTAACATCGTTATTTTTAATTTAACGGATAAGTATTCGGCGGCAACATTTGATGAGGCTTTAAAACCTCATGGCATTCGTTCGTCGGCTTTTGGAAAACAAACCGTGCGCTTGGTAACGCATTTGGATTTCACGGAAGATATGCTGATGAAAACAGTTGAGGTGCTGAGGAAGTTGTAATGCGTATTGTCAGTTCGAGTAAAAAAATGCGCCTCTTTTCATTTTTTGTATCGAGAACATTTCCTGGAAATCACTTCTCGATACACATTTGCAAGAGGCAGGCAAATGTTACTCGAAGTGACATTTACTTCTTTCTTTTAGAAAAATCTTTCTTAGATAACTTTTTTATTAATTCAAAATCACCCTGAATAAGCGCTTCTTTTTTCTTTACGCTCCATTTTTTAATCCTTGTTTCCCAGTCAAAAGCCAGGTTATAATCGTTAAAGATTTCATGCCAAACCAATGTTACCGGTCTTCGGCTATACGTGTATGATTCTTTTTTTATCCCCAAATTATGTTGGATAACCCTTAAATCAAGGTCATTTGTTACACCTGTGTAATAAGTACCATCACTACATTTTAGCATGTATAGATAGATTAGCTTATACACTTTAAAACTTCACCTGCAGCTTCACATTCAATTGCCGCTTGGTTAAGTAATTAGGTACGGCATACTGGCGGCCGGTTACATCCGTTACCCAGGTGTAGGAAACTGTATTGTTTACCTGTAATAAATTGAATACTTCTATGCTGATGAAAGCGCTCTTGAAATGATGGAACGGATTTTTCTTTGGTAAGGGTTTGCTCTCTTTAATAATTTCGTATGCAAAACCGATGTCGACTCTTCGGTAAGGCGGCATGCGGAAAACCTGTTTCCAGCGCTCATGATCGGGTGGACCAAAAGGAAGCCCCGAGCCGAACTGCATGTTTAAATACATTTTGCAGGAAGGTAATTTTGGAATGTAATCCTGGAAAAACATGCCAAAGGTTATACGCTGATCGGTTGGCCGTGGAATATAACCAGGGTACACAACCGTACTGTCAACCGCTTTATTATTGAAAGTAAAGCCCGGAACAATGGTATCGCCATCGCTGTTGAAGTAAGTTACTTTTCTGTCATCCAAAATATTTTCAAACGATCTTAGATAGCCTAATGTCGCCCACGACTCTATGCCCGGTACAAACTCACCATTGATCCGAAGATCGGCTCCTGTGCTGTAACCCACCGAGTTGTTTTTTGCAAAATAACGAATGCGGGTATTGTCAATTTCATAAGGAATCAGGTCCTTCATGTCTTTGTAATAACCTGCCAGTATTATTTTGAAAGGCCTGTGCCAGATCCTGAAATTGTAATCGCCCGATAATAAATAGTGAATAGATTGCTGCGCACGGATATTTGGATTTAACTGTCCGTTAAAGTCCCTCATTTCCCTATAAAAAGGTGGCTGGTAATAATAGCCCCACGATGCCCTGAATAAAATATCCTGTTTCCAGTTTGGTTTAAACGACAAGGTAACACGAGGCGAAATCACTGTCTGTGAATTATAGTCCCAGTAGTTTGCCCGCACACCGGCTGTTATGGCCAGGGTCGAAGAATCCCTTAAAAGCTTGTTATAACCATATTGCAAATAACCTTGCAACCTGTTTGTTTCCAAATGGATCTTTGTTTTAAGTACATCAATTAAATTAATTTCGTTCGGATTGTAAGGACTTACATATCCGGCCGAATCAACTGTTTTCCATTCGCTTAATTTATCCTCAATGCTTTCGTGTTGGTAGCGAATGCCCCAGGTAAATTCATTACGGCGGTTAATTAAACGGGTACCTTTGTGCTCAACATTAAACACGTTGGCATCAATCCGGTTCCGTCCGTTATTTAAAAACGTACCAACCCCCCTGTTAAAAGCTACCTGTCCGAAATTGTCTTTCCCAAAATCGGCTTCCAGCTGATCGATGTAATATTGCCCCTGCACCGTAAAGTTCTCCTCCTCTTTTGCTTTGTAGGCCGAGGCAATGAGTTTCAGTTTTGTTTTGGCATTTGGCTTAAAAGTAGTGGAAAGGCCGCCCATCATGGTATTGTACTGGGTCACTTCCCGCCCGTCGAAATAAATACTGAGCTTTACGGCGTTGTTCACGGTACCAAAGGTTGTTTCCCTGTTGGCAGGAATAACCAGGTATTGGTTATTGGCAATGTTCCCTAAAAATTCGATGCTCCATTTTTCATTTAAGGTAAAGGTTAAAAATGTTTGCACGTCGTAAAAGCGCGGCCGGTATTCGCCTTTGGTATCGAGGCCTTTTAAAAGATAGGAATTTGATTTGTAGCGCGAGCCAATGCTCCAGGCAAAGACCCTGTTCTTTGAAACGCCTTCCAGGTTCAGGCTTCCACCTAATAAACTTCCGCTGGCCGAGCCGCCAAATTTTAAGGGCTTGCGATAGGTAATATCAAGCACCGACGACATTTTATCGCCATACCTTGCTTCAAAACCACCTGCCGAAAAATTAATGTTGCTTACCATATTGGGGTTGGCAAAACTTAAGCCTTCCTGCTGCCCGCTCCTCGCTAAAAACGGACGGTATACTTCAATATCATTGACATATACGAGGTTCTCATCAAAATTCCCACCACGAACCGAGTAGCCACTGCTTAACTCATTATTGCTGCTGGTGCCGATCTGTGTTTTAATAATATCTTCAATGCCTCCTGTTCCTCCCGGAATAAAAATAATGTTCTTAGGGTCTATGGTGGTCATTTCCACATTCCGTTTTGTTTCATAAGTTACCTTTACTTCGCCAATGTTATTTTTACTTTCCAGTTTTGGGTTGTAAACAATCGTTTCACCCGGCGCAAGGTTGTATTTTTTACTGACCTGTTTGTAACTGATGTTGTAAAACGAGAGGGTAATCTCTTTGTTGGCAGGAACTTCAATGCTGTAATTTCCTTTGGCATTGGTTACTGTATTAATAGAGCCATCTTCTAAAACAGCAATTTGCACTTCGGGAATGGCAATAGCGTTACTATCCTTTACAACACCCGAAATGGTAGCTGTTTGTGATTTGGCAATAATGCCAATAAGGGAGAAGAGAACTATATAACTTAATTTTTGTAACACCTGCCAAATAACGTGGGTAAGCTACAAATATTGTAAAAAGAAATGAAATTTAAGGTAAGAGCTTATCAATAATTACCGTATTAATTGCACAAAACCGTTAATATTCTTCATAAGGCCTTCAATGGTTTGTATTTCGGCAATGTAAAAGTAAGTACCTTCAAGGCAGTCTTTATTGTTTGACATGTTTTTTCCATTCCATCCGTTTTCAGGTCCGTCAAACTCCGCCATTTTCACGCCCCAACGATCCCTTATCTCGCAATGAACCTGTTTAATGGCAGCACTCTTAAACATGAACATATCATTGGCACCATCGCCGTTTGGTGTAAATACGTTTACCTCAAAATTACTGCATGGAATAAGGCTTACATGAATGGAGTCGGTTGTAGTGCAATTCCCGTTTTGGCTTGTTACCCAGTAGGTTCCACTTTGTGTTACTGTAATGGATGGGCCTGTAGCTCCTGTGCTCCAGTTATAGTTTTGGTAGTTGCTTGTACAGTTAAGTGTTATGGCCGCATCATCGCAACCAATGGTATCGGGTGTGGTGCTCATGACAGGGTAGGGAACAACGATGATCGAATCGTAGCTGCCATTGCCCGGGCAAAATAAGTTTGACGCGATGACGCCATAATAACCGTTGTAGCTGGAATCGGCTGCAACAAAATAAACACTGCTGCCGCTTGCGCTTACACCGTTACTGCCATACCAGGTGTAGGTATAACCCGGGATGTTTTGTGTATTCAGGAAAATGGTATCGCCCATGCACACCGGCGAATTGTTTGAGATAGTTGGCGTTGCTGGAATTTGCAACACCGTTAACTGAAGAGTTGATGGAGCACTAAGGCAGCCATACTCATTGGTTACCACAGTGTATGTGCCCGATTGGTTTAAGGCTGCATTGAAAATAGACAGGGAATCGCCGGTGGCAGAATAATTATTAGGACCTTGCCATTCGTATATTGCATTGGAACTGGAGCCAATACCAATGAAGTAATTGCTGTGCTCACAAATGGTATCGTTAACCGATGCGTTTGGTGACATTGGATCGAGCACCAAAATATTTACCGACGATGTGCTGCTCGCACAACCAAAGCCTGTTACTTGTACCGAATAAACGCCGGCATTTGCTATGGCCGCATCCGGTATTGAAACACTGTTTGTGGTATTACCTGTTATTCCTGGTCCCGACCAGCTGTAGCTCGCACCGTTAATAAACGGTGTAATGATCTTTAAAGAGTCGTGGCGGCAAACTGTTGTGTCGCACATTAAAACAGGCGCTACCGATGTTGGGTACATGAATACGCTTACCGGAATGCCGGAACTATGGCAACCAGAAGAGGAAACCGATGCCGCATAATACGTGGTTTGCACTGTGAGTGTTGGTGTTGCGAAACTATTACCGCTGCCAATAACCGGCCCGCTGTTTGGATTCGCAAACCATTCGGTTTGGTTGGTACCTGAGCTCACTGCTGACAGGGTTGCGGTTTGCCCGGCACAAATGGTGTCGTTCGTGGTTGATGACGGCGGTGCGATGGAAGAACTAAAGGAAACACTCACCGGTGCCGAACTTGCCGTGCAGCCATAACTGTCGGTTACTTCAAGGGTATAACTTCCGGCTGTATGAACCACATAGTTTTGTCCCAAATGATTTCCTGGTTGCCAAACATAATTCATCATCCCGGGATTACCGGTGAGCAATACGGAATCGAAAGGGCAAACGCTGGTGGAGCCAAAGGTGGTAATGTTGGCTAAAGGATTGGAACCGATAATGTTGATGGATAAAGACGTTGTAATGCCGCACATGGTTACCTGGCAGGAATACACTCCCGGGTTGGTAATGGTTTTTACAGCACCACTTCCTGATAAAGGCGCGTTCCACACAATCTGCGTGGCATCGAGTGTCACTACATTCAACGTAACGGGTTGATTGTTACAAATAATGTTTGTTGGTGTGCTGATGAGATAAGGAGTCGCATATTGTTTTAATTCGACCGTATTGGTTGTAAAAACACAACCCGTATTATCAGTCACAATGCAATGGTAAAAACCCGATGTGTGCATGTAAATGCTTTGGTTATTGCCTGGTATCAACCCCATAGGGCCATGCCACTCATAATTGCTGGCTCCTGCTAAATTGATAGTCATCTTCACGGAGTCGTTAGGACAGATAACAGAATTGTACGGATTTAAAATAATAAACGGATTAGGTTTAACCTGAACATACAAGCCATCATTCACAATGCTTGTGCAGCCCAATACAGTATCCTTGAGGGATGCATAAATGTAATAGTAGCCTGTAGTAAACGCTGTGATTGAATCGTTAGGCGACCAGGTATAGGTAATGGAGGGGGAACTGAAACCGCTAATGGTTGCTACCAGTAAAGAAGAGTCGCCGGGACATACAGAAGTATTGCCCGTCAAGGTAACCGTAGCATCGGGTTTTGATTTTACGTATATGAAAATATGTCCTGTATAATAAATGGTGTCCTGAACACAAAGGTTATTAATCACATACGCTGTCGTGTAGGTGTAATTGCCGGTGACATTGGCACTCACATGGTAACTCAGGTCGCAGGTGGTATTTACCGGGTTAATAAATAAACCGGGACTTTGTGATACGATATATTGTGATTGATAACTAAGGCAACTGTAAGGATAGTTTAAAAGAGGATTGGTTAGTGAATCGCAAATAATATGTGTTTTGTATTCGTCTTTGCATATTTTAATGCTGTCGTTTTTTTGTTTCGGTACAAACGGAGGAATGTATGCGTCAATCTGGACCAGGATGGTATTTGTGTCTTTACAGTTATAACTGTTTGTGACTACAAAATCATAATAACCACTCTGGTTGATAATAAATCGGAGAGCGCATAGTCCTTAGCAAGTTGTCCGGGGGATCGGATCAACTCCAGTTGCCCCTGGTGAGACGCACTTTTCTTCTGG